>CALOBG010000028.1:0-110367 GCA_942490995.1 uncultured Gammaproteobacteria bacterium
TCGGACTGTCAAGCTTCGACAACTCCCACAACAGGACCAGCATCTGCTGGCGTTCGGCGAGCATGTTATCGATCAGTTTGCGTGATTGAGGACGCGTCTTGGCGTCGGCATTGTTTGCTTTGGGCATGGTTTGTTTTCGGTTGCGGCTGGGTGCGTCGCTACTCTACCTTGGGCGTTCGGCAAAAGCATCAATCCGTGCGCAAATACCGTTCACTCGGTGAATTTTCCGACAGTGCCGAGGCTATAATCGGCCGATGGAGATCCCGGGTTACGAGATCAAGCGCCAGATTGGCCAGGGCGGGATGGCGACCGCCTATCTCGCCCGACAGCAATCCCTCGGCCGCCAGGTCGTGCTCAAGGTCCTCGACAGCAAAGTCCGCGATACGCCGGAAACGGTTGAGCGATTTCTGAACGAAGGGCGCATCATCGCGTCGCTCAATCATCCGCACATCATCACCATCTACGACATCGGTCAGAGCGATGCGAACGTCTATATTTCGATGGAGTACGTCGAAGGCGGCGACCTGAAAGAGCGCATGCAGCACAAGCTGTTCGCGCCGGTCGAAGCCATCGACGTGATCGAAAAGATCGCCAGCGGACTGGCCGCTGCACACGAGAATGGCATCGTGCATCGCGACGTCAAACCGGGCAACATCCTGTTCCGCAGCGACGGCACGCCGCTATTGAGCGATTTCGGCATCGCCAAGCGTCTGAGCGGCGATTCCGATCTGACCTCAACCGGGATGTTCCTCGGCAGCCCTAACTACATGGCCCCCGAGCAGTCCGAATCCGGGCCGATCGACGGCCGCGCGGATATTTACGCACTCGGCGTGATCCTCTACGAGATGCTGACCGGCGAGCGCGCCTACAGCGCCGATTCGGTTATCGACGTCATCGTGATGCACAAGAAATCGCCGGTGCCGACCCTGCCGGCCGGACTCGAGCACTACCAGGAACTGCTCGACCTGATGATGGCGAAAAAGCGCAGGGAACGGTTTCGCGATGCCGGCGCCCTGTTGCACTTCATCGCCGCCATGCGTAAGTCCGGCAACATCAAGTCCAAAGCCGACATGACCGCGCGCCCGGACATCGATATCACCACCGAGCACGCGGTAGCGGCCGTGCCGGATCCCACCGTCACCCGCGTGACCCTCGAGCACCGCCGCCCGTCGCCCGCGCAGCTCGGGCTATTTGCCATGCTGATCGTGTGCGTACTGGGCTGGGTCGCGCTGCTGCTCATCGAACACGGCATGCGCGAACCTGAGCCCGCGCGGGTCGAAGTCGCGACCGAACTCGACCGGGTCGCGGTCGAGTTACCGCGTTCGGCGGCGGTCGACGACGTCGGCGGTCACGACGAAAGCGAGCAGATCCGCGCTGCGCTGGTGTGGCTCGGTCATCACAGCCTCGATCAATACCGACTCACGGCGCCACCGCGCGATAACGCCTACTATTATTTTTCCCGCCTGCTGCAGCTCGATGCCGAAAACGCAGAGGCGCGTCAGGGTTTGCGCAAAATCGCCGCCCAGTACGCGCTGCTCGCCGAACGTGAAATTGCCGCGGACCGCTTTCCCGATGCCATGAACTATATCCGGATCGGGCGCCAGATCGATCCGGACAACCAGGCGCTGGCCGCGCTCGCCGAATTGGCCAGCAAACCCGAAGCAGGCTTCTGGGGCGCGTTAGCCAGTCTGTTTCGCTGAGTTGCTAGTAGCGAGCGGGATCGGCGTCGTCGTCGGGTAGCTGTTCGATCAGCGCGCGCGCCTGGTCGATCTGCTGCTGGTCCCACAGTTCGATCAAGGCTTTCAGCGCGCTGACCTTGTCGGCGATCTCATCGCTCGCGGCGGGTTGCTCGGCCGCGGCCAGCTCCTCTTCGACTTCGCTCGCGGCGGCCTTGATATCGACGCCGTTGTCACGCGCTTTCGCGAGCGCCGATTTGAGGGAAGCGGCGTCGTCTTCCGCGCGGGGTTCGGCGGCGCGCGCGAGGTCGTCGCCGAACGCGCGCTCGCGCAGTGCGGTGCGCTCGGCGTCGGCAACCTCGACAGCGGTATCGTCGATCAGGTCACCGTGCTCGAAAACCAGCACCCGCGGACCGGGATTCAGACTGCGATACCAGGCTGGCGGCGTCCCGGACAACTGCACGTTACCGCTGTCCGGACTGGTCCATTGATACATCCGCGTCTCGGCGACTGCGGTTAGAATCGTGAACAGCATCAGCGTCATGACGATCGTGCGCATGCGGAATCGCTTGTTGAACCCGGCTGAACCAGGGAAAAGTATAGCAGCGACGCCGCCGTTGGTGCCCGCAATAGTTTTGCCAAGCGCGCCAGAAAAGGAGCGTGTCGACCGATGCATGCCGTGACCGCCAGTTGCCATCACATGCTTGAACACGACGGTCCGGTGGTTGTACCCGACGGCAGTGCGGTCCGGCTTCTGAACGCAATGCTTGATCAACACGCCCGCGGCCGCGCACTGAAAAGCTGGACGCCCCCCGAAGTGTTGAGCTGGGGCAAGCTCGTGGTGCGCAATTTCGAACTCGAAGCCTTGCGCGGCGCGGGCGAGCGGACACTCGAGTTCGTGCTTTCGCCGGATCAGGAACGCGCGCTGTGGGAGCAGGTTATCGCTGACGACCGCCAGCTCGACATGCGCGGCCTCGAACAGGCCGCGCCGCTGGCCATGGAGGCGTGGCAGCTGCAGCACCTGTGGGCGCTGCCGGTTGCGCTCGAGGCGGCGCCGGTTTCCACCGACGTCGCCGCGTTCCGGCGCTGGGCCGCGGCGTATCGCGCGCGCAGCGCGGATCTGGCCGTTACCGAACGCGTGCGCCTGTTGAGCAGCCAGGTGCGGCGCGGACTAGCGGCGCAACAGGTCCTGGCGCATGGCTTTATCGATCCGCCGCCGTTATTGCGGCGCTGGCTTCCGATCGGCGAGTCCGACGCCGGCAATGACAGCGCTGCGCTTGCTTACACCGGTCACGCCTACCGTGATCGCGACGAGGAACTGTATGCCGCGCTGGCATGGGCGGGCGATGTGCTGCAGCGCGACCCCGGCGCGCGCGTAGTGGTTGCGCTGGAATCCCTGCGCCAGGACGAAGCCCTGGTCAGGCGCTGTTGCCGCGACGTTTTTGGCTGGCACGATGGCGCTGGTGAGCGTCACGAAGACTGGTTTTTGAGTGTGCCTTCGAGCGCCGCAACCATGCCGACGCTGCGCTTCGCGATGTTGTTGCTCGAACTCCAACCGAACACGCGCTGGGACACCCTGAGCGAACTGATCCGCCATCCGCTGCTCGCCGGCGCGCTGGCCGAACGGCCCCAACGGGCGGCGTTTGACGCTGAACTGCGCGCGCTCGATCGCTACGACATGCCGTTGAAGTTCGTCCTCAATCAGATTGCCGAACAAGACGGCTGTGCGCGCCTGGCGGGAATATTGAGCGCGCTCGACGCCGCCCATGGCGACCTGCCTCGGCGCGCGCGCCTGGCGACCTGGGTGCAGCACTTCGAAAGCTGTCTCAGCATCGGCGGCTGGCCGGGTGAGGGTGATATCGAGGCGCCGCGCATGGCCTCGCTCAAGGCCTGGAGCGAAGCCTGCGACCGCCTCGCGGCGCTCGACGCGGTGTTGGCGCCAGTCTCGCGGGGTGAAGCGCTCGCGCGCCTGCGCCGCTTCATCGGCGAAGCCAATATCAAACCGGCCGTGGCGGCAAACTGCGTATTCGTGGTACGCCCGGACGAAGCGTTGCTGCTCGATCCGACCCATCTCTGGCTGGCCGGCTGCGAAGCCGATAGCTGGCCGGCCCGCGCGCGACTGTCAGCGTTGCTGCCGCTTGCCGACCAACGCCGCGCGGCCTTGCCCGGCGCCTTACCCGAACGTGATCTGCTGCGTGCCAGAACCCTGCTCGGCGCGCTCGGCAGCACCCTCAGCGAAGGCCATGCCAGTTACGCCCGCGGTGACGGTGAGTTGCGTTATACGCCGTCGCCGCTGTTACCGGCACTGGCTCAGGCAGCGCTCGCGGAGACGCCGCCGGGCGCACCCTTCGGCTGGCGTCAGGCGCGCGCGATACTCGAACCCTGGACCGACACGCAGGGTGCCGCGCTCGCGGACAGCGAGGCGTTGCGCGGCGGGGTCGGTGTTTTCGCGGCACAAAGTGCCTGCGCGTTTCGCGGCTATGCACGCCACCGCCTCGCTGCGCGGGCGGTCGATGAACCGCTGCCGGGCATGAGCGCACGCCACAAGGGCATCATCGTGCACCGCGTGCTGGCGATCATCTGGCAGCAGCTTGGCGAACGCGCCGCGCTGGCCGCGCTCGATGAGTCGGCGCGCGGCGAATTGGTGCGTAAAGCTATTCAGCAGGCGCTGACCCCGTTGTCGTTCGCCACCCCGGTTGAACGCGAGATTTTCCTGGTCGAGCGTGAGCGCTTGCTGGCGCTGATCGAGCGCTGGCTCGAGTTCGAACTCGAACGCGAGGCGTTCAGCGTCATCGCTGCCGAACAGCCCGCAGAGGTTGAATTCGGCGGCTTGAATTTCGCTACCCGCATCGACCGCGTCGACCGCCTGCCCGACGGGCGCGCGGTCGTCGTTGACTACAAAACCGGTCGCTGCTCGCTCAAGGACTGGGATACGCCGCGCATGGTCGAGCCACAACTGCCGCTCTACGCGCTGACCGCGGCGTACGCCGACATTGCCGGTATCGCCTTCGCGCGCGTCGAGCGCAAACGCCCGCAGTGGCTGCAGGTGCCGGCCCGCAACGACCATGCCGATGACGCCTGGACACAGGCACGCGTCGCCTGGCGCGCGGATCTCGATGCGCTTGCCGAGGATATCCGTAACGGTCGCGCCGCGGTGGCGCCGAAGCGCGGTCTGCATACGTGTCGATACTGCGAGCAACAGTTGTTCTGCCGTCGCCTGGAGCTCGACCTCGATGGCGAGGCAAGCGACGATGATCCTGACGACGCGTTCAGTGCAGTGGTTTCCGAACATGACTGACGATCGCCGCGCGCGCCAGCAGGCCCTCGATCCGGGCGCGTCCTTCGCCGTGCAGGCGCCGGCCGGTTCCGGCAAAACCACGCTCCTCACGCAACGCCTGCTGCGCCTGCTGACGACCGTCGATGAACCCGAACAGGTGGTTGCGATCACGTTCACGCGCAAGGCGGCCGAAGAGATGCGCACGCGCATCGTCGAGGCGCTCGAACTCGCATCCGGGCCGGCGCCGGACGATGATTTCGCGCGCCAGACCTGGGAACTCGCGGTCAGCGCCGCGCGTCGCGATGCCGAACAGCACTGGCGCTTGACCGAGCAGCCGGCGCGCTTACGCATTAAGACCATCGACGCGCTGTGTCAGAGCCTGGTGCGCCAGATGCCGGTTACCGCCGGTCTGGCGGGCCGGCCTGAGATCGTCGAGGACGCGCGCGCGCTGCATCGCGAAGCGGCGCGCGGGGCCCTTGCCGAAATCGCGTCGGGCGGCAGCCACGGACGCGCGATCGCGCGCGTTCTGCAACACCTCGACAACGACTGGAGCAAGCTCGAAACACTGCTCGCCGACATGCTCGCGCGCCGCGACCAGTGGCTGCCGCTGATGCGCGCCAGCTCCGATCAGGAGTTCCTCGAACAGTCCTATCGACGTACGGTCGGTGGCGAACTCGCCGCCCTCGATGCCGCGATATCTCCGCCGCTGGCCGACGAACTGACTGCGCTTGGCGCGTTCGCCGGCGCTCACCTCGACGCTTCGCCGTTGCGCGACCTGGCGCAGTTTCCGGCCCCCGAGTTTGCCGCGCTCGAGCAATGGCAGGCGCTGGCCGGATTGTTGCTCACCAACGCCGGCGAGTGGCGCAAGCGGGTCGACAAGCGCGACGGTTTTCCAGCCGCCGGCGCCGCAGCCAAAGCGATGAAGGTGCGCCACCAGGACGCCATCGCCGTACTTGCGACGGTGCCGGCACTGAATACCCGCCTGGCGCGCGTCAGGGATCTGCCGGCGCTGCCTTTCGAGGTCGGCGACTGGGCCGCGATCAGCGCTCTGCTGACTTTGCTCAAGGCGGCCACGGCGCATTTGCTGGTGCTGTGCGAGCAGGGCGGACGCAGCGATTTCACCGCCTTTTCGCTGGCCGCGCTGACCGCACTCGGTGAGTCCGAGCAGCCGACCGACCTGGCCCTCGCGCTTGACTACCAGATCCGGCATTTACTCATCGACGAATTCCAGGACACCTCGATCACGCAGTATGACCTGGTTTGTGGCCTGATCGCCGGCTGGACGGAAGGCGACGGTCGCAGCCTGTTTCTGGTCGGCGATCCGATGCAGTCGATCTACCGCTTTCGCCAGGCCGATGTCAGCCTGTTCCGGCGCGTGCTCGATAAAGGCTACATCGGCAGCGTGCGCCTGCAGCCCCTGACCCTGGAGCGTAACTTTCGCGCCCAGGGCGCACTCGTCGACTGGATCAACACGGCCATCCCGCAGGCGCTCGCCGCGATCGACGCCGGCAGCGAGTATTTCGTGCCACAGACGGCGGTCAAGCCGGCGCTCCCGCAACCCTGCACTCTGCACGCCTTTGCGCAGTTCGATGCCGGGGCGGAAGCGGCACGCGTGGTTTCGATCGTCGCCGCGCTGCGCGCCGCGGACGCAACCACCAGTATTGCCATCCTGGTTCGCAGCCGCACCCATCTCGGCCACATCACGGCCGAGCTGATCGCAGCTGGCGTACGCGTCGCGGCGCGTGAAATCAAACCGTTCAGCGAACTCGGCGTGATCGCCGACCTGCAGGTTCTGGCGCGAGCGCTGCTGCACGATGCCGACCGGGTGGCGTGGCTGGCTTTGCTGCGCGCGCCGTGGTGTGGGCTGAGCCTGGCCACACTCACCGATCTGGTCGTCGGCGCGGCGACCGTGCCGCAGGCGATCGACGACAGCGCGTGGCTGGCCGCACTCGAGGACGATGAACGCGCGCGCGTAGAGCGCGTGCGCGGCGTCATCGCGGCGAGCCGCGCCGCGGCGCGCGTGGATCCGTTCAGCGCGGTACTCGAACAGACCTGGATCGCGCTCGGCGGGCCGGCACTTGCCGAGCATGCCCAGGACCTGCTCGACGCGCGGGCGTTTTTCGAGATCATTCTGAGCCTTGAACGCGAAGGCGCGGGCTTGACCGCGGAGCGGATCGCCGCCCGCCTGCTCGACCGTTTTTCGACCGCGCGCGGTGAGAGCGACGATGCCGTGCAGGTCATGACCGTGCATCGCGCCAAGGGCCTGGAGTTCGATCACGTCATCATCCCCGGTCTCGGTCGCCGTCCACGCGGCGATTCTCGGCGTCTGCTGTTGTTGCGCCAGGACAAAGACTTCGACAGCGCCGGCGCCGAGACCCTGCTGCTGGCGCCGATCCCGGTGACCGGAGAAAGTCCGCTATATGAGTACCTGCGCGCGCGTGATGCCACCGAGGCGAACGAAGAAACCGCGCGCGTGCTGTACGTGGCGCTGACCCGCGCGCGCCGGCAGGTTCATCTGCTGGCCCACGGCCGCCAGGATCGCGACGGCGAATGGCAGGCCGAGAAGGGCGCCCTGCTGAGTCTGCTGTGGCCGGCGCTCGGACCGGAGTTCAAAATCGCGGTGGGCGATGCGGCCACTACCACCACCGCGAGTACGACCGCCGCGCTCGGGCTGCGCCGCGCGCGTCCGCACAGCCTGCCTCAAGCGCACGCGATCGCCCCCGGCATGGCCGACACGCTCGATGTGCCGCCGGAGTTCGAGTGGGCAGGACCGATCGCCAAGCATGTTGGCACGGTCATCCATCGTCTGCTGCAGGAACTCGGCCAACGCGGGCCGGATCAGTCCGACCGCGAGTGGCAGGCGCAGGCGGTCGCGTTCGGTCGCCAGCAGCTGCGCGCACTGGGTATCGACGCGGCCGAACTCGATCAGGCCTGCGCCACGGTTGCCGCCGCCCTGGCGACCACGGTATCGAGTACGCGTGGGCGCTGGTTGTTTGCTCCGGAGCACGAACAGGCACGCTCGGAACTGTGCCTGGCCGGGCTTAGTGCCGCGGCCAGCGGCCGGATCATCATTGATCGAACGTTCGTCGCGGCCGATGGCCGCCGCTGGATCGTGGATTTCAAAACCGGTACCCACAGCGGCGGCGATCGTGATGCCTACCTCGATTCAGAAGTCCTGCGTTACCGCCCGCAGTTGCAGCGTTACGCGCGCATCATGACCGATTTCGAAACGCGACCGATCATGCTCGGGCTGTATTTCCCGCTCCTCGACGCGTGGCGCGAGTGGTCCTACGCGGACGGCTGAGGGCTGCCTCGTCGGCGGCGCATCAGCGCTGCGAGTGCCGGCGCACAAAGCCATACCGCCGGCGGCACGGGTACCGCCGCGAGCCGGCCGTCGACGCGCAGGTTATCGAGGCGCAGGGTGCCGAGCGCCGACGACGCGGCGCTGCCGATGATATCGAGCTGCAGCATTCCGGCCGCCGCCAGTTGTCCGGGCTCCACCATGAAGCTCATGAAACTGGTGCCGGTGGCCCCGCCCGCAACGGCGGCGCCGTTGATGTCGAGCTGCCACAGCGTCGGCCCGCTGGCCGAAGCGCGCAAATCGAACTGCACCGTGGAAATTTCGATCACCCCCACGGCGGTGTCGAGCTGCAGGGTGATGCGGTTGCCGTTGTGAAAATTGTTCAACGCCAGTGCGCGGCCGGGGTTGCCGGCAAAATCGCTGAAGCTGCCGACGCCGGCGCTGAGCACCGCCGATCCAAGCCCGGGATGAACAAACTGCGGATCGAGGGTGAAATTGCCGAGCGCATCGTCAAACTCGAATACAGCGAGCAGTTCGGCGCGGGCGGCGGGTAGGGTGATGGCGTTTATGGCGATCGCGACGAGCGCGGCGCGCAAACAGGCAATGACAGGAATTGTCATGGTCAACCTCCTTGTTGGTCATGGACAGGTACCGTCCTGGTACCCTGGACACATCATCGCACAGCCGAGACGGCTTTGGGAACGCCCCGGGGTATCCTGCCCGGCGCGCGTCAACGCGCCTTGTTCGAGCGCTTTATCGGGGTCCGGTCGCCCAGATCCACGGCCAGACTGGCCGGGCCGGTTTCAACCTGGTGGATGAGTTCGGATTGTCGGCGCGCGCCGGTTTTATGGAAGATGTGTTTGAGATGGGTGCGCGCGGTATTGACCGAAATACCGAGTTCGGCGGCGCCGTCCTCGAGGCTGCTGCCGCCGACCAGGCACTGCACGAGGCGAGACTCCGAGCGGGTCAGCCCGTACAGCTCGCGCAGAATCGATGCCGAAAGGCGGCGCCGGTGTTTCAGATCGAACATCATCAGCGCGACCAGCGGCGTTTCACCCTCGTTGCCCGAGGCCGGTACCGCGCTCGCAATGGCGAAGATGCGCGGGATCTCCTCGCCATCATCGAGCAGCACCAGTTCCGCCGCGGAGGCATCGTCTTCGGCGTTCGCAACGCGCTCCACGGTGCGGCGCAGGGCGTCATGCCGATCGGCGTTCACGATCTGCAGGAACCCACTGTTGAGCTGCATTTCGCGATTGGCGGTGACGATGTCGCGGGCCTGGGCGTTGATATGCGTGATGGCGAGCTTGTCGTCGAGCAGGACCAGGCCGAGCGGTGACTTCTCCAGCACAAAACTGAATGCATCGGCGACGCGCTGTACGGCGCCAAGATTGACCGCCGGATCGGCGCCACCGAAGCGCAGTACCGCGCCAAATCGTTTGCCGGCGGAATCGCTCAACGGGCCGAGCACGTCGCCCGGTTTGCCGGGATGGGTGTCGCGACGATGCAGTACGTGTTCTTCGCCGTCTACGATGACGGCGTGAACCAGCTTGTCGGCGGCCGCTTCGAGCAGCGGGTAGAGCGAGGTCAGCGCGGAGGCCAATGGCCGGCCGATCGCGCTGACGCGTGGCCAGCCCGTGATGCGTTCCGCGCCCTCGCTGAGAAAGCTGATCTGGCCGTCGCGATCGGCGGTCACGACCGCTTCGCGCGGGAGCTGCTCCGCGGTCACTGCCGCACCGTCGTCGTCACGTTCCTGGTGCAAGGCCAGGTTGATGGTCGTGAGCAGGTCCTTGGTGGTGAAAGGTTTGTTGATGAAGCCGGCCGGATGCGTTGCGCGGGCGCGGTCGAGCAGGTCGTAATCAGCGTAGGCGGTGACGTAGACGATCGGAATATCGAACTGCGCGCGGATCTGCTGGGCCGCCTCGATACCGTCGATACCGTCGCCGAGGCGAATATCCATCAGGATCAGATCCGGCCGCAGGGCGCCGGCTTTTTCCACCGCTTCGGCACCGTCCTTGGCAATGTCCAGCACGTCGTAACCGAGGCCGCGCAGGCGCATGCGCAACGCGCCGGCCACCGCCCGCTGATCTTCAACGACGAGTATATGAGTGTCGCTCACGCTATCCGCCCGCCGGCTGAAATCGCTCCGCCCAGTGCGAAGCCCCTTGCCGGCACCCCACACTAATATACCGAATCCGGACTCAGGGCACGCAAACTAATGTTTCCGGTTCTGCTGCGACGGGCAATCGTAGCGCACTGGCATTCCCGCAGTCGTGACCGGACCGCGCCCTTGCGGGCGCGTGCTTGTGTGATCGGGTTACCGCTCAGCGATCGTCGCGGAACTGACGCTGAAACATTTCGCGACGTTCCTGCGCGTCGACGGTGAGAGTCGCGATCGGGCGCGCTTCGAGGCGGCCGAGGCCGATTTCTTCGCCGGTTTCCTCACAGTAACCGTACGATCCGTCCTCAACGCGCTTGATCGCGTCATCGATTTTTTTCAGCAATTTCCGGTAGCGGTCGCGGGTTCGCAATTCGAGGATATTGTCGCTCTCACGACTGGCGCGCTCGGCCTCGTCGCCGACGTCGCGGATCTCGGAGCGCAGGTGATCGAGGGTTTCCTGCGATTCGGTGATCAGTTCATCGCGCCACTGCTGCAGCTTGTTGCGGAAATAAAGCAGCTGCACCGGGCTCATGTATTCTTCTTTGGGCGACGGCACGTAGCCTTCCGGCAGTTCGACTTCGTCGAGATTGACCATTCGCGTGCGCATCACCGGCGCCGGCGCGGCCTTGGTTTTCGCGGCCTGCGCCCCGACCGCCTTCAGGGCGGTTTTCTTGCCGCCCTTACGGGCTGGCTTGGCGATTGCCGTAGCGGTGGCCGCGGCCTTGTTCCGGCTCGATGTTTTTTTACGAGCGCCTGCTTTGGCGGCCTTCTTGGTGGACTTTTTCGTGGTGGCTTTTGCTTTCGTTTTGGCCGCCGCGGATTTTTTTATCGGGGCTTTTTTCGTCGCGACTTTTTTCTTGGCGGTTTTCTTTTTAGCGGCAGTTTTCTTTTTCGCCGCTGCCTTGTTTGAACCGGCTACTTTCTTTTTGATGTTGGCCTTCTTTTTCTGGGTGGTCTTTTTCCTGGTCGATTTGGATTTGGCCGCGGTTCGTTTTGCTGCGGTCTTTTTCGTGCCCGCCTTCTTCGCGCTCGACTTCTTCGCTGCGACCTTCTTCTTCACAGGTTTACGCGCTGCCGCCTTCTTGGCCGCGGGTCGCTTCGCGGCCTTTTTCTTGCTGGCAGTTTTTCGTGCTGTTCTGGCCATTTCTGGCACCTCTCGTTATCGCTGCGAAAGCGGAAAATTCAAGCGTATTTCGCGCGTTTTTGCCGAGTCCGGCGGGTCGGGTTTTCAAACAGGGGCGCAACACTAATCATTTTCATGCGCGATGGCAATGGCGGCGGAACTCCCGCCGGCGGCTTGGCCCACTGCGCTGCGCGGACCCTCAGCGGGCGTTGATTCGGATCAGCTCCTGGACAGCGGCGTAGACGCTGCGTTGCGGGTTGGCGCGGCAATACTGACCCAGCCAGTGCAGCAAAGCTGTCGCATCGATGCGCATATCCAGGCTGCGCACGTTGGACCAGTTGAAGGCGCTGATGTAGCCCTGCGACCAGGCGACATAGGAATCGAGCGCCAGATCGGACTCCTTCTCCAGCGCGAACAGGAACGCGCTGCAGTCGCGTGCCCCGACTCCGGAGACTGTTTGTGCACCGAGTGGCGCACTCAGGGCGGCGAGCACGGCCACCACACACCACGCGCGCAGCGTGCGGGTACAAACGGTTGCCCGATCAGCGCCCATTCCAGCGGTCCAGTTCCATGACCAGACGGCCGCTGCTGAGCGCCTTGGCCGCAGTCGTCTCAGTGCGCTCCATGCGCACCAGGCCGATCCCGGGCGCAAACCACTCGCGGCTATCGACTTCGATTTCGGTATGCCCGATATAGTTGCCGACGTCGGCGTTGGTGGTGCCGTGGCCACGGATGACCAGGCAGTCGCCAAAACGCCCGGCGGGGGTGGTGATTTCTCCATCCATCGATTCAATCGTGTAGTTCATGGTCAGCGCGACATCGATGCGGAACAGAGTCTCCCACGGTGGTCCGGTGTTCTCCAGTACCGAGGTGCGCGACTCCGACTGCCACGAGCTTGTCGGCGCCAGTCCGCGCGGCAGCACCAGTTGTGGCGTCGTCGCTGCCGCATCCGCATCCTCGCGCGGACTATCGAGCCGCCACACGCCGCGTTCGTCGATGCGGTAGAGGTAACGCTGGCCGCCGAGGCTCTCGCGCGCCGCACTGATACCGGGCGGTGACGTCGGCGGGACCAGACTGGTGATCGCGTGGCGCATCTGCGCGGTGCCGTCCATGGTCGTGCGTTCGACGCGGTAGATCCAGGTCTGGCCGGGTTCGAGCGGGAAAAACCGCTCCACCGAAGCGGGCTCGCCGCAGGCCGACAGTAACGCGGCCAGCAGCGCCGTGGCGCCAAGCCGGCGAGGACAGGCGTGTGGCAGTCTTATGATCATTGACGGATCATAAGTTACCGGCGCAGCGGATTGTTTCGGACCGCCACGCGCTGGGGTTCTTACTTCCACTGCGCAAACGTGTCTAGTAGTATGCGCGATGCGCGCCCGCGGGTGGCCACAAGGGCCGTGCGGCGACGCGTGACGCCGCGGCAGCCGCCTGGGTTCGCGCCCGCGGCGCAGTTTCAGCGCTACGGTTACCGCATACCGTCGCCGGCACAATGAGGAATAGTTTGATGATCCGTCGAATGATCTCGGTCTCGCTGACCGGCTGGCTCGCCATTGCCGCCCTGCCGGCAGCCGCGGAAGGCGACGTTGTCGCCGGCGGCCAGAAGGCCGAAACCTGCCTCGGCTGTCACGCCGTCGGCGGCTACTACAATGTGTACCCGACCTACCGCGTGCCGAAACTCGGCGGCCAGAGCGAGGGCTACATTCAAAGCGCCCTCAAGGCTTACAAAAGCGGCACCCGCGAGCACGGCACCATGCACGCCAATGCCGAGAACCTGAGCGATCAGGACATGGCCGATATCGCGGCGTTTCTCGCCTCCTACGGCAAATAGTTGCAGGCCGACCCGCAGCCAGGCCGCCGGCAGTCACACTGGAAGATCGCATGAAACACACCTCCCTACTCGCAATTCTTGTCCTCGGCCTGATCGCCGGCGGCGTATCAGCCAACGAAGAAGCGGCCGACGACAGCGGTTTCACCTATGACGACAAGCTCGCCTCCTGCGCCGCGTGTCACGGTGAAAATGGCGACAAACCACTGGCGCCGGATTATCCGATCCTGGCTGGTCAATATAAGGATTATCTCGAGGCTGCCCTGAAGGCTTATCGGTCGGGTCGGCGCCAGAACCCGATCATGACCATGCAGGTCGAGACCCTGCAGCTCAGTGATAACGATATTTCGCGCCTGGCCGCGCACTTTGCCGCCAAGCCGGGCCTGAAAAACCTCAGCGAATAGGGCGCCCGCCCGCCACCCATCGCCGCCCGACGAGGTTTCCTCGCGCGCCGCGTTCTACCTGCAGGAAGCCCTATGGCCGGTGTGCAAGCCACCGCCGGCTCGCGGTCCGGGCACGACCCTGCGTATTTGCTGCGCATTTGGCAAGTCCAATAGCGGTCTGGCGGCGTATCATGCAACATGGCCGGCGCCGTTCAATGATGGCGTCCGGCTTCGACGGCGAATCCTCACCCTGCGATGGCAAATACCCTGCGTAAAATGAAACCCGCCCTGCTGCCGCTCGGCGTCATCGTGTTCGGCGCTTTGCTGGCGGCGTGGTTGGTCATGTCACGTCCCGAGGCGCAACCCAAGCCGCCCCAGGAAAAAATCTGGCCGGTGCAGGTGCTGAACGTCAGTGCCGACGACGTGCAGCCCGAGATCGCGGTGTATGGTGAGATCCGTGCCGTCCGCGAAGCCGAGATCCGGGCCATGGTGGCGGGCCGACTGGTATCGCTCAACCCTGAATTGCAGGATGGCAACCGGCTCGCCGCCGGCACCGAGCTGGCGGTGATCGATCCTGCCGATTACGAAAACCGTCTCGCTGAACAACGCGCCGAGTTGGCGCGCCAGGCGGCGCTGCTCGACGAATACGAACGCGAACTGGAGTGGGAGTCGCGGCTCAGGTTGAACGCGGAACGCCAGGTCGAGCTGGCTTCGCGCGCACTGGAACGTATCAATGCGCTGCAGCGCGACGGTCGCGAAAGCAAGAAAGCGCGCGATGACGCCGAAGCCGCCCTGGCCTCCAGCGAGCAGAACCTGCTCCAGCGCAGCCAGGCGATCGCACGCATTCGCGCTCGCGCCGCGCAGCAGGCTGCGGCCTACGACAAGACTCAGGCAACCCTCGCCAATGCCGAACGCGAACTTGCCCGCACCCGCGTGGTGGCGCCATTTGACGGTTACGTTACCGACGTACGACTGGCGCTCGGTAAACTGGTGGCGGTCGGCGAATCACTCGGACGCTTATTGTCGGCAAGCGAACTCGAAGCGCGTTTCGAATTACCGGAAGCCGATTTCGCCAGGCTGCTGCCGGCCGAGCCCGAGACCTCGGCCGCGGCGGTGATCGGCCGTGAAGTCACGGTCATCTGGCGGCTCGGTGATTCCGAACGACGTTTCCGCGCGCACATCACTCGAGTCGGCGCCGAAATCGACCCGACCCTTGGCGGTATCGAACTGATGGCGAGCGTCGACGGCGCCGCGGCGACGCACGGTCTGCGCGCCGGCGCGTTCGTGGAAGTGCATATTCCCGATGTGGTCTATCGCGACGTGTACCGTTTGCCGGCGCGGGCGCTGTCCGAAGAAGGGTTCATTTACGTTCTGCGCGACGAACGCCTCGAATCGCGTCAGGCCGAGGTTGTGCGCAGGCTCGGCGAGGAAATCCTGGTGCGCGCCGATCTCGGCGCCGGCGACGGCATCGTGGCGCGCGCGTTCGCCGGTATCGGTCCGGGCCTGCGCGCCCGCGCGCTGTGAGCGAGAGCGCCGGGCGCGGCGGCGCCATCGCGCTGTTCGCGCAGCACCCGACCGCCGCCAATCTGGTGCTGGCACTGATGGTCATCTGCGGCTGCGCCGCACTGACCCAGATCAACCGCCAGTTTTTCCCCGACTTCGGCATCGATATCGTTACCGTCTCGGTGGCCTGGCCCGGCGCTTCGGCGGCCGACGTCGATCAGAACATCGTGCAGGGCATCGAGCCCGAGCTGCGCTTTCTGAACGGGGTCAAGAAAGTCCTGTCCTCGTCCTACGAAGGCCTGGCCAGCATCACCGTCGAATTCGAACCCGGTAGCGATATGCAGGAAGCGCTGTCGGCGGTCGAATCCGCGGTCGGCCAGGTACGCACACTGCCGGAGGACGCCGAACGGCCCGAGATCCGTCGCGTCGTGCGCTACGAAACCGTCTCGCGGCTGGTCATCTCCGGGCCGTTTCCCGAAGCGTCACTGAAGGTCCACGCCAAGCGTATTCGCGAGGAACTGCTCGACCGTGGCATCGATCGGGTCGACATGTTCGGCGCTCGTGACGAAGAGATCTGGGTTGAGCTGCAGCCGCAGACCCTGCGCCAGCTCGACATCACGCTGGCCGACGTGGCAGAGCGCATTCGCGACAGCTCGCAGGATCTGCCAGCCGGCGAACTGGCCGGCGGCGAGCGCCAGGTGCGCAGCCTCGGCCTGCTGCGACGCGCCGACGAGTTCGAAACCATCGAGATCAAAGCGCGACCTGACGGCCGCCGTATCCGGCTCGGCGAGATCGCGCGAGTCAGCGAAGCGTTCAAGGAGCGCGACAAGAAGGCCATCCGTCTCGGCAACCCCGCCATCGAGCTGGAAATAAGGCGCGCGATCAATACCGACGCTTTGACCTCGGCCGAAACGGTGCGCCGCTATGTCGCCGAGTTATCGGCCAGTCTGCCGGCCGAACTCGTTGTCGAAGAGTACGACGTGCGCGCAAAATCAATCCGCGCGCGGATCGACCTGCTGGTCTATAACGGACTCGGCGGGCTGCTGCTGGTGCTGGCGGTGCTGTTCCTGTTTCTCAATGCGCGCGTGGCGTTCTGGGTCGCGGTCGGGATCCCGGCTTCGCTGCTGGCCACCGTCGCCATCATGTGGGCCAGCGGCCAGACCATCAACATGATCAGCCTGTTCGGCATGATCATGGCCATCGGGATCGTCGTCGATGACGCCATCGTGGTTGGCGAACACGCCGAGCACCGTTTTCGCCAGGGCCTGGCGCCGCTCGACGCCGCGATCGTGGGCGCGCGCCGCATGGCGGCGCCGGTGTCGAGTTCAACCCTGACCACCGTCGCGGCGTTTCTGCCGCTGTTCCTCATTTCCGGGATCATGGGTCAGATCATTTCGGCCATCCCGTTCGTTGTCGTCGCGGTGCTGATCGCGAGCCTGGTCGAGTGTTTTTTTGTCCTGCCGGCGCATCTGTCGCATGCCCTCAGCGCGCCCGTGCGTGACACTCGCGCGTCGCGCCTGCGCCAGCGCTTCGACACCGCGTTCGGCGATTTTCGCGAACACCGTTTTCGGCGTTTCGCGGCCGGCGCGATCAGGCTGCGTTATCTGACTGTCGCCGTTTCGCTCGCGGCGCTGGTGGTCGCGGTCGGCGCGGTGGTCGGCGGACGCGTCGGCTACCAGTTTTTCCCCTCCGCCGAGCCCGAGAAAATTTATGCCAATGTCGAGATGGTGGCGGGTACTTCGCGGGCCGAAACGCGTAACGCCTTGCTGGCCGTCGAACGCGCACTGTATGCAGCGGTCGACGAGCTGGTCGACGCCCGCAGCGATCTGGTGATCATGTCGATCGGCAAGATCGGCACTACCGTTGGCGCCCGCGGTGGTGTATCGACCAACGCCAGCACCGATACCATCGGCGGTATCGTCGTTGAGCTGGTGTCCTCCGAGTCGCGCTTGATTCGAGCCAACGAGGTTATCGAAGCGTGGCGCGCGGCCGTGGTACGGCCGCCCGGCGTCGAGTCACTGACGTTCGAAGGGCAGCGTACCGGCCCGCCCGGCGGCGACATGGACATCCGCCTGCGCGGCGGCAGCATCGGCGATCTGAAAGCGGCCGCCGGCGAGGTCGCGGCGCTGCTGGCGCGCTATTCCGGTGTCTCCGACGTTGACGACGACCTGCCCTACGGCAAGCCGGAAATCGTGCTCGAAGTAAACGCGCGCGGTCAGGCGCTCGGCTTTACCACCAGTTCCGTCGCGCGCCAGGTCCGCGACGCTATCGACGGCGCCATCGCCAAGCGCTTTCCGCGCGGCGACGAAGAAGTCTGGGTGCGGGTCAGGTTCGCCCGCGAGGAACTCGGCAACGCCATGCTCGACAGCGTTTACCTGCGCGCCGCCGACGGCGCCGAGGTGCCGCTCAAGGCCGTGGTCGACTTCCACGAAGCCCTCGGGTTTGCGCGCATCCGCCGTGAGGACGGTGCGCGCGAGGTTGCCGTAACTGCCGAGATCGACATGCAGGCAACGCGCCCGGCGCAGATCCACGCCGCGCTGCTGAACGACGGACTGATCGACATCGCCGGTCGCTACGGACTCAGCTACGAATTCGCCGGCCGTGCCGAAGACCAGCGCGAAACGACCAGCGATATGCTGCTCGGCGCGGGACTCGGTCTGACCTTTATCTACATCATCCTGGCGTGGGTGTTCTCGAGCTACAGCCGTCCCCTGGTGGTGATGGCGGTGATCCCGATCGGCTTCGTGGGTGCGGTGATCGGCCACGCGGTATGGGGTTTCGATCTGACCATCCTGAGTATTTTTGCCATCCTGGGTCTGTCCGGCATCGTCATCAACGATTCGATCGTGCTGGTCACAACTATCGACGAACGCCTGCTGAACGAGTCGCGCATCGAAGCCCTGGTCAATGGCAGCTGCGATCGCCTGCGCGCGGTGCTGCTGACCTCGGCGACCACGATCGGTGGCCTTACCCCGCTGCTGTTCGAAACCAGCCTGCAGGCCCAGTTCCTGATCCCGATGGCGCTGACCCTGGTGTTCGGCCTCGCGGTCTCGACGTTTGTCGTACTGCTGCTGGTGCCGGCGCTGATCATGATCCAGGGCGACTTTGCTGCGCTGTTCGGGCGCACGTCTGGCGCCGGCGTGGCTTACGCCGAGCGGCCCTGAATAAGTGTGCGAAATAGTGCGACAGACAGGCAGGCGGCAGCGGCGTGGGGGTCGCGCGTCAGGCGGCCCTCGAGCGCAAGCGGGCCAAGGATGGTATAGCGCAGCGCGAGGGTAGTGAGGTCGTGCACGGATGCACGGCCGAACGCTAGCCAGACGCGCGACCCCCACGCCGCGAATCGTGTACGAAGTTTTCGCACACCTGTTCAGCCTCAGTCGTCGAGTTCCGCGGCCAGCGCGCGATGAATTTCGAATAACTCGTCGACCGTTTCGATCGGACGGCGGCCAAAGCCGCATTCGGTGGCGATGCCGAAATTGTTGACGTAGCGTCGCGCCATGGCCATGCGCTGGCGCGATCCGGCGACGCCATCGGTGAGGTGGACGAGACCGAGGTAGAGACGGGCGTCGCCGATGGCGAGATCGGCCAGCGGTTCGACGTAATCAGCGTCGCTCCGATCGCGCGGTACCGGCATGTGATAAAAATCGATCGCGCGCGGCGATTCGGCCGCGGCGGCGTTGGCCATGCGTACACACACGGCGAGGCTGGCCGGTTCAATGATGTGGCGGTGGCCCAGATCGCCGTAGCACAGGTGTAAACCCATCACCACCGCCTCCGGCACCATCGCGCTCGCCGCCGTGACATCGGCGCGGTAGCGATCAAAAGCAGCAGCGGCCGGGCGCCACGGAAACAGTCCGGGCAGGGTGTCGTCGCATTCAATGGCCACGGTTTCGATGGCCAGATCCCACTGGATGACCAGGTCCTGGGCCGGGATGGCTTCCAGCAGGCGCTCGATTTCGGCGGCGACCGCGGCCGAATACGCAGCGTGCATGGCGGCAAAATCGTCGCCACTGGCGAGGAAGGGCCGGGTCGCGCTTTCAACCAGCGGCAGGCACACCATGAAGCGCGTGCCGCTGGCGATCTCGCCGGTGTCGCGCAAGCGTTTGAACACCGCGTAGGATGCGCGCGCGGCGGCGGCATAGCCGAGTTCGGCGAACGTCGGTTGACGGCCCGGGCGCACGCGAAACTGCCAGTGGTCGGTGTAGCCGCGCGGGATCCAGTGGTCGTTCGGATCGCGCCATTCGTCCGCTGCGGCGGGGTCGTGAGGCAGCGGCCGGTTGACGGATTCCAGCGCCGGGTTGTGGTCATAGGCGCCGGCGGCAAGAAAATTAATCCATGCTTTTCTGAGGCCGGTTTCACCGTCCGGCAGGCAGGCACACAGATCGCCGACCCCGGCCGCGGTACGCCTGAGTACGTCCTCGGCATCGTCACCCGGAATGCTGCCGACCAGGAGTACGGGGGCGTTCATGCGCATGTTCGATTCCTTGTCAGCTTACAGTCGCCGTGCGGCTGTGCGTTACGCCGTCGCGCTCAAGCGCGGCGAGGTCATCGGCATCGAGGCCGAGTTCGGCGAGGATCTCGGCGGTGTGTTCGCCGAGCGCCGGAGCGCCGCGGGTGACCGCGCCCGGGGTTGCTGAAAAACGCGCCGCGGGTCGCGCCTGGCGCAGTGGTCCGGCGGCCGGGTGGTGGTAGGTCTGGACCAGGTCGTTGGCCGCGATCTGCGGATGGGCGATCATTTCGCTGCGGGTCAACACCGGCGCGCATGGCACGTTCTCGGCCTCGAGGCGCTGCAGCCACTCCTGCGCCGAGCGTTCCAGCAGCGCACCCTGGATCAGCTCGAGGCGCGCGTTGATATTTTTGTCGCGCAGCGCCGGCGTGGTGAAGCGTTCGTCGCTCAGCCATTCGGGTTTGTCCAGCGCTCGGATCAGGCCGTGCCACTCGCGGTCCGACATCACCGCCACGCTGATGTGGCCGTCGGCAGTGGCGTAGATCAGATCGATAAAGCTCGCCGCCTGCTGTTGCGGCAGTTCGTCACCGATAAACGTCTGGCTGCCCATGTCCGAATTCCACAGGAACGAGACGATCGCATCGAGCATCGCAATGCGCACATGCTGGCCGGCGCCGGTGCGCTCGCGGGTCAGCAGGGCGGCAGTGATCGCCTGGGCCGCGGTCAGCGCGCTGACCTTGTCGGGCACGATGGTGCGCACCAGGCGCGGGCGTTCCTGATCGGAACCGGCCTGCACGGTGGCGAGTCCGGACAGGGCCTGGATCAGCGGATCGTAGACCGGCTTGGCCGCATACGGGCCGTCGAAGCCAAAGCCGGCAATAGACACGTAGATGATGTCCGGTTTGACCGCGCGAATGACGTCCTCACCAAGGCCCATGCGTTCGATCACACCGGGTCGGAAGTTCTGCACGAATACGTCGGCGCTCGCCACCAGTTCGAGCAGCAGCCCAATGCCGCGTTGCTGCTTGAGGTCGAGGGTCAGGGAGCGTTTGTTGCGGTTGTTGTTGCAGAAATTCGCCGCGAACCCGCCGCGCCGGTTGGCGCCTTTACGCACGTAATCACCGCCGGCCGGGTTCTCGACCTTGATCACGTCCGCGCCCTGATCGCCGAGGGTCATGGTCGCCAGCGGGCCGGAGATCATGGCGGTCAGATCGACGATGCGGTAGCCATCCAGGGGACCGGCCATAGGCGCTCCTTGAAGAAATCCTGCGAGGTCCAAGCATAACGCGGAACGCGCCGGCGGCGCGCTGTACACCCCGGCGGCAGGGCTGCCGCCGGGGTGCTAGAACAGGTCGACTCAGACCAGACCCGGGGTCGTCGCGATGACGCTGTGAACGGTCAGGGCGAGGGCGGTGAGCTTGATCCCGAGGATGGTCGCCGGGTGGTTATTCAGTAGTGCTTTCATGGTTTTCTCCTGCGCCTGGTTGGCGGTTTGTTTGGCTTGGGAAGGAGTATGGACGCGCACCCGGAATTCATAAATAATCACTTTTACAAATTATAGTTCTCGCAATCAGAACAATGGATCGATTCGAAGAAATGCGCAGTTTCGTGCGCGTGGTCGACGCCGGCAGCATTACCCGCGCCGCCGATCTGTCGCACGTCGCCAAGTCCGCGGTCAGCCGCCGGCTGTCCGACCTCGAGTCCCGCCTCGGCGTGCAATTGCTTAACCGCACCACGCGACGCATGACCCTGACCGATGCCGGCCAGCGTTACTACGAACACAGCAACCGCCTGCTCAGCGAACTCGAGCAGGCCGAGGCGGCAGTCGTTTCCGAGCAGACCGCCCTGACCGGGCGCATTCGGCTCGCCGCACCCACGGTATTTGGTCGTCGCCACCTGTCGCCGGCGATTTTTGCTTTCCTCGAGGCCCATCCACAGATCGAATTCGACATCGAATTCAACGACCGCCAGATCGATATCATCGAAGAAGGTTTCGACCTCGCGGTGCGCATCGCCAAGCTCAACGACTCGCGCATGATGGCCCGGCCGCTGGCCCGTATCACCGCGCTGATCGCCGCCAGCCCGGATTACTGGCAGCGCCACGGCCGGCCGCGGCGCCCGGCCGATCTCGTCCGCCATCGCTGCCTGCAATACGTCTACCAGAACACCGCGACGTGGCGCTACCGCACCCGCCAGGGCAAAAACGGCAGCGTGCGCGTGCCGTTATCGATGCAGGCCAACAACGGCGATTTTCTCCTCGATGCCGCCATCAACGGCCTCGGTGTGATCCGTCAGCCGCGTTTCATCTGCCACGAGGCGATCACGGCCGGGCAGCTCGAAGCCGTGCTGCCGGACTACGAGTGGCTGGACGTGGCGGCCTACGCGGTGTTTCCGCAGACCCGCCATCTGCCGCAGCGGATCCGCACGTTTATCGATTTTCTTGCCGCGCGTTGGGGTGACTGTCCCTACTGGGAAGAATGCTGAACGGCCCGCCCCGGGTGAATTGACGATATGATCAAATCTTCGGATCGCGCGGAACCGGGGAGGGGCGATGCAGGAATCTGATCTCAAGCCGGCCAGCGAGCTGCGCACCCGGCTGCGTTTCCAGCCGGATTCCGGCCAGATCTGGCTCGACCAGCAGCGCATGATCATGATCCACACCGAGGCCATGGGTGAGCTGCGGCGCGAGCTCATCGATACCCTCGGCCGCGACCGTGCGCGCGGCGTACTCACGCGCATGGGCTACGCCTCCGGGATCCGCGACGCGCGTTTCGCGCGCCGCCTGTTTCCCACCGCCAGCGATTCCGAAGTGTTTGTCGTCGGGCCGCAGCTGCACAACCTCGAAGGGATCGTCAACGTGCGTCCGGTGCGTTTCGAAATGGACGTCGCGCGCGGGATCTGCGATGGCGAATTCATCTGGGAAAATTCCTTCGAGGCCGATGTCCACCGCTCGCTGTACGGCATCGACACCGAGCCGGCGTGCTGGATGCAGATCGGCTACGCGAGCGGCTATACCTCGAACCCGTTCGGTCAGCAGGTCTTGTACCGCGAAGTCGAATGCAGCGCGCAAGGGCGATCGCGACTGTCGGATCATCGGCAAGCCGGTTGCCGAGTTGGGCGATGCCGACACCGACCTCAAATATTTCCAGCCCGAAAGCCTCGCCGATCGTCTGCTCGAGCTGCAGACCCAGGTTGAACAATTACGCCATTCGGTGCGCGAACGGGCCGGTACCGAGACCCTGCTCGGCGAATCGGTGAGCTTCAAAAGCGCACTCGAGATGGTCGGCAAGGTCGCCGCCTCGCAGGTGACGGTGATGCTGCTCGGCGAAACCGGGGTCGGCAAGGAGATGTTTGCCCGCCAGATCCACGCGCTGTCGACCCGCGCCAACGGTCCGTTCGTGGCCGTCAACTGCGCGGCGATCCCGGAAACGCTGATCGAATCGGAGCTGTTCGGGGTCGAGAAGGGGGCATTTACCGGCGCCAGCCGTTCGCGTCCCGGGCGTTTCGAGCGTGCCCACGGCGGCTCGCTGTTTCTCGACGAAGTCGGCGAGCTGTCACCCACTGCCCAGGCCAAGCTGTTAAGGGTGCTGCAGGAAGGCGAAATCGAACGGATCGGCGACACCGCGACCCGCCGCGTCGACGTGCGCGTGATCGTGGCAACCAACATCGATCTTGAACAGGCGGTGGCGGCCGGTGATTTCCGTGCCGATCTGTTTTATCGCCTCAATCCGTACCCGGTCACCATTCCGCCGCTGCGCGAACGACTAACCGACATCCCCCTGCTGGTCGCGCATTTTGTCCAGCGCTACAGCGTCGAGCATGGCAAACATATCCTCGGCGTGACCCCGGCGGGACTCGCGGCGATGACTCATTACGACTGGCCCGGCAATATTCGCGAGTTGAAAAATATCGTCGAGCGCGGCGTGATCCTGACCGCCAGCGGCGACGCCATCGAGGCCGCCAATCTGATCCCCGGCGCCGCGCAGGCCGCGCCCGAAGCGCTCCGCGCAAGCGGCGAGGCGCGCATCGACAACCTGCTTGAATACGCCATCCAGCACGGCCTGTCGCTGGACGCGATCGAACGTTCGCTGCTTGAACTCAGCGTCGAGCGCGCTGACGGCAACCTCAGCGCGGCCGCCCGCCTGCTCGGGATCACGCGGCCGCAGCTGGCCTACCGCCTGAAAAAGGCCGCAGCGAAAGCCTGATCATATGGACAAGCCGACCCTTGACGGTTTTGATCATATCGACAAAATATTGCGCCGCAATAAGCTAAGCTCTTGAATAGAAAGTTATTTGGGACAGCCACTTACTATTTCTGGCATAGAATCTGCCTCTGACTGGAGTTTTACGCGAGCAGCTTTGCGGTAAGCCATGGCACGGGTGACATCAATAGCAGGACATCGCCAGCAGCGCAGCGGGACTGCCACGCCCTCGGTCCGCGTCACCAATCCCGATCGCCATGGTTTTGTCGAGTTCCAGTTCTCGCTCGGTGACCCGACCCTGTACCTGGAAATGACCCTGCCGCAGGTCGCCTTTCAGCAGTTCTGCCGCGCCCACGGCGCACGCCGTCTCAGCGCTGCCGAGGGTGAAGCTGTCGATCAGGCCGAAGACAAGTGGCGCTTTGGCGATGAACACGAGGATTAGCCCATGACCATTGATCTGAAAACGACCAGCGTCGAGCAGAAGCGCCGCACCTTCGATCACATCGCCGAAAAAATCGGCCCGGACAAAAACGCGAGCCGTTACCAGGAAGCCGTGTGGGGCCTGCAGCCACAGGTCAATTTCCACTACCGGCCGACCTGGGACCCGACCCGCGAGCTCTACGATCCGGCCCGTACCGCGATAGTCATGGATGACTTCGACGACCTCGTCGATCCGCGCCAGTATTACTACGGCACGTGGACGATACAGCGCGGCAAGCAGCAGGATTCGCAGGAAAAAAACTTCGACTTCGTGGAAAAACGCGGCCTGCTGGCGGGCCTCGACGAGGCCTGGAAAAACAAGATCCGCCAGACCGTGATCCCGCTCCGCCACGTCGCCTGGGGCGCGAATACCAATAACGCCTACATCGCCGCCTACGGTTTCGGCGCGCCGGTGACCAGCGCCTGCACCATGCACGCCATGGATCACCTCGGCATCGCGCAATACATCTCGCGCATCGGTCTCGTTCTTGACGACAACCAGGCCACCGCCCTGGACCAGGCCAAGGACGCGTGGATGAACGACGCACGCTGGCAGGCACTGCGCGCGCTGGTCGAAGAGTCGATGGTGACGAAAGACTGGGGCGAACTGTTCGTCCTGCAGAACCTGCTCATTGACGGCACCGTCCACCCATTGATTTTTGACCGCTTCGATGCCGAGGTGATCAGGCACGGCGGCGCGGTGGCGTCGATGTTGTCGGAGTTCATGGTCGACTGGTACGCCGAGTCGCAGCGCTGGGTCGATGCCGTGATCAAGCGCATGGTGGTCGAATCGGACGCCAACAAGCGTCTCATCGAGGGCTGGATCGCTGGCTGGATGCCGCGCGTGCAGGGCGCCGTTCAACCGCTCGCCGAAAGCGCTTTCGACGACGGTGCGGCGGAAGTCATCGACGGCGTGGTCGACGAGTTGATGACCCGCGCCGGCAAGTGCGGGCTCAAGGTCTGAGCAGGGACACGAACATGACAGACAACGTATTCATTGCATTGCAGAACAATTCCGAGGCGCAGCCGATCATCGAGGCGATCCTGGCCGACAACCCCGAGGCGGTAGCTAACGAAACGCCCGGCATGGTCAAGATCGACGCGCCCGGGCGGCTGGTGATCAAACGCGAATCGGTCGAGGAAAAAGTCGGACGTGAGTTCGATCTGCAGGAACTGCACATCAACCTGATATCGCTCGGCGGCAATATCGACGAGGACGACGACGAGTTCGTGCTGTCCTGGGGCGCCAGATAATTTATCGAACCGGAACACGCCGGCCGGCGTGCTCGGCAGGAGGAACGAGAGATGGCTAAAGCGAAAAAGCTCGGACTAAAAGAACGCTACGGACTGCTGACCCGCGGTCTCGATTGGGAAACGTCCTACCAGCCGATGGACAAGGTTTTCCCCTACGACACCTATGAAGGGATCAAGATCGTCGACTGGGACAAGTGGGAAGACCCGTTCCGCCTGACCATGGACGCCTACTGGAAGTATCAATCCGAAAAAGAACGCAAACTCTACGCCATTCTCGACGCGTTCCAGCAGAACAACGGCCAGCTCAATATCTCCGATGCGCGCTACATGAGCGCGGTTAAAATCTGGATCCAGGGCATTACGCCGCTGGAGTACGCCGCGCACCGCGGTTTTGCCCACGCCGGCCGTGCGTTTCGCGGCGCCGGCGCGCGCGTCGCCTGCCAGATGCAGTCGATCGACGAACTGCGCCACGCGCAGACGCAGATGCACGCGTTTTCGCACTACAACAAGTATTTCAACGGCATGCACAACTTCGCGCACATGCGCGACCGCGCCTGGTACCTGTCGATCCCGAAAAGCTTTTTCGAGGACGCGATGTCGGCCGGGCCGTTCGAGTTCGTGACCTCGATTTCGTTTGCCTTCGAATACGTGCTGACCAACCTGCTGTTCATGCCGTTCGTGTCCGGCGCGGCCTACAACGGCGACATGGCGACCACGACCTTCGGCTTCTCGGCGCAATCCGACGAGTCGCGGCATATGACCCTCGGCCTGGAAGTCGTCAAGTTCATGCTCGAGCAACACGAGGACAACGTGCCCATCGTGCAGGCCTGGCTCGACAAGTGGTTCTGGCGCGGCTACCGGCTGCTCGGGCTGGTCGGCACGATGATGGACTACATGCTGCCGAAGAAAGTCATGTCGTGGAAGGAAGCCTGGGAAATCTACTGGGAAGAGAACGGCATCGCGCTGTTTCACGACCTCGCGCGCTACGGCATTCGTCTGCCCAAACACCACGAGGTGGCCGGCCAGGAAAAGAACCGTCTGACCCACGAACTGTGGGCCACCCTTTATCAGTACGGCAACGCGCTGGGGCTGCATACCTGGGTACCGGAAGACGAGGAACTCGACTGGTTCAGCGAGAAGTATGGCGAATTGTTCGACACCATGTACAAGCCGCGCCTGCTGTACTTTCGTGAGCTGGAACAAAAAGGCCAGCGCTATTTCAACAACCGTCTGCCGATGGTGTGCCAGGTCTGTCAGATCCCGGTCTTCTACACCCAGCCGGACGACCCGCAGACGCAGAGCGTGCGCATCGTCGAATCGCACGGCACCAAGCACCATTGCTGTTCGGATGGCTGCGCCGATATTTTCAACCGCGAGCCGGAGAAGTACGTGCAGTCGTTGATGCCCGCCGCAGCAGATCTATCGGGTAACTGCGAGGGTGGCGCGACGTCGATACCGTAGTACGCAGAAGTGACTACCACATCAATATTGGCGAGGACAATTGCGAATACGTCGGCTCGCCGGATCACCAGCGAACTGGGTGGCGATCAAGGGACGGCACCGGCAGGCGACGAACCAGGACGCCGCCTGAGCGGCGTACCCGGCGTCGATAATGACCGGGTGAGGCGACCCCATCTCAAGGTGATCTCCATGAGTGTTAATGCCCTTTCGACTACAGAGCCGAACCACGTTACGGCGGCGAACTTCAATGGCATGCAGCTGCTCTATATGCTACTGGCCGAATCATCTGATGTTCTGTGCGCCGTTCGCCCTGCTGGCGCGCCGGTCGATCTCAAGCTGCGCGATGTTCTCGAAGCAGATGCTGCGCCCGGATTACGCCGCCCACCCGGACACCGCGAGGCTCGATTTCAAACCTGGCGGCTCGAGTGGCAGCTCAACCATCAACCGTGGCAGCCGGATCTCGACGACAGCCTGACCGAGAACGGCATCGGCCACATGAGTGGCTGCAGTTCCGCTCGTGACCGGACTGGCCCGGCCTTAACGGCGGTCGGCAACGGCGCCGGGATTCTGAGGGTAGCGCCATGAGCTACACAGTTACTATCGAACCGCTCGGCGAGACAGATCGAGGTCGAGGATGGCCAGACCATCCTCGACGCCGCGCTGCGCCAGGGATCTGGCTGCCTTTGCCTGCGACCACGGCACCTGTGCGGCACCTGCAAGGTCCAGGTGCTCGAAGGCGAGGTCGAACATCAACGACGCCTCGCCGTTCGCCCTGATGGATGTCGAACGCGACGAAGGCAAGGTGCTGGCCTGCTGCGCCACGGCTTGAGAGCGACGTCACCATCGAGGCCGATATCGATGTAGACGCGGACTTCGAGGGCTATGCGGTCGAGGACTACAGCGCCACGTGTCGCGCATCGAAACGAGCTGTCTCCGACCATCAAGGGCATCCGGCTGAAGCTGGACGGCGACGGATCGACTTCCAGGCCGGCCAGTACATCAATCTCGAGATCCCGGGTCTCGATCAGCCGCGCGCCTTCTCGATCGCCAGTGCGCCCGGCGAGCGCAACTAAATCGAGCTCAATGTCCGAATCGTCGTGGGTGGTGCCGGCACCACCTACCTGCACGAAACCCTGCAGGTCGGCGATACGCTGTCGTTTACCGCACCGCTGGGGCGATTTTTTGTGCGCAAGTCGGCGCCCGAGCCGATGCTGTTCCTGGCCGGCGGATCGGGTCTGTCGAGCCCGAAGTCGATGATCCTGGACCTGCTTGCCGACGGCGACGAACGCGACATCACGCTGCTTTACGGCGCGCGCAACCGCGCCGAGCTGTACTACGACGAATTGTTCGAGCGCTGGCCGCCGACCACGACAATTTCACTTACGTCCGGCGCTTGTCCGATGCGGCCGACGACAGCGAGTGGGACGGCGCGCGCGGCTTCGTGCACGAACTCGCTGACCAGGTGTTTGACGGCGCCTTCGCCGGCCACAAGGCTTATTTATGCGGACCGCCGCCAATGATCGATGCCTGCATTACGACCCTGATGCGCGGGCGGTTGTTCGAAGAACATATCTTCATGGAAAACTTTTTTACCGCCGCCGACGCCGAGGCACCGGCCCGGCGCAGCGCCCTGTTCAAGAAGTTCTGAGGTGTAACGGGCAGTGGCTTTTCATATCACCATCGCCGGCACTGACGCAGCGTTCCCGTGCGCGGCCGAACAGAACGTGCTGGCGGCGATGGAACGTCTCGGGCGCCGGGATATTCCGGTCGGCTGTCGCGGCGGTGGCTGCGGCATCTGTCGCGTGCGGGTGGTGGCCGGCGGTAACTATCGCACCTTGAAAATGAGTCGCGCACAGGTCAGCACCGACGACGAAGCAGCGGGCATCTGCCTGGCCTGCAAACTGATCCCGCTCGGTGACCTGGAAATCGAACCACTCGGCGTCCTGCGCCATCGTCTGTTTCAATACACGGATCTCGAAAAGTCCACGAACCTGGGGAGGTAATCACCATGTCATTCACGGAGTTATGCGGCGGAGGAACACGTCATGTCATTTCACGCGTTATGGACATGCATCCGGGTCCTCGAGATGGAAGCCGGCTGACGCACTACATCGAGTATCTCGGCCTGATCAAGACCGACGAGGACGAGCAGGGCCGCGTCTACCTGAAAGCCTGGGACGAACACGACTGTTTTTCCATCGTGCTGCGCGAAGCTGACGAGCCGGGCATGGATTTCATGGGCTTCAAGGTGCACAGCACGGCCGATCTCGATCAGCTCGAAGCGGCGATCCGCGATTACGGTTGCGCGGTGGAGCGAATTCCCGCCGGTGAACTCACCGGCTGCGGCCACCGGATCCGTTTCGAGATCCCGAGCGGCCATCACCTCGAGCTATACGCGGAAAAAGACCACCTCGGTAACGGCCTCGGCTATCGCAACCCGGATCCGTGGCCGGAAGGTCTCAAGGGCATGCAGGTCAACCGCTTCGACCATTGCCTGCTGTACGGCCCGAATATTCCCGATAACGTCGAGCTGTTCGTCAACGTGCTCGGCTTCAGCCTGACCGAACGGGTGCTGGATCCGGATGAACAACATGATCGGGGCGTTCCTGTCGTGCTCGAACAAGGCCCACGACATCGCCTTCGTCGAATATCCGGAGAAAAACAAGTTCCACCACGCCTCGTTTCTGCTGATGAGCTGGGAAGAGTATTGCGGGCGGCGGACATCATGGGCATGAAAGGGATCTCGATCGACATCGGACCGACCCGGCACGGCATCACGCGCGGCCGCACGATCTATTTTTTCGATCCTTCAGGGAATCGCAACGAAGTGTTCTGCGGTGACTACACCTGGTATCCGGATCGCGAACCGATCACCTGGGATGCGGATGAACTCGGCAAGGCGATTTTCTACCACGACCGCAAACTCAACGAAAATTTCCTCACCGTTGTCACCTGAGTACGCGGCGATCACCGGCAGCGTTGAAGAACGAACGATAAACAGGCCGTATAGACCTTAAGGTAAAACCGATGGCGCTTGAACTGTATACCCACCCGATGTCGCCGTGCTCGCAGAAAGTGCGCATCGTGTTGGCGGAAAAAGGACTGGCGTGGAACAAAATTGATGTCGACCTGCCGGGCAAAGCCAACCTCACGGCGGAATACCTGAAACTGAACCCTTTAGGCGTGGTGCCGACCCTGGTCGACGACGGGGAACCGGTTATCGAGTCGTCGATCATCTGCGAGTATCTGCAAGATAAATTCCCGACCCCGAATCTGAAACCGGCCGCAGCGCTGGCCGTGGCACGCATGCGACTGTGGATGAAACACGTCGACAACAAGGTTCACCCGTCGTGCGGCGCGCTGCAGTGGCCGCTGGTGATGGCGGACAAGCTGAAAACGATGAGCGTGGCCGAGCAGGATGCGATGATCGACCGCGTGCCGGAGAAACCGCGTCGCGAACGCCAGCGGCGCCTGCTCAAGCTCGGCTACGATGCCCCTGACGTGATCGACGCGGTCGCCGTCTACGAAGCTACGATCCGCGATATGGAACGCACGCTCGGCGACGGAGAGTGGCTGGCCGGCGATCAATTCTCGCTCGCCGACGCGGCCATGGCGCCGTATTTTCAGACCCTGACCCAGTTCGGTTTTTCGGCCTGGTATGCGGACCGGCCGCGGGTCGCGGCGTGGTACGCGCGCTGCGTGGCGCGCGACTCCTATCAGAGCGCAGTCAGCGCGGATTTCTCCGCCGCCACACTCGCCGACCTCGCCAGCCGCGGCGCCCCGGCCTGGGAAAAAATCCAAACCATCCTCGCCGATGCGAGCGCGGCAGCCTGAGCAGGAGACCCGGCCCATGTCGACCAAAGCAAAACCCGCAACCGACCTCGTCGAAATGAAGAACTTCATCGACGGTGAATTCTGTGTTTCCGGTTCCGGCACCATTTTTGAAAACTTCGACCCGACGTATGGTCGCGTCTACGCCGAAGTCCACGAAGCGACGCGGGACGATGTCGACCGCGCCGTCAGCGCCGCGCGCGCCGCCATGTCCGGTCCGTGGGGGCGCATGAGTGTCGCCGAGCGCAGCGAGCTTTTGTTCAAAGTCGCCGACCGGGTTAATGAGCGATTCGACGAGTTCCTTGCCGCGGAATGCCGCGATACCGGCAAACCCTACGCCCTGGCGCGGCATATCGACATCCCGCGCGGGGCGGCGAACTTCAAGGTTTTCGCCGACATCATCCGCAACGTGCCGACCGAATGTTTTCGCATGGAAACCCCGGATGGCGCCGGCGCCCTGAATTACGGCGTGCGCGTGCCCAAGGGTGTCATCGGTGTGATCTGCCCGTGGAACCTGCCCCTGCTGCTGATGACCTGGAAAGTCGGACCGGCGCTGGCCTGCGGTAACACCGTGGTGGTCAAGCCTTCGGAAGAAACCCCGGCGACGGCGACGCTGCTCGGCGAGGTGATGAACGAAGTCGGTGTGCCGCCCGGCGTATACAACGTGGTCAACGGCTTCGGCGCCGACTCCGCCGGCGAGTTTCTCACCCAGCACCCCGGCGTCGATGCCATCACCTTCACCGGTGAAACCATCACCGGCACCGCGATCATGCGCAACGCCGCGGTAGGGGTGCGCGACGTGTCGTTTGAACTCGGCGGCAAAAACGCCGGCATCGTGTTTGCCGATGCCGACTTCGAGCAGGCCGTCGATGGTATCCACCGGGCGGCGTTCGCCAACTGCGGTCAGGTCTGTCTCGGCACCGAGCGGGTGTATGTCGAACGCCCGATCTTCGAGCGTTTCGTCGAACGGCCCTGAAGACCCGCGCCGAAGGACTCAAGATCGGACCGCCGCAGGACCGGCGACCGGGCTTGGGCCGATGGTTTCCAGTCAGCAGCGCAACAAGGTGCTCGGTTACTATGACCGCGCGCGCAGCCTCGGTGCGGAAGTGATCACCGGCGGTGGGGTGCCGGAGGTGGCGGCCGAGTATGTCAACGGCTACTGGATCGAGCCGACCATCTGGATCGGGCAGGACGAGGATTCGCCGCTGGTCAAAGAAGAAATTTTCGGGCCGTGCTGCCATATCGCGCCGTTCGACGACGAAGAGGAAGTCATCGCCAAGGCCAACGACACGGATTATGGTCTGTGCACCACGATCTGGACGCAGGATTCCGCGCGCACCCATCGTGTGGCGGAAAAGATCGATGTCGGCATCACCTGGGTCAACTGCTGGTTCCTGCGTGATCTGCGGACCTCGTTCGGAGGCGCCAAACATTCCGGCATCGGCCGCGAGGGCGGGGTCCATTCGCTGGAGTTTTACACCGAGCTGCGCAACGTCTGCGTCAAACTGTGAACACGGGGATCGCGTGATGGACAAAACCGCAATCGAAAAAGGCGACGCGCTGTACCGGGCGATGGTCACGCGCACCCCGATCGCGCCACTGACCGAGCAGGCGCCGGCGATCAGCATCGAAGACGCCTACCAGGTGTCGTTGAACATGCTCGAGCGGCGCCTCGCCGCGGGTGAGCATGTGGTCGGCAAAAAAATCGGCGTCACCAGCCAGGTCGTCATGAACATGCTGAACGTGAACCAGCCCGATTTCGGATACCTGACCGATCGCATGATGTACGCGACCAGCGCCGAGGTGCCGGTATCGACCGCCATGATCGCACCGCGCGCGGAAGGCGAGATCGCGTTCGTGCTCAAACATGATCTGATCGGCCCCGGCATCAACAACGCCGACGTCATCCGCGCCACCGACTTCGTGATGCCGTGTTTCGAGATCGTCGATTCGCGTATCACGGATTGGAAAATCAAGATCCAGGACACCGTGGCGGACAACGCCTCGTGCGGGGTGGTGGTGATGGGCGACCGCGCGGTCAAGCCGACCGCGGTCGATCTGTCGACCTGCGGCATGGTGGTGGAACTGAACGGCGAGATCATTTCCACCGGCGCCGGCGCCGCGGCGCTGGGTTCGCCGGTGAATTGCGTCACCTGGCTGGCCAATACCCTCGGTGAACTCGGGATCCCGCTCAAGGCCGGCGAGGTCATCCTGTCGGGTTCGCTGGTGCCGCTGCAGCCGGTCAAGGCCGGTGACAGCATGCAGCTCGCGATCGGCGGCATCGGGCGCGCCGCTGTTCGATTCGTTTGAGATAAGGAGGTAAGCCATGGCAGTCAACGCAGCAATCATCGGTTCCGGCAATATCGGTACCGATCTCATGGTCAAGGCCCTGCGCAGTGAATTGATCAACCCGCTGTGGATGGTCGGCATAGACCCGCACTCGGATGGTTTGAAACGGGCCCGCGAGGCCGGCCTGAAAACCACCCATGCGGGTGTCGACGGCCTGCTCGAACACCTCGTCGACGACAACATCCAGATGGCCTTCGACGCAACCTCGGCGTATATCCACGCTGAGAACGCAGCGAAGCTGGCGGCTCGGGGCGTGCTCATGATCGACCTCACGCCGGCCGCGATCGGTCCCTACTGTGTACCGCCGGTCAATCTCGCCGAGCACGTTGGCAAGCAGGAAATGAACGTCAACATGGTCACCTGCGGTGGCCAGGCGACGATCCCGATGGTGGCGGCGGTGTCGCGCATCCAGCCGGTCAGCTACGCCGAGATCATCGCCACCGTGGCGAGCAAGTCGGCCGGTCCCGGCACGCGCAAAAATATCGACGAATTCACCCGCACCACCGCCGGCGCGGTAGAAAAAATCGGCGGCGCCGAACGCGGCAAGGCGATCATCATTCTCAATCCCGCCGAACCGCCGCTGCTGATGCGCGATACCGTGCACTGCCTGACCACGGACACGCCGGACGAAGCCGCGATCACGCAATCCGTGCACGCCATGATCGCCGAGGTGCAGAAATACGTCCCCGGCTACCGGCTCAAGAACGGCCCGGTGTTCGACGGTAAACGCGTATCGATTTTTCTCGAGGTCGAAGGCCTCGGTGACTACCTGCCGAACTATGCCGGCAATCTCGACATCATGACCGCGGCGGCGCTGCGCACCGGCGAGATGTTTGCCGAACAGATCATGGACGGCAGCCTCGAGCTGCGCGCCGTCAACGCCTGAGGACACGGACATGGATATCAGCGGAAAAACCGTCAAGCTTCACGACATGTGCCTGCGCGATGGCATGCATGCCAAGCAGCATCAGATCTCCATCGAGCAGATGGTGGCCGTGGCCAGCGCCCTCGATGAAGCCGGCGTGCCTCTGATCGAGGTCACCCACGGTGACGGTCTCGGCGGCGCATCGATCAACTACGGTTTCCCGGCCCACAGCGACGAGGACTACCTGAAAGCGGTGGTACCGAAAATGAAGCAGGCGGGTATTTCGGCCCTGCTGATCCCGGGCATCGGTACCGTCGAACACCTGCACATGGCCAGGGACTGCGGCGTGACTACGATCCGGGTCGCCACCCACTGTACCGAGGCCGATGTCAGCGAGCAGCACATTGCCGAATCGGCGCGTCTCGGTCTCGACACCGTCGGCTTTTTGATGATGGCGCACATGGTGACCCCGGAGGCCCTGCTCGAGCAGGCCCGCCTCATGGCCGATTACGGTTCCAATGTTATCTACTGCACGGATTCCGCCGGCTACATGCTGCCGGACGATGTCAGTGCGCGCATCGCGGCGCTGCGCGCCGGCATCGACAAAAGTATTGAGATCGGTTTCCACGGCCACCACAACATGGCCATGGGCGTGGCCAACTCGCTGGCCGCGATCGAAGCCGGCGCGACCCGCATCGACGGCTCGGTGGCCGGCCTCGGCGCCGGCGCCGGCAACACGCCGCTGGAAGTATTCGCCGCGGTGCTCGACCGCATGGGCGCAATCAGCGGCGTTGACGTGTTCAAACTCATGAACGTCGCCGAGGACATCGTCACGCCGATGATGGACCAACCGATCCGCGTCGACCGTGATTCGCTGATCCTGGGTTATGCCGGGGTCTATTCCTCGTTCCTGCTGCACGCCAAGCGCGCCGGGGCGAAATACAACGTGCCCTCGAGCGAGATCCTGGTCGAACTCGGACGCCGCAAAACCATCGGCGGGCAGGAAGACATGATCGAAGACGTCGCCCTCAATCTCGCCGAAGCCGCACGCACCGGAGCAGCACCATGACCCTTGACCAGGCCACGATCGACGCGCTCGCCGCGACCCTGGAAGCGGCGGAAAACAACCGCGCGCCGATCACCAAGATCACCGACCAGTATCCGGAGCTGGACTGGGAAGACGCCTACGCCATTCAGAACACCATCCGCGCCAGCAAGATTGCCAACGGCGTGCGTATCGCCGGCCTCAAGGCGGGACTGACGTCCAAGGCCAAGATGAAACAGATGAACGTCGAGGAACCGGTATTCGGCTTCCTGTGCGACTACGGTGCTTATGCCGACGGTGGTGAGATCCCGATGGATCGGTACATCGCGCCGCGCATCGAGGCGGAGATCGCGTTTGTAACCAAGCGCGAGTTGAGTGGCCCCGGCTGCCACATGGCGCAGGTGCTGGCCGCGATCGACGTGGTGCTGCCGGCGGTCGAAGTGCTCGACTCGCGTTATGAAAATTTCCGCTTCGATTTGATCAGTGTGGTTGCCGACAACACCTCAGCGGCCGGCTTCGTTACCGGCGGGCGGCCGCGCAAACTGCGCGAACTCGATCTGCCGACGCTGGGTATGGTGGTGGAGAAGAACGGCAAGGTCGTCGAGGTCGGCGCCGGCGCCGCGGTGCTCGGCCATCCCGCCGAGTCGGTTGCGATGCTGGCTAATTCACTGGCCCGACGCGGCGAAGTAATACCGGCCGGGACCTTTATCATGAGCGGGGGTATTACCGCCGCCGTGGGGGTCGAACGCGGCGATAACATTAATGTCCGTTTCCAGGATCTTGGCTCGCTGTCGATGCGGTTTGTCTAGAACCGCCTAACCAAAAATCTGCGCCGGGCAGGGGGAGTAAGTCCGTGGTGAAGTTGTCTGATTGCCGTTCGCGATACCTGTGCATGCGTGCGGCGTGGCTGTTATCGGCCGTGCTGCTGGCCGGCTGCGAAGCGCCGCTGGTTCTCGATGGCGTGGAAAAAATGCGCAGCCAGCCCGTCCACCGCACCGACCGTTACCAGGCCGCGGCCAGCGCCGGGCCGAACGTGGTGGTGGTCGGCAACCAGGGTGTGATCCTGCGTTCCGGCGACGACGGTGCATCGTGGCAGCGCATCGAACTGGAAAACTGGCCGGCTCTGATCGACGTCACCAGTTGTCCCAACGGCAGCTTTGTCGCGCTCAGCTACGACCGCGCGGTGTACGTGTCGAGCGATGCCGGCTCGAGCTGGACGGAAAAATCGCTCAACGATACCGCCGAAACCCCGCAGTCGATCACCTGCGCGCCGGATGGTCGCTTGTGGGTGGTGGGCAGTTTCACCTACATCTGGTCGAGCACGGATGGCGGCGCGACGTGGAGCGAAACTTCACGCGACGAAGACGCGATCCTGACCACCGTGCAGTTTTTCGACGCCGATAACGGCATTATCACCGGCGAGTTCGGTACTGCACTGGTAACCAGCGACGGCGGTCAGAACTGGGAGCAACTGCCGCCGCTGCCGGACGAGTTTTACCCCCAGGAAGCCTACTTCCGCGATCCGAATAACGGTTGGTTGATCGGGCTGGGCGGCACCATCCTGCACACCAGCGATGGGGGCCAGAGCTGGAGCCACCAGGTCTCAGGCACGCAGGTATCGCTGTACGGCATCGAGGAAGTCGGCGGCGTCATGTACGCCGTTGGTGGCGAGGGCACCATGCTCGCCTACCGTGACGGGACCTGGCAGCCAGTCGACCACGGCCAGCCGATACGGCTGTACATACGTGCCATCAAGGCGCTCGACGACAAACGTGTCCTGCTCGGCGGGGTCGGCGGCGCGCTGCACATCATCGATACCAGCGGCGTCTGAGGGGCAGCGTGATGGACAAAGAAAACGCAGGCTTTTTCCCGCTGTTCGGCAACTTCCTGTTCACCTACCGCAAGTTCGTACTGGCGATTATTTTCGCCATTACGGCGTTTTTTGCCGCCCAGATCCCGGCCGTCAAGATGCTTTCGGATTTTGCCGATCTGCTGCCCCAGGAACACCCATACATCAAGCTGCACAACAGCATTCGGGACACCTTCGGCGGTGCCAATATCATCATCATCGCGCTCGAGGTGGAAGACGGCACGATCTTCACCAACGACACGCTCGATCGCATCCACCGCATCACGCAGAAGCTCGACTCGATCAGCAATATCAACCACAACCTGGTGACCTCGCTGACCCACCGCAACACGCGCAAAATCTGGCTGACGCCGGACGGCACGATCAAATCGGTCACTTATTACAACCCCAATCGCGAGCAGCCTTACAGCGACGAAGAGCTCGAGAAAATCAAACGCGACGTTCTCTCCAGCACCCGCGTTTACGGCCTGCTGGTCTCGCCGGATCTGAAATCCGCGCTTATCAAGGGCACCCTCAACGAGGGCCAGCTCGACTACGGTAAAGTTTTCGAAGAGCTGCAGCAGCTGCGCAAAGAAGAGGCCGCGCCCGGGATCAAAATCTACGCCAACGGGCACCCGGTGCTGGCCGGCTGGGTGGATTCCTATTCGCCGCAGATCCTGCAGATTTTCCTCTACACCATTATTGTGGTGCTGTTGATCCTGGTGATTTATTCGCGGCGCCTGTATGGCGTGTTGCTGCCGCTGATCGGCATGGTGCTGACCAGCATCTGGGGCGTGGGCTTCATGGGCCTGTTCGGTTACAACCTCGATCCGCTGATGCTGGTGGTGCCGTTCCTGATCTCGGCACGTTCGATGTCGCACGGGATCCAGAAAGTCGAGCGCTATTTTCTCGAGCTGGCCCGCACCCACGACAAACAGGAAGCCGCGCGCAATACCTTCAATTCGCTGTTCCGACCGGGCGCGCTGGCGATCGTCGCCGACGCCTGTGCGCTGGCGCTGATCGGGCTGGGATCGGTACCCATCAACGACAAGATGTCGGTCTATGCCTCGTTCTGGGCGCTGTGCATGGTGGTTACCGTGCTCATGACCGTTCCGATGTTGCTGTCCATGCTGCCACAGCCCAAAGACGTGGTGATGAAACACAATGCGCTGCGCAAAATTTTTCCCAAGGTGGCCGAGGTCACCGCAACCCCGGCGCGTGCCCGCGCGGTGCTGTGGTTCTGCCTCGCGATCGCAATCGTGTCGTCGTATTTCAGTTCCTGGGTGCAGATCGGTGAGCCGGAGCCGGGCTCGCCGCTGCTGTTCCGCGACCACGACTTCAACATTTCTTCGCAGGTGATCAACGAGCGTTTTCCCGGTTCCGAGGAACTGTTCATCATCGCCCGCACGCCGGAGAAGAACGGTCTGAAAAACCCGCGCGTGCTGCGCGCATTGGCCGACTTCCAGGCCCACATGATGTACGACGAGACCCTGGGCGGCACCAAGGGTGTGCCCGATCTGGTGACCCAGATCAACCAGATGACGCGCAACGACGATCCGCGCTGGGGCGTACTGCCCGGCAAGGACAACGAGATCGGCGGGCTCATGTTCACCTACATGATGTCGGCGCCGGTGCCCGGGGCGCTGCTCGAATACCAGGATTCCGACGACCGCGTCGCCAACATCGTGTTTTATTACAAGGACCATACCGGCGAAACCATCCGCCGTGCCATCCACCTCGCCAAGGAGTGGATCGAACAAACCGGCAGCAAGGTCGAAGGACTCGAGATCGAACTCGCCGGCGGCCCGGTCGGGGTGACCGCGGCCATCGACGAGGAAGCTTACGAAACCAATGTCATCGTGGTGCCGGCGGTGATGCTGCTGATCCTGCTGTTCACGTTGTGGTTTTATTCCTCGTTCCACGCCGGAGTGATGATTTTTGCGGCGATGGGCTTCGCCACGGCCCTGTCGTATGCCTGCATGGGCATCCTCGGGCTCGGCCTGAACGTCAACACCGTGCCGATGATCGCGGTCGGCATCGGCCTCGGCGTCGACTATGCGATTTATATGATGGACCGCATCAAGGAAGAGATGCATGTGGCGGATTCGCTGCAGCAGGCCATCACCCGCGCCGTCAGCACCACCGGCGTGGCGATTGCGATCACCGCCATCACCCTGATCGGCGGCATCATCATGTGGGTGTTTGTATCCGATCTGCGTTTTCAGGCCGACGCCGCCCGTCTGTTGTTCATCATGCTGGTGCTGAACGCCGCCGCCGCCATGTTTCTGGTGCCGGCCTGGGTCGATACCTTCAAACCCAAATTCATCATGCAGGCGGCCGAGGAGCGCTGGAAACTGGGCGAAGGTTCGACCATCGACGAGGTCGTGAGCTGACTTGCGCTCGGAGAGATGATTTACGTGGTTTTATGGCAACAAATTCTGTCGCGAACGCGCCAAAGTCGTTGACGGGGTTTCGTCGTCACCGCTATTGTTGGGCGTGCCCGGTCGCACTGGCACGCGCAGTTCACGCAAGGCTCATTGGCCTTGCTCCGTTGTGAGTTGAGAGTTGGGGGGAAACATTATGAATGGTCTCAGCATGAGGAGTCCGATCGGGGCTCGCCTGTGCAGCCTGCTGGTCGTGGCCTTGATCGCTGTCGGGTACAGCGCCGGCACCAGTGCCTGGCTGAACGCCGATCAGACGCTGGAAGTCCACGGCTTCATCGATAACACCACGCACCAGCGTGCGGATTATGGTCTGAGCAAGCAGCGCTTTCGCGGCCAGCTCGAATTCGGCAAGCAGCTACCGAACATGGGCGCCTTCACCGGCATTTCCCTGAATGGCACGTTGCGCGCGACTTACGACGGCATCTACGACTGGAACAGCAACGACTTCGGCGATTCGGCCGGTGATTCGGTGTTCGGCAGCAGTTCGGGCCTGCCGGGCGGCGGCAATGGTCTGCAGACGCCGTGGGGTGCCTCACCGGTGTCGGCTGGTGTTGTAGCCCTGCCGGGCGGTGGCGGCTTCGGCTTTGATACTGTCGCCAATCCGAACGTCGGGCTGAAAAAAGTCGGCTCCGAACTCGGCGAGCGCAACAACAATGGCGCGTTCGGCGGTGGGCTCGAGTTTTTTACCCCGGTACGACCCTGCGATGTCGATAACCGCGGTTGTATGTCGGGCTACATGAATGCCAGCGAAAACGACCTGGCGATGCCGGAATTTACCAGCGAGCATCGCTGGCTGCGCGAGCTTTACCTCGACGCAACCCTGCCCCTGAACGGTGGCGACGAAATCAACTTCCGCGTCGGTCGCCAGCAGGTCGTGTGGGGACGCACCGACCTGTTCCGTGTACTCGACCAGATCAACCCAATCGATTTTTCGATCCAGAACATCTACGAAGAATTCGAGGACAGCCGTATCCCGCTCGGCATTTTTTCGATGGAATGGCGGCTCGGTGCGACCGATACCTTTGACGATCTGAACTTCCAGTTCATCTGGAACTTCGAGAAGTTCACCCCGCATAACCTCGGTCAGGGTGGCCAGCCGTACAATATCCTCCAGGCCGGCGATCTGTTCCGTTCGCTGAACAACTGCTGGGAAAATGGCTGCACCGTCTCGAACTTCGCCAGCGGACTGGTGCCGGATGGCAACCTCGCGACCGACTTCCCGGCACAATCGATCGGGATCCGTAAAGTCCACCTGCCGACTGATCGTGAACAGTTCGGCCTGCGTATGGAAGGTGTGTTCAAGAGCGTCGGTTTTTCGTTCAACGCCCTGACCTTCCATTCGCAGTTACCCTCGCTGCGTGCAGGTATTCCGGCGGTCAATCCGTTCGTTGCGACCGGGTTGGATTTGAACACCATCCCGCCGCTGACTGGCTTCGACAACTCCGGCCCGGGTGGTTCACTGGCGTCACGCCCGTTCGTGCCCGCTTTTGACGTCTATTTCCCGCGCATCTGGCTGGTCGGTGGATCCGCCGACTTTTACGTCGACCCGATCAAATCTGCGTTCCGCGTCGAATTCGCCTACACCGATGGCGAGGAGTTTGCCGATACTTCGAAACCGCGGTTGTTTTCGGAATCGAACGTCATTCGCTGGGTGGTGGGTTGGGATCGTCCGACCTATATCCGCTTCCTCAACCCGAACCGCACGTTCCTGCTTTCCGCGCAGATGTTCGGTCAGCACCTGCTCGACCATGAGCGCTTCCAGAGCCCGGACGGCCTCGGCGCCAACATCGGTTTCCAGGATTGGGATCACAACTTCATCATGACGTTCCTGTTCCAGGGCTTCTATATGAACGACCGGCTGCAGCCGCGCATCATCCAGGCCTACGATATACGCGCCAAGGCCTACGTGGTTTCGCCCGGTATTGACTGGCTGATCAGCGACAGCTGGCGTATGACGTTTGCCGCTAACCTCAAGTTCGGCAGCGCGCGCAATTCCGTCGACGATGGCCGCACCTCGAACAGCTTCCCGCCGTTCACCTGCTCGAGTGGCCCGTGTGCGCCCGGCGCGGAACACGCCAGTACCGGACAGCGCGTCGGCTTCGAGCCGCTGGGCCGCTTCCGTTCCGGCCCGATCGGGATGGCGCAACACGAAGACGAGCTGCAGCTGCTGCTGCGCTATCGGTTCTGAGTCAAACCGAATCAAGAATCACGCGGACACAACCGGCGCATACTGACAGCCGGCTTGGTTACGTCGTCCGCCCCAGTGAGGAATAAAGAGGAAAGCATGATGCAAGCACTAAACCTGATCCGCTATGCCGGCATTGCCGCTGCGGTTGCCCTGCTGGCCGGTGGCGCGCAGGCCGACGAGTACGCCTACACCGAGGCCGATGTCGACGCCAGCTTTTTCCCGTACAAGGATTCGACCCCGCAGTTCCCCGGTTATGAACCCGGTATGGTGATCAACGCCAGCAACGTTGATCAGTTCAAGGACGCGCTGGATCCGGGCTTCTACGACCATTTGAAAAATGGCCGCTTTGAAATGCAGACCAAAAAAACCGAGTCGCTGGAGCTGCACCCGAACTACATCAAGGCGACGCGCAACGCGGCCAGCAATCCGCCGCGCCTGACCGCGGATGGCCAGGTCGAAAACTTCATCGCCGGACGCGCGTTTCCGAAAGCCCCGGATGCGAACGATCCCAACGCCGGACTGAAGCTCGCCTGGAACTACCAGTACGGTTACAACTGGGGCGACAACGCCGCTATCTGCCCGTTCTACTGGAAGTACAAGGACATGAAGTCGGGCAAGCTGGAGCGCACCATCAAATGGTGTTTCCACTTCCTGAACTGGAAACATCGCGTCAACCAGGAGCCGACCCCGGAATTCGCCGACAACCCCTCGGCCCTGTTTCGTTCGATCTACGCCAAGGCCGACGAGCCGTTCGATCTGCGTAACACCCAGTTGCTGATCCACCGCTACAAGGACGACCTCAAGCGTGACGACGCCTGGTTGTATCTCGGTTTCCAGCGCCGTGTGCGGCGTCTCGCCACCGGCCAGACCACCGACTCTTTCCTCGGCACCGACGTCATCATCGAGGACTTCGAAGGCTACAACAGCCGCGTGTCGGACTACGAGTGGAAATATGTCGGCGAGAAAAATATCTTCCTGCCGTTCCATCGCCACAAGCAGCTCGCCCTGACCAGCGATCATGCCGAGCCGGACGGTTTTCAATACGTCGAGTTCGGCGGCCAGGGTAATTGTTTCCCCAACACGACCTGGGAATTGCGCAAGGTTTACCAGGTCGAGGGCGTGCCGAAAGACCCCAACCATCCGTTGAGCAAGCGGGTTATGAACGTCGATGCACAGACGTTCACGATCCCCGCCCAGGCGCAGTTCGATCGTAAAGGTGATTTTTGGAAAACCTTCATGATCTGCCAGGCCTACCCCGAGGATTACCATCCGCTCAGCGACGGGTCGGGTGTCTCGATCGACGACTGCTTTTCGGTTGTCGACGTGCAGGCGCAGCATTGCACCACCGGTCAGTTCAAGGGCCTGGTGACACCGGAACTGAATCCGCCGCAGATGTTCACGGTGCAGAACCTGCGCAAAAGCGGTCAGTAACAACCGGCCAGGTTAAGGAAAAGGGGCGCTCAAGGCGCCCCTTTTTTTACGGCGTCGGGGTACTAGTTACTCAACGTATACTCGAGCAGATCCTCGACCACGCCCAGCGGATCGACGGTAGCGCTCCAGTCAAATTCACAGCTATAGACATGCACCCCGTTCAGCTCGGCGCGATTGCGCACCAGGCAGGCGATGGTGTGGGGCTGGGCACGGTCGGGCAGATTCAGCTCGACCAGGAGTTCCGGGTAGAAGTGCAGGACTTCGTCGGCATCGCCGGGCAGGTCGAGGGTAATGCTGTGATTGGTCAGTCTGCGTACGCCGACGGTGTACGAGCGGAGCGCGTCGGCGCCGCCGGTAACCGGAGAAACCTGCGCAGCCAAATCCATTCTCTGCATTGCCCTGTGTGTCCCGGCATCGCGCGGCATGCGGCGCATTCGAGCGGCCTGTTTAAACTATAGCCAAGGCGCTTGCTCTCGGCACGCTCATGCCGCTGAATCAGTGTTACAGATTGTTTCCGCGTGCCGTCGGCGAAGTTGAACTTATGCGTCTGGAAACGACCCAAGCAGCATTGCGGCCACGGTTTGCGGTGGCCCGCCGACTGTCCCAGAGGTGCGCTGGCATGCTCCGTATCGTGATGCTCCTGCTAATCATCGAAAGCGCCGTGGCCGCGGACCCCGACCCTGCGCTGCGGCCCGATTCGCTGATTTTCAGCCATGTTTATCCACTTGGCATGGCGGCCGCGGAAGCGCAGCCGCTGTATCTCACGCGGCGCGGAGAGTATTACGCCGAGATCATTCTCGAGCGCGCCGAGGGCAGCGAACGACCGTTGGCGGTTGATGTGGACGTGACCCTCGACATTTCGCTGCGCGACCGGCGCCTGTTCGAGCGCGCGCTCGAGACCACCCTCGGGCGCGCGCGGCCCGCTGCGACCCTGTTCTGGCTCAGCAGCGACCGCGAAGTGCCGATCAAAACGCCGCTGACCATGAACGTGATGGTGGCGGCGTCCGGCGACGCCCAGCCGTCCGGCGAGCGCGTACGCATCCAGATCAGGCGTAAGATCAACCCTGGCCTGCCGTATCTGCGTTGATGAGCACACCCCTGGCGACAACTCCGCTGCATGCGCTGTTTGCCGCCGAGGTCGTGGCTTGCGATCTCGCCGCGGCGGCCGACCGCGAACGCGTTCGGGCCATCGTCGATGCGATGGATCAGCACGCGGTGCTGGTGTTTCGCGGCCAGGACCTCGACGAAGATCAGCAGATGAACCTGACCCGCGCGTTGGGGCCCATCGATATGGGTCTGCTCAGGACCCTGCAGCCGCGTAGTCGCTACCGACAGCCGGGCACCATCGATATTTCCAACGTCGATCTCGACAGCAACATCCTGGCTCGCGATGACCGCCGCCTGATTGCCAATATCGCCAATCAGCTATGGCACAGCGATAGTTCCTTCAAACGCCCGTCGGCGAAATATTCGCTGCTGCAGGCGTGTATTCTGCCAGCCGCCGGCGGCGCCACCGAGTTTGCCGATATGCGCGCGGCTTTTGCCGAGCTGCCGGCCGAGCTGGTGCGATTGATCGAGGGGCTGAGCGCTTCACACTCGGCGTTCTATTCGCGCATGCAGCTTGGCGATCAGCAGTACTCGGCCGCCGATCTCGCCGACTATCCACCGGTCGACTGGCCGTTGGCACGTACCCATCCCGGCAGTGGCCGGAAAACCCTGTTCATCGGCGCCCATGCTGAGCGCATCAATGGTATGAGCGTGCCGGAGGGGCGCATGTTGCTGGCCGAACTGCTCGAACACGCCACCCAGCCGCGCTTCGTATACCGCCACGAGTGGCAGCGCGGTGACCTGGTGATATGGGACAACCGTGCGGTCCTGCACCGCGGGCGCCGCTACGACTTTGCCGAGCGTCGCGAGCTGCGGCGTACCACCACCGAAGACGCATCGATCTGAAACGGGTTTGACCGCGCGATGCGCGGCCATGGCTTGTCCAGAGGTTCCTTAACTTTGCGCTGACTTCGATCACCCGTAGGATAGCGCGTGAACCCAGCGCGGACGTAATCGATGCCGAATCGACGAGACGTCATTCAAATCCTGTTGCTGATCCTTGGCGTACTTCCGCGCAGCGTTCGAAGCGCGGCCGCGACCCTGGTTGATAGGGTCGCGCAGCATACGCCGATCTCCAGTGAGGATGTTCCGACCCTCAACGCCTTCGTCGATACCCTGCTGCCCGAATACCTCGGTCCAGGCGGCTCGCAAGTCGGGGTTACACAGAAACTCATGGATGTGGCGAGCAATGATGCGGACTTCGCTCGCCTGTTAGGCACGGGCTGCAGGTGGCTGGATCGCGCCGCGCAGGACCTGCACACGAGCGGATTCGCGAGCGCACCCGCAGTTATCCGCGAGGCGATCGTAAGCAGTGCCGAACAAGGCAGCGCTGACGCCGAAGAACGCCAGTTCTTTGAATACGTCAAACGCCACGCGTTCCGTCACTACTACACCGATCCACGCGCCTGGCGATACCTGTCTTTCAATGGTCCACCGCAACCCCTGGGCTTTGTCGATTACGCGCGGCCGCCGCGCCCATGACTGCGAGCAAAAGCGTCGAGGACTTTGCCGCGATTGTGGTCGGTTCAGGCGCCGGCGGCGCGGCCAGCGCCTGGCGCTTATGTCAGCGCGGCTACCGGGTACTGATCCTGGAAGCCGGTCCGGCCTATGATTTCGCGACTGATTACGCCCTGCACCAGAGCGAGTGGGAACAACGCTACTTCCCGGCAAAGCTGGAAGTCCGGCAACGACAATCCGCGGCACCACTGCAACCGCTGCCCGAACGCTACGCGCAGCTGCGCTCCTGGAATCACCTGCGCGGCGGTTTTGTGCAAGGGGATCGAAGAGTGTTCGGCCGCTACGATCATGTTGTTGGCCTTGGCGGCAGCACCCTGCATTTCACCGGCGAAGCCCACCGTTTGCTGCCTGCTTCCATGCAGATGCACAGCCGTTTCGGGGTTGCCGCCGACTGGCCGTTGAGTTACGCACAATTGGAACCGTACTACGATATCGCCGAACACATTATTGGTGTCGCCGGACCGACTGCGGACGTCCGGCAACCGGGAAGAAAGCCGCCACCATTGCCTGCGCACGCCTTGAGCTTTGCCAGCCAGCAGCTGTTACGCGGCGCAAAAAAGTTGAAGCTCGACTGGCAGGCAAACCATCTGGCGGCCCTGTCGGAACCTTATGACGGCCGGCCGGGTTGCAACTATTGCGCTAATTGTGGCCGCGGTTGCCCGCGTGGTGACAAAGGCAGCGCCGACGTTACTTTTATCGCCAAGGCCCTGGCCAGTGGCCGCTGTACGGTTCGCACGCAAACCAAAGTTCAGCGTCTGCATACCAGCAGCGATGGCCGCATCAGCGGCGTTGAATATGTCGACCAGGCGGGTTCGGTTCATATCATCAGCGCGCCCGTTGTCGTGCTCGCCTGTGGCGCGGTTGAAACGCCGCGCCTGTTATTGAATTCCCGCAGCGCGGCCGCGCGTGATGGCGTCGCCAATGAATCCGGCGAAGTCGGCAGAAATTTCATGGAAACCCTGTCCTGGTACAGCAGTGGCTTGTATCCAACCGCGCTGGGGAGCCACCGCGGTTTGCCGTCGGACAGCATTTGCTGGGACTTCAACGCGCCGGATGCCATCCCCGATGTCGTCGGCGGCTGCCGCTTTGCGCCGCACATGGCGGAAGCCGATCTGGTCGGGCCACTCAATTATGCCGAGCGCGTCGTGGGCGGTTGGGGCAAAGCCCATCAACAGGCGATGCAGCAACAGTTCGGGCGGGTGCTGGCCGTCGGCGCAATCGGCGAGCATCTGCCCAACGAACACAGCTATATCGACCTCGATCCGGAACTCACCGATGGCGACGGCATCGCGCTTGCGCGTATTCACAGCCATTTGAGCGAAATGGACATGGCGCGGCTGGAATTCATGGCCAAAACCTGCCGCGCATTACTTGCCGCCAGCGGTGTCACCGAACTTTTCGAAGAGGCCGGAACGTTCGACATTTTTCATGCAACGCACGTGTTCGGGACCTGCCGCATGGGCACAGATCACCGCAGGACAGTTGTTGATCCGAGCTGTCGCAGCCATCATTGGAAAAATCTGTACATCACCGACGCCAGCGTTTTCCCCAGCTCCGGCGGGGGTGAGGCGCCATCGCTGACCATCCAGGCGGTGGCGATCCACGCCGCCGACCGCATCATCGAGGCATTCGCCTGACCGGATTCCGGGCCCGCGCCATGTATCGTTACGCGGCCTGGTGGGAACAAAATGGACGCGGGCTGCGGGAAAATTACCGATAAATGCGCGCCAGGCGATGTTACATTGCAACAACGATCGCCCGGCGCCAAGGCTGCGCTGGCACCGAACGAGGTCAGTATCATGAATTCATTTACCGCTTCACGCTTACGATCCCTGTTTCCTAATCGCCTGAATTGGCTCTGGTTTTGCGTGCTTGGTTTAGCCGCAACGGTCACCCAGGTACACGCCGGCGGTGGTCCTATCGCACATGATATCGATTTCGAAATCGTCGATTTCTCGGCGACAGGCACGCGACGAATGCCACTGGGGTTTAATCTGCAGACGGTCGATACGCGTATCGATTTTGTCCTCAGTGCAGAAACAGTTGGCACCGGCAACACCATCATTCGCGAAGACGGTGATGGCGATCTGCTGCTCGAGCTCGGTGAAAACACTTTTGTCGAAAGCAGCTTCGTGTTCAAGCTCGATATCAGTTTCACCGATATTGACCCGGCATTTAACTTTGCCGGTTCTCTGGCCGGCCCGGCGCTGGGTGAAACGATTACCTTTCACCAGGTTGAATTCATGATGGGCGATGACCCGTTTGTGCCGCAATGCCCTGTCGGCTTTGGCGCGTTCGGCGGTTGCGGCATTCTGGCCGACACCGACGATTACGATCTGGGTCCGCTCAATGCAGCCCTGCCGCTGGGTTTCGACGTCAATGGCGATACGATCGATGACGAGATCACCACGGTGAAAATAGCGGGGTCAAACGAGCTCAACCAGCCGGGGCTCGAGATCACGTTTGGTGATAACCCCGATACCGTCATCGATGGCGACGTTGTCACGCAGGATTACATTGTCACCATCGATTGGTTGATCAACATCAATCCCGACGTCGAGATCGCTCTGACCGGTCTGGCGACCGTGCAGACTACCGCGGACCCGGCCACGGTGGTCCCGCTACCCGCGGCGGCGTGGTTGTTGGGGCCCGTGCTGGTGGGCGTATTCGCAGTGGCCCGCCGGCGACCTGCCCTGCATCACTGACGCGGAGCAGTTGAACCCGAACGGGTTCGGCGTTTCGGGATACACCGCGCAAGCGAGCGCGGGCAAATACTTCCAGAGTTCTGATCGGGACGCTCAGCGCCCCTTGCTGCGCAGCGCCTGCACGGCGAAATCACTGGCCTTGAATTTATTTGCATCGATTTCCGTGCGCGGCTGCAGCGTCGTGCAGTGCTCGGCCTGCAGATCGATCATCGTTACCGCATCGAGGATGGGCACGTGGCTGCCACGATTGATCGGCAGATGGTGATCGGGATGCGAGTAGGCCGCGATGGCGAATTTCCACAGTTTGCCGCGATTGTCATACAGACGCCCGTAGGCCGGCGCGTAGGTTTCCGCATCCACGTAATAGAGCCGTTTGGAGAGCGGGTGTTCGGACCAGTTGGGCACCGCTTCAACAATGTGCGCCGTGCGGAACTGCCACGCTACCTGGGGGTAACACCCGCCGCGTCCGCCAAAGGCGACGAAATGGAATCCGTCGGTGCCGCCGGGTCGATCGCCGAGCGTGACAGCGTCGTGGCGAAAAAACGGTAACAGCACCTGGCGGGTGCCGAGGTAGCGCCAGCTCATGTCCATGATGCGGCCGTTATAGCCGAGGAAATCCTCGATCATGATGTCGCTGCCCAGAAACGCATCGGTGTTCTGACCGGTCGGCAGGCGGCGCACGCGGCGCTGGGTGCCGAGGTACAGCCAGCCCTCTTCCTGGCGGGTGTCGTCCTCGAGGCGGTGGATCAGCAGCTGGGTATTACGGATATCGGGCGGCGCGATCACACGCAGATACAACGCATTGAATATACCCGATGGGTTATCCGGCAGGTCCGGCAGTGGCGCCTGCACGGTGCGGTGCATGAAGCGCAGACTGGCGGCCTCGAATGACAGTTCGCGCTCGACCTTGTCGTTGCGCATGTTGCGGTACTGCCAGTAGAACGGGCTGATGATGCCGCCATCACCGGCCCAGGCGTAGCGCATATTCCAGGCGATCTTCTCGCCCGCCCGCGGATCTTCGCTGCTCGGCGGCGCGGGGAACGGGCGCCCGGCGACATAGCCTTCGAGTTCGCCCGGTGCGGATCCGAGGCGGGTCTGGCCGTTCTGTGCCGCGCTGGCCGCGGCATAATCCGGATGGACAGGAAAACCCTCGCTGGCGGTTACCGTGATGCTCAGGTCGCCGGCGGCGATCAGCGTGACCAGGGTTTCGTCGAGCAGGTCTGCGTACTCGGCGATATTGCCGGCGTCGAGGCGGGTTCCGGGCGACGGCTCGCGCGCATCGGCGAGTCCGATACTCACGGTGAATATCACGGCAAACAGGGCTTTCATGGGCTGTTCCTTCGATGTCGTGCTGATTCAGGCGACAGCGAGCGGCAGCCGCACGCCACCATGATACGTGAATCGCTGAGCCACGCCGTGACGCCCGCTTCATTTATACTGCCACGCGCAACATCGCGTCACAGCCGGTACGTCCGAGGAGTTCGAGCATGAAAGATTTTACCGTCGACAATCTGACCGACGAGGTCATCAAAGCCTACACGACGAATGCTGAATCGCCGCGGATGAAACAGATTTTCGCCGCCCTGATCACGCACCTGCACGGCTTCATCAAGGACGTAGAGCTGACCGAGGCGGAATGGTTCGAGGCGATCCAGTTTCTCACCGCGACGGGGAAAAAGTGCGACGACAAGCGCCAGGAGTTTATCCTGCTGTCGGATACGCTCGGTGCGTCGATGCTGGTCGACGCCATCAACCACCCCAAGGGTGGCGCGGGCACGGAATCGACGGTACTTGGACCGTTCTACGTACCCGGCGCGCCGGAGATGCCTTATGGCGGCGATGTGCGACGGCGCCACCTCGACGAAGCCAAACCCTGCCTCGTGACCGGAAAAGTCACCAGCGCCGATGGTCAACCACTGGCCGGCGCCACGCTCGACATCTGGCAGACGGCGGCCAATGCCTTATACGATGTTCAGGATGCCGACGCGCCGGAGTGGAATCTGCGCGGCAAATTCACAACCAATGCGCAAGGTGAATACGCCATCGTCACCGAACAGCCGGTGTCTTACGCGGTGCCCACCGATGGTCCGGTGGGCAGCATGCTGGACGCCGCCGGTCGCCATGCTTTTCGTCCCGCGCACCTGCATTTCGTGGTTTCGGCCGACGGCTACGAGCCACTGACCACGCACATCTTTGTCGACGGCGATAAGTATCTCGACTCCGACGCGGTGTTTGCCACCAAGGCCAACCTGGTCGGTCATTTCGAACCGTGCCGGGACCGCGAACTCGGTAAGCAGTTTGGTCTCGAAGCGCCGTTCGTGCGGCTGCAGTTCGATTTCGGCCTGATGGCGAGCTGAGCGCCATTCGGGACTGGCGTTAAGCGGACTCAGATCTCGATGTGCGCCCAGGTCCGGCGCGCCCAGAAGCTGGCGAATACACCGGCCTGCACCGCACGGTAGAGCACCTGCAGCAGCCACACCGCGGTCAGTCCGTAGCCCATTACCGGACCGGCGAGAAAGGCCAGCGGCAAAAACAACAGCCATTGACTGGCGATCGCGACGCGCATGGCGCGGCGCGTGTCGCCGGCGCCGAGCAGGGCATTCTGCAGGACCACGCCGACGGCTTCGAACACCATGCTGATCCCGACCAGGCGCAGCGGCCACAGGGTCAGCGCCAGGGTTTCCGGCTCCAGGGTATAAATCAGCGACAGCACCTGCTCCGGCACCAGCACCATCGGCAGGCCCAGCAGCCCCATGGTCACCACCGCAACCTTGACCACGTCCCACGCCCAGCGCGCGGCATCGTCGCGATCGCCGCGTCCCAGCGCCTGGCCGACCAGGGTCGCCGCCGCCAGTCCCATACCCATGCCCGGCAGCAGCGCAACCAGCATGACGTTCATCAGCACGTTGGCGCCGGCGACTTCGGCGGTACCGATCAGGCCGATGATCCAGAACGTGGCGAGAAAACCGGCGGAAAAAAACACCTGCTGAATGCTGGTCGGCAGGGACAGGCTGACCAGGCGCCTGACGTCGTCTTTACTCGGCAACGCCTGCAGGAAACCGAACTCGCGCGCGTAGCGCAGGCCGAAAAAAACATACACCGCGGTGCCAAACCCGAACGCGCAAACGGAGGCGATCGCGGCGCCCTCGACACCCAGCGCCGGGGCGCCGAAATGGCCGAAGATGAGCATATAGTTGAGCAGAATATTGAGCGCGTGCATGGCGATCAGCGTGGTCATGTACAGGCGGGTCATGTCGATCGCGTTCCAGTAGCCGCGGAACGCGAAGTTCATGGCCAAAAATAAGATCCCGGCGGCGCGGATCTGCAGGTACGGCACACCGAGTTCAAGGACGCGCGCGTCGTCGTTGACGAACGGGTAGAAGGTCGGCGCTGCGACGATCACGAGCACGCTCAGCACCGGCGCGACGATCGCGACGATGATGAGCGCCGCGTTGAGGAAGTGCCCGGTCTCACGCTGGCGCCCCTGGCCCTTACGGCGGGACGCGCAGGCCTGCACGCCGGTCGACAGGCCGAGAATGATCGACTGCGCAACAAACAGCATGAAGCCGCCATAACCGACCGCGGCCAGCGCGGCGTTGCTGCTGTCGAGACGGCTGACCATCGCCGTATCAACCAGGTTGAGGATGTTCTGCGACATCATGCCGCCAATGGTCGGCAGGGCGAGGGCGAGGATACGGTTGAGGCGTTGTTGGTCGAGCACGGTGTTGGGTGTCTGTTGGCGTACGCGACGCGAACGGCGCGGGTGGGGCGCCGGCTATTCTACGCCAATTGCTGACCGTGCGCCGGTGCACACGCGCACGCGGCAAATGTCGTCGCGGCGCGATCGCTGGCACAATAGCGAGACTTTCGAGCAGGGATCAGGCAATGAATGACTTCGGCGACATGGACGCGACCGCCCTGGCCGAACTGGTGCGCAGCGGTGAGGTGAGCGCGCTGGAGTTGGTCGATGATGCCATCCGTCGCTGCGAGCAGGTCAATGGCACCCTCAATGCGGTCATCACCGACATGTTCGATCACGCGCGCGCGCAAGCCTGCACGCCGCCGACGGATGCGCCGTTCTGCGGCGTGCCGTTTCTGATGAAGGATTTCGCCGCCGAGATCGCCGGTGTTCCGTTTTACGAAGGCAGCCGTTTCCTCGACGGCTATACGCCGCGTGAAAACAGCGTGATTTATGATCGCTTTTGTCGTGCCGGCCTGATCACGATCGGGAAAACCAACCTGCCCGAGTTCGCGATTGGGGTGACCACCGAACCGGTCCTATTCGGCGCCACCCACAACCCCTGGGATCCGGCCCGCACGCCGGGCGGTTCCAGCGGCGGCGCGGCGGCCGCGGTTGCGGCGCGGGTGGTGCCGATGGCGCACGGCAACGACGTCGGCGGTTCGATCCGGATCCCGGCCTCGGCCTGTGGCCTGGTCGGGCTCAAACCCAGCCGCGGCCGCGCCACGCTGGCGCCGCACTACGGCGATATCCTGGCCGGCTATTTTGTCGAACTCGGACTGACCCGCAGCGTGCGTGACTGCGCCGGTCTGCTCGATGCCATCGCCGGCCCGGCCGTCGGCGAACCGTATCTGGCGCCGGCGCCGGCCGGTGCTTACCGGGCGGAGGTCGGCAGGTCGCCGGGACGCCTGCGGATCGGTTACTCGACAGTCACGCCGCTCGGCGATCCGCTGGACCCGGAATGTGTCGCGGCGATCGAAAAAACCGCCGCCTTGTGTGCTTCGCTCGGCCACGAAGTAGTACAGGCCGCGCCACAGTTCGACGCCATGGAACTATGGACCAAGTACACCACGCTGCTGGCCTCGCTGGTGGCGTGGGCGATCGCGGACTGGGCGCGGCGCGTCGACCGCGAACCGGCACCGGAGTACTTCGAACCTTTCGTGTGGGCTTTTGCCGAGCGCGGCCGCGCGCTGGGCGCCGCCGACTACCTGCTCGCCATGCAGGACGTGCAGACCCAGATCCGCGCGCTGTCGGCGTTCTACGAAACCCATGACCTGTGGCTGACCACCACCCTCGGTCAGCCGCCGGTTGAACTCGGCACCCTGGTTTACAGCGGCGATCCGTTTGAACTGCGCCGGCGCATGGCGAAGTTTTCGCCTTACACTTACCTGACCAACGCAACCGGCCAGCCGGCCATTTCGCTGCCGCTGCACGTCAGCGCCACGGGTCTGCCGATCGGTCTGCATTTCACTGCGCGTATGGGGCGCGAAGATGTCCTCATACGTCTCGCCGCGCAACTCGAGCAGGCCTCGCCATGGGCCGCTCGCAAGCCGGAAATCTGCGCCACACCATCCGGTGACTGAACAACATAACGATTGATAACGACATCTACGTTGCGATCTCGACGCCAACGTCGAACGCTTTGCCGACGTTGCCTGGACGACGCGCGAAGCGATCGCCTGCGCACTTTGAAACAAACAATCGCGGCCGGCCTGCTATACTACGTGCCGCGGCGCGCGCACGGTTGCGGGGTTATAAGCTTATAACCGTCAGGCTCGCCAGCCGCGCCACGATCACCGCCCAGAGCACCTTATGTCGACCTATACGCTGACCCATCTCAAACAGCTTGAGGCGGAGAGTATCCACATCATTCGCGAAGTTGCGGCCGAATTCAGCAAGCCGGTCATGCTGTACTCGATCGGCAAGGATTCGGCGGTGATGCTGCACCTTGCGCGCAAGGCGTTCTTCCCGGCGCGACTGCCGTTCCCGCTGCTGCATGTCGACACCACCTGGAAGTTCCGCGAGATGATCGAGTTTCGCGAACGTTATACGCGCGACGAACTCGGCCTCGAGGTCCTGGTGCACACCAACGAAGCCGGTCTCAAGCTCAACATCGATCCCTGGCAGGATAGTGAAAAGCACACCGAGCTGATGAAAACCGACGCGCTGAAGCAGGCGCTCGACAAGTGGTCGTTCGACGCCGCTTTTGGTGGAGCACGGCGTGACGAAGAGAAGTCGCGCGCCAAGGAGCGGGTGTTTTCGTTCCGTGATCGCAATCACCGCTGGGATCCGAAGAATCAACGCCCGGAGCTGTGGAACCTGTACAACGCCAGGATCAACAAGGGCGAGAGCATTCGCGTGTTTCCGCTATCGAACTGGACGGAGCTGGACATCTGGCAATACATCCACCTCGAAGCGATCCCGATCGTGCCGCTGTACTTCGCCGCGGAGCGGCCGGTGGTCATGCGTAACGGCGTGCTGACCCTGGTTGACGATGAACGCCTGGTCCTCAAGCCCGGCGAACAGGTGGAACGCAAAATGGTTCGCTTTCGTACCCTTGGCTGTTACCCGCTGACTGGCGCAGTCGAGTCGAGCGCAACCACGCTGCCGGAGATCATTCAGGAAATGCTGCTCGCGACGAGCTCGGAGCGCCAGGGGCGGGTGATCGACAAGGATGAAGGTGGCGCCGGTATGGAAGAAAAGAAACGCCGCGGCTATTTCTGAGCGGTCGTAGCAACGCGCAGTCGGTACCCCTGTATGTCTCACCAATCCGAACTCATCGGCACCGATATCGATGCCTATCTTGAGCAGCATGAACACAAGGAACTGCTGCGTTTCATTACCTGCGGCAGTGTCGATGACGGTAAGAGCACACTGATCGGCCGGCTGCTCTACGATTCGAAAATGATCTACGAGGATCAGCTCGCCTCGCTGCAGCAGGACTCGAAAGTGCACGGTACCACCGGCGGCGGTTTCGACCCGGCGCTGCTGACCGACGGTTTGAAAGCCGAACGCGAGCAGGGCATCACCATCGACGTCGCCTATCGTTATTTTTCCACCGCCAAACGCAAGTTCATCATCGCCGACACTCCCGGCCACGAGCAGTACACCCGCAATATGGCGACCGGCGCGTCGACCGCGGACCTCGCCATCATCCTGGTCGATGCGCGTCACGGCGTCATGACCCAGACCCGGCGGCACTCCTTTATTGCATCATTGCTTGGCATCAAACACGTGCTGGTTGCGATCAACAAGATGGACCTGGTCGATTACAGTGAAGACGTGTTCGAAACCATCCGCGGCGACTACCAGGATTTTGCCGCGCGCCTCGATATCCCCGACCTGCAGTTCATCCCGCTGTCGGCGCTGCTCGGCGACAACGTCGTCGACGTCAGCGAGCGCATGCCCTGGTACCAGGGCCAGACCCTGATGAAGTTCCTCGAGACGGTGTATATCGGCTCGGACCGCAACCTCGAAGATTTTCGTCTGCCGGTGCAGTACGTCAATCGCCCGCATCTCGATTTTCGTGGCTACTGCGGCACCATTGGTTCCGGCATCATCCGCGTCGGCGAAGAAGTCCTGGCCCTGCCGTCGCGCAAGGGCAGTCGGGTCAAGGCTATCGTCACCCAGGACGCTGAACTCGACGAAGCATTTGCGCCGCAGGCGGTGACCCTGACGCTCGAGGACGACATCGACATCAGCCGGGGTGATGTCATCGTGCGACCGGGTAATCTGCCGCGCGTCCACGACCGGTTCGACGCCATGGTGGTGTGGATGGCGGAAGCGCCGATGGTTCCCGGCCACAGCTACTGGTTCAAGCACGCCAGTAAAACGGTGGTCGGCAACTTCAGCACGCTGCGCTATCTGATCAACGTCAATACCCTGCACCGCGAAAACGCACCGGTGCTGAAGCTGAACGAAATCGGGCGCTGTGCGGTGACCCTCAACGAACCGATCCCGTATGACGGTTACCGACGCAATCCCACCACCGGCGCTTTTATCGTCATCGATCGGATCACCAACGTGACCGTCGCGGCCGGCATGATCCAGGACCGCGCCAGCGCCGACGAGGGTCACGACCATTGGGATGACGAGCCGCGCGCGGACCTGCGCGAGCGCCGCGCGAGTAACGTCAGCGAAGCCGAACGCAGCGCACGTTTCGGTCAGCAGCCGGCAACACTGCTGTTGACCGGTCTCACCGGCGCCGGCAAAACCACGCTGGCCTATGCGCTGGAGCGTCGCTTGTTTGACCAGGGTCGCGTCTGCGGCGTGCTGGACAGCCACAACCTGCGTCTCGGGATCAGTCGCGATCTCGGCTTTACCTCGCAGGACCGCTCGGAGAACCTGCGTCGTTCCGTCGAACTGGCCAGGGTCATGAATCATGCCGGACAGATCAGCATTATTGCGCTGGTCGCACCCGACGCCACCGTGCGGCAGCGCGCGGTGGAGTTGATCGGGGCCGAGCGCTGCCTGGTTGTCCATGTCAGCGCGCCGCTGGCGGTATGTCGCGAACGCGACGCCAACGGCCAGTACGCGCGCGCCGACAGCGGCGAGATCAGCCACTTCCCCGGCATTTCGGCGCCCTACGACGAACCCGAGGCGCCCGACCTGGTGCTGGCCACCGACCGGCTGTCAGTGGACGAATGCGTCGACCAGTTGATCGCCCTGCTCGAACAGCGCGGGATCATCTAGCCGGGTAAATCGCAGACATTCCCCGTTTCTCATCGACAAGCTGAAAGCGAGAGATTGATCATGATTAGCGGATCGTGCTTGTGCGGGAAAATCACCTACGAAGTAACGGGTTCCGAGAGCTCGATGTACTACTGTCACTGTCGTATGTGCCGGAAAGCCAGCGGCTCGTCGTTTGCGACGAACATGATCATGAAAGAATCCGATCTCGTGATTAAGTCTGGCCAGGCTCACATAAAGGGCTTCGATTCCAGCCCGGGTGAAACACGATATTTCTGCTCGGAATGCGGTTCCCCGCTATTCGGAAAAGCGGAAGCCCGGAAAGGTCTGGTTTCCTTGCGATGCGGCGGTCTGGATGAGGCTCCGGATCTCGAACCGCAAATACATATATTCACCGATTGGAAAGCACCGTGGTATCGGATCGCCGACTCACTCAGACAGGTAGGCGATCTGAAACTCCCTATCAAATCACCTTCGGACCCTGACTCAATCCAGGCCGCGCCATTCTAGCGACGATCGCTCAGTCCGAAGACCTGAACCACCGCCTCTCATCTCACGAGTCAGGTACCTCAGCATTCGTCACTTCATGCCCGGCCCGAGACGACCCTCAGGTCCTCGCCCGTACCGTATCCGTCGCCGCCGACCAAGCTGCTCGATGCCATCAGCGATGGTTTCTGGTGAGCGCAGCAAACCTGTGGCAACCTCCGGGGCCAATACCAGCAAATACCATGAGGAAGTGATGAGCACGGACATCAGCGGAGTTTGCGCCGCCAGACTCGCGGCCGTGAAAGACGCTTTCGCCGCCAATTTTGCCGACAACGGCGATGTCGGCGCGTCGGTCGCGGTCGTCATGGATGGCGAACTGGCGGTCGATCTCTGGGGCGGGTTCCAGGACGCCGAGCGCACCACCCCGTGGCAGCGCGACACCATCATCACCGTGTTCTCGACCACCAAAACGATGAGCTGCCTTGCGCTGCTCGTATTGGCCAGCCGGGGCCTGGTGGATGTCGATGCGCCGGTCGAAAAATACTGGCCGGAGTTTGCTCAGAACGGCAAAAGCAACGTACTTGTCCGCCATGTTCTGGCCCACACCGCGGGTTTGCCGTCCTGGAACCAGCGCATCGAAGGCGCGGATCTCTACGACTGGGACAAGGTCACGGATCTGCTTGCCAAACAAGCGACGTGGTGGGAACCGGGCTGGAAATCCGGCTACCACGGGCTCACGCAGGGCTATCTGATTGGCGAGGTCGTGCGTCGCGTCGATGGACGTACGGTCGGGCAGTTCTTCGCCGATGAAATCGCCGCGCCAATCGGCGCCGACTTCCATATCGGGCTCGGCGCAGAGCACGACGCGCGCGTTGCGCGGGTCATTCCAGCTCCGCCGCTGCAGTTTGGCAGCGCCGACGGCTCGGTGACACCCGATCCCGGTTCCATCCCCTACCGCGCGGCGAACCCGAGGCTCAGGGCCGAGCAGTCGTGGGAAATACCCTGGCGCCGGGCCGAGATCCCCGCCGGGGGCGGACACGGCAATGCACGCAGCGTGGCCCTGGCCCAGGCCGCGGTGTCGCACGGCGGCGCGTTTCGCGGCGTCGAGCTGCTGTCGCCGCAAACGCTCGAGCGGATATTTGACGTACAAGCCGCCGGCCGCGACCTCGTGCTCGGCATCGGCGTCACATTCGGCGTCGGCTACGGCCTCAATTCACCGCGCAACCCCATCAGTCCGAATGCCAGGGTCTGCTACTGGGGCGGTTGGGGCGGTTCGCTGGTGGTCAATGACGTCGACGCCGGATTCACGATGGCCTACGTCATGAACCGTATGGACGAAGGTACTGTTGGCGATGATCGAGCGCACACCCTGCTTCGAGCGATTTACGCCTCGCTCGACGACACTTGAATCCGAACAGGGTGAAACGAAACGGGGACATTCCGGGTTATCAGTAACCAGGAATGTCCCCGTTTTGGGTTTCGTTCAGGGTTTGTGGCCGCGCCAGTCCAGACCGAACAGGTCGACGCGGCGGTCGGCGAGGTTCGTTACCGAGCCTTCCTTGCGTAGTTCCTGCAGCTTTTCCAGATCGAGGTCGACGACCAGCAGCTGTTCGGTGTTGGGGGTTGTTTCGGCGATGATGGCGTCGTGCGGGAATGCAAAATCGGACGGTGAATAGACCGCCGACTGCGCGTACTGGAGGTCGAGATGAACGACCTGCGGCAGGTGGCCGACGCTGCCGGCGACGACGACGTAGCATTCGTTTTCGATCGCGCGCGCCTGGGCGCAGCGCTGCACGCGCAGAAAAGCATTCTTGGTATCGGTCCAGATCGGCACAAACAATATATCCATTCCTTCGAGAGCCTGCAGCCGGGCCAGTTCCGGAAACTCGACGTCGTAGCAGACCAGGATCCCGACCCGTCCGGCGTCGGTATCGAACGTACGCAGACCATCGCCGCCGCGGATCATCCACAACCGCCGCTCATCGGGCGTGATATGCAGTTTGTATTGCATGTCGACCGCGCCGTTGCGCTGGCACAGGTAGGCGACGTTGTAGACGTCATCGCCTTCGCGCAGCGGCATCGAGCCGCCGACGATATTGACGTTGTAGCTCAATGCCAGTTCGCGCATGGCGTCGACGATGCGCGGAGTGTATTCGGCCAGCTTGCGCATCGCTTCACCGGCCTTGTCGCCGTCTTCGTCGAGACCCATCAGCGGCATCGAAAAAAACTCCGGCAACACGACGAAATCCGCGCGGTATTCCGACAGCGAGTCGACGAAGGCTTCGACCTGGTGGAGCATGTCGTCGAGCGATTGGGTGGTGCGCATCAGCCATTGCACGACGCCCACGCGCACAACCGCCTTGGGTGCTTCAACGAGTGATCTTTCTTCCGCTTCGTAGTAAACGTTGTTCCATTCGAGCAGGGTCGCGTAGCCGCGCGAGGCGCCGTCTTCCGGCAGGTAACCGCGCATGATGCGTTTGACCTGAAAATCGTTGGAGAGCTGGAAATTGAGGACCGGGTCGTCGAGTTCCTGGCGCCGCACCCGCTCGATGTACTCGGCCGGGGTCATGGTGTCGGCGTAGGCAGCGTAGCCGGTGATGCGACCGCCGGCCAGAATGCCGCGCAGGTTGAGCTCCATGCACAGTTCCTTGCGTGCGTCGTACAGACGCCGGCCGAAGCGGTAGCCGCGATAATCCGGCGAAACGATGACGTCAATGCCATACATGGCATCGCCGTTTTTATCGTGATGGATCTGCATGTCGGCGCCGACCAGATCTTCGTAGCGGTGCGGTGCGGAAAAGCGGTTGTAATCGACGCGTACGGTCAGCGCCGCGGCGACGATGCGACCGTTGTCCTCGATGCACAGCTGGCCTTCCGGAAATGCCTCGAGCAGGCTGTCGACGGTGCTCCGCGGCCACGCGCCGCCGAGATCGTGGTAGACGACATCCTCGAGGCGCGCGAGGCTGTCGTGATCAGCAGCGGTGAGGTTGCGTAACCGGATCAGGGCGTCGGCTCCGGTTTCGGTGGGTTGCATGTCGATGGCGGGCTGCTACCTGTGTCGAGGAAGGGTCGGCTATGGTGCAGGTCGCATCGTGCCGGGTCAATATAATGGCCATCCAGCCAGCGGCGTGGACAGCGGCTATCAAGGCCGCGAAGAATCTCAATCGACCAGGCGCCAGGTCCTGGAGAAATTGCCCGTCGGCCGCAGTCCGCGCGGTTCAGCGGCCCTCGAATTGCCGCTGCGGAGCCGTTACTCTTGGTGCCGGCTAACCCGCCATTCAAGCGCACCGGCAGAGGACCAGGCAATGGACTATTGGGATATCGAAACCCGTAACGGGATCGCCATCGTCGGCTACCGCAATCCGCCGACGAACTACATGATTGCGCCGGCCACGGTCGAGCTCAACGCGCTCATCACCGCGTGGCGCGACCCATCAATCAGGGTGGTGGTGCTGACCGGCGCGGTCCCGGAACGCTTCATCACCCATTACAGCGTCGAGGAACTGGTCGAACTCGGCGCCGATCGCGAGCAGCTCGCGGCGGCTGCGCACAGTCTGATCTACGGCTACCACACCCTGCTGCGTTCGCTGGCCTACCTGGATAAACCGATCGTGGTCGGCATGACCGGCGACACCATGGGCTGCGGGCTCGAACTGTCGTTGAACTGCGATATACGGGTCGCCCAGCGCGGCGACTATAGCATCGGCTTCCCCGAGGTCGCGCTCGGGATCATGACCGGTACCGGCTCGCAACTGCTGGCCCGGATCATCGGCCACGGCCGGGCCCTGGATTTCATGCTGCGCAGCCGCACGGTGACGCCGGAAGGTGCCCTTGAGCTTGGTATCGTGACCGAGCTGGCCGGCGACGCGCGTGCGCGCGCCATCGAGATCGCCGAAGGGCTGAGCCGTCAGTCGCTGGTCTCGCTGGTGGCGGCCAAGCGTTCGATCGTACGTGGTGCCAACCTGCCGATCGAAGAAGGCCTGCGCGTCGAGGCCGAGCAATGGCTGAACACCATCGTCACCGACGAAGCCATGGCGCTGATGCGGGATTACGTCGCCCAGCCGTTCGAAAAACGCCGCGAATGGGTGCGTACCCACGGCGTACCGCCGATCGCGGGTAACGCGACCGGCGCCTGAACAGGTTCTGGCTATGACCGTTGACCCGCAAACCCTGATCATGCACCTGCCATTGCTGTTGAGCGTGGTGCTCGCAGTGGTGGTGGCGCTGGTGTTATTGCGCCATGGCGCACGCCTGCGCACAGCGCTGGAACAAGAGCAGCGCGAACACAACGCTGCGCGCAGCGAGCTGCTCAGTGCGCAGGAGCGCCTGAGCGCGGCGAACGCGGCCGCCGAGCGCCAGCGCAGCGAATCGGCCGAGCGCATTACGGAACTTGGTCGGCGCGTGGAAACGCTGCTTGCCGGTGCCGAAACCGCCAACCAGAAAATCATTGCGCTGGAATCCGGCAAGGCGGCGCAGGCCGCACAGTTGGCGCGGGTGCCCGAACTCGCCGGCGAACTTGAGCTGGCGCGCAAGCGCCACGAGGAAACCGCCGCCGCCCTGTCACGCCTGGAATCCGAATACGCCGCGCTGACCACCCAGGCGCGCGAACAGCAGCAGGCGGCGGCAGAAAAAATCCGTCTACTGGAACAGGCCGAAACGCGCCTGACCAAAGAATTCGAAAACCTCGCCAACCGCATCTTCGAGGAAAAACAGAAAACCTTCAGCGAATCGAGCCGCACCAGCGTCGAGGCGTTGCTCAACCCGGTGCGCCAGCAACTGGTCGATTTTCGCAAGAAGGTCGAGGATATTTATGACAACGAAAACAAGGACCGCGCTTCCTTGCGCGCCGAGATCACCCACCTCAAAACCCTCAACGAACGTATCAGCACGGACGCCCTGAACCTGACCAATGCACTGAAAGGCGACAGCAAGTTACGCGGCAGCTGGGGTGAGATCCAGCTCGAGCGCCTGCTCGAGCAATCCGGCCTGGTCAAGGGGCGCGAATACGAAGTTCAGGGCAGCTTCCGCAGCGAAGAAGGTCAGCGTTACCAGCCCGACGTGATCATCCACCTGCCGGACAGCAAAGACGTGATTGTCGATTCCAAGGTTTCCCTGGTTGCCTACGAGCAGTATCACGCCGCCAGCGACGACGGCGAACGCGCCCGTCTCGCTGCGCGCCACGTCGATTCGGTACGCAGCCACGTCAACGACCTGGCTGGCAAAAGCTACGATGAACTGATTGGTCTGAATTCGCTCGACCTCGTGATCATGTTCGTACCTATCGAACCGGCCCTGTTACTTGCCTACGAACACCAGCTCGATCTGCACGAGCAGGCGTTCAAAAAAAATATCATGCTGGTCAGCCCGTCGACATTGATGCTTGCGCTGCAGGTTATCCATAACATCTGGCGTTACGAGTACCAGAAAAAGAATACCCAGGAGATCGCCCGGCAGGGTGGCGATCTGTACGACCGGTTCGTCAACTTCGTGACCTCGCTGGACAAGGTCGGTGACGCACTGACACGTGCGCGCAGTGAATTCGACACCGCGCACAAACGCCTCGCGACCGGCAAAGGCAACCTTATCGGGCGCGCCGAAAAGCTGCGCGAACTCGGCATCAAAACCAAAAAAGCTTTACCCGAGCAGCACCTGCACGAAGCCGGGCTCGATGACAATGACGACGACGAAGTCGCCGCGCTGCCGTCGCTGTCCGCAGCCGATACCGAGCGGTAAAAAAGCGCCGGTGGCGGCGCTCAGCGTTGCAACAGTTCGGCCAGCACTTCGGCGGTGTGTTCGCCGAGCGCCGGCGCGGGTCGCCTGCCGGTGAGCGGGGTCGACTCGAAACGGGCCGCGGCGCGGGGCGCGCGCATGGCGCCGGCGACCGGATGCTCACTCAGTTCGATCACTTCATTGGCCACCACCTGCGGCTCTTCGATAACCTCGTCGAGACTCAGGATCGGCGCGCACGGCACCTGTTCGCCGCGCAGGCGCTCGATCCACGCCGCCGAGCTGCGTGTCCTGATCGCGCTCGCGATCAATTCGAGCATCGCGCCGATGTGTTCGACGCGATCAGGGATAGTCTTGAAGCGCGCGTCTTCGAGCCATTCGGGGTGCTCGGCGGCGCGCGCCAGCCCGGCCCATTCCTTGTCGGTCAGGGCGCCGGTGGTGATATGACCGTCGCTGGTTGCGAATACCAGGTTCAGCCCGCCCGGCAGTTTGTTGCTGACGCCGTCGCCGAGCAGGGTGTGGTTCCACATACCGTCCGGCCACAGCCACGCCAGCATGGTGTCGAGCATGGCCAGGCGCACATGATCGCCGCGGCCGCTGCGCTCGCGCGCGAACAGCGCTGCACAGATCGCCTGCGCGGCGGTCACCGCGGTTAACTTGTCGGGCAGGATGGTGCGCACCATGTGTGGCTCGTTTCCGCCGCCCTGGATCGCGGCCATCCCCGACAAGGCCTGGATGACCGGATCGTAAACCCGCTGGTCGGCATACGGGCCGCGTTCACCGAAGCCGCTGATCGAAACATAAACCAGGTCCGGCCGCCGCGCCCGCAGCGCGGCCTCACCGAGGCCGATGCGCTCGGCTGCGCCGGTGCGAAAGTTCTGCATAAACACATCGGCGGTTTCGACCAGCTGGTAAATGCGCTCGAGATCAGCGGGGTCCTTGGCGTCCAGGACTACCGAGCGTTTGTTGCGATTGCTGGTCAGGAACAGCGCCGAGATGCCGCCGCGCATGGCGCCGAAATAGCGGATCGGATCGCCGATCCCGGGCGGTTCGATTTTGATCACATCGGCGCCCTGGTCGCCGAGCAGTCCGGCCGCGAACGGACCGCTGATCATCTGCGTGGCATCGATTACGCGTATTCCGGAAAGCGGACCCGACATGGCGGTCTCCCGTTGACTTCAGAGTCCATTTTTAAGCGCCGCGGGCGCCCGGAGCAAGGACCACCGTACTGCCGTGATGGCGAAGCAGGTGCTGACCGGCACGGTAGTAGTGCCAGGCTGCCCACAGGCCGACGAAGCCGCTCAGGAACAGGCTCCAACGCAGGGAATCAGGGCCGAAGCGTGGCGCCAATGCATCGCTCAGGCTGCCGATCAGCCACGGTCCGAGGCCGAGTCCGACCATATTGGTGATAAAAAACAGCACGGCGACGGAAATCGCGCGCATGCGCAGGTCGACGATGCCCTGGATCTGCGCGACCGTGGGGCCGAGCCAGGCGTTGGCCACCATCAGCGGAATGGCGAACGTGATCATGGCCGAGTACGGGTTGTCGAGCACATAGCTCACCGCGCCGAACGGCACGGCTACGAGTAGGCCGCCGCCCACGGTCCACAGGTACCAGGGCGCATGCCTCGCGCCGAGGCGGTCGGCGAGCATGCCGCCGAAAACCATGCCGATGGCGCCCGCCGCGCCCATGATCAGGCCCAGCCACAGACCGATCTCGGCGGTGTTCATGGCATGCGAGCGGATCAGGAAGGTCGGGTACCAACCCATGGCGCCGTAGGCGACGAATGCGGCCAGCGCGCCGCCGGCCGCGCAGTGCACGAATACCGGTTCGCCACGCAGGAACCGCAGCGATTCACCGAGCGCCGGCTTATGGGTACCGGCGCTGCGATTCTCGGCCGCACCCCGCGCCGGTTCGGCGATCGTCAGCCGGACCACCAGCGCGAGTGCGATACCGGGCAGACCGACCACAAAAAACGCCATGCGCCAGCCGAAATTTTCGTTAATCCAGCCGCCGACAAACAGGCCGAACATCAGGCCGAGTGGGATCCCGAGAGAGTAAATGCCGAAGGCGGTCGACCGTTCGCCCGGCGCGTAGTGATCGCTGAGCAGCGAAAACGCCGGTGGCGTGCAGCCGGCCTCGCCGATGCCGACCCCGACTCGGGCGGCGGCCAGCTGCCAGAAATTCTGCGCCAGCCCGCTGAGCGCCGTCATCGCGCTCCACAGTGCGAGCGCCAAGCTGATCAGATTGCGGCGGTTGCCGCGGTCCGCCCACACTGCGATCGGAATGCCCATCACCACGTAGAACAAGGCAAACGCGAAACCGGATAACAAGCCCAGCATCTGGTCCGAAACACCCAGATCGTGTTTGATCGATTCGAGCAGGATCGACAGGATCTGGCGATCGATGAAGTTGCAGGTGTACGCCAGCACCATCACGCCGAGCACGTAGCGACGCACGCAGTTCGGTGCGGCGCTACTGCGCGGGCCGCCGGGCGACGGTTTCCGGATCACGACGGGCCGGTTACCAGGCCGTCCAGCCGCCGTCGACAACCAGGGTACTGCCGGTCATGTAGCTCGATGCGTCGGAGGCCAGGAACACAAACGGCCCTTCGAGTTCGTGTGGCTGACACATACGCCCGAGCGGCGAAAGCGCGTTGAACTGCTGTTCGAAGTGCGCTGGGTGATCGTTCCACACGCCGTGCGGTACCAGGCAGTTGACGCGGATCCCGCGCCGCCCGTAGAGCGTGGCCAGGTAACGCGAAAAATTGGGCACGAACGATTTGGTCGCGACGTAGTCGACCGGTTTGAAACTGGCCTGTTTGCCCGCTGCGTCGAGATACAGCGATTGATTGGGCGCCACCAGGGCGTAGGTCGACGGCACCAGGATGATATTGCCGGCGCCGCGGGCGAGCATGTGCTGGACCAGCGCCTGGGTGATCAGGAAGGTGCCGGTCATGTTGACCGACAGGGACTTGTTCCACTGTTCGAGATCGAAGGATTCGAATGCCGAGGCGGTGGACAGATCGAGACTGCGATCGAACTTGGCGTCGATGGCGGCGAGATGGATCAGGCAATCGATCGTGGTCCAGGCGTCGGTGATCTCGACAAGGGCCTGCGCAATGCTGTCGGTGCAGGTGATATCGAGCGTCGCTGCGCGCACCCGGTCGGGGTAGCGCGCGGCGAGGCCGTCGACGTAGTCTCGCGCGGTGTCGTCAAGGCTGAGATCGCTGAGCACCACGCGCGCACCGGCGGCCAGGCAGGCTTCGCTGACGACCCGGCCGATGAGTCCCAGCGCACCGGTGATCAGCACGACTTTACGGGCCAGTGAAAACAGCTCAGACATGTTTGCGTTCTCCGGCCTGACGTAACACCTCGTCGGCCATGGTCACGACGTTGCTGCCGTCGGCGAGGCTCGGTTGCGGTTCGCGTCCGTGTTCGACACATTCAAAAAAATACGCCAGCTCGGCGACGAACTGGTCGTTACGCTCGAATCCGGCGGGTACCTCGAACACGGTTGCGCTGTCCCGGTCGTGGCGAAACAACCGCGCCTGGCCGCGCTGGTAATCGATCGCGAGTTTACCCCGCGTGCCACAGATCTCGAGTTCGCGGTGCGGTGGTTTCTGAAAAAAATCGACGTGCAGATTGGCTGTTGCGCCGTTCGCGAAAGCGAACAGCATGTCCATCCCGTGCTCGGTCTGAACTTCCAGCGCCGAGCGGTCGTTGCGCAGCGCGAGAGTGCGCTGCGGCATGCCGAGAAAGGAATACAGCAGATCGAGCTCGTGGCTCAGGGTGTGGGTCGGACCGCCGCCGAGATCGGTGCGCGCCGCATAGCCGTCGCGGTAGTCCTCCCACGGATGCCAGTCCGGCAGGTAGTCGCCCCACAGCGCCCGGTAATGGACGATGTCGCCGATCTCGTCGGCCTCGATCCAGGCGCGTACCTGGCGGATGGCGGGATGGAAACGACCCATATAGGCGACCATGCAGCGCAGATCGCGCGCCGCAACGAGGTTCGCCAGGGCGTCGGCGCCGTCGGGCGTGTGGCTGAGCGGTTTTTCGATGAACAGGTGGCAGCCGGCTTCGGCGCAGGCCAGCGCGGTGTCGAGGTGCAGCGCGGTCGGGTTGCTGATAATCGCGATCCGGGGTCGCTCGGCGAGCGCGTCGGCGAGGCGGTCATAGCTCGGCAGCTCGAAGTCGAGGGTGCGCGGCGGCAGCCGGCGCTGGCGATAAACCAGGATCTCGCGGCATCCGAGCGCGCGGGCGTTGGCGATGTGGCGCTCGCCGACCGAACCGACCCCGCACACCAGGATCGGATCAACGCTTACTGCGGACACACCCAGCTCCCTGTGTCGAGCATGTGCCGGGCGCGCTCGAGGTCGGCCGGGGTATCAATATCGACGACCTCGGCGCGCTCGGTCATGATCGGCAGCACGCGGCTGCCGGTCATCGAGCGTTGCGCGGTGAGCGTCGATGTCCACATCACGTCGACCGCGCCGGTCTGCCACAGCGCCTGCGGCAGGCGCTGGCGCGGCGAGTTGTAGGGTTCGTCGATGCCGGCAACGCTGAGCAGGGGTTCGATGCGCCCGTCCGCGGTCGGCAGCCACATCTTGTAGGGGTTTTCCTGTGGGCGGCACACGCTGCGCACGCTGTCGGCGCCGGCATGGCTGCGCAGCAGATCGATTGCGCTGTCGACCAGCCCGGGCCGGCGCAGCGGCGAGGTCGGGCGTAGCTGTACGAAAACGTCAGGGGCGTTGTCGTTGGCGAGCAGCCACTGCAGGGCGTGCTCGAAAACCTCGAAATCGCGCGTGTCATCGGCGGCAAGTTCGGCGGGCCGCAGAAACGGCACGCTGGCGCCATAAGCCAGCGCGATATCGCGAATCGTTTCGGAATCGGTCGAGACCATAACGCTGTCGACGCGCGCGGCCTGCAGGGCGGCGGCGATGCTGTAGGCGATCACCGGATGACCGCCGAGGTCGGCGATGTTTTTGCCCGGCATGCCTTTCGACGTTCCCTTGGCCGGGATCAGTGCGAGGGTGGTCAAGGGCGTGTGGTCGTATTGCGGTTCAGGACGCCGGCTGCCATTTCATTTTTTCGCGCTGCGGCACTTCGATGTCGAGGATCTCCTGCGTTTTGCTGCGTAACACTTTCTGCGCATTGTGCAGATCGCGGGCTACGCGTCGCAGCCCGTTGGGTTCCAGCGAAGCGGCGTGATCGGTGCCTTTCCAGGTACGATCGAGGGTGAAATGACGCTCGATCCAGTGCGCACCGAGGGTGTAAGCAATCACGTCCGCGGAAATGCCGAGATGATGACCGCTGAAACCGATCCCCGCGACCTGTTCACTGTAACGTTCTTTCAGGCGCACGATCTCGAGCAGGTTGAGATCTTCGAACGGCACCGGGTAGCCGGACGTGGCGTGATACAGCACCAGGGACTTCATCCGCCCGGCTTGTTCAAACAGCGCGATGATGGCGGCTTCCTCGGCGCGGGTCGTCATACCCAGCGAAAGGTGGATATCGCCGCCGTAGCTGTCGCACAGAAACCGCAGCATGTCGTGATGGGTGTTCGAAGCTGACGGGATCTTGATGAATCCCGGCGCCAGCGAGGCAATTTCGCGCGCCGAGGTCATGTCCCATACCGAGCAGCTGTAGCCGAGCTTCCACTGCTCGCAGACCGCTTTCAGATGGCGGTGGGTGTCGAGATCGAACTCCAGGTACTCGCGATGCGCCCCATAGGTATCGCCATAGGTATTGGCAGGATTGGGGTGCGGCTGGTTGTACTGTTCCGGGCTCAGCAGTTCGGACGGATTACGTTTCTGGAACTTGACGTAATCGACTTTGCAGAAGGTCGCCGCCATCTGGATCATTTCTTCGGCGACTTCGACTTTGCCGAGATGGTTGCAGCCGATCTCGGCGACCACGCGTGGGGTTTTCATGACTGGGTTGTGTGTGGCGTCCATGGTGGGCTCGCTGCTGGTATAGGGTCGTGGCGGCAGCGCTATGTTACCCAAAGTGCGGGTCAAGAGCAGGTAAAGGACGCTGCGAAACGCGCGCCCGCGCTATTTCGTATACTGGCCGACGATGATTCACGCCGCTCGATGGCGGCCGCGACAGGGGAGCGTTATGTCACGGGTCCGGTTTGATTTAGGAGTAATGCTCGTGGCGCTGTCGCTGCAGGCCGTGGTGCAGGCCGCCGAAAGCGACGGCAAGGCCGTCTATGCCAACCAGTGCGCGAGCTGTCACGATTCCGGCGCGGCGCGCACGCCGACCCGCGAAACGCTGGCGGCGATGGCCCCGGACGCAATCGTGCAGGCGCTCGAGACCGGTGCAATGCGCGTGATCGGGCAGTGGAACCTGACCGGCCCGGACCGCGTCGCGGTGGCCGAATACCTGAGCGGCGAAAGCTACGATCCGAATTGGCGGGCCGACGCGGTCACGCGCTGCGAAAACCCGATCGCCCTGAACCCCGATCCGTTCACGCGTCCGCACTGGAACGGCTGGGGGGTGGACGATGCCAACACGCGTTTTCAGCCCGCCGCGATGGCCGGTGTCGGCAAGGCCGACCTCGCGCAGCTCGAACTCAAATGGGTGTTTGCCTTTCCCGGTGAGAACGTCGTTGAATCACCGCCCTCGATCGTCGACGGTGTGCTCTATACCGGCTCGCGCAGTGGCACTGTCTACGCGATGGATGCCGCCAGCGGCTGCACCTTCTGGACCTACCGCGCTGACGCGCCGATCAAAAATGCGACGCGCATCGCCGAGGTCGGCGAGCCGGCAACGCGGATGGTGTTTTTTGGCGATATCTCCGGCTGGTTGTATGCGCTGAATGCACGCACCGGCAAGCTGATCTGGAAAATCCGCGCTGACAGCCACCCGGCCGCACGCATCGTCGGCGGCGTACAGTTCCATGATGGCGCGCTGTATATCGGTGTCTCCTCGCTCGAAGAAGGCTTGTCGATGGACCCGGACTACGCGTGTTGTTCGTTTCGCGGTTCGGTACTGAAAATCGATGCCGCCACCGGCCGCGTGGTGTGGCAGACCTATACCATCGACCAGCCGGCCGCGCCGCAGGGCAAAAATGCGCGCGGCAAAGACACCGTCGGACCCTCCGGCGCATCGATCTGGTCGGCCGTCACCCTCGATCACAAACTCGAGCGTCTCTACGTCGCCACCAGTGACAATTATTCGCACCCGGCGACGGCAACTTCCGACAGCATCCTCGCCCTGTCCATGGCCAGCGGCGCCATCGAATGGGTTTACCAGGGTCTGGCCAACGATGTGTGGAACTCGTCGTGCCACATCGACGAAAACGACAACTGCCCGGACGACCAGGGACCGGACGAAGATATGGGCTCCTCGCCGATCCTGATCACCCTCGATTCCGGCCAGCGCCTGCTCGCCGCCGGCCAGAAAACCGGCATCCTGCACGTCCTCGATCCGGACCAGAACGGCAAGCTGCTGTGGCAGAAAAAAGTCGCCGAGGGCGGCATCCTCGGCGGCATCGAATGGGGACCGGCCAGCGACGGCAAACGCTTTTATGTGGCCAAGGCCGACGTCACCTGGCGTGACCAGCGCTTCATTTCCGCCGATACCGAACTCAATCCCGACACCGGTGGCGGCATCGTCGCCATCGACGCGGTCAGCAGCGACGTTGTGTGGGAAGCGCCGCCGGTCAGCTGCGAGGGTCGCGAAATGTGCAGCCCGGGACAGACCGCGGCGGTAACCGCCATCCCCGGGGTGGTTTTCTCCGGCTCCCTGAGTGGCGTGATGCGCGCCTTCGATGCCGACAGCGGTGCGCTGTTATGGCAGTACGATACGGTGCGCGAGTACGAGTCTATTAATGGCGCGCACGCCGAAGGCGGCGCGATCGACGGCCCCGGCCCGGTGGTGGCGGACGGCATGGTGTTCCTGACGTCGGGTTACGCCAAGTTCGGCGGGCTGCCCGGTAACGTGCTGCTGGCCTTCGGTAAGGCCGATTAAACACACGCCGGGCTGGCCGACAGGGCCATGGGTGCCGTCCGGAATCATTTGTCCTTGTTGAGCAGGCCGCCGAGCGCCGCAAACGGCTGGTGGGTGGCTTTTTCGGTTTTACTTGCCTGCATCGAGGTCTGTTGCTCGATGCGCCGCTGGTGTTCGTTATCGTGGCAGTACAGGCATAACAACTCCCAGTTGCTGCCGTCTTCCGGATTGTTGTCGTGATCGTGATCGCGGTGATGCACGGTCAGCTCGTGTAGATTGCTGCGATCGAATTCGCGCTGGCAGCGCCCGCAGATCCACGGGTATAGCTTAAGCGCTTTGGCACGGTAACCCTGCTCGCGCTGTTCGCGTTGCTGACGCGCCTCGGCGACGACGCGATCGAGTTTTGCCTCATCGATCTTTTTTGTGCTCATCGGTTTCAGTTCGGCGCTACGATGTCTTCGACCTCAAAAAACGGCAATAGCCCGGTGGCCGGGTGACAGTTGACGTAATCGGTTTCCAGTTCATCGCGCTTTAGAATATGGACTTCGACCCAGACATGCATCTGCGGGGTGAAGCGCGGTTCGGTGTACATGCGGATGAAGCTCGCGTGCACCGCCAGGTGCGCCGGCTCGGTGCGCGCGGCGTGCTCGATATGCCCGAGCGAAAGCAGGAACGCGAGCTGCGAACGGCGCGCGTTGGGGGCGCCGTCGTCGACGTCGAGTTCCTGGCAATCACGGATCGACAGGCAGCCGGTGGCGACCGGATCCCGCCCCAGGACTTCGACCCAGGTGCCGACCACCGGTTCCATTTCGGTTTTCCAGATCGCGAGTTCCTCGGCGCCGCAATTGCCCCAGCCCTGGCCTTCGCGGATGAAACACAGGTTGTCCGGGGTTTCGACGCGCAGGCGCCGGCCGCGGGTCTGCTGGCTGTGCGGCGCCGGCACGCTGGTCAGCGGGCTGAGGAAATCGTCTTCACTGGAGGCCGGCAGGCGGTCCCGGTAAGCGCCCCAATAGCCGAACGTCGCGCAGGGTCGCAGCGCCAGCGCCGCGGCCGAGCCGGCCTGGTCTTCGGTACCCGCGGCGTACTGAAAACGTTCGACGCGCGGGCTCAGGATTTCGCGCCAGTAACCGCTCTCGCCGCTCGCCTCGGTACAGCATTGTTGCCACCAGGACTGTACGGCGGTGCTGTTCCACCAGCGCTGGTAGGCGGCCTCGTCGGTCCAGTAACCCATCATGATTGTGCACGCGATGCCGGCGCTATCAACGTAGGCGCAACGCTCGAGCTGTGCCGCGCCATCGCTGCCGCGCGCCAGTGCCGCGCATGTAGTGGCGAATGTCCGGGTGCGGGCTTCGTCGTCGCTCTGCACGCCGAACAGGGCGTAGACCATGCGCTGCATGGTGGCAGGGAAATCGACGACCCGGCCGGGATAGTCTTCCGGAACGCCATCGCGCGCTTTGGCGGCAGGGGTTTCGCTCATATCAGTCCTCGAGTCGGGCAACGCTGTGTTGCGTGGCCGGGTCATGGTGCAGCGTGACGGTGCGGCCGATCACGTTTTCCCCCGACAACGCGGTGTAGCTGGCCGCCTCATCAGGAACATTGGCGACAAAACGCGCGCCGCCGGCGGTCCGTCCATACACAACCCCGCACACGGGCGACTGGTCGCGGGCGTAAATCACCGTATAGGTTTCGATGCGGCCGCGGCCGGATGGCGCCGCGTCGATCGCGACCGGCGCTTCGCCGGCCTGGGGGTGTTCCTCATCCTCGACATCGGCGCCGCGCAGATCGCTGCCGCCGGACGTGGCGCTGTAGATCCCGACCGCGTACTTGTGCATGAACCAACCGAGCGCCGTGGTCAGACCGCTCGCGTGGCGACCGGCGGCGATGCTGGCCGCCATGTTGGCAATGCCGTGCAGGGCATAGTTGCTGCCGGGGCCGCCAAAAAAGCCGAGACCGCCGCTCTGGGTCAGTTCACGCTCATCGTCGTCGCCGAGGCCGAGCTGTTTACGCGCAACCGTTACCGCGCACGGGAAGCAGCTGTAGAGGTCAAAACTTTCAACCTCATCGGCGCGCAGGCCGGCGCGTGCCTGGGCTTTCTCCGCGGCTACCGCCAGCGCCGGGCTGGCAGTGAAATCAGCTTTTTCGGCGAGGAAACGCTGGCGATCCTTGGCATAAGCGCCGCCCAGAAAATACACCACGCGCCCGGCGCCATCGCGCTGGCGCGCGGCGCGTTCGGCGGTGGTCAGGATCACCGCCGCACCGAGGTCGGCCATCACCAGCGACACCATGCGTTTGGTATACGGCAGCGCAATCGGGCGGTTGTCGGCGCTCGGCGTAATGATGGTTTCGACGTCGACCGGCGCGCGAGTCCAGGCATAAGGATTGCGAGCGGCTACTTTCGAAAATCCAGACCACATGTTCCCGACCTTGTTCAGCCACGCCGCTTTCGATAACCCGGAGGCGGCCCACAGAGCGTTCTCGAACAGTGGGAAGCCGTGGATCGGCAGGCTCAGGCCGTGGCGCATTTCCAGTTCGCTGGCGCCGATCGCATCCTCGGCATCGTAGTCGTCGGGAATGCCCTGGCTCAGCGCTGCCTCACCGCGCACCGCGTCGGCACTACGCGGGTAATAGGTTTCGGCGCCACAGATCAGGACCGACTCGACCTCGCCGCGGGCGAGCATGCCGGCGGCCTGATTGACAAACTGTTGCGGTACCTGCCCACCGATACCGGATACTCGCGAGACCCTCGGTCGCGCGCCCAGGCGTCGCGCAAGTTCGAGGTCGGGGGCGTCGAGGACGCGGCTCTGGGTGCGCACCACCAGGATCGCGTCGAGGTCCTTCAAGGTGCCGGGCCCGGCGAGCTGCGCGGCGTCGCGCGCGGCATGCTCCATCATGTCGATCGGATCGAGGTAAGGCGGCGTGGCGTCTTTATGCTGCGTGATCTGGCCCCAGCCGCTGATGACGACGGAGCTGCTCACGTCGATTTACCGGTCGATTCGTCGCCTGGCGTCATTCGCGAATGGACGGATACAGAGTGGGACAAAGGCATGGCAAGCTCCTGAATCAGTATACGAAATTCTCGCACGTTATCCGCGGCGTGCGGGTCGTGCGTCAGGCTAGCGTTCAACCGTGCGTCCGTGCACGGTCTTACTGCCCTCGCGCCGCGCTAAACCATCCCTGGCCCGCTTGCGCTCGAGGCCGCCTGACGCACGACCCGCACACCACTGGCGTCTGCCTGTCTGTCATTTCGAGCAGCAATTCAGCGGTCCTCGAATACCGCGAGCGGCAGTTCGCAGGCCACCGTCCACTGCGGCTGGTTGACGATCTCGGCGATGCGCAGGTTGGCCGCCACGCTGAGCAGGCAGTAGGCGTGTTCCGGCCCAACCCCGTATTCGCGCCCGAGCACGTCGATCAGGTAGCGCGCGGCGTCCTGCGCGGCGCGGAACAGATTGGGACCGATACCGGTGGTGACCAGGCGTCGGCCGGGCGCCGCCGTTCCCTCGGCGGGTGCAACAAAACGCGGGTAGGGGCTGTGTTCGTTTTTGATTAAATCAAAGCTGACTTCGATGCCGAGCGTGGTTTCGATCGCCGTCCCGCACAGCTCGCCGTCGCCCTGCGCCGCGTGGCCGTCGCCGGCGGAAAACAGGGCGCCGTCGACTTCCACCGGCAGGTACAGCGTGGTGCCGGCGACCAGCGAGCGGATATCCATATTGCCGCCCGAAGGCAGCGGCGGGATCGCACTGTGATTGCCCGGCGCGGCCGGGGCGACGCCGATGGTGCCGGCAAAGGGCCGCGTCGGCAGACGGATACCGGGCAGAAATTCGACATACGCGTGGTCGTAGCTGGAGATATGCATCAGCGGCGCGGTGAAGTCGTCGGCGAGCAGACCGAAGCCCGGAATGATCGCCGTCCAGCCCCAGTCCGAACGCGCGTAGTCGTGGATGTTGACCACCAGCGTATCGCCGGGTCGGGCGCCGTCGATAAACACCGGCCCGGTCAGCGGGTTGGCGTTTTCGAGTTTGAGTTCAGCCAGCGTGGCGGCGTCCGCGGTGCGGGTGAACAGGCCGCGCGAAGCATCCATCAGCTCGAGCGCGATGCGTTCGCCCGGCGCGACCGTGAGCAACGGCGCCTGGCTGTTGTCCCAACCGAGGTGATGCTGGTGGCGATGGATGGTTCTAAGTTGTGGACTCATACGTATAACTCGGACTATTTCTTATCTAGGGAGAGGTTAACGGAATAAGCTGCGCTCGTCGCATCCAATACGTCTGTCGAATTTATACGACGGGCGGCGTCGTTGCCCCGGTTTAGTGAAGCCTGCTTCGCCGCGGAAACGGCAAAAACGCGGCTCAAGCCTGTTGATCCCTCGGGCCGAAATATTTATCGAGTGTCATCAACAGTGGCGGCAGCCAGAAAAATACCGCCGCCAACGCAAGCGCGATAACCAGCGCGACCATCACTCCCATGTACGAATTCAGCTGAAAATTCGAGAACGCCAGTACCAGGAACCCGGCAATCAGCACTACCGAGGTGACCACTAGCGCGCGCCCAACGACGTTAATGGCATAACGCACCGCCGCTTCGCTACTGAGACCGCGTTCGCGCCGCGCACGCAGATACTTGCTCATGAAATGCACCGTGTCATCGACCACGATGCCCAAGGTCATGCTGCCAACGATCGACAACGCGATACCTACGCTGCCATTAAAGATTGCCCATAGCCCGAAGCCGGCCGCAATTGGCGCAAGGTTGGGGACCAGGCTCAGCAGACCGAGTTTGAACGAACGCAGGGCCAACATCAGCACTCCGCCGATCAACACGATCGCTACACCCGTTCCGAACAACATTGAAAAGGTATTGGTCAACGTCAGGTGGGAAAACATCATCACCATGCCCGCGCCGTGGTGACTGCTGACATCGGGGCCATTTTCAGCCAGCCAGCTTTCACCACGTTCCGCAAGCACCAGTATTTCGCTCATCTTGATCGGCTGTAGCGTTATAACTATACGGGTCGCCGACTTGTCGATATTGACCTGGTTGTTGAGATCGAGCCCATACGGCAGCGACATCTCGTAAAGCAACAGGTATTGCGCGGCGAGTTCCCGATTGTCCGGAAGCACATAGGCGCCAGGATCGTCACCATGCATATTCTTGTTGAGCCTGCGCATGGTGTCGCTGAGCGTGCTGACGTGAACGACCCCTGGTTGCGCGCGCCACCACTCGGCCCAGGCGTCGAGCTGGCGTAGATACGCCGGCTCGTTGATACCACCGGAACGGTCCGCTGCCAATGAATAATGGATGCGGTAAAGGCCAGTCAGATTCTCGATAGTAAAATTGGCATCGCGGCGAAAGGCCATCGATTCGTTGAAAAACTCGATCGGATTGTCGTTGATCTCATTGCGCGGGAGCTGCGCGATCAGAAGCACCATAACCAGGCCCATGCCCCACAGCAGGCGATTGCGGTGCCGGACCACAAATTGTCCGACCCGGTTACTACCCGCATCGCCGGCAGTGCCCGCGCGCACTCTACTCTGCGGTAATACGGCCAGCAGTGCGGGCAGAAAGCTTATCGAGAGGAGAAAAGAAACCACCACGCCGACCGCAATCACGTTCCCCATTTGTTGAAACGGCGGCACGTCGGAGAAGTTCATGGTCAGAAAACCGGTTGCGGTGGTCAGGCTCGCCAGCGAGACGGGGTGGAGGTTGATACGCAGACTCTCGTCAATCGCCTCGGGCTGCGTCTCGCCCTGACCCAGACCATGCAGGTAGGAAATGAGAATATGAACACAATTGGCGACTGCAACAGTCAGGATCACGTTTGGTGCTGGCGCCATGGTCGGCGTGATCATGTAACCCATATAGCCGGCAAAACCCATCGCGGCGAGAACCGAAAAGGCGATCACAAAGATTGTCGCCAGCGTGCCCTTGATGCCGCCCGCCAGCACTGCGAGCAAAATCAGCATCAGCGCGAAACTGAGCGGGATGAGCTGGGTCATGTCCTCGAATGCAGCCTCGGTAAAGGCATAGTGCATGGCACCAAGGCCGCTCATGTAGAAATCGACCTCCGGGTATTTTTGTTCCGCTGCGGCAAGTAGTTCGCGGGCATACAACACGGCTTCAGGAAACTCGCGCGTCTCATCGATGCCCGGCACCTGAAGATTGACGTTAATGGCGCTGACGCGGGCGTCCGCCGATACCAGACTGTTCACCAGAGCAGGCTCCGCCAGCGCGATGGCCTTCACGCGTTCCAAATCCCGCGCATCCATGGCAAGCGGATCCGGTACCAGATCGCCCACGAACAAATCGTCTTCCAGCGCCATGCTGTGCTGGAAATTGGTCACCGAATCGACGCGGTTCGAATGCGGTACCTGCCAGCTCTGCTCAGTCAACTCAGCAATGATCGCCAGCGTTTCGCGCGAGAACACCTCGCCGTTCTCAGGCGCGACCACCAGCAGAAGGCCATCATCCTTGGTGTAGGTGTCCTCGACTAATTCAAGCGCCACCCGGTTCGGATCGGTCGGTTCGAAATAGGTGCGATAACTGTTGGTAAAGGCAAGGTGCCTGGTGCCGGCCGCGGCCAGCGCGATCAGGACAATACTGGCGACGATGATCGGCCAGCGATAGCGGATAACCAGTTGCGGAAAGCGCGCCTCGAATCGTGTCCATTTGCTCATGTTTGGTCCTGTATTTCGGGGCTTTTTTCCGGTTGGCTGAAAATTGCTTTATTTGCGCGTGTTCCACGCCGTCGGGTTTGCCTCGCAAGCGAGGATCCGTACCGGCTCAAATACGAACCGCTACGCAGGGCGGCTCGCAAACTTTCTCGGCAGGGCAGCCTTGACGTCGCTCGTCCCGGCGGTGCGCACCCCGTAGTGTTTGGCAAGCTGCTCGACTACTGATGTCAGCTCGGTGAGGGAGCCGAAACGGACATGATCGATGTTTTCGCCGCAGACAACTCCCGGCTGGGTACGACGCCAATCAAAGCAGTTTGACCCGACTATTCGTGAGCGCTGACTAGGCGCTCGCTTTCGAGCGCAGCGAATCGACAACGCCGTTGAAATCGTTCTCCAGGCGTTTGCGCATTGCGGCTGACACCGCGGTATCGGGATCATGCCGCGCGCTCCACTGGAACATGGCGGCGATGATGGGCATCAGGTCCGCACCGCGTTGGGTCAGCGCGTAACGATACTGACGGCCCGGTCCGCCGGCGACGGGGGTTTTTGTAATCAGCTTTTCGCATACCAGCAGTTCGAGGCGTGCGCTCAGCGTGCTTGGAGGAATGTGCTCAGGAGACGCCGAAATCTCACTGAAGCTCGTTTTTCCGAGCATGCCGATATCGCGGATGACCAGCAGCGTCCAGCGGTCACCGACCAGGTCGAGGACATGGGCAACGGGACATTTCGAACGCTCTCCCGGCATTTTTTTCACCACGTTTGAACACGGTCAATTGCGTTACCAGGCCGCCAGCGGCGATACCCTGTTCACCACAATCGATGCGCTGTTGGACCACGGATCACAATAATACTTCAAATTACATAGTTTTCTCTATATGCTGCGCTCACGAATACTTCAAAATTGATAGTTCAAAGCATGGCGTATTCATTTTTTCCCCGGTCGGCGCGCTGCGGGCGACATCGGCGGATCCGTGCCCAGTAACTTTTAGACGGAGGATACGATGGCTTACAAACTGTATTACTTTCAGATCCGGGGACGCGCCGAACAGGTCCGCCTGCTGCTTCACGCACTGGAACTCGACTTCGAAGATATCGGTGTCAAGCGCGAAAAGTTTCTGGAGTTGAAAGCCAAAGGGCCCGCCACGCTCTACTTCGGTTCACTGCCGATGCTCGAAGACGGCAGCTTTCGACTCTGCCAGGGGCCGACCATTTTGAGTTACCTCGCCGGCCAGCACGGTGTCGCGCCAAACGACCCGCAACTCAGCGCCAAGGCCGACGCCATCGCCTGGGGCGCCGAAGACCTCCGCATGCGCTATTTCAAGCTTTTCGGCGACGACAAGGACAAGACGCGAGCAGAATTTCTTGGCGGCGACTGGCAAACCCGGTGGTTACCGAGCCTGAATGGGTTATTGGAACTCAACGGCAACACCGGCTACTTCGTCGGCCAGCAGCTCACGCATGCCGATATCGCGGTCTGGGATGTTCTTGATGCCTTCCTGAACTACATTCCCGCGGCAAGTCTGGACGGCTACTCCGCGGTGCAGAGTTTCTACGCAGGCGTCGGCAGTCGACCTCCAATCGCAACCTATGTCGCATCGCGCCCAGAATAGGACATCGTCACCGGTTTGGTTATGAGCGTTCCTCAAGGACAAGCCAACGCGCTTCACATGGCTGTCGTCGACCACCCCTGGCAGGCCGCTTTTTGAATTACAGCAACTCGTTCAGCGTCGCGGCCCTTGACAGGATGTCCACGCTCGCCACTGCGAGCTTGCAGGCGCACCCATTTCATAACCATTGTTTTAACACCCTACCAACCACAGGAAACTGACCATGGCTATTTCTCTCTACGACGCCAGCATCCCGAGTTATCTACAAATCCTGGGGGCGACCTCGGCCGTGCTGACCAAAGGCAAGGCCCATGCCCAGGCAAACGGTATCGATCTTTCCGAACTTGTGGAAAGCCGGCTCATCGAGGACATGGCCCCGTTACGTTTCCAGATCATCTCTACTGCCCATCATTCGTTCGGCGCGATCAACGGCATCAAGGCTGGCGTTTTCAATCCGCCGCCGAGTTACCCGGATTTGAATTCGACGGTCTGCACGGGCTCATCAGCGCGGCGGAAGCCGGGCTGAAAAAAGTCTCGGCCGATGAAATTAATGCGCTCGAGGGCAACGATATGCGTTTCGAAATGGGCGATTTCAAGATCCCGTTCAGCGCCGAAGGTTTCATCCTGTCGTTTTCCATGCCGAATTTTTTCTTTCACGCGACCACCACCTACGACATTCTGCGCACCAATGGCGTCGCCCTCGGCAAAATGGATTTCCTGGGCGCGATGCGTGTCAAGAGCTGACAGCGGAGCGTAAGCCGCAAGGCATTGTACTAAGCGCGCTAGGGAGCTTTATCGCGCGCTGAGGGATGCCGCGTCGGCCACACCAGGCGCTGTCCTCAATTGAGCTGTAGAACGGAGAACAATCATGTTGATCAGCACGAATCTCAGAAACTGGGGCATGGGATCCGAACCCGCAACCATGCTCGAATGTGCCATGCACGCGGAAACGGCCGGTATCGGTACGCTGTGGGTGAACGAGCGACTGAGTACGCCGCCCGGTATGGGATGGCCGCCCGAGGATGGCGGGCGCTATCTCGATTGCCTGATGGCGCTGACGTTTATCGCCGCGCGTACCAAGCGAATTCAGCTCGGCACCGGTGTTTTGAACGTGCCGTACCACCTGCCTTTCCAACTGGTCAAGCAGGTGGCGTCGTTACAGGATCTTTCGGGCGGCCGGTTTCGCTTTGGTGTCGGAGTCGGTTGGTACGAAACGGAATTTAAAGTGATCGGCGTACCCTATCGCGAGCGCGGCAAACAGACCGACTCGACATTGAAACTGTTTCACGAAGCGTTCGAGAACGACAGCATTGTCGTCAACGGCACCGAATTTCCAGTGTTGCCGCGGCCCGCGCGCCCGCCGGTTTACGTGGGCGGCAGCAGCGAAGCGGCGTTACAGCGGACTGTTGCCTACGGCGACGGCTGGATCGCAGCCGGCATGGCGCCTGAGAAACTCGCCGAGCCGAAGGCGCGCCTGTTTGAGCTCGCCGCACAGGCGGGGAAACCGCAGCCCGCGATAATCGCGATGAAGACGTTACCGCTGGAGGACGTCAACGCGGCCATCGAGATGGCGCAGGCCTTCGCCGCTGCGGGTTGCGATGAGATTGTCCATGCCGGTGGGTACCCCGATGCCGCCGCCTATCGTCAGCGCATCGATATTCTGGCTGAGCGGATTATCCCGGCGGTCGCGTAAGTGAATCAGGTGTGCGAAAGCCTCGTACGCGACCCGCACGTCGCTGGCGCGTGCCTGTCGCACCATTTCGCACACTTATTTAGTTCGTCGTAATCGACGCGCCCATGGCTTTTTGTTTATCTGCACTACCGGCGGGTGGCGGTATCTCGATACCGCGCACGACGGCAGGACGCTCGGCAATGGTGTCGATCCAGCGTTGCAGGTGATCGAGACCATCAACCGGGATCCGCGCCCAACGGTGGGTCTTGACCCAGGACCAGTTGGCGATATCCGCAATACTGTATTCGCCAGCGAGAAATTCCACATCGGCCAGACGCGTATTCAGGACTTCATATAAGCGCCGCGTTTCATTCTTATAACGTTTCCTGGCCGCCGGCACGTCCTCGTCGAAATACCGCTCGAAGGCCACAGCCTGACCCTGCATGGGTCCAACGCCGCCCATTTGAAACATCAACCACTGCATCGCCGCCCAGCGCCCGGCCAACGAGGTTGGCATGAGCGCGCCGCCTTTTTCAGCCAGATAAAGCATCAGTGCACCCGACTCGAATATCGTTATATTGGTTTCGGTGTCGACTATCACTGGGATCCGACCGTTCGGGTTTAGCGCAAGAAATTCCGGTGTGTGCTGTTCACCCGCCGACAGATCGACGGCATGCAACACATACGGCATGGCCAGTTCTTCGAGCGTTATGGTCGCCTTCCAGCCGTTAGGCGTTGCAGCTGTATAGAGTTCGATCAATCTGTTTTCCTTTTCAGAGCTTCCTTAGCTTACCGGGCCTGTCGTTATCCAATCCAGATCAAGGTTCGTCGACGCGGGCGAGATCGCGTTCAAGATGTTTGCCGCCCAGGTAGTAGTGCCACGCCACCCAGAAATTGACGACGCTGAACAACATCAGGCTCCAGCGCAGCGAATCCGTGCCGTAGTGGGGCGCGAGCAGATCGCTGAGTACGCCGACCGCCCACGGGCCGGCGCCGAGGCCGATGATGTTGGCAACAAACAGCAGGATCGCCGAGGCAACTGAACGCATGCGCAGCCGCACCAGGCTCTGGGTCTGGGCGAAGCTCGTCGCCTGCCAGAAGTTCGACGCGAAAATCGGTACCACGAACAGCGCCAACGCTACGTAGGGATTGCCGGCCAGGTAGGCGAACACGCCGAACGGTACCGCTACCACCATGGCGACCCCGGCCGACCACAGGTACCAGCGTGTATCGCGCGCACCGAGCCGGTCCGCGGTCCAGCCGCCGGCATACATGCCGGCACCGCCGGCCACACCCATGCTCAGTCCCAGCCACAGGCCGATTTCGGCGGTACCCATACCGTGGGTGCGGATCAGGAACGACGGAAACCAGCTGACCACGCCATAGCCGACGAAAGCCGCCAGGGCACCGCCGAACGCGAGATGCACAAAGGACGGGCGGGTAGCGAGGAAACGGAACGTTTCCATGATGCCGGGTTTTTCATCCGTTACCGGGCGGGTTTCGGACTGGCCGCGGCGTGGTTCCTGCAAGGTGAAGCGCACCAGCAGAGCAAGCAGCACGCCGGGGATGCCGACCACAAAAAACGCCCGGCGCCAGCCGAACGCCTCGTTGATCCAGCCGCCGATAAACAGCCCGAACATGATCCCGAACGGAATGCCGAGCGCGTAGATACCCAACGCGGTGGCGCGCTCGTTGGCCGGATAATAATCGGCGATCAGCGAGTGTGCCGGCGGACTGCAGCCGGCTTCGCCGACCCCGACTCCGATCCGCGCAAGCGCGAGCTGCCAGAAGTTCTGGGCCAGTCCGCACAGCGCGGTCATCACGCTCCACAACGCCAGGGCCAGCGAAATCAGATTGCGACGGTTGCCGCGATCGGCCCACAACGCGATCGGTATGCCCATGGTTGCGTAGAACGCGGCAAACGCGAACCCGGCCAGAAAGCCGAGTGCCTGGTCGCTCAAACCAAGGTCGGCCTTGATCGATTCGAGCAGGATCGACAGGATCTGACGGTCGATGAAGTTGAAGGTGTAGACCACCACCAGCACGCCGAGGACGTAGCGACGTACGCGCCGCTCACGCACTGTCGCGCCGCCGGCTGAGCTGGCATCCATGCTGACGGCGCCGGGCGGGTTAACCGACCGGGCCCCGGTTGATCGTGGTGAGCGGTTCGTTGATGCTGAAGACCTTGGCGTTGATGCCGGTGATCCCGAAACCGGCCAGGCGTTCGCTGTGCTTGGTCAGGTAAGCGCGGGCGCTGGCCTCATCGCTGAACAGATAGATGCCACCGGCTTCGCCGACGGTCTCGTCTTCGGTCCAGATTTTCCACAGGAATCCCGGCTCATCATTAATAGACCGGGCGAGGTCGGCGAGCGCCTCACTCATGGCCGCGCCGAACGGGCCCTGAAACGGAAAATCGATTTGCAGCAGCTTGGCCATCAGGCTCGAACCTCGGGTTGACGTGGACGGCTTATCCTATCGTTAATCACAGCGACTGACACAAGTGCCACGATCGGCTCGCTGTGCCCTGGCGCGCGTCGCGATTCAGGTCAGCAGTCGTGCATCGACGCTATACTTGGCACTCGACGGGCACCACAGGCGGCGTCTGTCGGCACATCGAATGCAGCACTGCGACGATAAACCATGTACACATCCGTGTTGAAGTTCCGCTGTCCGCGAGCGCGGTGCCCAGAGTGACCAGCGCCGGCGGTCTGCGCATTCTGATCATCGGCGCGCTCGCCGCGCTGGCCAGCTGTGCGCCGCTGGGCAGTGCGGTGTATCAGAGTTTCGTCAATCGGCCGCAGCTCGAAGTGCCCCTGTCCGCCGCTGGCAGTGCCGAGCATGTCGCGCTCGAACTCACGCCCGGCCGCAGCGCACGGCTGGTATTTGAACTCGACGTCAACACCCCTTCGGCGCAGGAACAGCACGACGGCGATACCGAGTACCAGGCCCGCTACCGGTTTCCGATCAGCTATCGCGTCAGCGCTGCTGACGGCACCGTCATCTATCAAGAACAGGCCAATATCGACTGGCTTGGCACCCGCAGCACGACCGATGGCGGTAAACGCCAGCAAAGCCTGAGTGAATCCAATCCGGCCGTCGATGCCGGCGGCGGCACGCTGTCCGTGCGCGCCGGGTTCCGCGGCTTCGAAGTGCCGGACGATGGTGCTATTACCCTCAGCGCCGAACTGGGCCCCGATCACGACTATGCCGCGGTCGCCGAACAGGCCCGGCTCAAGGTCGAACACGACATCGTCGACCCGATGTTCAGTATTACGCTCGGGGTGTTTATGCTGGTCGGCGGCTGGGTGACCTCAATAGTCGGGCTGGTCGGCTTCCTGAGCGCTCAATCGGCGGCCCAGGCGAGCGAGGACGGAGCCGCTGACAGTACCGTCGAGGCGCGTCGACTGGCGGTGTTCTGTCATCTCGCCGGCTTTGCTGGCTTCATTATTCCGTTCGGTGGCGTGATCGGCCCGCTGGCGATGTGGATCGCCAATCGCGAAAGCCATCCTTTCGTCGATCAGCAGGGCCGCGAAGCGCTCAATTTTCAACTTTCGCTGCTGGTTTACATGCTGCTCAGCTTCGCGCTCGTGCTGATCCTGATCGGGCTGCTGATGATCCCGCTGCTGTTTGTGTTCCAGATCTGCATGATGGTGATCGCCGCGGTCCGAGTCAGCGACGGACAGGACTTCCGCTACCCGTTGACGCTGCGCTTTATTCGGTAACGACGCGATGAGCGGAGACAGCGAGCCGTCGATTCGGGCTGCACGGGCCGACGAGGCCGCGCAGCTCGGCGAACTGGCCGTGCGCTCCAAGGCGCACTGGGGTTATTCAGAATCATTCATGGCCGCCTGTCGCGCCGAGCTGAGCGTCAGCCGCGCCGACATTGCGCGTTCAGACCGCGAATACTTTGTCATCGTTACAGGGCCGGACATCCTTGGCTACTACGCGCTCGAGCGTCAGTCCGAGCACGCCTGGGAGCTCGAAGCCCTGTTCGTCGAACCCTCGCACATCGGCCACGGCTATGGCCGACGCCTGCTGGCGCATGCCTGTGAGCGCATCGCGGCGGCCGGCGGCGGGGCGATGTTGATCCAGGGTGACCCGCACGCCGCCCGCTTCTATCGCGCGGCCGGCGCCGAGCTGATCGGTGAGCGCGAATCGGACAGCGTGCCGGGCCGTTATCTGCCGCTGTTTTCGCTCAGCGTTGCCGGCGCTGGCGCGCCCTGCGATTGAAAGCGTACGCTATCACTATCAAGCTTTTCAGGAGTTAAAGCATGGCGAAGTGTCCGACTTGCAAGGACCAGACACTGCGACATACCTTGCTCGCCGAGGGCCTCACGGCGCTCGGCTGCGGCAAATGCGCCGGGGCCTTGCTGGCGCTGGTTACTTACCGACGCTGGCAGGAACACGTGCATGGCGACCACGGTTCGTCGGCAACACCGATCGACACCGTGCCCGGCGATTCCGACGATATCGTGCAATGCCCGAAGTGTCTCGGCCTGATGACGAAGTTCCGCATTTCCAGCGAGATCGAAAACCGCATTGATTTCTGCGCGCACTGCGAGGAGATCTGGCTGGACAAGGGTGAATGGTCGCTGATCGAGCCGTTCGCGCGTTCCGGTCATCTTTTTTCCATCGTTACGCGGCCGTGGCAGCGGCGCCTGCGCGAACACCATCGTGACGAGATCGAAACCGAGCGCCTCAAACAAGTGCTTGGTGACGATTACGAACGGTTTATCGAGGTTCGCGCCTGGCTCGAACACCACCCGGACAAGGATTTCATCCTCGCCCAACTGCATCGCCGCGACCATTCTCCGGCCTGATGCAGCGCGGATCGGAACTGCACGCCGGTTGCAGGCAGGCGGATCGGCCTGCCATCGCCGTTAAGCATAAATAAAAAGGTTGGTAGCACATGCGTTGGCGCGGCGGCAGGCGAAGCGAAAATATAGAAGACCGGCGCGCGCAACGGATCGGGCGCGGGCTCGGTAGCCGCGGCGGCGGGTCGATGTTGCCGCTGATCATGAAACTCGCCGGCACTCGGGGTGGGCTCGTGATCATCGTCGTCGGCGCGCTAGTGATGTGGTACGCCGGGATCGATTTCGGCACTCTGACCGGTGGTGGTGGACTGGCCGTCAGCGAGGGACACAACACGGCCCCGGTGCGTGAATCGGCCGCTGAACGCGAGATGGTTGAATTCGTGTCGGTGGTTCTTGCCGAGACCGAGGATACCTGGCAGCCGCTATTCCGCGCCGCTGGAAAAACCTACGAATTACCGAAGCTGGTGTTATTTCGCGACGCGACGAAATCGGCCTGCGGGCTCGGCCAGGCTGCGATGGGACCGTTTTACTGCCCCGGCGATCGGCAGATTTATATCGACCTGGGTTTTTTCCAGGAACTGCAGGACCGCTTCAAGGCGCCCGGCGACTTCGCCCGCGCCTACGTACTCGCCCATGAAGTCGGTCACCATGTGCAGACCCTGCTCGGGATTTCGGCACGCAACCAGGCTGCGCGCGCAAGCGCCGACAGCGTGGAAGCGAACCGACTCAGCGTGCGCCAGGAGCTGCAGGCCGACTGTTTCGCCGGACTGTGGGCGCATCACGCCGACGCCGCGCGCAATATTCTCGAAGCCGGAGATATCGACGAAGCCCTCGGCGCGGCGACCGCTATCGGCGATGATCGCCTGCAGAAGCAGGGTCGCGGCTACGTCACCCCGGACTCATTCACCCACGGCAGTTCCGCGCAACGCGTACGCTGGTTCCGGATCGGTTTCGATCAGGGTTTGCTGCAGGCCTGCGATACATTTGCGGCGAAGGACCTGTAGCGCGACGGTCAGGGGAAAACCACCACCGTACGTAGTTCGATGCTTTCGCGTGGCGTGAACTGCGGCGGGCAGGCCGGGTTATCGAACCCGGTGTGGCCGGTGAACAGGGCGCGACCGTCGTTGGCGGTGTCAAAACATTTCAGCAACATGACTTCGTCGGGCTGCATGTCCGAAACCCAGAACCAGCGATGGCGGGGACTGTGCTGGAACGAATAGATCTCGCCGGTCAGGTGCGGCGTTTCCAGATTGTCCTCGGAGAAATGCTGGATCTCGGTGGGGATGAAATCTTCGAGACTGGTCGCACGCGCGTGGCAGATCGCCAGTGGGCGGTCCTGCACCGGGCCGGCGATCGGCCGCCACAGGTTGACCAGCGCGGCGCGCTGGTCAACGTATTCGAGGGCGTTGTTGTCGGCCAGTACTTCTCGAATACGGCGCGGTCCCGAACTCAGCGTGTAGTCGTTGTGCGCACCATCGACCGGCTCACGCACACCGGTTTCGCCGCGGTCGGCGCGCGCCTGGTTGCGCACATTGTGATCGAAAATGAACACCTCGAGCGCGCCGGTCGCATCTTTGAGCAGCGCGGCGGATTCCGGATAGTAGGTGCGCCTGACCACATCAGGGTCATAGAAATCGCTGCACGCACTGCGCTGGGTGAGGACCTGAAAGCCGGCTTCGTCGAGCGTCAGGCGGTCCATGATCGGTCGGCAATCGTAGACCGGCACACTGACCCGCTCACGCCACGGCGATTCGATCTTACGTCCGCTGGACGGCGGAAAAACGCGCACCCGCGCCGGTCCGTCCTGGGCCACGGTGTAGCTCATGTCGGCCATCACTTTATCCAGGCCGGCGACGTCGATGTTGTCCATACTATTTCTCGGTGACGGAGTCAGTTGCGGGCCTCAAGTATAGGCCGGGGCCGGCGCTGCCAGCCAATCACGGCCGCCGAACCGAGCGCCAGCAGGCCGAGTGGTGCCGGCAGCAGCTCCTGGTCAAACTCAGGCCGCGGGCGGCAGTTCATCTCAGCGCCGTTTCCGCCCCCCCAGCATCAACCGCTGACGCGCTCGAGCATGGTTCGCACGTAGGTGTCCTTGTCCTCTTCCTGAAAAACGATATGTCGTTGTTGCATCTCGGCCTTTTGCATCGCCCACAGACTTTGCATGGTGGCCGAAGGGGTGTTCGATACGATGAACGACTCGAGTTCGACGGTCGAATCGCCGAGCCGTTGCTCGATCTCCTTGATGGTCTCGTGAAATCGAATTTTCGGGTCGGTGGGGCCGAGATTCCGGATGCCTTTCGGGTCGACGAAGATAACGTGCTGCTTGCCGCCAGCCAGCAGCCACAGGATGAAGTCGGGATGGAAGTTGCCGGCTTCGAAGAAACCTACGCCTTTTCCTTTGCTCAGGTTGCGCAGCAGATAGATCTCCCTGTCCTGAAAGTATGCTTCGTGGCTATCGTGGAAGGCCTTCAGATCCTCGACGAACAGGCGCTCACCCTTGTTGAGTGGCGCCGGGCTGATCTCGACCACTTTCGAGTCGAGATACAGCAGCGGCTGGTAGAGGTGCCTGCCGAACCAAATCGCCTTCATGCCATGGAATTCCCAGGGCTTCAGGTCGCCGGCCTCGATCGATGCCTTCAGTTCCTCCAGCTTGGCAACAATCTCCTCCTGTGAGCGATCGATAAGGATGCGGTAGTAGCCCTCATCCGGCGCTTCCCTCACGCCGAGGAAATTCGGGTCATCGTTCTCGAGCTCACGATACTCGAGGTGTGGCAGCTCCCACTCCCGCTTGCGGAAAGTGTAGTAGCGCTCGGTGTACTTCTTGAGCAGGGCGAGGGCGATGTCTCCCCACAGGCGCACGCGTTCGAAAGCGTCGAAGGTCAGCTCCTGCTCCGGGATCAGAATCCGGTACCAGGTCTGGTCGCTCAGCAGCGCGGTGATGCCCGAGCGCGTGAGGTTCAGGTTGTACCAGCCGCGCTCCGCTTTGAAACGCTCGAGTTCGAAGTAGAGCGCGTCTACATCGAGGAAGGCGACGTGCCGGGCGGACAGGTGTGTCTGGTTCGGTGCTGCCTCGATGTCGCCGCCCGTGATCCCGCTGGACTTCATCGCCTGAATTTTCGGATACCAGTTAAGCACGACCTGGTTCTTCTGCAGGTAGGCGGTGCTCGGATCTCCGCTGGGATTCGGTGGTGCAACGGTCGGCACCGGCGCGAGCTTGCGGAAGGCATCACCGAACTCGGTGCTGACGCCGTTGATCGTTTTCTTTAGGCGCACGGTCTTGAGGTTCTGCGTACCGAGGTTCTTGATCACTGGCAGCAGGAACTCGATGCGGTCGTCGTTGACGGGCAGGCCCTCCTCTTCGAGGAAGTCCCGGAACTGCGCCATGTAGTCGGCGCGGATACCGAAGATGCCAAGCGTCTCCAGCACGCCGATGTGTTTCGGCCGATCGAGCCCCTCCGGCAGCGTGACCCTGCCGCTGCGTTTCAAGCTTGTATCGAAGCCCTTGAGGCGCACACCACGGCCGAAGAGCTGGATGATCTGCGCACCCTCACCCTTGCCCACGTTCATCAGCCCCATGGTGGACACGCGCCAGCTCGACCAGCCTTCGGTGAACTTTTTCGATCCGATCAGGAGGTTCACTGGCGAGTGTGGCTGGTTGATCTCGTGAAACAGCGAACCCGAGAAATCACGCTCGCCGGTGGCAAGCCCATGCTCCTCGCAGAGCTTCACCAGTTTGGCGTCGTCGCCGACGTTGATGACACCGAAGGCCCCATTTTCCGCGCCCAGACGGAGCGCCACCTCACCGGTCACGCCCTTCAGGTTCTCGACGTAGAGCTGGCCGCCGCCAGGCGCGTTGAACACCGTGGCCAGCGTCTCCTCGAACACCTGGGCCGGGGTCAGGCCGCAGGTGTTGAGATAGGCGAAGCGCCCGGCAAATAGATTCGTGCCGGTGGCCGTCACGAGGCCCTGGTTCAGCACGCGTTCGATATGACGGATGCTGCCGCTACGGTCGGCGACGTAACGGCCGAGGAACTGGAGGATCTGGACGATGTCGGACGCATCTTTCTTGCCCAGCGTTGCCGTGACGCTGCCGCCGACGAAGATCCACAGCGGCTTTTCGATCTGGAACGGCCGGAAGGCGTCCTCCCGTTCGTGATGTAGGCGTTGCTGTTGAAAGAAGGACAGCAGGCACGCCACCAGGTACAGCTCCAGGTGGTTTTCCTGGGTGCCCTCGTCGAGGTTGAGGATCTGGTAGTCCTTGCCAAAACCGTCACCGTAGAAGTAACGATAGGAGTAGTCGAACAACGTGCATTTTGTGTAGAGCTCGGTAAGCCTCTGATTTCCTTTCACCGCCTGCCCAAAGGTGGCTGAGTATTCGAAGGAGAAGCCTTTCTCGCAGAGCGCGTTGCGATAGCGCATGAAGGCACCGTCGTCGCCGCCCGCGGTGCCGCGATGGCCCTCGTCCACCAGCACCAGGTTGTTGCCCTCGAACGCGTCTACCGCGACGGTCTTGTCCCCCATGTCGTCGCGCAGGCGGGTGATCTCGAGGATCTCGACGGCCTGGCCCGTGAACAGGCCGCGGCCATCCTTGTTGAAGATCTCGGCCTCGATCCCGGCCGCTTCGAACTCGCGCAAGTGCTGCTGGGAGAGCCCCTCGTTGGGGGTGAGCAGGATGATGCGGTTGAGCGCGCGACGACGGCCGTGCTTCTCCAGATAGAACTGGAACTGCAGGATGTTGGCGTGCATGACCAGCGTCTTGCCGCTGCCGGTGGCCATCCAGAAGGCCAGCTTGTTGAGTTGCGGCCAGGCCTCGGCGTCGGCGTCGAGGCGCGCGAGCTGATCGACATCGGGCTTGTCGTCGTTGTAGAGGGCGATCTGGTCGTTCAGCGCCGCCAGAAGGGCTTTCGGATCACGGAAGTAGCGGTCAAGGTAGATCTCGGTGAAAAGTAAGGCCAGGTACTGGAAGTACTTCCAGGCGATGGGCGCTTCACCCCTGGTGATCCGACGCTCGTTCAGGCGCTGCGTGTGCCGGACGATGTTCTGGTCGTATTCGAGCAAGAGTTCGGTGGGGAGCTGGGTCAGGTTGAAGAGCTGCGCCGTCAGTGCGTGGTGGAAATGGTGGACGTTGTTTTCGTCCAAGCCTTCCAGCGCCTCGTTCTGCAACGGTTCGGCCAGCTCCTCGAAGCGCTTTACAGTGAACAGTGACAGCAGCCACTGGTTCAGCACCAGCTTGTAGGCGAAGGGCACCTGGGGCTTCTTTTTCGTACGGCGAGTCTTGCTCATGGCTGTGTTCCTTCGTTCAAGATCGCCAGGTACCCGTTGTAGACAAACACGCGGTTGCGCTGCTTGCCCGTCAACTCACGCACAATCTGCACCGCCGTCAGCGTGTCGATCGCCCGGGACGCGGTCGGGAACGACATGCCCGCAGCCTTCGCCACCGCGTCGATCGTAACCAGCGGGCGACGGCGCAGCACCGCAAACGCGCGTTGGGCACTGCCGGCGGCGCGCCCGGTCTCGCGGATGCGTCTTTCGTCGTCGGCGAACAACGCCAGCAATCGGTGCGCGGTGTCCACGGCGCCGTCGGCGGTCTGAAGCACGCCTTCGAGCACGAAGTCCAGCCATGCCTCCCAGTCGCCGTCCTGGCGCACGGCGTCGAGCAGGCGGTAATACTCGGCGCGGTGCTGCTTGAGATAGAGACTCAGGTACAGCAGTGGCTGCCGTAGAACACCCTCCTGGTGCAGGATGAGCGCAATCAGCACGCGTCCGGTGCGGCCATTACCGTCCAGAAAAGGGTGGATGCTCTCGAACTGAACATGCGCCAGCGCCGCCTTGATCAGCGCCGGGATGTCCGGGTCGTGCAGGAAGCGCTCCAGCGCAGCCATGCAATCGACGACCCGCCGCGGCGGTGGTGGGACGTATTGGGCGTTGCCGGGTCGGGTACCGCCGATCCAGTTCTGGCTGCGGCGGAACTCGCCGGGCTCCTTGTCCGCGCCGCGCCCGCGAGCCAGCAGTGTGCCGTGGATCTCGCGTAGCAGTCGATTCGATAGCGGTAACCCGTTTTCCTTGTCCCCAAGGCGCGCCAGACCGTGCTCCATGGCGGCCACGTAGTTGGACACTTCGACCACGTCGTCAAAGGGCACACCCGGGGCTTCTTCCATCTCGAACAGCAGGAGGTCGGAAAGGGACGACTGGGTGCCTTCGATCTGCGACGACAGCACCGCTTCGCGCCGCACATAGGCGTAGAGGAACAGCTCCGGGTCGGGCAGCAGCGCGGAGACGCCGTCGAGTCGGCCGCAGGCCAGCAGGGCGCGCTCCAGGAGCCTCTGCCTGGCCGGGGGCAGTTCCAGCGGCGGCACCGGCGGCAGTGGACTCGGCACAAAGGCACGTACGGCCTCGCCGCCCGTGTTGGTGGTCTCGAAATCTCCGCTACTTCCCCGTTTCATCAGCCAGGCCCCTGTTGCCGCTCACGTGAATAGCGGCACGCACTATTAACGATTAAAGCCGATTGCTTTAATACGATACTCCGAGTCGACCCGGATGGGCCTCCTTGTGGTGCAATTTCCCGGCAAAGGCGCGCGACAAGCGATCTTGCGTCGATGCCATGCGCATCAAAGACGCTCCCGTCCCTCAGCACGGCGCAAGGGTCGTTGCCATCACGCGCCCTCCGACTCGAACATCAGCCGGTGGAAGTCTTCTTCGATCAGACGCACCTTCCACAGCTCGTCGGCGGCCTTGAGGTTCTCGAGGTTGTTGCCGCCGTTGACGTAGATGAGATCGAACTCGCTGTCCTTGCTCGAATAGCCCTGCCGGGTAAACCATTCGTCGAGGACGAGATTGTCCGCTTCCGGGTTGCCGGTGAGCTTGCGCCAGATGACGAGCGTGCGGCGACCGTCAGGCGTGGTGCCGGTGACGGTGCGGAACCAGAACGGGCCGTCGCCATCGCGCTTGAGTCGCCCTTGCAGGCGCAGGCGACCTTCGCTGTCGCGCTCGCAGGCGGCGCTGAAGACTTGTGGGGCCGCGATGTGCTGCACGGTCAGGCCGATCAGCCAGTTGAAGGTTTCCAGCAGGTCGACGTTCACCGCGCGCGACTCATCCGAGCCGGGGCGCTTGACCTTCAGCGTATACGCGGTGGGATCGGCGAAAGCCGAGACGTTCAGCAGCGACTGGCTGCCGCGGGTCTCGACGTCGAGCATGTAGCGCAGGGTGTATTGTTCCTTCAAGCCGTCGGCGCCTTGCGCATCGGCTGACAGCAGCAGTTGCGCCTGCGTCTCGGTGCGGCGGATCTCCAGGTTGTTCAGCGCGTCCTCGTAGGACTCGAGGCGGACAATCTTGACGCAGGCGCTCAATCCGTTGCGCGAACGAGGGGCTCCCGTTTTCCAGTCGCTAGAGTAAAGCGCCTTAAGAATTCGGGGCCTTGTCAAAACATCGAAGTACGCCCCCATTTCCACTATCAGCCACTTTCGCGCGCCTCCATCACTTCGGTTAGCTTGAATGACAGCATGCGCGGAGCTCCCGCTTCCCCCGAAAAAGTCGCTGAACCAGCTCGCGGGCTTCGTTGCCTGTAGTACAAATTTCGATACGAATTTCGAACTCTTGGGCGAAAGAAACAGTCCAGAGGAGCCGAACATGCTACTCAGTTCGGCTTCGCCATCGTTGTATTCGTAGAACACGCTCGTGCCGATGTTCGTTTCGACTTCATGTAGGAACCCTTTAGTGCGTGGCACTTTTGCTTCGCTATCACCCCATGCAATTCGATGATCATCATCAAGCGATTCGAAAGAGCGGCGGTCCGCACTAGTCGCATCCGGGTGCGCCGGGAATTTCCAACCGCTCTGCGGGTGAGGGCAAGGCTTCTTCGTTATTGGATGAATTGGCTTGTAAAACCGGAAGTTAGGGTGCTCAGGATCTCTGGTTGTCGGCGATTGCTTGGACGCAGGTGCGCCAGTGGGTAGTTCGCTCCATACCCATAGTTTCGCTTCTCTTTTCTGAGCCTTATGCTCCGGACAGTAAACTCCGGCCGCATCCCGATATTCCGCTCGATTGTAGGGATAGATACCGCGCCACGGATCCTGGCGCTTGGTCTCCGTACCCCATTCCTGCCCGTTGCCCTCGACTTCGTCGCGGTACTGCTCCCTGTGGCTGTTGTAAAGGTCTCGCAGCGACTTCTCAACATCCGCAATCATGGGGTAATCCGCGTTGAGATTGTTGATGAGCTCCATAATCTCTGTGTATCCGGGCTTGGGCTCGCGGAACATCTATTTGTCCGCTTCGACAGAGGCGCGGTCGCGCGCGTACACCTCCACGTATTCGTGATTAGTCGAGTAATTTGGCAGCTGACTGTTCGACGTTGCCTGAGTCCATATCAGCTCTTCAATATGGTTGTCCACACCGAATACGTCATCGAGCGCAAGTTCCACGATGGTGCGCTCTGTCTTGTCAATGCTCACAAAGATCGCTCCGTCCGGCTGAAGTAATGAAGCCGAAAGTGCGAGGCGATCGCGCATCATTGTCGCGAACGACGAGTGCTTGTAGTCGTTCTTGTATGGAATCGCGCTGCTCGCGGTGTTGTACGGTGGATCGATATATATCGCCTTTAGTGACTCGCTAAAACGCCTTTGCGCAAGGTTTAGCGCGTGAAAATTGTCCGAGTGAACCAGGACGCCGGTGAGGCGATCTTCGAGGTTCTCCGACGCAGCAACCACGGCCGATGCGAAGCTGTCGGGAAACAATGATGTATCGACGAGAAGCTTGTCGTTGAACCTTAGAAACTCCTCTGTAAGCGGCACCGAGTAGTCGTCTAAAGAATCGATTTTGAACAGGCGAATCCACTGATCGCGCTGGGCCTCGTTCGACGCGATTTCCGGATACAAGCCTTCTGGTATGCGATCTAACGTCACACAGTAGTGCGCATCAATCACGAACTTCTTCTTCAGCCACAGCTTCTTCTGGAAGTCCTCGAGCTGAGCCAGGAAGTCGATGACCTTGCCGGCAATGCGTCGGATGACCTTGATTTTCGACAGGTACTGTTCGACACGCGGAACGGACTCGTTCTCGATGTCATCGAGGTGCATCACCTCGTTTTTGATATAGAAGTCGAGTTCGCGGCGCAGGAAGGTGCCGAGATCCTTGTGAATGAAGTAGTCGAAGGTGTTGCGCGCGGTGTAACGATCGAGATGCACGCGCAGCCGCGAATTCTCGGACTCGGTGCCGTCCGCGCGGCGGTGCACCGTTCGTAGTTCCTGAATCCACTCGGCCAGCTCTGGATCCGTCGTCTCCAGCAACGCCTGCTCGGCTGCAGCGTTCAAATCCTTTTGCCTGGCTGCGTCGGGCTGATAGGTGAAGCGGATAACCAATTCACCGTCCTCGAGGGCAATGGCAGTGGTCTCGCTATCTGCCTCGGCGAGCTTGAAGCGGCGGTCCTTGCCGGCGGCCGCCTTGACATTGCCGTGCTCGCCCTCGGCGGCGTCGACGAGTCGCAAATGCACGCGCATCGGTTTCGCGTCGTTGTCGGGCCTCAAGCGAAAGGCATAATCGCGCAGGTACTCGGAGGTCTTGATGTAGTACTGGTCGGCGTTTGCCCAGTGCAGCTTGACCTCCTCGCCTTCGTAGGGAATGGCATAGACGCCGGGCTTGTAGACACGCCTGGAAAGGAAATCACCTTCGGAGTAATAGCGGCGGAAGAAGCTGAACAGGTGGTCGTACACTTCGCTCTCGAGCTGTGCGACGTCCACCGCCTCGTTCGTGATCCGGGCTCGCAGTTCGGCCACCTTGGGTGACTGCTCCGGGTCCATGCCCGCGGCCTCGATCCCCGCCACGACCTTGGCCAGCTCCTTTTCTACCTCCGCCTTGTCGGCGGTCTTGTAGAGCGCAAAGGCTTGCTTGACCTGCGGCAACAGATCCTGGTCGAGGAACTGACTGACCTCGGCGCTTTTCGCGTGCATGATGCGATAAAGGCCGAAGTCGAGATCGGGCTGGTCGAGCTGGAAAAGTTCCTTCAGCAGGAACTTAAGCTTGTCGTATTTGTGGCTCATCGGGCTCCTCGGATCTCTGCGCATTCGTGCGCTAAGGTCATCACAGGCAGTGGGGCGCTCTTCGGCTGATCGCAATGTTACCGCGCGGCTGAGCGAAGGCCTGCTGGCCGGCGCAGAGTCCGCTACTCGGGCGCGGTCGGGTAGGGTCGCGGCAGGTCATACGACCGCCCAGCGCAGCGTGAACAGCGTCTCGGCTTGTGTGCGTTGCGCCAGCCGACGCTCCAGGGCGTCGATAAGCTGGTCCCGCTTTTCCATGATCTCGTCCTCGGCTTTGAAAATGTCCTGTCGCTGGCGGCGCTGCTGGCGCTCGAGCTTGCGGAGTTTCTCCTGGATCTCATGCTGCTCAGCCAGCGTCACCGCCTGCCGCGACTGTCGTCTCAAAACCTTGATCTGCTCCTTGGTATCAGCGAGCGCTTTTTCTGCCGAAAGCACCAAGTCATCGGCCCACTTCTCGAGCTTCTCCCGCGCCTCGCTGAAGTGCCGGCTGCTGCTCTCCAGCGCACGGCTCACCGTGGCCTTCACGTGGCGATCCGCTTCGGCGGCAAGCCGCACGGTCACCTCGGGCGACATCGGACGGCGTTCGCCGACATGACCCGCGCAGCCAAACAGCTTCTCCATGGTCTCCTGGTCGAGGGCGGCGCCGCTATCGTCAAAGCCGGAAAACAGCAGGTGCTCTTCCCGCTCGTAAGAATCAATCGTGAGATATGTACAGGTGAGATTGCCGCGCTTACCGCGCAGCGTCTCGATCATTGCAAGGCGTGTGGGGTGGCTGGTCACGTCGAAGGTGATCTCTGCGGCGGGGGTGGCGAGCGCCTTGGCGCCCTCCACGACATACTCGCCCAGCGGATGCGACAGGCGATAGAGAAACAGGCTGGGTTCCTCGTGTTTGCCGTCGTACTCGCGCGGGCGCGACTTCGAGATCAGATGGTAGCGCCCCCGCGGTATAGCTTCACGCGGAGGACGATTGAGATCAAAGGCAAGTACGGCATCGTCAAAGCGGGCACGGTCGGTGAGCATGAAGCGGGTGAGTGCCCAGAAGCGCTGGCCGAAACGATCGAGCCGGGCCTTGGCGTCGGCCAGTTGCAGGCGCAGCCGCTGATGGACGTCTTCATCGAAGTGCTCGAACAGCTTGCGTCGCGTGTCGTCCAGGCGGGTGCGGATCTGCTCTTCCATCTCGGCCTGCAGGGCATGGAACGCGGCGTCAATCTCATCAGTCGTGCGGCAATCCTGGTAGATGGCGAGGATGCGCTTCTCGAAATCAACGCCTGACTCGATGCTGCCGAGCACCTCGTCCGAGGACCCGAAGACGCCGCTGAAAAGCCGGAACTTCTCGGTCAACAGCTCCAGCACCCGCCGGTCGGCTTCGTTGCGTTCGTTCAGAAAGTTGATGACGACCACGTCATGCTGCTGCCCGTAACGGTGACAGCGGCCGATGCGTTGCTCGATTCGCTGCGGGTTCCACGGCAGGTCGTAGTTCACAACCAGGGAACAGAACTGGAGATTGATGCCTTCCGCCGCGGCTTCGGTGGCGAGCAGGATCGTGGCCTCGTCGCGGAAGTGTTCGATCAGCGCGGTTCTTACATCCACCGCACGCGAACCCGAAGCACGACCATTGTCATGGTTCTCGGCAAGCCAGCGCTCGTAGATGCCGGTAGCCTCCGGCCCTCCGTTGCTGCCGTTGAACAGCACCACGTTGCCCCGATAGCCGTGCGAGTCCAGGAATGCCTTCAGGTATTCCTGTGTCCGGCGCGACTCGGTGAAGATCAGGGCCTTGCGGGCCGCGCCGGTGGTGGCCATCTGTTTAAAGCCGATCTCGAGCGCGCTCAGCAAGGTCTGGGACTTGGTGTCGACGTCGATGCTGCGGGCCCACTCGGCCAGGCGTTGGAGGATGTCTATCTCTTCGCGCAGCTTGGTCCTGTCGATCGTGACCGCGGTCGCCTGCGTATCATCGCCGGCCTCATCCTCGCCAAGGATCTCATCGAGCAGGTCCTCCTCGATCTCTTCCAGGTCGATGAGCTGCTCGGTCAGGTCGGGGTCATCCTGGGTGCGTTCGTCACGCAGCGTTTCAAGCCGAAGTCTGAGCGTGTCAAGGGTAGCGGCGATAGCCTCGGAGGAGGAGGCGAGCAGTTTGCGCAGGATCAGCGCCATGAGATGCCGTTGCCGGTGCGGCAGCGCATAGCTGCTCTCGCGCTGGAGAAAGCCGGACACCGCTTCGTACAGCGCGTGCTCTTCATCGGTCGGCCGAAACGGTCGCGTGATCGCGCGCCGCTCGGTATAGCGAACATATTCCGTCACCTGGTTGCGCAGGGTGCGCTTGCAGAATCCTGCGAGGCGTTCACGGAGCGCATCGAGATTGCTGCCGGCACTGGCGTACTGCGCACGGAAGCTGTTGAGGTCGCCGAACAGATGCTCGTCGATCAAGGTCGACAGTCCGTACAACTCAAGCAGGGAGTTCTGCAGCGGCGTAGCCGTCAAAAGCAGCTTGCGGCAATCCTCGGTCGCCCAGCGGATGCCCTGGCCGACCTTGTTACTGGGCCGATAGGCATTGCGCAGCTTGTGGGCTTCGTCGATCACCACCAGATCCCAGGTGCGCCCCTTGAGCGCTTCGCGCAGCGAATGAGCGAAGTGATGCGACAGGATCAGGATCGTGCCCGCAGCAAGCGGGTCGATGCTGGCGCGTTGCGCCGTACGATACGCCCTGGCATCGAGCACGACGGCTGGCAGATTGAACTTCTCGGACAGCTCGAGTGCCCACTGCTTGCGGATCGATGCCGGGCAGATGACCAGCAGCCGGCGCTTGCGTTCGGCCCACAACTGGCACAACACAATGCCGGCCTCGATCGTTTTTCCAAGGCCAACTTCGTCTGCCAGGATGATGCCCTTCGAGAGGGGAGACTGCAGGGCAAACAGAGCGGCTTCGAGCTGGTGGGGGTTCAGGTCGACCGCGGCGTCGAACAGCGACATGGACAGGCGCTCCATGCCGCTGGTCGCTCGGCGCGTGAGCTCGTGGGCGAAGTACCTGGCGTGGTACGGGGTCAGGTCCATCGTACTGCCTTGTATTCAAGCACCGGCAAGCTCCTGGCAAAGGTCTGGCAGTGAGATCGCCTCCACATCCGCCGAGATCGGGAACCGCTCCACGCCGCCGTACACCACACGGCGCTGCAGTGGCTTGACGGTATCGCAGGCCAGATGAAAGCCGCGCTCGAGCTTCGGCGCGAGGCCGCGCTTGACCTCGATGGCCCAGGGCTTGCGCTCGCCGGGCCGCTTGAGCAGCAGGTCTATCTCCGCGCCGGCCGCGGTGCGAAAAAAGTACGCGTCCGTGCCGGGAGGGGCGGCACCGAGCAGCGACTCGATCGCGAGGCCCTCCCAGCTCCCGCCGGCCACCGGATGGGCCAGCAGGTCCTCATGATCGCCGATGCCGAGCAGTGCATGCACGAGGCCGCTGTCGCGGACATAAACCTTGGGCGACTTGACCAGGCGCTTCTTGACGTTGCCGTGCCAGGGAGCCAGTCGGCGGACCAGCAGCAGGTCCACGAGCAGGTCCAGGTAAGCCGCTACCGTCTTGCCATCCACCGCCAGCGCACGGGCCAGTACGGCGGCATTGAGCAGCGCGCCTTGCTGGTGTGACAGCATGGTCCAGAACCGGCGCAGCGTCTCGGCCGCAATTCGCGGCCCGAGCTGCGGAATATCTCGTTCCAGGTAGGTACGGATGAAATCGCCGCGCCAGCGCAGGCTCGCCGCATCGGAGTCGGACAGCAGGCTGTCCGGAAAGCCGCCCCGCAGCCACAGGGCATCCAGTAGATCGCGGCCAAGCTCGGCGGCGTCGACCGGTGACAATTCCAGATAGCGAATGCGACCGGCGAGCGTTTCACTGGATTGCTTGAGCAGGTCGATGGATGCTGAACCCAGCACGAGGAATCGGCCGTTGCCCTTGCCGCTACCTTCGCCCTGCCTGCGCCGCCGCCCGTTGTCGATCAGCCCGCGCAGGGTCTGAAAGAGCTGTGGCGTGCGCTGGATCTCGTCGAGGATCACCAGCTTGTCGGCGTGCTGCGAGAGGTACAGCTCGGGCTCGGCCAGTTTGGCGCGGTCCGCCTCCGATTCGAGGTCGAGATAAATGGCCGGCCGGGACTCGGCCACCTCGAGCGCCAGCGTGGTCTTGCCGACCTGGCGTGGCCCGAGCAGCGCCACGGCCGGGGTCTCGGCCAGGGCGGCGGTCAGCGTGGGCAGGAGTCGGCGCGGAATCATCCTTGCAATTATGGAATCTTGCTCCAGAATTACAAGGATAGTTAACCGAGCCTCGTCCTGCGCGGTGGCGGGCAGGGTGCGCTATGTCACACCGCCGGATGGCGCCGGTGCCAGTCGGTGGCGTGCTGAAACGCATGACCGGCGCCGAGCAGCAGCGCTTCGTCGAAGTGTTTGCCGATCAGCTGGAACACGATCGGTAGCCCGGCCGCGGTGTTGCCATTGGGCAGCACGATGGCCGGATTGCCCGACAGGTTGAACGGGCAGGTGTAGCGGTGCAGGCCGGCGATGATGTCGTCGTCGATGTTGTGCATGCGCTCGAGGCTCGGGGCGGGAAAGCCGAGCACCGGTAAGGCCAGCGCGTCGATGTCCTGCAGCATGACCTGCAGGCGGCCGCTGAAATCGATGCGCCTGAGCAACGCGCTCTGATAGTCCATGCCGCTCATGGCGTGACCCATGTCGAGCAGCGACTGCAGCGCCGGGCCGTACTCATCCTTGCGCGCGGGATAGGTGGCCGCGTGCGCGACCGCGGTCTGCACTGCGCAGATTGGAAACCAGTCCCAGATCATGGCGTCGACGTCGGGAACCCGAACTTCGACGATGTCCGCGCCCAGCTCGCCAAGTTGAGTGACGGCGCGATCGAGGGCAGCCAGGGTTTCGGCATCGGTGTTGGCGCCGACCCACCGCGGGTCGATGCCGAGCCTGAAGCCGTCGAGTTGCTGGCGCAGGGCGGCGGCGTAATCCGGGACCGCGACCTGTGCCGCGGTCGGGTCACGGCTGTCCGGCCCGGCCATAACCCCGAGCAGGGCAGCGGCGTCAGCGGCCGAACGCGCCAGGGGACCAACGTGGTCGAGGGTCGCGGCCAGTTCAAAAATGCCGTGGCGCGAAACCCGGCCCCAGGTCGGTTTGACGCCGGTCACGCCATTGACCGCCGACGGCAGCCGAATTGAACCGCCAGTCTCCGAACCAACCGCGCCGAAACACAGGCCGGCGGCGACCGCCACGCCGCTGCCGGTCGAAGAGGCGCCCGGCCAGTAGTCTGCATGCCATGGGTTTTGCGGCGCCGGAAACGCCGGCCGGTGTTCGGCGTAGACGCCTTCGGTCAGGGTCAGCTTGCCGAGCACGATGGCGCCGGCCGCGCGCAGACGCTTGATGACCGTGGCATTGCTGTCGGCGACGTGATCGCGACGGATGCCCATGCCCGCGGTCGTCGCCAGTCCGGCGATGTCGCAGATATCCTTGACCGCGATCGGAACGCCATGCAGCGGCGAGGCGATGGCGCCCCCGGCGATGGCGCGATCGGCCGCCGCGGCCTCGCTCAGGGCCTGCTCGGCAGTGACCAAGATGTAAGCGCCGAGTTGTTGATCGACGCTGGCGATGCGCTCGAGCATGGCCGTGGTCAGCGCCACGGCCGAAACCTCACCGCCGTGAACGCGCGCGGCGATAGTCGTCAATTCGTCGTAATACCAGTCGCCGCTGAGGGCAGCCGACGTGCGCATAACAAGCTCCCGGTTAAACCTGCAGGTAGGCGTGCGGATCGGTGGTTGCGGTGGCGGTGAGGAGGACTTCGGGGCTGCGGTAGTGCGCGGCGCGTGCGCGATGGTCGACGCTGTCCGGCTGTGGCCCGAGGTAGCTGCCGAGATCACGTCCCCAGTCCACCACCGCTTTACCGTAACGCACGCGCTGGCGTTGCCATGCGTCGAGTGCGCCGGCTTGATCGTCGCTGGCCAGCGCGGCCGCCAGGGTCGCCGCATCTTCGGCCGCTTTGGATACGCCCATGCCAACGTGCGGGCGGGCGGTAAACGCCGCGTCGCCGATGATCGCCACGCGGTCGTGGATCAGCCGTTCGCAGGAAAAGTCGTAGATCCCCTGCAGGAACGGTCGCGGTGTGGCAGCGACCACGGCCTGGATCTGTGGGGCGAGGTGTTGCGCGGCATAACCGCGCATGGCCGCGACGTGTTCGTTGCGGATCAGGTCATGGGGAATACCCGCCGCGTGATACCTGCCATCGGCGTCGGTGAGGTGATCGCGCAGCTCATCTTCGTCGCCGTTGCGGTACCAGCCCCAGTTGTACCAGCGCTGTCCCGGGGTCAGTTCGTCGTTGGGACCGGCGACCAGGTAGCCCAGCCAGTGCCCGCTCGGCGCCATGCCGAAAGTGATGCGTTCGGCGAACTCGGCCAGCACGGCGGGCGGTACCAGTGACTCGTCGAACAGGCCACGCCAGGCGAAATAGCCGACGTAGCGCGGCTCGATTTCCGGGGCAACGATACCGCGCACGGTCGAGCGCGCACCGTCGGCGCCGATCAGCCAGTCGCCGCTCGCGCGCACGCCGTTGTCGAACACCGCGGTGACGCTGTCGGCGCCGGATTCGAGCGCCTGCAAGCCGTGGCTGACGTGGTATTCGCGGTCGCTCAACTGGGCGCGCAGGAAACGATATATCAACCCCCAGGAGGTCATGACCTGGTCGAGCTCGTGGCGGAAAATCACCTTGCCGGCGCGGTCGAGCATGGTCCGGCCGCGCGCGCGAACGCCCATCTCGTCGCGCAGTTCGACACCGGCCGAACGTACCGCCGCGTAAAGTTCCTTGTGGGTGGCGATGCCGGCGCCGCGATTGGCGAGCGCACCGCTGGCGCGTTCATAGACCGCCACCTCGAAGCCGCGCGCACGCAGCCCGATAGCGGCGAACAGCCCGGCCATGGAGCCGCCGATAATCAGCACCCGGCCTGCGCTCATAAGCCGAACGCACGGCGCAGCGCGGCGGCGGCATCGTCGAGCGCGGTAAAGGCGGTATCGACCCGGCCGCCCATTCGTGCAAAACCATGGATCATGCCGTCGTAGTGGCGATGGTCCACCGCAACCCCGGCGCATTCCAGGGTTTTTGCGTACGCCACAGCCTCGTCGCGCAGCGGATCAAACTCGGCGGTCTGGATCAGTGCCGCGGGCAGGCCCGAGTGATCGGCGGCGAGCTGTGGCGAGGCGTGCGGGTCGGTGCGCGCGATCCGCGTCGGCAGGTACCAGTCGGTGAGTTGTTCCATGGCCGCGCGGGTCAGCATGTAGCCCTTGCCGTTGTCACGCAGCGATTCATTGTCGGCGGTAAAATCCACTGCCGGATAGATCAGCAGCTGCATGCTCAACGGCACGTCACCTTCGTCGCGCATCGCCAAGGCCACGGTCGCGGCGAGATTACCGCCGGCGGAATCGCCGCCGACGGCGACGCGTTGACGATCGATGCCGAGCTCGTCGGCCTTGCCGGTTACCCAGCGCACCGCCGCGCAGGCGTCATCGAACGCGGCCGGAAACTTGTGTTCGGGTGCGAGCCGATAGTCGATGGCCGCGACCAGGATGCCAGCGTGGGCGGCGAGGTAGCGGCACACATGATCGTGGGTATCGAGATCCCCGACCACCCAGCCGCCACCGTGGTAGAACACCAGTACCGGCAACGCCGCACCCGCTGCCGCGCGTGGCCGGTACAAGCGCGCGGCGAGGTTGCAGTCAGGACCGGCGAACATCAGGTTCGCCACGCTGTCCAGCGCCGGTGTCGAGTGACGATAAAGCGCGGTCGAGGCGCGATAGGCGTCGCGCATCATGACGTAGTCGCTGGCTTCAAACGGGACGCCGGCGGCGTTGGCGGCGTCGACGATGGACTGGCACTGGGGATGGAGCGGCATCGGCACAGTATAGCGAGCCTGCTGACAGCGGATCGAGGTGCGCCGCGGCGCGCGCTGCGGTGCCCGCCACCGAACTGGCAGGTACCGCAGTTTCTGACCTGAAGGCGCTACTCGCCGCCGAGTATGAAGACGCTGTCCATGGCCTGGTTGCGAGTGGCAATAATGGCCTGGTAGTCGGCCGAGTTGTACCAGTCCTGGGCATCCTTTTTGTTTTTGAATTTCAGCACCACCATGATCTGATGGGCGGACTCGCCGTGCAGGACTTCGCTCGGCCCGCGGCACACGACTTCACCGCCGTGCTTGGTCACTGCCGGGCCGGCACCGGCGGCGTATTCCTGCATCTTGTCGGCGTCTTTGGGGGTAGCGTGGACAACTACGTAAGCACTCATGACTTCTCCTTTGCGATCGATATGGTGCTGGGTGCTGCGGGAGCAGCGCTCAGCGTTTGTAGAACGGCGGGATCTGGGCGTCGTAGTTGATCCAGATCGATTTGGCTTCAGTGTATTCGTGCAGGCATTCGCTGCCCAGATCGCGGCCGAAACCGGATTGCCCGACGCCGCCGAACGGTGAACCCGGGTGCACGCGCTTGTAACAGTTGATCCAGACCATGCCGGCGTCGATCGCGTCAGCGACGCGGTGGGCGCGGGCCAGGTTGGTTGTCCACAGACCGCTGCCGAGGCCGTATCGAGTGGCGTTTGCCAGCGTTATGGCTTCGGCCTCGTCGTGAAAGCGCGTCACCGACACGAACGGGCCGAAAACTTCTTCGTTGAAAACGGTGTCATCGGGCCCGGCTTCGACCACGGTCGGCATGAGGAAGCAGCCGGCCTGTAGCTCCGCCGCCGACGGCTGGCCGCCACCGCACAGGATGCGATTGCCTTCCTTGCGGCACACGTCGAGGAAACTCAGGACCCGCTGCTGGTGTAATTGCGACGTCAACGGACCCATTTCCGTGTTCGGGTCGAGTGGGTCGCCGAGGCGGATCGACTCGGCCAGCGGCACAAACCTGTCGAGAAATTCGTCGGCAATTTTTTCGTGCAGCAACAGTCGTGATCCGGCGATGCAGGCCTGGCCCTGATTGTGAAAGATGGCGAATGCGGAGCCGCCCACGGCAGCCGGTATGACCGCATCTTCGAACACGATGTTGGGGCCCTTGCCACCGAGCTCCAGCGACACGCGCTTCAGATTGCCGGCCGAGGCTTCAATGATTTTTCGCCCGGTTGCGGTCGATCCGGTGAACGCGATTTTGTTGACATCGGGGTGCTCGGCGAGGCGCTGACCGGCGAGGTGGCCATAGCCCGGAATGATATTCACCACCCCCGGCGGAAAGCCGACTTCGTGCATCATCTCGGCCAGGCGAAGGGTCGATAACGGCGTGATCTCCGACGGTTTCATGACCACCGTGTTGCCGGCCGCCAGCGCCGGACCGAGTTTCCAGCTACAGAACATGAGCGGGAAGTTCCACGGCACGATCTGGCCGACCACCCCCACCGGCTGCCGTTTGACAACGTTGAGGAAGCCGGCTTCGACCGGTACCTGGCGACCGTCGATCTTGTCGGCCATGCCGGCGAAGTAGCGAAAATTGAGCAGTGTGCGCGGCACGTCGAGCAGGCGCGTATCCTTGATCGGGTGGCCGGTGTCGATCGCCTCGAGCTCGGCCAGTTCGTCGAACGCGGCTTCCATGCGGTCGACCAGCCGGTGCAGCAGGCGCGCGCGGTCAGAGGCCGCCATCGCGGCCCAGGCCGGGAACGCCGCACGCGCGGCCGCCACCGCGCGGTCGACGTCCGCCGCACGGGCTTCGGCAATTTTCACGATCTCGGTGTTATCGAACGGATTCAGAACAGGGATCGTGGCGCCGTCGATGCCGTCGACCCATTCGCCACCGATAAAAAGCTGGCGCGGCAGACGCGCGAGATCGACGAATTTGACAGTCTCAGACATGAAAAAAACCTTGTTGTAATGGCGCGCCGCGCCGCGGACAGAGTGATCGCGCGTTCAGAATTCGGCCGCGGTTGGCGGCAGTTCGCCGGAACCGTAACGCAGTTCGAGTCCTGGCGTCATGTTTTCCCACACCAGCAGCATCGAACGTTTGGGCGAAAACCCGCGGTGCGAAATATCCGCCGGCATCGACGACACGTCGCCGGCTTTCATGGTGATCACGGCTTTCGGCGCGGCGGTATTTTTGTCGGCGATCTGCCAGGTGATTTCATCGGTCAATTGCAGAAACCATTCGACGCGATCGTTACCGTGCTGGATCGGCAGGATGTGTTCTTCCGAGGTCGGGCAGTAGGCACTGTCACCGACCACCGAGACGATCGAAGGATTCCAGGTCACCGGCGAACGCGACAGGTACTTGAACAGGCTGAAGGCCGAGAGCTGGCCTTCGAAGCCGGGCTCGGTGTGCACCTCCGGCTCGCCCTGGTCGACGTCCGCGAAATGACGGTTGACCTTGAAGCCGCGTTCGTCGGTGCGCAGTTCGGTGTCGTCGGCGAGACCAACGAAGCGTTCGGCCAGTTCGCGCTGAAAGTTGACCGCGCTGTCGTTGTTGCCGTTTTTTGAGCCGTATGGGGTGCCGGTTTCGAGCGGCGCGGCAAACGGATCGAAGCCGGCGTTGGTCCAGTCCGAAAGCAGCGTCTTGAAGCAGGCCATCAGGCGGTTCGCGTCAAAACGTTCGACGAAGTCGGTGCCGGCGGATTTGTAGCCGGCGTTATAGCTGCCGACAAAAACATCGACCGAGCTGTAGTGATTGACGGTGCCGAAGACATCGTCGAAGTTGACCCAGCCGTAGAAAAAGCCCCACGCCACGTCGCGCATCATGGCGCGCAGAAACGCGCCGACGTCGCTGACATAGGTACCTTTGGGGTAGATGACGCGGGCGAAATACTCGTCGCGCTCAAAGGTGTAGCTGCCGATCTGGAACCGCTGATAGCCGTAACGCTCGTCGAGCGTCTGGCTGTGTTTGCCCTCGAGGACGTGAACCTGTTTGCTGTTTGCCGCCATCGCCTTGCTCCTCGTGATTCAGTGCTGGCAGATCTCGGCCCAGCGTTCGATGGATTCGTCGCCAAGGACCGATTGCAGCAGGAGTACACCCAGGTTCACAGCGCGGAACTGGTACGCCGCGCCGGCCGGCAGCAGCGCCATGTGGCCGCGACCGAGTTTGACCCAGCCCATGGTCTGTCCCTGCACATCGCCGTCGAGCCGGACCGCGCCGGGGTGATCGTTGCCGGGCACGCAAGCACTGTCGCGCGGCTTGACGAAATGCACCTCGATATTACCCTGCATGGCGAGCGCGGTTTCGTCGTGGGCGCACACGTACCACGGCGAGGTGCCTTCGGCGCGCGTGCATTCGATGGTGTATTCGAGATTTTTGGCGACGACCACGCGTTCCCACGCCGCGGCGCCGGCGGCAACCTCGAACAGGTTGGAAAACAGGTAACGGCCGGGTTGTTCGTTGCCGATGATTTCAACGCCGCCCTTGTCGTAATCCTCGATTGCCGCAAAGCGTGTGGCTGTAGTCATGTTCAGTCTCCCCTCAGGCGGATGCAGGGCGCCCGCCCGCGTATATAGGATGATCGTCAGACCATCGGTTCTACTTTGTCGCTGTGGCGGGATTCGGCCAGCAGCCGCTGCAGCTCGGGGTTGCGCGGATCGGGAACGCCGTCCATGCCGCTGGCCGCGATCAGGGTCTTGAGCTGGCGGCGGCAGCGCACCGGGCCGGAGTCGGTCTGCAGCATGACATGCTCGACATCCTCGATGTCGTTACCGCCGCGCTGCCGGATCATGGCGTGCTGGGCTTCGATGATCGGTTTGTCCTGGCCGCCGAATGCCGCCTGGATGGCCTGTTCCCACTGTTCGAGCACGTGCGGGCCCTCGTCACCGTTCGACGCCGAGACGCCCCAGAAATAATAGGTACTGCCACTGTCCTTCGGGGTCAGAATATCGGTGCCGTAGATCCAGATCCCTTCCTCGCGCGGCCGCCCGGTGGGCGTGATGCCGACATCGAGCAGCATATGCGCGGGCGCGTCCCAGCGCATGTACAGCCAGTGATCGACATCCTTACCATAGTTCCCGAATATCGCATCCCAGGCCGGCGGCGCCAGGCCCTCGGGGCACCAGCGGTTCGACCAGATGGTGGTGCCGGCCTGGTGTACATGGTGCTCGCCGCGCTTGATCGCCTCCGAGCCAAGAATACCCTCGTGGACAAATTCGACGTGGGTCAGATCCATCAGGTTGTCGGTGATCAGCTCGTAGTAGCCATGCATTTCGATCACACCCTTTACGGTCGGAAAGCGGCTGTCGGTGTGGCAGGAGAAATCGGGAATGGTGGCGGGGTCGGCATACGCCGCGTCGCCCATCCAGATCCACAGCATGTCGTGGCGTTCTTCGAGCGGATATTTGTAGGTGCGCGCCCGCGACGGGATTTTCTGATTGCCGTGCGGGTTGTAGATACACATGCCGGAGCGGTCGAACTTCAGACCATGGTACGGGCACTCGACCACGTCGCCATGGAGTTTGCCGAGGTGCAGCGGCGCGGAGCGGTGCGGACAGGCATTGTTCATGGCCAGCGCAACGCCGTCGGGATCGCGATAGAAGAGGATTGAGCGGTCGATGATGGTGCGTTCGAACAGTGCCTGTCCGACTTCGTCGCTCCACGCGGCGGCGTACCAGGCGTTGTTGAGAAACTCGGTGCTCATGGATCCCCTCTCCTCGAATACGCGCCATTGTCCTCGAAGCGGCGTCTCGAAATCCAGTTTCGCGGGAACGCGAATCGAGCCGGTTTTCAGGCCTCCCGCCATGGGCTGAGCGCCTCGAGTACGAGATCCGAACGCGGCCCCACCGAACACAGTAGTACGCAGCCATCGGCGCGCGCAGCGGGGTCGCTGACGGCGTGTTTCGAATATCCGCGCAGGCTGGTAACCGTGCCGCTCAGCAGTCGCGCGCGGCAGATCGCGCAGCGGCCCTGCAGGCAGCCGGTGGTGAGGACATAGCCGGCGCGAGCCGCCGATTTGACGATCGAGCGCCCGGCCGCCGCATGGAAACGCACTTCGGCGCCGTCTTCGTCGCGCAGAGTGACCTCGAACCCGGCATCGGCCATGCGACCGCGCTCAGCCCGGATCGGGAATGTCGGCCGGGTTGGGTACGCTGAAACCGCGCTGCACCGCTGGTCGTGCGGCAACTTCGCGGTACCAGCGCAGCACGTTCGGGAACGAGCGGAAGTCAACGCCTTGCCATTCGTAGCGCGCTATCCACGGCCAGGTCGCGATGTCGGCGACGCTGTAGTCGTCGCCGGCGAGGCAGGGGTTGTCGCTCAGGTGTCGATCCAGAACGCCGTACAGACGGGCCGCCTCGCCGGCGTAGCGGTCGCGCGCATAATCGGACTTGTCTGGATTGAAATGCACGAAATGATGGGCCTGCCCGAGCATCGGTCCGGCCCCGCCCATCTGCCACATCAGCCACTCGATGGCGCGCCAGCGCGCGTCCTCTTCGAGCGGCAGCAGGCGCCCGGTTTTGTTAGGGAACTTCTGCAAAAGCCTATGATCTGATCAGTTGCGTGAAACGACAAGGGCGGTTCAAGGAAACATGAAGCAACTGACACTGGGTGGTGGGTTTGAGAAGTATGCGAAGCCAACGCGGCGGGAGCAGTTTCTCGCGGATATGGATCGGGTCGTACCGTGGCGCAAACTGCGCAAGGTGATCGAGCCTGTCTATCCCAAGGGCGCCGGCGGCCGACCGGCGAAGGAGCTTGAACTGATGCTGCGGATTTACTTGCTGCAACAGTGGTTCAACCTTTCAGATCCAGGTGTTGAGGAAGCCGTGTACGACTCACGCGCGATGCAGCGTTTCTTGGGCATTGACCTCGGTCAAACGCCGGTACCGGATGAATCGACGGTGTTGCGGTTCCGTCATTTACTGGAAACCCATGAACTTGGCGAGCGCCTGTTTCAGACGGTGAATGAGCATCTGGAAGGTGTAGGAATTAGGGTCGGCACGGGCACGATTGTCGACGCTACCATCATCAATGCCCCGTCATCGACGAAGAATAAAGACGGCAAGCGGGATCCAGATATGCACCAGACCAAGAAGGGCAACCAGTGGTATTTCGGGATGAAGGCGCATATCGGTGTGGATAGCCAGAGCAAAGTCATTCATACGGTGGTGGCGACGGCGGCGAATGTGCATGACTCACAGTGTCTACCAGACCTATTGCATGGTGATGAGACGCGGGTGTGGGGCGACTCGGCGTACCAGGGGCAAAATGAGGCGCTGCGTGAGCATGCGCCGAAGGCCAAAGATTTCACCAACAAGCGCTACCGTCGCAAGGGGGTAGTGGACGAAGTTGAGCGCGCGAAGAACAAGACTAAATCAAGCGTTCGTGCGAAAGTTGAACATCCCTTTCTGGTGATCAAGCGCATCTTCGGCTTTACCACCACGCGTTACCGCGGCTTGGAAAAGAACGCACATCGGTTGTTTGTGACCTGTGCGCTGAGCAATATTTATCTGGTCCGACGACGACTATTGCGACTAACCGTGGCATAGCTACGTCTGACGTCCAGTGATCCGGACAGCGACGACCAAAGCGGGTCAAAATCATTTCGTTTCTGTCACATCACACGCCGAAATAGACCGAACACCAGCAATAAACCTCAACTACGCT
>CALOBG010000029.1:0-12463 GCA_942490995.1 uncultured Gammaproteobacteria bacterium
GGTTTCTTATAATCAAGGGGGGATGTCCCCGTTTTGCTCGCGCCATTTTGTAACGACTATTCAGACTTTCACTGAGCGGCGTACGAACAGCAGCGTGAATCCTGCTGCCAGTAGTCCGGCGGCGCCGGGTAACGGAACCGCCGCGGAGCTGGTGAGCGTGCCGGAGACGAAATTGAAATTCCAGATCCCGCTGACGGGCAGCCACCAGACCAGGCCGCCGCTGAACTCGTTGCCGCCGAGCGACAACCCGCCGGCGCTGCTATTGTCGACCGTATTGTAAATAGGCACACGTGGTGAGCCGCCGAAGTTGACGTTGGCGATCCCGGTAAAGACGCCGTCGAGATACTGCGCCACCAGGTCATGCTCGTCGAGTGGCAGTTCGAATGGCTGCGCGCGGTTGAAGCTCTGGCCGATACCATCGTATTCGTGCAGGAACCAGAACGAATTCAACGCCAGCGTCTGTTCGGCGCCGACGCCGGTAATGTCGTTGTCGTACCATTGGGTAAAGGTGGTGGCAGTTCGCAACGGGTCACTCTGAAATACCCAGTGCTGTGTCAGGGACAGGGTCGCAGCGCTGAGCGGTAGCGCCGCGGATAGTAAGACAATAACAAGGATCGCGTGAACCCGAGGACCGCAGAAAATTCGCATGGTCCGATGCCTCACAGACGTCAACTCCATAACCATGCCGCACGATTCGCGCCGAGGCTGTGAAAGATTACCGTCACAGCGGCTGGAAACGGGGACGCTCCGGTTTTCGGGTAGCGGAAACCAGGAATGTCCCTGTTTTGCCCGCTGCGGTTACGGGCGCGCTGAGGGCGGCCAGCACCACGAGTGTCGCCGGTTCCGGAACGCGTGCGTGAATCATTGGCGGACTACGCCCACTATCTCGACTGCACGGCTGAGTATGCGGACGCGCCCTTACCGCTGTTGCGCTGGCAAAATATTCGAGACGCCCCAGGTAATGCGAGCAACGCCCTGCCTGATCCGCAACCGATCCGACCGACGCCGGTCAACGTATGATCATAGTAGTCTCAGGAAGTGAAGTTGAAATGACAGACGCAATTCTGCTCGGTGGCCTCATCGGCGCCGGGGTTTCCATAGCCTGCTGTTATTTGTTTGTCGAACTCAGCGTCGCCTATTGGGCACCACGGCGTGCCAAAGAGCGCTGGCTGCGCCTGATTGATTTGCCCAAGCTGCGCTACTTCGCGCCCTCGTTCAAATGGTTCATGCCCGCCTTTGCGCTGCTGATGCTGGTGCAACTCCTGATCTGCATACAGATGGTCATCGGCGCCCTGAGCGCCAATGGGGTAAGACTCGATTGATCCGCGCTTGATGATTACGATCAGAGCAATGGTCGCCACCGCGGGGTTTCGGCAGCACGGGGCGTTCTACCATCGCATCAATCTTATCCACAAACCTGCGCCCGCCCAGCGTCCAACCCCGATTGGTGGCTTGCCTGGGTGAACCGAATTCGGCCATGTTTTCAATGAATTTTCAATCGAGTCCGGCCCCATCGTTACGCATGGTTCGTTCAGAAGTTTGACGCTGTGGAGAAGCACTGGCAGAAAGGCAGAAACCATTGCGACCATTGAGGAATTCCATGTCGTTGAACATCAAGAGTGCCGAGGCCGACCGCCTGGTAGAAGCGTTGGCCAGCCTCACCGGAGAAAGCAAAACTCAAGCTGTTATCGAGGCGCTCCGCGAACGATTGGAACGACGACGGCGAGAACGCGATCAGGCAGCACTTTCGGTCGAACTGGTCGCGATCGGGAAACGGTGCGCCGGCTACGGTCGGCACAACGCCAGCGACCACGGCGAGTTTCTCTATGACGAGCACGGTCTGCCCAGATGATTGTCGACACCTCGGCGGTTCTGGCGATCTTGTTTGCTGAGGAGGATGCGGCGCGCTACGCGGGCGCGATTGCAAATGTGGACATGTGCCTAATGTCAAGCGCAAACTACCTGGAGGCAGGGATCGTCGTCGACAACCAGATCAGCGCCGCGGCAGGTCGACAACTCGATGCCTTGATTTCTCGCGCCGAGATCCGCGTAGAAGCAGTAACACGCGAACATGCGGACATTGCCCGCCAGGCGTATCTCGACTTCGGAACAGGCAATCATGAGGCTCGCCTCAACTTCGGCGACTGCTTCGCTTATGCGTTGGCGAAGACAACGGGCATGCCCTTGCTCTTCAAGGGTGACAGTTTCGCCAAAACAGACCTGGTGAGTGCGCTCGATTGACGCTCATCCGGTCCTGCCCTTATGTTCAATGACTTACAAAGGCGCCGTGTTCGGGCGTGTCTATCGTTCAGCCTAACGCTGCGCGTAAACGTCAACGCGGTTCCGGGTGCACGTCGCATAACCCCATCACCATGTGTCGACGGCGGATGACCCGGCATCACGCGCGACAATCGAGGGCGGAACGGATCATTGGGAATTCTCATGGATAAGAAGCGCTGGTCGAAAATTAAGAACATTTTCGACCACATCTGCGACGAGACGCCGAGCTTTCGACGAGACTACCTCGATATGGTTTGCGCCGACGATGACGACCTGAGGCGTGAGCTCGAAGCCATACTGATCGCGCACGACAATATGCCCGGCAAGTTGAGCCAGCCCATTGTCGCGCTGGATAAGCCGATTCCAAAGCGGATAGGCCAGTACGACATTCACGAGGTGCTCGGCAGCGGGGCGATGAGCACGGTCCACCGGGCAGTGCATCCGCGACACGGCGAGGTCGCCGTGAAAATCCTCCCGCGGTGGCTACTTCGTCATCCCGACATTGAGTCGCGGTTTTTCCGCGAGGTGGAAATTTTGCGCCGGCTTTCACATCCCGCCATGGGCAAGATCCACGAGGTGATTCGCTCGCAAGACTTCGCCGCGATCGCAATGCAACGGCTGGCAGGTGAAACCCTGGAGGATGTGATATCGAACGCGCACGTGCCGATCGAACAAACCCTTGGAATCGGCGTAGCGATCGCCGACGTGCTCGCGCTCGCGCACCGAAACGGCATCGTCCATCGCGATATCAAGCCAACGAATATTATCCTCGGTCGGACAGGCGAAACTTATGTCATTGATTTCGGCATTGCAAAACTTGAGGGTACGAGGCTCACGCGGACGGGGCAGATGATCGGCAGCCCCAAATACATGTCACCGGAGCAATGGCGTGGGGAAGACGTCGACTTCCGCAGCGATATCTGGTCGCTCGGGATCGTGCTGTATCAGTTGTGTGTCGGCGACGTTCCGTTTCGCGGCAGTGACCACGCCAGTATCGCCCGCGCCGTATTGAGCCCTCGCGGCGCGCTTGACAGTGACGCCGTACTGGAACAGAACGCGCCGCCGCCGCTCGCTCGACTGATAACCGGTATGCTGGAAAAAGATCCCGGCCTGAGACCCCAATCGATGGAATCGATACGCGACGAACTGGCTGGCTTGATAACCGCCTAGGAGTCTGTCGGACTTAGGCAATCGTCGCGAGCATGGTGGGAGGGCGAGGTCAAATGGCTGCAATTGCGAGGCGCATAGTGGTTCTATGTAACGAGGAATTGCAGTTATTTGGACCGCCATCCCAACAGCGCAGTAGATTGTTCCTAAGTCCGACAGGCTCCTAGGCATGCCGTGCGGCTGACCCGACTCGGCGCGTTTTGAGATCCCTCCCACATGAACTTTTCGCATTCGAATTACACGGTCATCAGGGAACTCGGGCACGGCGCCAGCGCGCGCGTGTACCTGGCGGTTGAGAAAAGCTTGAACCGTGAAGTCGCCCTCAAAGTCATTGATCATAGCCAGATCAGCGCGACCGACCATCAACGCTTCCGACGTGAAGCACGGATCCTCGCGCGACTGAACCACCCGAATATCGTGCCCGTTTTCGGGCTGTTCGAGACCGATTCCGGCGAAAACACCGTTATGGTGATGCGCTATATCAGCGGTGGCACGCTCCGCGAGCGCATCGAACAGCTTAGTCTTGCGCAGGGCCTGCGGGTGATTATCGATATCGCCGGTGCATTGGAGTACGCACACGTCCAGGGATTCCTGCATCGCGATGTCAAACCTCAGAACATTCTGTTCGACGCTGATCGCGCACTGCTGGTCGACTTCGGTATCGCCCGAGCGACAGATTCCAGGACCCAACTAACACGTACCGGTGCGACGCTCGGGACCGCAGATTACATGAGTCCTGAACAGATAAGCGGCGCCAACCTGGACGCGCGTTGCGATGTCTACAGTCTCGGCGTCGTTCTCTATGAGATGCTCGCCGGGGCGGTACCGTTCAGTCACGACTCGGCGGTCACGACCGGGGTTATGCATCTGACCACGCCAGTGCCCCCGCTGCCGGAGAACCTGCGCAGTTTTCAGGCTTGCATCGACAGCGCCTTGGCTAAAAACCCTGATAACCGTCCGCAAAGCGCCTCTGCCCTCGCAGACCATCTCACTTGCTTGATGGAAGAACTTCACCTGCCGTTCGACGAGCCCATCGGGCAGATCCGCGGACAGCGGCACCGCGCCTCCGCTGCACCGGTTCTGGCGAAGCCGGAGCGCCGCCAGATAAGCATCATGAGCTGCGCAATCGCCGGTTACGCTGCGCTTTCGCGCGAAACTGATCCGGAGGATCTGTATGAATTTGCGGCTCGCTTCCGTCGTGTCGCCGAAGCGGCGATATTCCGATTTAACGGTCATCTCGCGCAATTCTCGGACGGACGATTGATCGCCTACTTCGGCTACCCGAGTGCCCACGAGAACGATACGAGTCACGCCATTTTCGCCGGCCTTCAAATTGCCTCCAAGCTGGCAGCACAAAACCTCGATTTTAACGCTACCGACTTGAGGCACCGGCTGCGCGTGCAGATCGGAATCAACACGGGGCCGGTGGTTTTCAGCGCGTCCGATAGTGCGTTATTCCAGGAGCAAGTCGCCACCGGTGAAACCCCGACTATCGCCGAGGCGATACAACGCGCGGCGCCCGAGGGCTGTGTCATTGTGGCCGCGTCAACGATGAACATTGCGCAAAGCGCGTTTGAATTCACGCCATTCACCGCACAAGGCCATGACGACAGCGAGCTCGGGCCGCAAGTGTTGTACCGCGTCGCAGGTGTGCGCTCGTCCGCGAGTCGCTTCCTGGCCGCGCGAAACGCGAACGATACCCGTCTTTTCGGGCGTGAAAGCGAGCTCGCGCGATTGGAATCGGCGTGGCAGTCGGCTCTTGGCGGCCGCGGTCACGTGCTCGTCGTCCGCGGAGACGCCGGTATTGGCAAGTCCTGTCTCGTCAATGCGCTATCAGACCGGGTCAGAAAGGACGGTGCCGCCGGTATCGTCTATCAATGCTCGCCGTACTACTCAGATACGGCGCTGTACCCGGTGCTGCAGCAACTCAAACGCTTCGCGGGGATCGATCCGAACGCCACCGCGTCGGACAGGCTGGGCCGTTTGGCAGACGCCCTGTCCCTGGATGAGCATCGCCTGCCGGATGCGCTTGCGCTGCTCGCGCCGCTTTTTGCCATCGACGCCAACGATCTGCCCGATCTCTCCGGGCGGTTCGAAACATCGCAGGTGCAGCGCGAGTTCACGCTCCAGGTTTTGGTCGAGCATTTACGCAACGTGGCCACCACGAATACGCTGTTGCTGATCATCGAGGACGCACACTGGATCGACCCCACCACGCTCGCCTTGATCGATCGCCTGCGATCCGATGTTGAACAACGGCATCTGCTGTGCGTGATGACAAGTCGACCGCCGTTCGAGCCAGCGCTACTTGATAGCCCGGGCGCCTCACTGCTGCGCGTCGAACGCCTGCCGGAAACGGTTATCGAAGAAATCATCACGCATACGGCCGGTAATCAGCATTTGCCGCGCGCTATGCTCGAACATATCGTCGCAAAAACCGACGGAGTGCCGCTATTCGCTGAAGAGTTGACGAAAACGCTGCTGGAAACCACCACGCTCTCGGAGGGCAGTCTGGATCGGCACGCCATTCCAGGTTCATTGCACGATTCGCTCGTTGCGCGGCTTGACCGAATGCGATCGATCAAGCCTGTCCTGCAGGCAGCCGCATGCATCGGTCGCGAATTTTCTTTCGCCGTCCTGAACCAGATCTCGCCGTTGGTCGATGGCGAACTGCGTAACGCGCTCGACCAGATGGAACAATCGAGCCTCGTTTTTCGACAAAGCCTTGGGCTCGAACCCGGTTATATCTTCAAACATGCGTTGTTGCGCGACGCGGCGTACGACAGCTTACTGAAATCCGAACGCCGCACGATTCACGCCAAGCTATTCGAATACTTGCGCTCGGATCAGAACGCCGGCCCCGAAATCCTCGCGTTTCATGCCGCCCAGGCGGAACGATATGAGGACGCATTGGCGTTGTGGGAGGAGGCTGGTATGCGCGCAATGGAACAGGCGTCATTTACAGAAGCGATTGCTCATTTCGCTAGCGGTGCTGAGTGCGCGAAGCTGCTTCCCGACAGTGAACAGGCGCGGCTGCTCGAACTCAATCTGCATGTCAAACAAAGTCACGCCTCTACCGCGGTAAATGGCTTCGCGCATCCGACCACGGTGAAAGCAAATATAGCGGCGCGCGCGCTATTGAATACGGTCGGAGAATCCCCGTACAGGTTCCCGGTGCTCTACGGACATTGGGTGATTATGCATGCCGCGGGTCAGCACCCGGCTGCGCTGCAGAACGCGCGCGAAATGGCCGCCGAAGCCGAACGCGAGGACGACCGGATTCAGCGCAGCATCGCCTACCGAACCCTGGGCGCCAGTCAGACCATGATGGGCGACTACGTGGGTGCACTCGAACAATTCGAAGCATTCCACCGTGTGCACGATGTGACTAAAGACGCCGGATTGGCCTGGCAGTACGGTCTCGATTTTTCCGTCTCGGCCGGAGTTAATCACGCGTTTGTGCTCGTGTGTACCGGTGAAACCGGCGAGGCGACCGCGCGCATCGAGAAGCTCTACCACTACGCTGTCGATCTCGATCATGGCAATACGCTGGCCTACACGCTCGCGCATATCCCTTTTCTCGGACAGCTGGGGCAACTCGATGGGCTCACGCGATATATCGAGATCGCAAACGCGTTTATCGACAAGCACGATCTTGTGGCCTACAAGGGTCATTGCCGGGGTAGTCGTGCAATGTATCTGTACCACAAGAAAGCGTACGCTGCCGCGGCAAAGGAGATGTCGAACGCGTTATCGATCATCAAGGAGACGAAAACCGATATCTATACACCCTTGCTGCTGGGCAACTACTGCGCCTGCCTCGCAGAGCTCGACCGCTACAAGGAAGCCCGCGAAGCGGCGGCCGCCGCACTGGCAATGGCCGAACGCGGCAAGGAGTACTGGGCGATATCGGAAATCAAACGCTACATCGCGATTAGCCGTTTGCGCGAGTCGGGTTGGAATTCAGACGCCGATGCCAGCTTCCGCGAAGCACTCAACGACGCGAATCGACGGGGTGCACGTTTGTGGGCGTTGCGCATCGCGGTGACGTTTGCCCGCGCCTTGATCGAACAGGGCGAAACCGACCGAGCGCGACAGCTCGTGACCGAGGCTGCTAACAATATGCCCGAAAGCGGAACCAGTTCGCACGACATGCGCGAGGCTCAGCGGATACTGAAAATCGCTCGCTGAGCAGATGTTGCCGGTGGCAAAGCGGAGGATTCAGACAGGCATTTCAATGGAGACCCATTCATTCAACGCCTTGCTACAGGCCGTAGGCGACGGAGAGCCGTACGCCGCGGATGTACTCGGACCGACGATTTACGCGGAATTGCATTCGATCGCGCAGCGTCATATGCGGCAGGAAAAGCCCGGCCACACGCTGCAGGCAACGGCGCTGGTGAACGAAGCTTACCTGAAGCTTGCGGGGGCCGGTCAAATCGCGCAGAACAAGCGTCATTTTCTCGCCCTTTCGGCAAACGCAATGCGGCAGGTGCTGGTCGACCATGCCCGTGCGAAGAGCCGGGCGAAGCGCGGCGGCGATCCCGTCCGGGTGACGGTGACGGAATGGCCCGATGAAACCGTCTTGTCCAACGAAGATATTATCGATCTCGATGCAGCGCTCGAGAAATTGTGGGCTTTCGACGAGCGCGCCGCGCGCGCGCTCGAGCTCATGTATTTTTGCGGCATGACCTACGAGGAAATCGGTGAAGCACTGGGCATTGGCCAGAGTACCGTGTTCGATGATCTCAAGGCGGCCAAGGCATGGCTCGCCGTACAAATGGGCAGCCCGAGCACTGGCGCCTGAGCGCGGCACTTCGGGTTGCAAGCTTCCTGTCTGCCCGTTTTCACGACGCCGCGCGAGCCGCCATCATCGGTTCCCCGCGGCGACGCATCAAAAACAGCAGGGCGCCGGAACATAAGCAGAACGCTGACGGCAATGGCACCGGCGTCGCGGTCAGGTTCAGGAAATCCATTCCCAACACATTGAGATCGTAATCCAGTTTCCAGATCAAATTCTCGGATGGGGCGTCGAACAGCAGCGTCTGGAAAGCACCGGAGATAGTATCGGCTGCAAGGATCTGAAAAGAATCCCCCGGTGCCGGGGTGAATGCGTCGAGCAATGAAATCATCAAGGTACCGCCGAGTGTCGCGGTACCCGAGACATCGAGCGCATCGTATTCGTCGCCACGCGTCGTGCCGGCCAATTCGATCTCGACGATGCCACCGTCGATCGTGAAATCGCCGACTATTGCCATGAGACCCGGGGACAGACCGGGCGCTAGCCGACCACCGTGCTGAATGAGATTGGCGTTCAATGTACCGGCCGATAAGGTACCGTCGACCAGCATCCAGTCGTCATCGATAGAGTCGATTTCCGCGGCCACAAGTACGCCTCCGGCGAGCGCCAGCGATTCGCCTGCCCCAATCCGCAGCACGTGATCGAATGCAAGCGTTTTTCCTGCTCCGAGCGTCTTGTCAGTGCCGCCCAACAGTGCATTCAGTCGCGCACTTGAATGCCCCAGTTCGAACAGGCCGTCGGTGAAAAGGAGGGTACCGGCGTCGTATACGACGTTGCCGAGAATATCGTTGTCGAAGCGTGCCGCGCTCGACGTCAACGTGCCCCCCGCGAGCCTGAGGTGGCCATGTTCGCCGAACGCACCGCCGGTCCCGGGCGCGACGCTGACAGTGACGCCGAGGAACCCGGCATCGAACGTACCGCCAGCGCCCGGTGCGCCGCCGCGGCCCGCACTGAGATCGATCTGGCCGCCCGCCAATACGAGGGCGCCGTCGCGGAGGGTGATGCTACCGCCGTCTCCACCACGACCTCCGTTCCCGCCCTGCTGCTCGTAGAACGGAACATCTTCGTTGCCACCGTCTCCGCCCCTGCCGCCGCGTAGGTCGATGCCCCCGTTTACGAGCAGACGCCCACCATCGATGACAAGGTCGCTGCCCCGTCCGCCGCGGCCGCCGTGTCCGCCACGTGCATCGAGGCCGTTACCGCCACTACCGCCGACGCCCGAGATACTCGAACTTCCGATCGCTCCGCCGAGCAGGTGCAATACGCCCCCGTCAGTACCATCGCCGCCATGGCGTGTCAGTTCGGTCGCAAAGGCGGATACCTCTCCGTCGCCTCCCTTGCGGCCGTTGAGATCGATGGCGGGTGTCGCAAGAATACCGCCGCGAAGTGTAAGTGCTCTGGCAGAAACCCCGTTGACCGCGCTGAGATGACCGGCACTGTCGATGGTGCCTTTCAGTGCGCCGAGTGCCGTAATTTCGTCGACTGCCAGATACGCATTCTCCCCGACGACGATGTCGCCCGCGTTTGCGAGGCGGTTGTTGTCCCCATCGAAAACCAATCGGCCACTGTTGATGTCGAGTTTACTTGAGAGGTAGTTGGTGAAATCGTTACCGACGACGGCGTCCGAATCGAGTCGGGTAAGCGTCGCGCCACCGAGCAAGGTCAGTGAACCGCTGTTTTCGACCAGGTACTCGAGGCCCTCGAATCGCGCATTCGCGCCGGACAGTGTGACGTCGGCGTGATTCGCATGGATCTCGGCAACGCCGGAATTCTCGTTACCATTCAGCACGCCACCGCGCGTCTCGAGGACGACCATCCCGGCGGTAATGATTTCCTCGCCATTGTCCAGCGTTTCCAACGCATCACGGATCACCCAACTCCGCCCGCCTTTGAGCGCGAAACCGCCATGCCCGCTCGCTTCCATCAAGCCGCTATTCAGAGCGCCCCCTGACCCCGGAAGGCCGATTTCACCACTCAGATCGGCATGTGGACCGAGGTGCAAGGTGCCGCCGTTAATCTCCACGTGACGCTGCGCCGACGTACCGTCGATCTGCATCAACTGCGCACCTTCGACGGTGAGAAAACTGTTCGACGTTAGTTCGGTAGCCGGGTGTCGTCCAATACTCACTTCACCACCGTTGATGAGCAGCGTACCGGCGACGTGCAGCCCGCCGGCCTGGTCAACGTTGAGCGTACCGCCGCGGTTTTGCAGCGTCCCATCAGTGTAGAACTGATGACCTTTGGCAATCTCCAGAGTCCCGCGGTTGACCGCTACGGTATTGAAGTAGTCGAACTTCGCAGCGCCGTGCAGGCGCACCGTACCGTCGTTGTAGACGAGTCGCGTATCGAGCTGACTGATATCCGATCCAACCGCAACCACGCCGCCGTTTGCATCGAGCACTTCATCAAACGCGTAATCCTCGAACCGCACGGCGTTGCCAAACACCTCGTTGACGCGGACATCGATGATGGCGACGTCGGCGCGGCGGTCGGCAATCGATACCGTGTCGGTATTCGCGAACATCTTCGTTTCGCCGAACAACTCCCATGTCCCTGCATCCAGACTCGCGCCGCCGGCAGCGTAATCGACGATATCGACATCGAACGCGAACCCGGCGCCAGCGTGGACTCGAACCGTTCCCGAGTTCGACAGGTCGACCGGTTTGATGGCTGGCACCGGCGGCGGGCAGCCCGGGCACGAAACGCCGCCGGGTGGCCGCAATGACGTAACGCCGGATTTGAGCTCCAAAAGCCCGGCGTTGATGATCTCTACATGCGCGATCTCTTGTGTCCTCTGCAACCCGTTCAACGTCAGCCGACCGCCGGTCTCGGTTTCGAACAACACGTCACCGTCCACCTCGACCTCAGCGTGGAACGTCGTTGAGGAGGCTGCACCAGTCACGAAGCTGAGTCGGTTCCGCAACACGAGTTGGACACCGTCCGGATCTCCAATGCGTTCTGCCTTGCCATCCCAGAAATCTGCGCGGCCGCCGTTGATCGATTGAAATACACCGCGTTGGGTCGTTGGGTTGAACACGTTGGCGAATACCCCATCGAGTGTCGAGGCTGCGATGTTCAAACGCGCACCGGCACCGTTGGCCTCCACCACACCCTGGTTACCAAATAGAAACGGCACCTGGTGGCCCGCCGATCGCATCGCGATTTCCGTGCCTTGTCTGGCGCTCAGCAACGCGCCATCGCGGTTTTCGAAGTTCGGCGTGAGAATAGTCAGCAGGTTGTTACCGATTACCTGGATCGTGCCCTGGTTCGATAGCTGGTCATGCGCTGTGAGCACGCGCGAACCGGGCGTCGGCAGTGGTGCCGAGGAGCCATTCGAATAGGTGAGCGTATGATTCTCGCCGTGAATGATGATCCCAGCCTCGATCCCGCCGGCGCCACCAAAATTGATCTCGCCGTCGCCGGTGATCCGCAACACGCCGTCCGGTGTCGTACTGCTGAACAGCAAGTTCGAATGACTGGCTGAGGCGCTCGGCTTGCTGGTGATATAGCCATTATTCTCGATCAAACCGAGACGAAAACTCACCTCGACGGGATTCAGCAAGCCGGCGCTGAGGCGCGAATCGTCGGCGAGATACAGTCCGGCGACCGCCTGGTCGCTGATATTACCGGTGATCGATACATGCTTGGCGGTCAGGTCCAGTTTGCTCGCCGGCGTGCCGGTTGCGCCAGCGATAGCGAGGACCAGATCCGCGGTATCTACGCTGGTCGCGCTTGCGCCGTTAGCCACAAGTTTGAATTGACTCGGGTGAAGGCTACTTGCAATCGTCTCGAACGGCGAGGCGAGATAGGCCAGTTGGCTGGGAATTGCGTCGATGGTCGCCGTGCCGTCAAACAGATCGTCGACAAATCCGAGATCGGACAAAGTCAGGGATACATCGTAGATGTCGAGTCCGGCGAGCTGACCGGCGAGCTCGAATTTCTTGTAGAACACCGGACCCAGCTCGATGCTCGCCACGCCGCCGAGCACGCTTGCTTTTGCCGCCAGCGCCTTCAGCTCCATGTAGTCGCTGAACGTCAACGACCCTTTCTGATTGAGCTGACGCTTGAGGCCGGTGAAATCGATGTCCAGCGTGACGTCGGCGTCACTCAGCAGAGCGAGTTCTGGTAATTGGTCGAAACGACCGGAAAAGTGCGTACCGGTACTTACCGCATCCCCGTTTCGCTGCAGGACGCTGACGGGGTCGCCGTTCGCAT
>CALOBG010000030.1:0-71622 GCA_942490995.1 uncultured Gammaproteobacteria bacterium
GGCGGTGAGGTAAAGCAGGTGACCGGGGTGTCGTGGAGTACGTCAACGGCACCCGATGGGTGCTGTCGATATGTCGAGCATGGCGTCGGTTTCGGCGACGATGTCCGGTGTACCCTCGAGCACGCTGAAGGATTCGAGCGTAGGTGTCGCGCTGTAGGGCGCTGCATCGAAAGCGCAGGTGCGCAACGGTGCTTTTCAGGGCCAGCTGGGTGCGAATGCGCGCGATCAGGATCGGCAGATCGCCGGGCTTGATGATGTAGTCGTTGGCGCCGAGTTCGAGGGTACGATTGATATCGGCCTTGTCCGAACTCGCGGCGAGCATGATGATCGGCAGGGCAGTGGCCGAGTAACGGCGCCGCAGGCGACGCAGGACTTCGTCACCACGCATGCCGGGCATGTTGAGGTCGAGCAGGACCAGGTCGAAAGTGTTCTTGTACACAGCCGCCAGCGCTGCGCGGCCGCTGCCCACGGTGCTGACCCGGAAGCCCTTGGCCCCGAGGCGCATGGAAATTGCTTTGCGGATGGTGGCATTGTCATCGACAGCCAGCACCGCCGCCGGTTCAGCGTTCTGTCCCGTGTTCGTCCCCCGCGTCGCGCCCCGGCCCGCGCGCTGTGCGCAGCGCGCATGCGCGGTATTCGTGACGCTAGGCGAGTGCAGGCTTCCGGACCGGCAGCTCCAACTAAAGCACCAGATCAGAACAATTGCGCAACATGTTGATGATTATGCTCTGTTCCTTCATGAATAATGGCAGGAGATCTGGTGGTCGAGGTCGACACCGGTCGCGCCCGCGGTTCGAGGCGGAACGCGGCCCACAGTGCAGTGCCGGTCCAGGCCGCTTCGCTACGGCCGTAGAGCGCCGCGTCGAGGGTCATGATGGCTGCGCTGAGGTCGGCGGTCTGGGCCAGCGCGGCGATTTCACGCAGCGCCCGCGCGCGCGGATCGCTGGTCGGCGCCAGGGTCTGCGCCCAGGCGCGCAGCGCGGCGGCCGCGGCATTGGCGTCGTGCGTGGCGCAGGCCGACTTCAGTTCGCGCGCGGCTCGCGCCCCGGTCGGCACCTCACGCTCGCGCGCGGTGGTTTTGCCGGCGCGCGGACGTCGCCGCCACACGCTCGCCGCCCACAGTAATGCGGTCAGTAACCAGCCGCCGGCGGCGACCGCGGTCAGCCACGACCACTGTGGTCCCGCTGCCGAGCCCGTGGCCGGCGCGACCGGCGCCGCGCCGGTGTCGGCCGTGGTGGCGGGCGTCGGGGTTGTTGCGGATCCGGCCGGCAACGCGGCGCCAACGAATTCGACCGTGCGCGCCGCCAGGGTCGCGGTTTCCAGGCTGTCGGTTTCCACGTTCCACCACGGCAGGCGGATCTCGGCGAACGTGCCGCGTCCCGGGGTGCCGGCGATCAGCGCGAACTTCTGCTGGACGATAGCGGTAAAGCCGGTCGCGGTGTCCTTGTCGCTGCTTTGCGCCTGGTCGGGATAGAGCTTGATGCCCGGCGTTGGGCTTACGGTGATCTCGGGTAGCTGACCGGCAATCAGGCCGTCGGCCCACAGGAATACCGTGCGCGACAGCGGTGCGCCGACCTTGGCGGTGTCGACATCGGGCTGCCATTCCTCGTGCAGACGCACGCGGCGCGCCGGTAGCCAGGTCGCCTGGCTGGGAAAGCTGGCCGGGATCGGCCGTACTTCGAGCGTCACCGCCTGGGACTCGATGCGGCGGGTCTGCAGGCTTTGCGAAAACGGGTCAAAAAACGACCGTTTGCGCGAAATGATCTGGGTGGTCAGCGCCAGCGGCCGAATGGTCAGCGTGCCGCTGGCCTGCGGGAATATCGCGTAGCGCTGCTCGAACACTTCGTAGTTGGTGCCGCTGCGCTGCTCGCGATACTGGCGACCGTCGCCAAGCGGCTTGACCACCGCATCGGCGCTGGTATCGAGGGCCGAGAAGCGCGGGCTGCTGAGTTCCACCCGGTGCAGCAGGCGAATGGTGTAGATCACCTGCTGCTGGACGTAAGGGGTGGTGGTGTCGGCTGCGACTTCGAGAATGATGTCCTCGGCGTTGTTCGCCTGGCGGCGCGGGGCGGCGATGACTTCGACGCTTTTCGGCGCGCTGCGCTGGGCGCCGAAGGCGATCGATGGAATTTCAATGCGTCCGGTGGTCAGCGGCATGGCGCTCAGCACCCAGGACGTCGATTGTTCGCTTTTACCGTTGATCCAGGCAATCGAGGTCTGGCGGTTGCGCCCGATGATGTCGAAGTGGGCTTCCAGGGGTGAAAAATCCGGCTCGCCATCGGCCTCGCCGGTGACGGTGAAACTCAGGCGGCACGACTCATTGGCCACGATCGGTTCGGGTGAAACCTCGAATTCCACCGCCGCCTGGGCGGACGACACAGTCCACCAGGCGAGCACGGCGAACAGGATACGTGCGGCTGTCACCATCGGTTCCCCTCGTACGGTTTGTTGCCGTAGCGCTGTTTGTACTGGTACTGAAATTTGCGCCGCAACAGGCCGCCCGGGTCGTCCGGGATCTGGCGCAACCATTGTTCGGTGGCCTGTTCGCGCTCGGCGTCCGATTCGCTCATGGCGGTGGTGGTCTGCTCGGCGCTGGCCTGGTCGGTATCGGCTTCGGCCTGTTCCTGCTCCTCGCCGGTCTCGCGCTGCTGCTCGTTTTCGGCGTCGCCGCCCTGGCTTTCGTTTTCGGCCTGCTCGCCGTCATCGCGCTCGGAGCCGCCCATGGAGTTGGCGTCACTCATTTCCTGGTCGGCCTCGTCGCCGGTCTGACCGCCGCCCTGCTGGTCCTCGCCACTTTGTTGCTGGTCCTGCTTTTTGTCCTTGTCGCCCTGGTCCTCTTGGTCGGACTGACCCTGATCGGAGGGCGGCGGCGGCTGCTGTTCGCTCAACAGTTTTTCCAGCAGGGCCTTGTTGTGCTCGGCATCGGCATGCTCGGGGGCGCGTTCAAGGGCGCTGTCATAGGCCGCGATGGCCTCATCAAAGCGGCCGAGCCGGGCCAGCGCGTTGCCGCGATTGTAGTGCGCCAGGGCATCGTCACGGTCGGCGAAGCCGGCCACCGCGTCTTCGTAGTCGCCGTCGCGATAACGCGCCGCGGCGCGCCACTCGGGCACCGTGAAGCGTTCCGCGGCGGCGTCGAAATCGCCGGATTCAAACGCCTGCGCGGCGGCCTGGTCATCCGTTTGAAACCAGCCGGCCTGGACCGTCTGCGGGGCGGGCAGGGTGACGGCCAGCGCCAGCCCCACGATCAGGCCGCGGCGAAATCCGCACGCCGCCAGCGGCAGCAGGGCCAGCAGCAGCCACGGGCCGAATTCGCGCCACTGGCTGGAAGCGAGATCATCGAGCTGCTGGGCCTGGTCGTCCTGGCGCGCTTCGAGGAAGGTCTGCAGTCGGCGCACCTCGCTGTCGTCGACGCTCAAGTCGAGATACAAGCCACCGCCGGCCGCGGCGAGCGCCTTGAGTTCGCGATCGGCCAGCGCGCTCATGATGATCTCGCCATCGGCACGATGGGCGAAGCCGCCGCTGCTGTCCGGGATCGGCGCGCCGCTTAAGGTGCCGATGCCGAGGATGCTGACACTGTAATCGCGTTTGGCGAGGGCGGCCTGAGCCCGCTCGAAGGGTTCGCCGTCGGCGCCGTCGGTGACCAGCAGCACGTGACCACCGATCACGCTGGCCTGTTTGAGCAGCTGGGCCGCCTGTTCAAGGGCCGCGGCCGGTTCGCTGCCCTGGCTCGGCATGATCGAGGTATCGAGACCCTGCAGGTGGCCGAGCAGGGTGGTGGTGTCGTCGGTCAGCGGGGTGACGACAAAACTCTGCGCGGCATACACCAGCAGCGCGGTCTGTCCGCCGCGGCGCAGTTTGAGCAGGTCGTTGATCTTGAATTTGGCCAGCGCCAGGCGCGACGGTTCGACGTCTTCGGCGTTCATGGAGGCGGACAAATCGAGCGCGATCACGAGCGCCGATTCGGTGCGGAACACCGGTACCGGCACGCGTTCCCAGGTCGGCCCGGCGAGTGCCAGCAGGGCGACGCTGCCGGCCAGCGCCAGTACCGCGCCGGTGCCGGTAATCCCGCCGCGGCCGGATTCATTGAGTACGAACGGCGCCAGGGCGGCATCGATCACGCGCGTCCAGACCCCGCCACGCTGGCGTGCGCGGTGGTGCCAGAACGCCAGCAACCAGAACAACGGGATCGCCAGCAGCCAGGCGGGACGCAGAAAATGAAACGCGTCGTTCATGCCGGCAGACCGCTGCGGGTCGCCGCGCCATGCAGCAACACCAGTGAAAACAACACCACCGCCGCGCCGGCCGGCCAGTAGAACAGCGGCCGGGTTGGGCGGAAATGTTCGCCGCCGTGCTCGGTCGGTTCGAGCTTGTCGAGTTCGGCGTAGATTTGTTCGAATTCTTTGGTATCGCGGGCGCGGAAATAACGCCCGCCGGTTTTCGCCGCGATCGCCTTCAAGGTTTGTTCGTCAAGCTCCTGCGAGGGATTGATGCGCACGGTGCCGAAAAAGCCGCGCTGGATGGCTTCGTCCGCGCCGATGCCGATGGTGTGGACGGTAAGGCCGGCGTCGGCGGCGAGTTCGGCCGCGCGCAGCGGTTCGATTTCGCCGGCGGTGTTGCGCCCGTCGGTCATCAGGATCAGGACCTTGTTGGGGGTGTCTTCTTCGCGCAGGCGTTTGACCGCGAGACCGAGCGCGTCACCGATCGCGGTCTGGCGGCCGGCGATCCCGATCACCGCTTCGTCGAGCAGTTGCTGCACGGTTTCGCGGTCGAAGGTCAGCGGCACGTGCAGATAGGCCTGCTGGCCGAACAGCACCAGGCCGAGACGATCGCCGATGCGGCGCTCGATGAAATCGTGGGCGACGAGCTTGGTCGCGGTGAGGCGATCGACCGGCCGGCTGTTGACGACAAAGTCGGTTTCGCGCATCGACTCCGACAGGTCCACCGCCAGCATCAGATCGCGGCCGTTGATCGGGATCTCGATGGCTTCACCATACCACTGCGGCTGTGCCGCGGCGGTGACCAGCAGCACCCAGGCCAGCGCGCACAACAGCAGTTGCGCACGACGCGTGCTGGCGACCGTGGCACTGCCGGCGAGGACGCGGAAATTACCCAGGGTCGGCACCTGCAGCACGCCACCGTCGTGTTCGGCGGCGGGGTCGAGCCAGCGGCGCATGAGCCACGGCAGCGGCAGCGCGGCGAATACCCAGGGCCACACGAACTCAAGCATGGTCGACAGCCGTTCGCGGCGGCTTGCGACGCGCTTCGAGCCAGCCGCGCAGGTGTGCCAGGGTGGCGGTGTAGGCATCGGCTTCGAGATCCGCGGCGCGCTCGCGCGAATACGGCGCCTCGAGCAATACCGGACTCAACTGCGGCGGCAGCGGCTGGCCACTGAGCTGTTCAAGGATGCCGAGCCACTGCGTGCCGGTGGCTGCCGCACTGCGTTCCGGCGCGAAGGCCAGCGCCAGGCGGCGCGCGAGCCCGGACAAGCGGCGCGCGCACCGGTGGCCGTCGCCGTGGTCGGCGTAGTCGCGTTCGATGGCCGCCAGTTCGGCCAGTGCGGCACTGTGCAGGCGCGAACGCCGGCGGCGCCAGAACAGCCACGCCGCACCGAGTACGCCGCTCAGCAGCAACGCCGCGAGTAACCACCAGCCCGGCGCCGGCGGCCACCAGCCGATGGCTTCCGGAAGCTGGATATCGCGCAGTGGAATGGTGCTCGGATCGGCCGGGTTCATCGCGCCAACAGCCGGATCAGGGCGGCCAGCGGATCGGCCGCGGTATCGAGTGCGGTGAACAACATGCGCTGTTCGCGGGACAGGCGGCGCAGCCGTTCGAGCTGGGTTTCAAACGCCGCGGCGTAACGTTCGCGCTGCTGGTTCGAAACCGCGGACAGGCGCAGGGTATCGGCGCCGTCGCTGAGCATGCCGGCGCGCTCGAGGGCCGGGAACGCCGCTTCGATCGGATCGTAGACCGCCAGCAGGGCGAGATCGGTATGCGCGGCGAGCCGCGCCAGTTCGTTTTCGGCGGCCTCGTCGAGCTGCTGGAAATCGCTGATCAGGAACACCAGGCTGCCCGGTTTGGCGAGCCTGCGCAGGCGTTTGAGCGCGGCCAGCAGGACCTCGTCGGGCGCCGGTCGATGCGCCGCGGCACGGCAGCTCGCGCCCTCGGCGGCGAGCAGCTTGAGTACCCGGATCACCGCCGCTTTGCCGCGCCGCGGCGGCAGTTCGTGATGCGCGGCGCCGGAAAACACCACCCCGCCGAGGCGGTCGCCGTTGAGCTGCGCACGCCAGGCGAGGAGGCTGGCCAGGCGCGCCGCCTGCACTGCTTTGAACACGCCGCGGGTGGCAAAAAACATGCTGCGACAATAATCGACGGCGACAAACACCGGTCGCTCGCGCTCTTCGCGGAACAGCTTGGTATGCGGCTTGCCGGTACGCGCGGTGACGCGCCAGTCGAGCTGGCGGACGTCGTCGCCGGGCTGGTAGGGCCGCGACTCGTCGTATTCCATGCCGCGCCCGCGTACCCGCGACAGGTACTGGCCGCTCTGGCGCGCGCGCAGGCCACGCGACCAGGGTGGCAGCGCGCTGGCAGCCCCGGCCAGGGCCAGCAGTTCGCGCAGCTGCGGTTCGACGCGCTCGAGTCCGGCGCTTGGGTCGCTCGCGCGTGGCGCGGTATGGCTGACTGGGGTTCGAGCTTCCACGCCGGGCTCAGGGCACAGCGATACGGCTTACCAGCTCATCGACAAAGCGATCCGGTGTGATGCCGTCGGCGGCGGCCTCGTAGTTGAGGATGATGCGGTGACGCAGGCAATCGCTGGCCACGTTCTGAATATCCGCCGGGCTGACGTAATCGGCGCCGCTCAGCCAGGCGTGCGCGCGCGCGGTGCGATCGATGGCGAGGGTTGCGCGCGGGCTGCCGCCATAAGCGAGCCAGCTCGCCAGGTCCTGACCGTAAGTCGCCGGGGTACGGGTGGCGAATACGATCTCCATCAGGTAGTTCTCGACTTCCTCGCTCATGTACATGTCGAGGATCTCGCGCCGCGCGGTAAAAATCTGCGCCTGGTCGAGCACCGGCGAGACCGCGCGGTCGGCCGCGATCGGCGCCGCGGCCTCTTCGCGGGCAAGCTGCAGGATGCGCTTTTCGGCGGCGTGGTCGGGATAGTCGATATTGATATGCAGCAGGAAACGGTCGAGCTGCGCCTCGGGCAGCGGGTAGGTACCTTCCTGCTCGAGCGGGTTCTGGGTGGCCATGACCATGAACAGTTCCGGCAAAGCATAGGATTCGCGCCCGATCGTGATCTGGCGCTCGGCCATCGCCTCGAGCAGGGCCGACTGGACCTTGGCCGGCGCGCGGTTGACCTCGTCGGCGAGGACCAGGTTATGGAACAGCGGCCCGCGCTGAAACACGAACGAACCGTCCTGGGGACGGAAAATCTCGGTACCGGTGAGATCGGCGGGCAGCAGATCCGGGGTAAACTGGATACGGTGAAATTCGCCTTCGATGCCTTCCGAAAGGACCTTGATGGCGCGCGTCTTGGCCAGGCCCGGCGCACCTTCGACGAGCAGATGGCCGTCGGAGAGGAGCGCGACCAGCAGGCGTTCGACGAGATGTTCCTGGCCGATGATGCGCAAACCGACAAAATCGCGCAGTCGAAATATCGCTTCGCGTGCAGAAGTAACCGTATCCAAGTGATCGCTCGCTATATACAGAGGTGGACTGACCGGGTGGGCCGGGCGCTGCCGGCCGCTTTCATGGCCGCCGCAATCCAACGATTCTAATGACTTGCAGACTCAAGTTGAACCTCAGGAGTTCCCGCCGCGGCGGATTACGGTTTGTTAATGCCTGGCTGCTCGTGCTGGGCGTGCAGATCGGCTGCACGCCGGCACCACCGCCGGCCACGGTTCTGCAGGGTCCAACCATGGGCACGCACTACAACGTGACCGTGGTCGGCGCGCTCGCCGAGGTGGACACACTACGTGCGCGCATCAATGTTGAACTGAGCGCCCTCACCGCCAGCCTGTCGAGCTACGACGACAATTCCGAGCTGATGCGCTTCAACCGTGTGCGCAGTACCGATTGGATCGCGGTCTCGGTCGAGCTCTACGAAGTTGCCGCCCTGGCCCTCGAGGTTGCCAGGCTGACCGACGGCGCTTTCGATATCACCGCCGCGCCGCTGGTTGCGCTGTGGGGTTTCGGTCCCGCCACGGCGCGAGCGACGCCGCCTGATGCCGCCGCTATTGAGGCCGCGCGCGAGCATACCGGCTACCACCTGCTCGAGGCGCGCGCCGAGCCGCCCGCGCTGCGCAAGGCCAGCGCGGAGCTTGCTATCGACGTTTCAGGGATCGCCAAAGGCTACGCCGTCGACCGCATCGGCGCCCTGCTGCTGGCGGCCGGCTACTCGAACTGGATGGTCGAGATCGGCGGCGAGGTCCTGACCCACGGGCATAATGGCGCGGGTAAGGCCTGGCTGATCGGTATCGAGCAACCCGGCGAAGCCGACACGGGGGTGCTGGACGCGGTTGAACTGAATGACGCGGCAATCGCCACGTCCGGCGATTATCGCGACTATTTCGAGCATGATGGGCGCCGTTACGGGCATGTTATCGATCCGCGCAGTGGCTGGCCGGTAGTCAACGGCAGCGTCTCGGCGAGCGTGATCCACGGTCGTGCAGCGCTGGCCGATGCCCTTGCCACCGCCGCGCTGGTGCTGGGCGAACAAGCCGCACTGGCGCTGGCCGAGAACAACGACTGGGGCGTGCTGGTCGGACAGCGCGACGGCGAGGCGCTGCGCTGGTCGTATTCGGCGCGTTTCGAGACCGCCCGAGCCAGGGCTCCCGGCGGGTCGCCGTGAGGCCTTCAAGAAGAATTTAGGGTTTTGGCTTTACCCCCTGTTTTCTCTAAGTTTTATTCTGTTTGCGACTTTTATCATGCGGCCCGGACTGCTACCATGCCGGGCAGGCCGAGCGGGGCCGAGTAGCAGGGCGGAAACAACATCGTGGAAGCGGAACTGAATACCCCTCGGCAGACGTTGTTGATGCGCACGGCAAGCGTGTCGACCACAGCGCGCAGGATAGCAACCTGAACCGTGGCGACGCCTGAACAAATCGTACCTGTGGTGCTGGCCGGCGGCGGTGGTACCCGCCTGTGGCCGCTGTCGCGCGGCTACTATCCCAAACAGTTTCTCGCTGTCGGCGGCGACCAATCGCTGTTGCAGCAAACCCTGCAGCGCCTGCCGGCGCAGGTGGGCGCTTTGCCGGTAGCCAACGCGATGGTGGTGTGTAACGAAGAACATCGCTTCCTGGTCGCCGAACAATGCCGCCAGGCCGGACTGACGCTGGCCGATCTGATCCTGGAGCCGACCGGGCGCAATACCGCACCGGCGATGACCGCCGCGGCCCTGCGCGCGCGGCGCGAAGGCGCCGATCCCATCCTGATCATGATGCCCGCCGATCACCTCATCACCGACGCCGATGCTTTTGCGCGGGCCGTGGCGAGCGCTATCGCCCAGGCTGACGATGGACAGCTCGTCACATTCGGCGTGGTACCGAGCCGGGTTGAAACCGGCTACGGCTACATCGAACTGGGCGCGGCGCGCGCATCCACCGGCGCCGCCTGCAATGCACTGGCCACGTTCCGCGAAAAGCCCGACCTGGTGACGGCACGCGCGTACACCGACAGCGGACGGTTCCTGTGGAACGCCGGCATTTTTGTCATGCGCGCCTCGGTGTGGCTCGAACACGCCGAGCGCTACTGCCCGGATATCGCGAAAGGCGTGCGTGCGGCCGTCGACGGCGGCCGTGGCGACGGTGACTTTTTTCGGCTCCACGCCGAGGCGTTCAAAAAATGCCCAAGCGATTCAATCGATTACGCCGTCATGGAGCCGCTGGCAGCGAGCGGCGAGGACGCCGCCGTGGTCGCGCTCGAGGCCGGCTGGTCGGACGTCGGCTCGTGGTCGAGCCTGTGGCAGGTTTCGCCCAAGAACGCCGAAGGCAACGTGCTGCGTGGTGACGTGTGCGCGATCGACTCGAAAGACAACATCGTTTTCGCCGAACACCGCCTGGTGGCAACGCTCGGATGTGACAACCTCGTCATCATTGAAACCGCTGATTCTGTTATGGTCGCCGCGCAGGACAAGACCGAGGACGTCAAGGCGATCGTCAACTGGTTGTCGGCGCAGGAGCGCGACGAGCGCCTGACCCACCGCAAGGTCTACCGGCCCTGGGGCAGCTACGAGAGTATCGATTCCGGCGCCGGTTTCCAGGTCAAGCGCATCACCGTTAAACCCGGCGAAGCGCTGTCATTGCAGATGCACCACCAGCGCGCCGAACACTGGATCGTGGTTTCGGGCGTGGCGCGGGTGACGCTCGGCGAGGAGACGTTTGAGCTGGCATCGAACCAGTCGACCTACATTCCGATCGGCGAGAAGCATCGGCTCGAGAATCCTGGCGATACGCCGCTTGAATTGATCGAGGTCCAGTCGGGGCAATACCTCGGCGAGGACGATATTGTGCGGTTTGAGGATCGGTATTCGCGGGTTTAGGCGAACCATCATGAGTATTCTGTGGGGCAAAAATGTTGAATAGAAATATGCGGCTTTGTGCAGCAACCGGCTTGTGGTCCGTATTAATTGGCTTGGTGCTTGTTTCTTTTGGTGCGAACGCCAATGATTCGAACGCTTATGTGATCCAGCCTGGAGACGTATTGAGGGTTTCAGTTTGGAAGGAGCAGGATCTCCAGCAGGATTTGCTCGTCAGACCGGACGGAGGATTCTCGTTTCCACTTGTCGGGGATGCCATTGCCGGAGGGCGAACGGTCGGCGTCGTCCAGCAGGAAATCGTTTCCAGAATCGAAGAATACATCCCGGATCCAGTAGTTACGGTGCAGGTATTGCAGACAGATGGAAACACTATCTACGTTCTTGGCAAAGTGAATCGGCCAGGCGCATACGTCATGGCGCGACCGTTAGATGTTATGCAGGCTTTGGCCCTTGCTGGGGGGATGGCGGTCTTTGCGGAAGAGAACAATATCTCTGTATTAAGACGAACCCTGGACGGTCAATCTGCACTCGCGTTTGATTTTGGTGACGTGCAGTACGGTAAAAATCTTGAGCAAAACATCATGCTGCAGCCGGGTGATGTCGTGGTCGTGCCCTAGTAGGAGCGCGTCTGTTGAACCGAATCGGTGAGAAAACGGCTGTAAGACCGTATCAAGTCCTCCTAAGATGGATTCTCACCATCGTTACAATGATATTGCAATCGGCAACGGTATTTGCGGAATTGACTGTCACGCCGTTTTTTTCTCCGTCAGTATACGTTGACGATAATCGTCGACTTAGAGTGACAGATGGTAGCGGTCTCGTAGCGACCGTCGACACAGTAGCGGTGCAAGCTGAATACTCTCAACCTACGTTTGAAGCCAACATCAATCCGCAATTCCGAATTACCAGGAACTCAAGCCAGAAAGAGCTCGACGCGGAAGATTATTTCGTCGACATTGGAGCGCAGAAGCTTTTCGAAAGAAATCAGTTCTCATTCGGATTCGGTTTTGCGCGAGAATTGTCCGCGGCCACAGAAATCGAGGAAGCGGGAGTCATTGATACTGCAGTTCCAAAAACCGCTCTAAGTTTGAACTCGAGTTGGGTATTCGAAGGAACTGACCAGTTTCGAATCATTTCATTCGCCGCATACAACGATACCTCGTATGAAGAAGTTTTAGGGTCCAATTTATTCGATTACGTCTACGCCAGAGCGGGAGTTAACCTGGAATACGACTTCAGTGCGCAAACGAAACTGTTCATGCGAACTTCGATAGCAAGATTCAAAACTCCGTCACTGCGTAGCAGGACGACTAGCTACGACTACAATTTCGGATTCAGGCATATGTTCGATCCGACGCTTACGGCTGAATTTTTGGTCGGCCAGAACATTGGTGGATCAACCTTCTCAAGGACTGAAACCGTACTTGTATCTATTGTCCCAGTGCAATTCGCGACGCAGCAGCGAACGGTCGAAAGTCGGGCTAGCGGGCAGGTAATCCAGACCCGCGTTGATAAAGAATTTGATCGCAACACCGTAACGATCGAGTGGAACAGGAGTATTGGCCCTTCAAGTTTAGGTTCTCGGCAGAAACGACAGGATGTTATCGGCACGCTGCGACGAGACATCACGCCCATGCTGCGTGGAGTGCTGAATTTAAGGTACGGCGAGCAGGAACAAGAAGCGACGACCGGAGTGGCATTAAATGCAATTGATCGATATACCGTTGGTGCATCACTGATCTATCGCTTTTCGCGCACGATGAACATGCGGCTTGATTATCGATATGCGTTTCTTAGTCGAGTAGAAACCAGCGAGACTGCTGACTCAAGCCGACTAGGACTTACTTTCGTCTATTCGGGCGAACCTATCCCGTACTTGCACTAGTGTTTCCGAACAATCAGATGAGGGTCGAAGTGAGCGATACTTTGGTTCGCGGGTTTCACGTCTGCTTCGAGGAGTTTGCAGCTAGTGGCGACAACAGCCGCTACTACGATAGTACAGGTAGAGATATACGGAAACCACGCGCATATATCACGTGGACCGGTGCGAACCACAATACAAGAGGTCGAATGTGAGCAGCGTCATTGACAATAGAGGGAAAGGCATCAGGGATTACCTCGCTAGTCTTCAGCGCAGGCGGCGACTATTCGTCTTCGTTTTTGTCGGTATAGCAATCACGAGCTGGCTAATCGCGTTTCTGATTCCATCAGTTTACCGAAGTGAAGCTGTAATTCTTATCGAGCAACAGGAAATACCTAAAGAGTTGGTCCGGTCCACAGTAACGAGTTTCGCTGATCAACGGATTCAGGTGATAAGCCAACGCGTAATGACCTCTAATAATCTTGCTGAAATCATAGAAAAATACGGCCTGTACCGAGAGGAAAGCAAGACGGAACCACGCGAAGTACTGATCGAGCTGATGCGAGAAGATGTTGCGCGCGAAATGATTAGCGCGGAAGTCGTAGATCCCAGGAGCGGAAGGCCAACAGAGGCAACGATTGCGTTTCGTTTGTCATTTGACAGCGAATCTCCTCAGCTAGCACAAAGGGTCACTAACGAACTTGTTTCGTTATATCTGAACGAAAATATAAAAACTCGAACAGAATCGGTCGCGCAGACCGTGACTTTCTTGGAGGAAGAGGCAAATCGCTTAGGTCGGCGTGTAAAGGAACTCGAGCAGGAAATGGCCGAGTTCAAACGCCAGAACGCCGGTAGTCTGCCTGAATTGGAAGAAGTTACGCGCGCGGCAATGAATCGGATCGATCTTGAAATCGCTGAGATTGATCGGCGGTCTCATGCGGCAACCCAGCAAAAGATCTACCTGGAGGGCGAGCTAGGTCAACTGGAGCCCTTTCGCCTGACAGGAGGTCGCGGAGGAGAATCGCCATCTGAACGCCTGGAAGCCGCGGTCGCCTCGCTTACGCTTGCTGAGTCGAGCTATGCGGAGGGTCACCCTGATGTGACGCGCCTGCGGAAACAAGTTGAGGCCCTGAGGGATGAGGTAGACCCTGCGGCGTCACGCACTATTTACGAAAATCAACTGACGGAGGCACGGACCGTCCTCAATGAGCGGCTCGCCAAGTATGGTGATGAGCATCCAAGTTTGATTTCGGCAAGGCGTGCCGTGAAGAATTTGGAAACTAAGCTGGATACACTGCCCGAGACAACTGAACAGCAACCACTCAACCCGGCCTATATGGCAATGAAGGCACGGCTCGAAGCAGTCAACGCCGAAATTCGAAGCCTCACTGAAAAGCGCATTGCTTTGATTTCGAAGAACGAACAGGCACTAAGAAACCTGGCGCAGATGCCGGAAGCAGAGGCCCAGTATCGGGGGATTTTCCGGGAATATGAAAATACGGTCGCTAAGTATCGCGAGGTAGCCGCCAAACAGATGGAAGCGCGATTATCACAGAATCTCGAGACAGAGCGTAAGGGCGAGCGTTTCGTTCTAATTGAACCACCATTGCTTCCTCAGGAACCAGCAAAACCAAACCGACTTGCAATCGCGCTTATCGGGATCGTGCTGGCATTGGGTGGCGGCCTGGGTGCGGTTGGCCTTGCTGATGCAACTGACACCAAAGTGCGTGGTCGACGCGGTATTCAAGATCTACTTACCGCGCCACCGCTTGCTGCTATCCCTTTTGTGCCGGTTCCCGGCGAAGAACGGGGGAGGCGTTCCGTACTTAAGCTTGGGACTATAGCGCTCGTTCTGTTGATTGCGGCACTCGCAATCATCCATTTTGCGGTAAAACCGCTTGATGTACTTTGGTACGTGGTTCTGCGTAAGGGCGGATTCTAGAAAGCGAGACGCACAATGGAAAAGATTAAACAAGCAATAGAGAAGGCGAGATTACAGCAACGCGGAAACACGGACGCCGAGAAAGAACATCGAAATGAATCAAGCCAAGCTGGTAGTGATGCCCCGGAAAGTTCGGAGCCGCGGATTAATTATTCAAAGACTCGGGTCGTGCCGCTTAACAAAGGGGCGCTCAGTCGGAACCGCATTGTTCTTGGCGAAGAAAACGATGAAGCGTCGACGGCCTACAACATACTTCGTACGCAGGTCGATCAACGTTTAGCAGCCAAGCAATGGAACTCGCTCGCGATAACAAGTGCCTCGGCGAACCAAGGGAAAACACTAACGGCGATAAATCTATCGATTGCGCTCGCTCGCGAAATCCATAGAACGGTTCTTCTGGTCGATGCCGACCTCAGAAACCCGAGTATTCACGAGCGTTTCGAGATTTCGCCGACCTATGGGCTTGTTGACTACCTGCTGGACGACGTTCCCGTGAGCGATATCCTGGTGAATCCTGGTATCGAGAGGCTCGTGCTACTACCTGCGGGGCGGGCCGTAACCAACTCTTCCGAACTCGTATCGTCGCCAAAGATGGTTCGACTTACGGAAGAGCTCAAATCGCGCTACCCGTCGCGAATCGTGGTGTTCGATTTACCTCCATTACTTTCTGCCGACGATACGCTCGCATTCTCACCATATGTCGATACAACCCTTTTAGTTGTCGAGGACGGTGAATCGACCAGGGAAGAGCTAGTTCGGGCCGTTGAGATGCTCGAAGGCGTACATTTGTTGGGGACGGTACTGAATAAATCAACAGAAACGCAGTCTGTGTACGGGCGTTATACGTAGCAATGTACGAAGCTTTCTACGGGTTTAAAGAGAAGCCGTTTTCTCTGACGCCGGACCCGACGTTTTTGTACTTGGGTGCTCGGCATGGGATCGCGCTGAATATGCTCCAGTACGGACTGTTAAATCGAGCAGGGATTACCGTGTTGACAGGAGAAATCGGGGCGGGGAAGACAACTCTGGTTCGACGGCTATTGGATGAGCATGACGACGAACTCCTAATCGGATTGATATCAAACACGCATGAGTCTTTTGGTAACTTGATGCAGTGGATTTCTGTGGCATTTGACCTGCCGATAGAAACTGAAAGCAAGGCAGCTCTTTACGACCAATTCTCTGAGTTTTTGATCGCGCAATACGCCCGAAATCGTAGAACAGTGATCATTGTTGATGAGGCCCAGAATCTGGACGAGACAACGCTTGAAGAGTTGAGGCTATTGACGAACATCAATTCGGATAAGGATCAGCTGCTTCAGATCATATTGACCGGACAACCCGAACTCAGAGATAAGCTGAGAAAACCGGGCCTCGAACAATTCGTCCAGCGCATTGGGGTTGACTATCACCTCTCGCCACTGTCAGCAGATGACGCCGATGGATACATCAAGCACAGATTATTAATTGCGGGCGGCAGTTTGGCGTTATTTGAACCGGCTGCTTCGCGCTTCATATACTACCTCGGCGGTGGTGTTCCGCGCCGGATAAACTCGATGTGCGATACGGCTTTGGTCTACGGGTTTGCGGAGGAGTGCCGAACAATATCTGCTGAGCTTGTACGAGACATGGTGCTGGAGCGAACCAGGGCAGGCTTGTTCGGGGCGGGGCTCACCGCCGGCCAATTTGAGGATCCTGAGCAGGAAGTGCATGCGCTCTTTGAAAAATCTGTCGCGGAAACTAATTCGGCTTCCTTGAAATGCGAAAAATAGCGTTGCGCACATTCTGTGTTTACCTAGGTTGCGATCATAGATGACCATCCCGATAAAATTAATGCTTGTGGCTGGTGCCCGCCCGAATTTCATGAAAATCGCGCCGGTGATTCGCGAAATAAAGCATCGTAACGCCGAGTTTTCATACACGCTGGTGCATACCGGGCAGCACTATGACGAAGGGATGAGCGACGTTTTTTTTCGCGACCTTGCTATTCCTGCGCCAGATTTCCATCTGAATGTAGGAAGTGGGTCTCACGCTGTACAAACGGCCGCTATCATGACGAATTTCGAGCCGGTGTTGCTAGAGTATTCTCCAGCTTGTGTTCTTGTATTTGGCGACGTGAACTCAACTTTGGCCTGTTCCATCGTCGCGAAAAAGCTTGGGGTGCGTATCGCGCATGTGGAGGCAGGGCTAAGGAGCGGTGACCGCACAATGCCAGAAGAGATCAACCGTATCGTTACGGATTCTATTAGTGACTTTTTCTTCGTCACCGAAGAAAGCGGAATTGAGCACTTGATAAGGGAAGGCAAGGATCCATCGGAAATATTCCATGTGGGCCATGTAATGATTGACAATCTTTTGTTTGAAGTAGCGCGGTTGGAATCCGGGGCCTTGGCGGTACCTATAAGCGAGGAATTAAAGTCGAAATTCGAAAGATATGGTGTCGTAACTCTCCATCGACCGTCTAACGTGGATGACGAGTCGACTCTGCGAGCTGTTTTCGGGGCTTTGGTTCGTATTAGCGCCGATCTGCCGCTTATATTTCCTGTTCATCCTCGCACCAAAACTCGCTTAAAAGAGTTTGGAATTGACGTTCCTCCGACTATCCTAATCATTGATCCTCTGGGTTACAGCGAGTTTTTGAATCTGTGGAGAGATTCGGCATTGGTCTTGACGGATAGCGGTGGGTTGCAAGAAGAGACGACCGGGCTCGGTACACCGTGCCTTACGATTCGTGAAAATACCGAGCGCCCGGTGACCGTAACTGAAGGAACCAATACCTTGGTTGGCACTAACCCCGAGAAAATACTCGAAATCGCGAGGATGAAACTTGCGCAGCGTAGTACGCATGGGGACCTTAAAAGGCCATTGCATTGGGATGGGCTCGCAAGCAAGAGAATACTTGACGAAATCGCGAAAGCGTTCCATTGAATCGGTCCACTGAAGTCAAGTGGGCTCCCGACTGGCAGTTCCATGGGCAACGCCATCCGCAATGAGCCGCTATACGGTGAGGCGCGAGCCCGAAGTACTAACGACGGGGCTAGTCTCGTGTCAGCAGTAGCGAGCCAAAGCCATTCCGCAAGCGCAGCGAAATTGATGGAATAACCCAGGGCAGAACTTGCGAAGTGCACGGGATTTTTCGCGGTGAGTTACTTTATAGCGTCGGGACATTCAGCGCAGATTGCTTTCGAGCAGTAAGGCGCCGTGGATCGCAAATGGTGACGCAATTAATGGTTTGTGGTGGGCATCCGGAACTCGGGTGTCGCGACGAGTTCAGGTAGCACGGCATTAATATGGTCTCCGTTGAAAGCGTAAAGGTACGAGGCCCGAGCGGAAAGGAACGTGAAGGGGAACTCAACGACGGACCGTTCGTGAACCCACAACGGCGAGCTTTCTTCGCCGCCGCGTGGGCTTGGATAGTTTGCCCCACGGTGTTCTTGCTGTCCTATGTTCCGCGTCTGAATTTCGTGGCGCGCGGAGTGCTGATAGGCTTCATTCTTTGGTTCTTGATTGTTGCCATTGCCGGCAAGCGAACGCTTGTATATCCGGTATTGGTCGTCGGAATAGCAGGTTGGCTGCTATACGCTTTACTAATCGGTGGATTCGCGCCTGACGCCGATAGCGCTCTAAGAAAATGGATAACAGTCACGTCTCTTGTCGGTATCGCCTGGGCTATTGCGAACGCGATGGTTTGGAGTGGGTCAGTGCGTTCTTGGGCTTGGGCATACGTGCTTTCGGCATTTGCCGCGTATGCAAGTAACTACCTTCCAATTGAGCAATACGTTGTTAGTGACTACGACACTGAAGTTTTGGGCCGGTTTGTAGGGACGTTGGGTAACGCGAATGCCTTCGGAAGAGCCATGGTCCAGGGTTTTTTTGTAGGGCTCGGGTTGCTGATATTCTATTCGAAAGGCTTGCAAGCACTTGCCGTCATTCTACTGATGGGAGCCTTGGGTTTAGCCACGATCGAGAGCAGTTCCAGAACTGCGATGCTCGGCTTGGGGATCGGTGTCGCGGCATTTTACTTGAGTCTGCGAGTACGAGATCTTTTTACTCCGCTGAACCTCGCAGGCCTAGTTAGCGTTACGGCCGTAATATACGCGGTATTCGCGTATTTCCCTCTCCATTTCGAAACTGCAATCAATCGAATGAAGATATTTTTCAGCTTTCTCGGCGTCTCAGATAAAGTCCACACCGGAGAACGAAGCATCGAAGATCGTGTTGACTTGGCGAATACTGCCATTGACGTTTGGCAATCTAACCCGCTAGGGGTCGGCCTAGATAATTTCAGGTTATACGTGGGCACCTACGCTCATTCGAATTTTCTAGAAGTGCTGGTATCCACAGGTCTGCTCGGAGTTATTCTTTATTACTCTCCATTGCTTTTTTTTTGCGGCAGGCAGATTGCTCTGGGCAGAGGCAAACTCGGCAGCTCCTGGTTGCTGTATAGCAGTTTTATCGGGTTAATGATAATGGTCATGGACTTGTTCAATGTTAGTTATTATTCGAAAACTTTCTGGGTGTTCGTCGGCATCGTTTCCGGAATGGCTATTCTAAAGTTTCAAACAGATCAAAGTAACGCGTCCCGACAAAGAAGCGCGCTTCACCCGTCATCTAAGACTTAGTTTGTCGATTTGAAATGGCCCTGCGAGCATTCGTTTCCGTGTTCCGAATCGTAAAATGATGCCGGCGCGCCTCAACATATCTTGAGTTCAAAATATAGTCGATGACTCCGTTGTGGCGAACATGCCTTAGATATTTTTCGTCATAACCAGCACTAGTTGCATAACAAACTTGGTGCCAGCACCAACAATCAGCGCTGCTGCGGCAGCGGTTTGACCATATTCCGGTATTGATGTCACGCACACCAATAAAGTCAGGACTAGTGCGACTGCGGATACGACAGTTTGTTGAACGAGTCTGCTTTGAGCCGTTAGAGCGGTGCCCGCGGCCGCAGCCATGTACCAGAATAGCGATGCGATCATCAGATAGGTCAGGAGCTTCGGGTTCCCAGAGAATTGCCCGGCGAATAGCAAGTTTATTATGTATGAGTCAAAAGAAATGCTAGCTGCAACAGCGACCAGGCCGATTGTTGTCGCTAGGGATAGTAGCTTAATCGTCAGAACGGAAAAATCCTTATGCAGACTGTCACTATGGAATCGAGCGAGTCGAGGCAATGCTGCACTTGTTGCGGCGCCGACGACGATCGACCCAAGTGTCATTAAACTTGCAAGGGGAGCGAACTCTCCTAGTGCTCGAATGCCAGAGTAGTGTTCCAGCGATAGTCTCGGCGCGCTTAGAAAAACTTGATTCAAAAAAATTAGCATCCCCAACGGCAATCCGTTCTTGGCTATCTGCACTAGTGTCTGTCGGAGCTGATAGAGACTGCTAATCCCAGGCAAGGCATAACCTACTTTTCGCAAATCATAAAATATGAGAACGGCTATCCAGCATGCGGGAATCGCTAGAGTTGCCAGCCAGAGTGGACTATGTAGCCGCAGAAGAGTTGCAAAAACGACAAATGCTAGGAGGTTTCTGAATATTAGCGATATCGCAATGGGCCGCATGTTTTCGTGATGCTGTAGTTGGCCGTAGCATGCTTCGGATAAGCTATCGACGAGTTTCGCCAGACACAGAATCGAAAACAAATAGGTTGCTTCGATACCTTTTCCAGAAGAAAAAGAATAGAGCGCGAATGACGCAATTGTCGCAGCGACTCCACTGAGTAAAGCGAAGGCAAAGTAGTTGCCAAACCCAATTAGGTTTGATCTATCTATTACCTGCAGCCTTCGCAGCTGCATATTCAGCAGGATGAAAACCGGATAGATTATCGCCTGACTCAGAGCGTAGAGCCCCGCATCAGCCGCGCCGTTCCATCTCACGATTACGATCAGATAGAGCCATTGAAACGCTGCAAAGAGCCCGTTGCCAACGAGCATCCATGTGATCCCGATTCGAAGCCTCATCTAGGCCGAATGATACATATGTTTAACATGGATTCATGCCGATCAATCGAGCAACGCGATGAAATCAAAAATTGCGCTTTAACCTGCATGGGTCGGACATGATAAATCGATACCAAGGCAACGATCGGCAGTGCCAGTGTGCGAGAATGATACGACGAAATCAGCGTCATGCATCATCATTAGAGCTGACATGTCGCGCTGTAAGAGCTTGAGTCGAGCACCTCATATTATTCCTAAGAGGCTGGCGATATTTGAGCTACTATCCCGCATTGATGGTGGTTTAGGGGCGGGAGTTTAATATAAATGTTGCCTCCTGGTCTCGGAAATCAATCTGGCTTTCATCTGCGAGTTCTTTCATATTGACTACTATACGGTCGGATTGAAATTTTAAGGTGTTCAAGGGTTCTGCAGAAACAAAAATCGCGATAGTGCTCCCGAATCTACGCGGGGGCGGGGCAGAAACCGTTTCGGTGCGTATAGCTAACGGTTTGGCTAGGCGTGGCGTTGACGTATCTCTGATCGTAATGAACTCGTTCGGCGAACTGAGTAGCGAAGTTGATCCTCGAGTTAACCTCGTCGTGCTCGGGACGGAGCGTGTTCGCTATGGTTATCTTTCGCTAATCGCGGCGCTTCGGAAGCTCCGGCCTTACACTATTCTCTCCACGTTACTGCGAACCAACCTTCTTGTCCTGGCCGCTCGACCATTTCTCCGGGGCGTCCGCATTTGCGTTAGAGAAGCGAATACGCCTTCGGCTGATCTCACCGCGGGCGGGCACAGCGTGCTCGTGCGTGTACTAATTCCTATCTTATATCGAACTGCCGATCGGATTGTTTGTCAATCGGAGGCTATGCAACTCGATGTGTTGAGAACGTACTCAGTAGCTAGAGAGAAGACAGTTCGGATCTATAATCCGGCTCCAATCCTGAGTATTTCCGAAACTCTAAAGGAAGCGTCTTCGCCATTTGATGACAACCAACGGCCGATAGTGATTTGCGGTCGTTTGACGGATTCGAAAGGAATAGACTTGATGATAACCGGGATGAAAACTATCGTTTCGATGGTTCCAAATGCCCGATTGCACGTTATTGGTGATGGAGCAGACCGGGAATTCCTTGAGAAACTGACGGAAGACCTTGGTCTCTCCAGCGTCGTCGTGTTTCACGGATTTCTTCCCGATCGTTTTCGTTACTTGCGGTTCGCCGACGTTGTGGTATCGGCGTCGCGCTGGGAGGGATTGCCTAACGTTCTCTTGGAATCGATCGCATGCGGGACGCCTGTGGTCGCTACTGACTGCCCGGGAGGCACGCGCGAAATCGTAGTTGATGGAGTGAATGGGTGCTTGGTCCCGCCTGGTAGCTCGTCAGCGTTAGCAGTCGCGGTAACGGATGTCCTGACTGGCCGGCGAATTTATTGCAGGGAACTTGTATGCGCTTCACTATCAGATTTTGAAGAGAATACTATCCTCGACCAATACCAGAAACTGTTGCTTTCGTGAGACTCGCTTGGAAAACATTGAATAGCGCTCGAGGCAAGCAGCTTCTAATTGCTGTGGATTGCCAATGCCGTTAATTTTCTCGAAATTGGCGGGCAATTCTCTATGCGCGCCTTCCTTCGCCTTATCGCTTGTTGTCCTTTTGGTGCTTGCGACTGGCACGCCGAATAGCCTCGCTCGAGCAACAAACGAGTACGGCTTTAATGTAAGCGACATCAATCCAGAGCCCCGCTATGGCCCCACTTTTACAGAAATACATGCGGAACTCGAACAATTGAAAGACGGTAAAATCGCCGCTAGTAAGATGTGGACTAGGCCCAATGCGGTCGGCTGGGTATCCGATACCCCAGTTCATGTGCGTTTAGATATTGAACCTGAGGGCCAGGGCCGGCTGGCGAAAGTGAGGCTCCACTCAGCTAATTCAACAGGAGTTCCCCACGTCAGACGGATTGACATGTACGGCGAGGCGACTGGCCGGATAAATTACCTAGGGATGTGGCCGCCCAGTGTGATGTCCACTACTGTCTTGAACGGGCCACTTTGGCTTGAGAGCGGCCCCATAATTCTGCCTCCACGCCTCCATCTCGTTATGCACGCGGGAGATAGGGTGTTGGCAGTCGACGAAATACGCTTAGAGGCTAGCGAGTCTACCGTTCCGCCGACGCAGCCGGTTGAAGTTGGGAACAGCATTCTTGCTGATAGTAGCAACCGATTCCGCTCTTCGCTGCTCGAAGAGCAGCGCAATGCCGATCGCCAGTTTATTATCGAAAACCCCGCCGAATCCGAAATAGTTATGGTTGATGCATTTGGTTCTTTTCTTCCTTCCAGCCGACATACAACACATGAAGCGCCGCATACTGTGTACGGGAATGGAGATCATGTTTGGTTGGCTGCCCTTATAAGCAATCGAAGCGAAGAAGAAGTCACTGGGCAGATTTCATTGGGTGGTTTCCCCGAAGGTTCTGCGGCCTACTTCGTGGTCCCGCCGATCGGCGCTTTCCCTGGAGTGGTGGTCTTCGATGCACTTGAGTCAGTTCCGGACAGGCAACTAACCATTCCCCGCGAGTCGATCGCTCGGGTAATGGTGAAGCTGAGCATTCATGAACTAGAAGTTGGCGAACACCAAAGCGACCTAAGTTTCACGCCGGGCGGAGGAGGGCTACTCGCTGTTCCCTTAGTAGTGATGGTGACGAAACTTCCTGAACACAAGCGTATTGAATCGCCGAGGGCTGTGGTTTGGGCCTATGAGTCATCTTTGCCCATATGGAAAAGGCGGCGCACAGCTATAGATGAGCTAAAGCGGGCCGGAATTAACGTTAACGTAGTACACCCGAAACTTATCCCTGGGGAAACGCGTGCCGATTTCGATTACGGAGCCGCAGAGAAGCTGCGTCGGCTATTGAATAGTTACGACGCAGGAACAATCCATCTTCTGGCATTAGCCTGGGATGTTCACCACGCTGGAAACGAAGTCGGAATGGAGCAAAAAGAATGGATCGAAGATTTCACGAAGTGGATCCGGGGCGCAAAGAAAAATGGGCGGTGGCTGGTTTACATTCTCGACGAGCCGCGCAAACGAAAAGCAGAACAAATGATCGCCGTCGCCCGCGAATTCAAGCGAACCGCACCGGATATCGAACTATACGCGAACCCGATTGCGAAGATTGACCAAGCCCATCTCGTCGCGCTTGAGCCGTTGATAAGCGTTTGGCAACCGGACTACTCAGGTCTCCAAAGGCACAGAGCATTTTTCGAACGAATTCCTAGCAATCGAAAATGGTTCTACCAAAACCCGCGGTACGGCGCGAAGTCTGAGGAGCCAGTGTTTTATCGCGCCTTAGCTTGGACCGCTGTGGCGAACAGACTTTCCGGGTTGGGGTTCTGGTCGTTCAGCGATACTCAAGGGTCCTCTGCCTGGGACGACTTTGATAGCAGACGCCCAGATTGGGCTGTGGTGTACGAATCACGAGATGGAATTCGAAGCAGTCGAAGGTGGGAAGGTTTTAAATCGGGTCTCCACGATTTCGTGGCTCTAGAAAGTGCGCTCGAGAATTGTCCCGATATCCTCGCAGTCCTCGAGAGTTTGGAAATCAAGAATCCGAGAACCGCAATGAAGTTAGTGCAAGAGCGAATATATCAAGACGCCTGCTTGTCGCCCAGGTAACGCGAATAGGATTGGCTCTATGAAGTCCATTTTCGACGCAATCGTTGGTATGAAACCTTCTTTAAGGTTAGCGCAGGCTTCTCAAGTAAGTGCCAGGACAATGCGGCGGTCAGCGCTGAAATCAGCCACAGCAACAACAGTTCTGTCAGTCCAGGTGTCGCCAATTTCGCAACAATAATGTTCAGATATAGTCCGTGGAACAAATATATCCCGTAGCTGTAGTCTCCCGGGAGCGCTCTGTTCAACGTCGCAAGTTTGTGATTATTCGAAAATGCGATCGCGAGAACTGTGCATCCCAGTACTGTGCGCGAAAGTAAATCCCACTCGTACCGTTGATCGATGCCAGTCCAGGTGCCAAACGTGAACAAGGCGACGTAGCCAACCACCCAATAGCGCGCCTGGCCGACGATGAGTGACTGGATGTCCTTGAACCAAATAAACAAACTGGTGCCAACGAGAAATAGCCAGAGATGTGAAAAAATCGTCAAGTAGACGAGCTTTCCGATGAAACTGTTTTCCGCCTTCAGCATGTTTGCACAGTAATAGACAGCGAAGCTCGATAGCACCAAGCAGAACATCAAGAACATTTTCGAACGAGTTGAATTTCGTCTAAGAAAAATAAAAATAACTGGCAAGAGAACGTAGAAAGACACTTCAATAGGTATGGTCCAGAGGCTTCCATTGATTACTCCGAGACCAAAATCCCTCATGAAATCCGGGTTATAGATCTGAACTACAGTTAGTTGGGCAATTAGCCACGGAACAAACGCCTTCGCTCCCGGGTACTGGTCAAAAGCAACAATGATCAGTACTGAGAAAAGCACTGCTAGCCATAACGCCGGATAGATTCTCAAGACCCGCGAAACTACGTAAGAAGCCAGCGATTGGCCGGGCCGATCCCAGGAAGAGGCGATTAGAAACCCGCTGATCACAAAGAACACAGGCACGCCGGGAAAGATCTCTAATATCGCTCGCAAAGGCTCTCGGATCGCGGGTTCAAAATGGATGAAATAGGACCCATGAGCCAGAACAACCTGGCTGGCAGCAAGCAGGCGTAGCAAATCAAAATTGTTTTCGACCGGGAATACGCGTCTTGGTGATAGTTGCTGAGCCAACAACTAATGCTCAGATTGGGACGACGTAGAACCGCCGCTAGTAATATATGGTTTCAGGTAGAGAGTTGCCAATTGCATCATAAAGCGCCTTGCTACTGACGGAAAAGAATGGCGTCAGGTACCAGCTCAAAATTTTGAAGTCGGCCGGGTTTAAGTTTCGGCGCATGAATCTACCAGGGTTAGCCTTGCTTACGACTCCCAAATCGTGCGTAGCGAATCGCATTCTCTTGCGCTCGCCGTCGATCAACATCTCGATCTCTTTAGGCGCTTTGCTGTATACGCGCAGCGGATAGAGGTCAGGATTGCAATCCTCATAGACGTGAACGAAGGTCAGATAACTAGGTTGTGCTCCAAGTCCAATTACCAGTGCATCACGCTCTACCAAACGAAAGTAAGGACTGCCGCGATCGAAACTTAAATACGACCGCTCATGGCCGCCTAGCAGCTCTGCAACCCCCGGACCAACGCCTACGATAGATTTGGTCGGGTGATTGCTACGTACAGAGCCAGGGAGGTTTCTTATGTGTTCGCTAAGTGCGCCCATCCCAGATGGTTCCATTCCCGGGTCGAAATAATCGCGAGTTTCAAGAAATTGTGCCGAGGACATTCGCGGAAAGGCTGGAGCGAATATGCCCGCGTCTGGCCCAATGCAATCCCTCACAATCTCGACCATCCGTGCGGGCGTCAACTGCGTCCTAATCATAGATGTGGACGCGTGGATAAAAACATCTTGCCCGATCCGCACTCCTAGGCGGTCGCATAACATATTCCGCAGCGCAGTCTCATCAATTTCGGGCGCTAATTGCACAAGACGTGTTTTGGTCTTGAACTCTAGGCGTTTCAAGGCCGCGCTAGCGTTGTCGTCAAGGAATCGCTTAAGTGTTTTGCGGATGAATATTCGCATGACGTTGAGCAAAATACCTGAAGTAATGTGCGGATAGCGTGGAGTAGTTTGGTTTGATCCCTGCGTCGAGCAAATGGTTATTCAAAAGAAGTAGTTCATCATTAAAATACGAGAACTTACTGTGGCCGAGTAACATGACAACTGGTGGACATATACTCCCGGCGTGGCTCGCGTGCAGAATCATCTTGCATAACTCCTTGGCGCCGAGGAAATTAAAATCTGCGATTGCGTAACCACGAGTCAACTTCTTGAATATACTCAAAGCACGAAACGACCCGCGGTCGGTCAGTTTTTCCGGATATGCGCGCCTCATTAAGCTGCGATTCTTCGCGCCATGTGCATTGTTGTATTTTAGCGTAGCCAGTAGCTTGCTTTCGGTAAGAATCGGATACTCAATTTTCTCGCCAGTTGGGTCCGGTAGGCGGAGTGATTCGTCAAAGCGGTACGGGCAAGTCCGCTGAACCTGGGAGTAGTCGAAATTTCCGTACCCGCTGCTAAGCCGACCTCCGGGAACAACAGAGCTGTCAATCACGATCCCAGAATCTGACAATAGGCGGCTATAGGCAGACTCGTTCGTAGCAGTGAAGGCGCCAGCTCGAAAGGCAAGGCAACGGTAATCCGGTTGAACTTTGATCAACAGGGATTCCAGGTATCGTTTCCCGTTGCCTAACCATTGTGCGGCGCAGTCGTAAGGAAGATTAGTAATGTCGTCATTGTTCAAATTGAGGTCAATGCGTCCGGAACTATTGAGTCGGGCACCCTCCCAAGTTGGGTGGAAGTGCAGCTGTATATCGTGACCATCTCGGCACAAAGATTGCAATTGAATCTCGATACTTTCCAAATAAGCCGCGAAAATTGCCTGCTCGGCTCGATATCGTCTCAGGAAGTCAATATAGCCGTACTCAACAAATAGAGTCATGCGAGCATTAATTTCGGATAAGGTATCGACCAATCGCCGCGTGGTATTGACTTGTAATTCCAGGGGGTTGCCGCTCGCGTCGCCAAAAATCTCGTAATCGAGCGACAATATCACATCGATGCAATCCATCAGCGTCTCACCCGCGCTTTGTCGACGACTTGGAGCATAAGGCGCTCCATGCGTGCCATATTATCTTGATAGGAAAAACGGTCACGCACGATCTCGAGACTGCGGTCGCGGTTTCCCGTGTTGCGGTTCTCCACGTCAATGAGGGCGTTGTTAATCGCATTCTGCACACTCGTCAATTCCAGCGTGCACCTGTAGAGAGCGTTCTTCGGCGCGAAATGTTCGTGCACCCAATGGAGATCGGAAACTACCACAGGAACCCCGCACGCAACCGCTTCGTACACACTCTTCGGACTGGAGTCTGATGTTGGGATGGATACGACCAGTTCGCTAATCTCGTATACGGCCGGCATTTCGCTATGATCGACGTATCCCAACCACCGGCAACGTTCGCTAATCCCCAGCTGTTCCGCGAGGAGCTGTAATTCAGCGAGGTGTTCCTCACCAAAGCCGTAGACGAACATCAGGCCGATTTCAGGTCTGCTGTTCATGATTCCCGCAATAGATCGGAGTATCAGCGGAATGTTGTACAAGGGAATCAATCCCCGCGGGCTGCAGATAATGCGGGAGCAACTATGCGGGAAATCGAGCCGCTTTCTAAATTTTGTAACTGCGTCTGGTGTCGCTCCGGGTTTGAATTGTTCAAGACGCACGCCGTTTTGGATCAAGGCGCATTTATCGGGATTGAGGCCCAATTCGATCGCGGCGTTTAAGATCGCGTTTGAATCTCCTGTGACAAGTGCGGCGGTATTGGATACTCGACGTAACGCTCGCGCGTAAACCCTAGCACTTCGTGCTCGGAGGAGAACTTCGCTTCCTTGCAAGGTGTAGATTAACGGCGCTGAGGCACACGATGCCGCAAAACTACCAAGCACCCCGTAGTACAAGGCAACTGCATGGATTACGTCCGGTTTAAACTCGGCGCATAAGTCGCGCAGCCTGTGTACGTAGAATGGGGCGCTAATGATTTTATTTATGTGTCTGTTTCCGGTTTCGAAGACTGGTGGATGCTCGTGACGAATCAAGCGGGGATCGAAAATGACCGGTTTGTAGTCAGATTTAAAGTCCGAGAACAGTACACATTGGTGCTTCTCGACGAAATACTGGGTCCAAAGTGCATTGTGCCAGCTCGACGAATCCGCGACATAAACGATCTTCATGAGAGTGCAGAAAAATCCGCGGCTTCCCTACCTACGAAAATAGCAACCGAAATGGGTATAGCGCATTGCGTCTTCGGGGCGCTTGCGATTCTAAGGTCGAAAGGATTTCGTGCTAACGAGATCATGAAGGCGAATATGCATTGGGCGAAAATCGCATTGTCAGAGCTGAGCAGTGGTCTGGGTGATTAGAGGTTCGATGAGGTAAATGACGCTTGGGCTGTCTGGTATTGTTTCTGGCTGTTTTGTCTGTCGAATTCTACATTGCGAATCTAAGCGAAACTATAGCCTGGTACACGATTCCGATATTAAATTGCGGGCAAAATATGGCGCATGGTTGAGGTGGTTTCAACCTGGGGTGTCGCTCGGAATCAATGCCTCAATACTAACCCGCAGCAATGCCACGGCAGACGCTGTAATCGGTGGCTACAGAGAGGTGTGTAGCACAGTAATAATTTCGAAACGCCATTGGAAGGATTAACAGATGCGGCTTCGTTGTGTGAGTCTAGACGGCGGTAAGCTTCTGTCCACGCTCGGCCCCCTTAATATGACTAACGAAAATGACAAAGAAGTGGTGCAATTGAAAACGAGTCGCCGGAATAATATCAAGGAGCCACCGAGGGCCGGATATGCGGAAGGAAAATAGGCGGGTGAGCACTTCCTATTTTGATGCTGTCAGAAAGCATCAGACACGTATCCCCGTCAACCCAAGTAATCTTGAGTTCTACGTGGAGCGCCAGTTGTTCCCGGGGGTCGAGTTTTCCGGGCGCGATGTGCTCGATATCGGCGCAGGAATTGGGATGTTTGGGTTATATGCAGCGTTTCAGGGTGCACAATGTGTAGAACTCTTGGAACCGGAGTTTGCTGGCAGCTCTTCCGGAATGATCGATTCGATGAATGCAATTATCTCCGACTGTGGGTTGGTAAACGCGCACCACCGGGCAGTCATGTTCCAGGATTTCGAAACTGACATCAGATACGATACTGTTCTCATCCATAATGCGATTAATCATTTAGATGAAGAGTCCTGCGAGCAGCTCTCGTTATCTCAGAAGGCAAGGGACAGGTTTAGTTCCAGGGTGTTTTCGCGGTTGGCTAGGCTTACTAAGCCTGGAGGGCTCCTGATAGTTACGGATTGCGGGCGAAGAAATTTGTTCGGTGATTGTGGTATGACTTCGCCGTTTGCGAAAACAATCGAGTGGAAAAAGCATCAGGACGCGAGCCTTTGGGCGGAGCTGTTGAGCGCTCATGGCTTCAGACAGGAAACTCTTAGGTATACAAGTTTCAACACATTGCGGTCCGTCGGATTGGCGCTAATGAACAATCGGTGTTTGAACTACCTAACCCATAGTCATTTTATTTTGCACATGCGGCGGGAATCTGCGTAAGCGGGGTTTGAACCAGATATATGAAGCAGGTTTTGCAATCCTTGCGAGACGGCCAGACCACCGTCTCCAACGTCCCCCGCCCCCACTGCGGTCCCGGCGAGCTGTTGATCGAAACCCGCTATTCCCTCATCTCCGCCGGCACCGAGCGCATGGTGGTCGATTTCGGTAAGGCCGGCTGGCTGGCCAAGGCACGCCAGCAGCCGGACAAGGTCCGCCAGGTGCTGGAGAAGGTCCGCACCGATGGGCTCGGGCCGACCTTGCAGGCGGTTCGGCACAAGCTCGAGCAGCCGGTGCCGATGGGTTATTGCAATGTCGGTGTGGTGCTGGAGGTGGGCGTCGAGGTCGGTGGTTTCCAGGTCGGCGACCGGGTGATCTCGAACGGTAAACATGCCGAGGTGGTGGCGGTACCGCAGAATCTCTGCGCGCGCGTGCCGGATGGGGTCGACGACGAAGCCGCGGTGTTTGCCGTGCTCGGCGCGATTGGTTTGCAGGGCATTCGCCTGCTGGGGCCGACGCTGGGTGAGTGTTTCGTAGTGACAGGTCTGGGCTTGATCGGGCTGCTGACCGTGCAGCTTTTGCGTGCGCACGGCTGTCGAGTGCTGGGTCTTGACTATGACCCGGCCAAGCTCGAACTGGCGCGGGCGTTTGGTGCTGAGACGGTCGACCTGGTCGACAAGCAGGACCCGGTCGCGGCCGCGCAGCTATTTTCGCGTGGCCGTGGTGTCGACGGGGTGATCGTGACGGCGGCCACACAGAGCAACGAGCCGATGCACCAGGCGGCGCAGATGTGTCGCAAGCGCGGCCGGATCGTGCTGGTCGGGGTGACCGGTCTGGAATTGTCGCGCGCGGATTTTTTTGAGAAGGAACTGAGTTTCCAGGTTTCGTGTTCTTACGGGCCCGGGCGCTATGACCCGAACTATGAGGAGGGCGGCCAGGACTACCCGGTTGGTTACGTGCGCTGGACGGAGCAGCGCAATTTCGAAGCGTTCATGGACATGCTCGCCGAAGGCCATCTCAACGTGGCGCCGCTGCTGAGCCATCGTTACCCGATAGCGAAAGCCGCCGATGCCTATGCCCTGATCAGCGGCAGTGAAGCGTCGCTCGGCGTGCTGCTCGATTATCCGCGCGACGACCAAGCCAAGTTCAATCGCACGATAGAAATCAAGCCTGGCGCAGCGAAGCCTGGCAGCGGTATCGCTTTCATCGGCGCCGGCAACTATGCCGGCCAGGTCCTGCTGCCGGCGTTTGCCGAAACCGCGGCGACCCTGACGACCATCTGTTCCGCCGCCGGGGTCAGCGCCATGCGTATCGGCCGTAAATACGGCGTGGCAAAGGCGACCAGCGACGCCGAGTCGGTATTGAGCGGCGCGGAGAACGGCGCCATCGTGATCTCTACCCGCCACGACACCCACGCGGACTACGCCTGTCGCGCGCTGGCAGCGGGCAAGCACGTATTTGTTGAAAAGCCGCTGGCCCTGAATGCCGCAGAACTCGAACAGGTCAGCGCCGCGCATGCGGCGCAGGGCGGCGCGCTCAGCGTGATGGTCGGTTTCAACCGCCGTTTCGCGCCTCAGATCGTCGAGCTGAAACGTCTGCTCGCTGCGCGCGGCGAGGCGCCGGCGTTCATCATGACCGTCAATGCCGGCGCGATCCCGGCCGATCACTGGACCCAGGATCCGCGCGTCGGCGGCGGGCGGATCATCGGCGAGGCCTGTCATTTCGTCGATCTGCTGCGTCACCTCGCGGCCAGCCCGATCACCGCCTTCAGCGCCGCGCGCGTCGGTGGTGGAGCGGACACGCACCCGGCAGACAGCATCACGGCGACGTTGAGTTTCGCCAACGGCGCGCTCGGCACCATCCATTACCTTGCCAACGGCAACAAGGGCTTCCCGAAGGAGCGCCTGGAAGTGTTCTGCGGCGGCGCAATCATCGAGCTGGATAATTTTCGCGACATGCGCGGTTATGGCTGGGCAGGGTTCAAACGCATGAAATTGTCACGCCAGGACAAAGGCAATCGCGCCTGTGTGCGGGCATTCGTCGAGGCGCTCGCAGGCGGCAAGCCGGCACCCATTCCGTTCGAAGAACTGCTCGAAGTACACGAGGCGACGTTTCGCATCGCCGCCGCGGTGAGCTGAAATCACAATGCGTGCGGCAAAGCGCGCGGGCCGCTATTGGCGCACCCTGTGTCACCTGCGGGCGGGGCAGTTGGGGTGGCTGGTCTGGCGCCGGGTGCTGCGCCAGCCGCGCAGCGTCAGCCCGCCGAGCGCCGCGCATCGCGAGGCGGGGTTTCGTGCGCCGCCGTCACTCGGGATCACCGCCACCATCCTCGAAGGCAGTCACGCGTTTACGTTCCTGAACCGCCGTCACGATTTCGGCACCCACATTGATTGGCGTGCGCCGGGGGCGACGCGGCTGTGGTTGTACAACCTGCATTACTTCGACTGGCTGCGGCAGCGAGAAATGGATCCGCGGCTCGCCCTGGCGCACGCGCGGGCCTGGACCGCGGACAACCCGCCTTTCGCGGGCGCGGGCTGGGAGCCTTATCCGGTGTCGCTGCGGCTGGTGAACTGGATCACGGCTTTTGGCGACGACGATCCCGGCAGTGAGATCATCGACAGTCTCGCGCTGCAGGCGGCGTGGCTGGAGCGCAATCTCGAGTTCCACCTGCGCGCGAATCACCTGTTCGTGAACATCAAAGCGCTGCTGTTCGCCGGGGCGTTTTTTTCCGGCCAGTTCGGCGCGTCACTGCGCGCGCGCGGTGAGCGCCTGCTCAAACGCGAACTCGCCGAACAGTTCCTGGCCGACGGCGGGCATTTTGAGCGCAGCCCGATGTACCACGCGCTGATGTGTCAGGACCTGCTGGAACTGCTTGCCCTGATGCGGCACAACCCGAACTTGTTTTCTGCCGAGGTAATGACCGACACCGAACGTACCGCGCTGGCGGCACTGGAATTCGCCATTGCGATCGGGCTGCCCGGCGATCGCCTGGCGCTGTTTAACGACAGCAGCGAAGGCATCGCGCCGTCGCTCTCGAGCCTGCGCGAATACGCGGGCACGATTGGATTGAACGGCGTTGCGGCTGCGCGCGAGGACGAGCGGGTTCTGACCGCGTTGCCCGAAAGCGGCTATTTCGTTGTCCGCGAGGGCAGCGACGTGCTGATCGCCGGTTGCGGGGAGATCGGTCCGGCTTATCAGCCCGGTCATGCGCATTGTGATCTGCTCAGTTTCGAACTCGTGCTCGACGGCCGCAAAGTGGTGGTCAACTGCGGTAACTACGATTACGAAAACAGCTTTGAGCGCCGCTACGCGCGCAGTACCGCCGCCCACAATACGGTTAGCGTCGACGGAGAGGAGCAGAGCGAGATCTGGGGGGTGTTCCGGGTCGGGCGGCGGGCGCGGCCGCTGGCGGCGAGCCTCGAGGCAACCCCCGGCGGCGCGCTGTTCCGCGGCGCGCACGATGGCTACCGACATCTGCCCGGCGCGGTGGTGCACGCCCGCGATATCGTTGTCGATGCGACTTTCAACACGGTGATCGTCGATGAACTGCGCGGCGACGGCGAACACGTGATGGTGGCGTGGCTGCATTTTGCCGACGACTGCACGGTCGAATACGACGACGGCCGGTTTACGGTCGCGCGGGAAAACGCGCCGGTGCTGAGCGTCGAAGTGACCGGCCGCGCGGCGGTCGAGCTGCGCGCTACGCCGCGCTATCCCCGTTTCGGCGTCAGGCACGACGGCCCGAGTCTGCGGATCTCACTGGCCGGTGCACTGCCGTTGCGCATGGAAACCCGGCTGCATCGGGTAGTCCGTCACGGAACCGGCTGATTGTCAAAAGAAATTCACAGTCTACCGCTATAATCCTCGGTTCGGTTGCGCGGCCGGCCGGGATGGCCGCCGGCGGGCGACGACGGCGACCTGGATGAACATACTGTTTCTGTCACATTACTTCCCGCCCGAGGTCAACGCGCCGGCATCGCGCACTTCGGAGCATTGCCGCGCCTGGGTGCGGGCCGGGCACGCGGTTACGGTCGTGACCTGCGCGCCCAACCATCCACGCGGGCAGGTCTACCCGGGCTATCGCAACCGCTTGTTTGCCCGCGAGCGCGTGGATGGGATCGAGGTCATCCGTCTGTGGACCTACCTGTCGGCCAATGAGGGTTTTCTGAAACGGACCATGAATTACGTGTCCTACATGCTCGCCTGCATCGTTGCCCTGCCGGGGCTGGGCCGGGCCGACGTGGTGGTTTCGACGTCGCCGCAGTTTTTTAACGGCCTGGCGGGTTACTTCGTTTCACGTGCGAAACGCGCGCCGTGGCTGCTCGAAATTCGTGACCTGTGGCCGGAATCGATCCTGGCCGTCGGCGCGGTGCGCAACCAGACGCTGATCCGGGTGCTGCGCTGGCTGGAACATTTTGCCTACCGCAAGGCCTCGCATATCGTGCCGGTCACCGATGCGTTCGCGCGCTACATGACCGATGCCGGCGTGCCCGCCGCAAAAATCACCGTGATCAAAAACGGCGTCGACACCAGCCTGTTTGATGTCGGGGTGAGTGGCGCGGCGATGCGCGCCGAGCTTGGTCTCGGCAGCAAAACCGTGGCCGCGTATTTTGGTACGCACGGCATGGCGCATCATCTGGAAACGGTTCTGGAAGCGGCCGCATTGCTCAAGGATCGCCAGGACATCGTGTTTCTGCTGGTTGGTGACGGCGCCGAACGCGCGCGCCTGGCTGCGCTTGCCGCCGAACGGGCGCTTGAGAACGTGATGATGCTGGGGCAGCGCCCCAAGCAGGATATGCCCGCATTGTGGGCGGTGGCCGACATCTCGCTGGTCCTGCTGCGCAAAACCGATCTGTTCAAAACCGTGATCCCGTCCAAGATTTTCGAGGCCATGGGCATGGCGACCCCGATCGTCCTCGGGGTCGACGGCGAAGCGCGCGAGATCGTCGAGGCGGCTGGCGCCGGCCGCTGTATCGAGCCGGAGAATGCCGCCGAACTCGCCGCGGCGGTGTCAGAACTCGCCGATGACGCCGAGCAACGCGCCGCCATCGGCCGGCGCGCTCACGCCTACGTGGGCCAGCATTTCGATCGCCAGGTATTGGCCGAGCGCTACCTCAAAATACTTGTGAGCCTGCACACGCCGGTTCGCTGACGAGCCCAATGGAGTTGGATTCGATGACTACTGCTACTGCACGCTACTGGCAATTCGGCACCAACGGCATCGCCGTGCTGTTCGCCGTCGCCGCGCTCGCCGTCTACATCTACTACGACAGCCTCGAGCTGATGGTCACCTGGTGGTCGAACCGCGAAGAATACAGCCACGGTTTTCTGATCCCCCTGATCACCGGCTATCTCATCTGGCAGCGCAGCGATCGCCTGCGCGAAATGCCGATGCGCGGTTCCTGGCTGGGGGTGGGGCTGGCGATTTTTGGTCTGGGGCTGTTTCTGCTCGGCGAGCTCAGCACCATTTACACCGTCGTCCAGTACGGCTTCGTGTTTTTTGTCATGGGCGCAACCTGGGCCTATATCGGCACCGCCGCCTTTCGCATCATCGCCATCCCGCTGTTGCTGCTGTTTTTTATGGTGCCGTTCCCGAATTTTATCTACAACACGCTGTCGGCGAAGCTGCAGTTGTTGTCCTCAGAAATTGGCGTGGCGGTGATCCGGGCGTTCGGGATCAGCGTGTATCTCGAGGGCAATGTCATCGATCTGGGCAGCTACAAGCTGCAGGTGGTGGAGGCCTGCAACGGCCTGCGTTACCTGTTTCCGCTCATGACGCTCGGGGTCATCGTTGCGTACTTTTATCACGCCGCGCTGTGGAAACGATTGCTGATCTTTTTTTCGACCATCCCGATCACCATCCTCATGAACAGCTTCCGGATCGGCGTGATCGGGGTGATGGTCGATAACTGGGGCCAGTCGATGGCGGAGGGCTTCCTGCACGATTTCGAAGGCTGGGTGATTTTTATGGCCTGCTTCGGGATCCTGTTTATCGAGATGTGGCTGCTGATGCGGCTGAGTCGGGATCGCCGGCCGCTGGCCGAGGTGTTCGGGATCGACCCGCCGCGGCCGCGCCAGCCCGACGTGCCGGTCCAGGTACGCGCCCTGCCGGCCAGCGCGATCGCCTTGCTGGTACTGACCGCGGCGGCGGTGCTGCCGGCGAAATCCTTGCCACATCGCATCGAGGATACCCCGCAACGCACCCTGTTCAGCGCTTTCCCGCTCGAGATCGAAGACTGGCGAGGGCGGTCGGAGACCATGGAGACGATCTATCTCGATGCCCTCAAGCTGACCGACTACGCGCTGATCAACTACCGTCATGGCGAACAGCCGCCGGTCAATTTCTACGTGGCCTATTACGAGTCGCAGAAGAAAGGCCAGTCCGCGCATTCGCCGAAATCGTGCCTCCCCGGGGGCGGCTGGGTGATGGAAACCTTCGGCCAGCGCACCATCGACGGGGTCAGTGTCAACGGCGCGCCGCTGACCGTTAACCGCACGCTGATCTCCTACGGTGAATCGCGCCAGCTTGTGTATTACTGGTTTCAGCAGCGCGGCCGCTTGTTGAGTAATGAATACCTGGTCAAGTGGTTCGTGTTCTGGGACGCCCTCACGCGTAACCGTACCGACGGCGCGCTGGTGCGTCTGATCGTGCCGCTGCCCAAGGGCCAGGACGTGGACGAGGCCGACGCGGCGTTGAGCGCGTTCGCCGCCGCGGTCGTGCCGCTGCTGCCAGCGTATGTCCCGAACTAGGCGCATCCAGAGGCTCCCTGACTGATGCTCGCGTTTTTCGCATTCATCGTGGCGATGTTCATCAGCATGCTGCTGATCCCGCCCCTCATGCGCTCGGCGCAGCGTTACGCGTTTATCGATCTGCCCTCGGCGCGCAAGGTGCACAACGTGCCGATCCCGCGTATCGGCGGCCTGGCGATGGTCGCCGGCGCGGTTACGCCGATCCTGCTGTGGGTGGATACCGGTCCGCGCGTGATGGGCTTTCTGTGGGGCGTGGCGATTATTCTCGCGTTCGGGTTGTGGGACGACCGCAAGCCGCTCGATTACCGCCTCAAGTTCCTCGGCCAGCTCGGCGCGGTGCTGATCGCGGTGTTTTACGGCGGCATCGTGATCCGTTTCGCGCCGTTCTGTGGTTTCGAACCGATCCCGGAATCGGCGTCGATCGCGCTGACCATCTTTGCCCTGCTCGGGGTCACCAATGCCATCAACCTGTCCGACGGTCTCGACGGGCTCGCCGGCGGCACTACCTTGCTCAGTATCGGCGCGCTCAGTCTGTTGGCGTTTCTGGCCCACGACAGCGAACTGCTGATCCTGTCGATGGCGGTGATGGGCGCGATCATCGGCTTCCTGCGCTACAACACTTATCCGGCGCAGGTGTTCATGGGCGATGCCGGCAGCCAGTTCCTGGGCTTCTCCGCCGGCGTGCTGGTGATCATTCTGACCCAGCAATCGAATCCGGTCCTGAGTCCCTCGATGCCGTTGCTGCTCCTCGGCCTGCCGTTGATCGATACGTTCCTGGTCATGGGCCAGCGCCTGCTCGAACGACGCTCGCCGTTCAAACCCGACCGCAACCACATCCATCACAAGCTGCTCAAGCTCGGACTCGACCACTACGAATCGGTGATCGTGATCTACACCCTGCAGGCGAGCCTGGTGTCGATGGCGTTCCTGTTCCGCTACCAGTCCGACCTGCTCAATATGAGCGTGTTTGCGGGCATGCTGACGGTACTCGCCATATTGTTCGCCTTAGCCGGACAACGTGGCTGGTCGTTGCGAGCTGAACATCCCGATGCCGCGCCGCGCGCGGTGACGCAATTCGCCCGCGGGCTCAAGCGCCATGCGGTCCTGCGCCGCGCGCCGACCCTGTTTGCGGCTGTTTCGATGGCGCTGTTTGCCGGCTACGCGGTGACGGTGCTGGGCGCCATTCCCGCGGACGGCAAGTTCACCGGTATCGCGCTGTGGGCGGGAGCGCTGCTGGTGTATGGCTGGCGCGCACGGCGCGCCGAGTTTGCCTTGCTCGAACGCCTGATCCTCTATGTCGCGATCACCACCATCGTGTTTTATTGGTGCGCCGAGCGCGGCGCGCCGCTGCCATTGCTGTCGATTGAGAACGCTTATTTCGTGGTACTGGGAGTCAGCGTCATGATCGCCTACCGGTTCGCACCCCGGCGCTCGTTCGATGTCACGCCGACCGATTTTTTGATCATCCTCATAGCGCTGCTGGTGCCGACCCTGACCCGCACCATGTTTCCGCAGGACTATGTGGGCGAGGTTGCGGTCAAGACCCTGGTCCTGTTCTACGCCGTCGAACTGGTCCTCGCCGAAGCCCAGAAACGGCTGTGGCCGGTGCGCCTCGCGGCGTGCGCGATCCTGTCGCTGTTCGCCGCCCGGCTGTTGTACGGCAACATCGCCATCGGCGCCTGATTGTCGATGATTACCCGCCATTCGCCCGTTTGCAGGTGTAGAATGGTGCCCTGCACAAAAAGTCTTTCAGTAGGTTTTTCCATGATCCGAACCCTCCGTTTCCTGTTATTGCTCAGCCTGGTGGTGCTGGTGGCCTGCGGTGGCGCCGAGGATCGTAAAACCGCTTACCGCAAGAAGGGCGACGAGTTCTACAGCGTCGGCAACTTCGAAAAGGCGCGCCTGGAATATCAGAACGTGCTGCAAATCGACCCCAAGGATCTCGACGCCCGATTCGCGCTCGCCGAGACCCTGGAAAAGCTTGAAAACTGGCAGGGCGCCGCGAGCCATTACCTGGCGATCCTGGGCGAGGATGCGGCCCACCACGGCGCGCTGCTGAACATGGGGCGGCTGTACCTGCTGTCGAACAGCGACGAAAAAGCCCGCGAACACGCCGACAAGATCCTCGCCACCAGCCCCGACGATACCGAGGCCTTGATGCTGCTGGCCGGGGTCAAAGCCAAGGCCGGCGATCAGGACGGCGCGCGCAAGCTGGCGCAAAAGGTCCTGGACATCGATGCCACCAGCCCGGAGGCGTCGTCACTGATGTCTTCGCTGCTGCTGGTTGAGGGCAAAGTCGACGCGGCCATCGCCATGCTGCAGCAATCGATCGACGCCAATCCCGACCAGGTTGCGCTGCGTATCAACCTGGCCCGGGTTTACGCCCGCTCGGGACAGCTCGACAAGGCCAGCGAAGCATTTGCCGACGTGGTTGCGCTGGAACCGGAGCAGCTTGCGTATCGCAAGGCTTACGCGCGCTTTTTAATCGGCCTGAAGCGTAATGACGAGGCCGACACGGTGCTCAAACAGGCCATCGCCGATTTTCCGGAAGACCATACCGCCAAGCTCGCCTATGTCGAATTTCTGTCCGGCACTGCGGGCATCGATCGCGCCATCGAGGAACTCGGGCGGATGGCGGCGGCGGAACCGGACGAGCGCCGCTACCAGTTCGCGCTCGGTAAGGTGTTCGAAGCGGCCAACCGGCTCGATGACGCGGCCGAACTGTACCAGGGGTTGATCGGATCGATCGACGAAGGCCCGGAGCTGCTGCAGGCCAAGGAGCGCCTGGCGGTGGTCAAAACCCGTCAGCAGGACCTTGCCGGCGCACGCGTGCTGGTGGATGAAGTGCTGGCCGAAAGCCCGCGCAATACCGAGGCGTTGACCCTGCGCGGCACGCTGCTGCTGAACGAAGGCGACGCCAATGGCGCAATCGCCGATCTGCGCACCGTGCTCCGCGACGAACCGACCCGGGTCCCGGCGGTGCGCCTGTTATCACGTGCGCACCTGACCAACAAGGAACCGGAGCTGGCCCGCGACGTACTCAAGCAGGGCCTGGAGGCTAATCCCCAGTCCGCCGAGCTGGCCCTGGACCTGGCCAATTATTACGCCTCGCGAGAGGAACTCGACGAGGCCCTGGCGACCCTGAACGGCGTTATCGACGCCAACCCCAATGCCGCGCTGGCGCTCGAGGGGAAATTCAAGATCCTGGTCTACCGCAAACAGATGGACGAAGCGCTGGAAGTTGCCGAGCAGATCAAGCGCGCCGATCCGAATTCGGTCAAGGGCTACCATTTCGCCGGCCTCGTGCGCCAGGCGCAGGGCGATTTCGAGGCCAGCATCGGCGAATTCCAGTCCGCGCTCGACCGCACCCCGCAGGCCGTGCAGCCGCTGGCGCAGCTGGTCAAAAGCTACCTGGCCCTGAAGCAGCCGGAGCAGGGCCGGGCCAAGCTCGCCGAAGTGATCGCGGCGCAGCCGAATCACTACGTCGCCCACAACCTGCTCGGCGAAATGTGGCTGGCGGACAAAAACACCGCCGCGGCGGAAAAAGAGTTTGAGGTTGCCATCGAGCAGAGCCCGCAATGGCCGATCCCGTACCGCAATCTCGCCAGCGTTTACGTTGCTACCGAACGCCGCGACGAAGCAGTGAAACTCATGAAGCAGGGCATTGAAGCCACCGGTGGCTCGCCGCTGCTGGTCACCGGGCTGGCCAGCTACCTCGAGCAGACCGGCGATCTCGAGGCCGCGATCGCCGAATACGAGGCGGCCCTGGCGGCGCAGCCGGACTCTCAGCTGGCGGCCAATAACCTCGCCATGCTGCTGATTGAATACCGCGAGGACAAGGCCAGTTGGGAGCGCGCGCGCAAACTCGCCGAGCCGCTGCGCAATACCGACCAGCCGGCTTACCTCGATACCATCGGCTGGATCGAATACAAGCTCGGCGCTTACGAGCAGGCCCTGCTGTTCCTCGAAAAGGCGGTCGAGCGGGCGCCCGATGCCAGCCTCATGCATTACCACCTCGGCATGGCCTACCACGCCAGCGGCAACGCGGTCGGCGCGCGCGAGCATCTCGGTCGTGCGCTGGAAAACGAGGTTGAATTCAAGGGCCGCGCCGAAGCCCAGGCAATCCTGACGCAACTTGCAGAGAAAAATGGCTAGTTTGATCAGTTACCTATGAAAGTTAATTATAGAAATAGCATGAGAGAGTATCGGTAACTTACTAATCTAGAATATTTATGCTAGATTTTACGGTGACCTTCTATGGCCGTGGTTACCGTGAAAAAACGAATTGTCTGTGTGCTTTCCGCACTGCTCTGGGCCGGCCCGAGCGGCGCCGTCGAGGTCGATTTCAGCGGCAACGTCGGCCTTGAAGGGCGTTATTTCTGGCAGAACCCGCGCGTGTCCGGGCAGCCGGACGGCACCATTTCGGTCTCCGTACAGCCCGAGCTTTACCTCAAATCCGACGACGGCGTGCAGAGTCTGCTGTTCATCCCGTTCGCGCGCTACGACGAAAACGACTCGCGGCGTACTCACTTCGACCTGCGTGAGCTGAGCTACATTTTTGCCGCCAACACCTGGGAACTGCGGGCCGGTGTGCGCAAGGTGTTCTGGGGCGTGGCCGAGTCCAACCACCTGATCGATATCATTAACCAGTCCGACGCGGTCGAAAACTTCGATCTCGAGGACAAGCTCGGTCAGCCGATGATCAACCTCGCCCTGATCCGGGACTGGGGCACCGTCGACCTGTTTGTTTTGCCCGGCTTTCGCTCACGGACCTTTCATGGGCGGGAAGGGCGCTTTCAGGCGCCGCTGGTAATCGATACCGGCGCGGCGCGCTACGAATCCGCCGCCGAGCACAAACACGTCGACTACGCGGCCCGCTACTCGAACTATTTCGGCGCTTTCGACGTCGGGCTCTACCATTTCTGGGGCACCAGCCGCGAACCGCGTTTCGAGCCCCATCTGCGCGCCTCCGGAGAGCCTGTGCTGCGCCCGGTGTACGAGCTGATCCACCAGACCGGCGCCGACGTGCAGGCCACGCTGGGGAACTGGCTGTTGAAATTCGAAGCCCTCAGGCGTCAGGGCCAGGGTGACACCTTTGCCGCTGCCGTAGGCGGTTTCGAATACACCTTCGTCGGCGTCTTTGGCACCGCGGTCGATGTCGGCGCGCTCGGCGAGTATCACTTCGACGAACGTGGTCGGCGCGCGTTCATGCCGTTCGACGACGACGTTTTTGTCGGCTCGCGTATCGCTGTCAACGACGCCGCCGACAGCCAGCTTCTCGGTGGCGTCGTCGCCGATGTCAACGGCAACGGCTATTTTCTCAACGTCGAAGCGAGCCGCCGGATCGGCGATTTCTGGAAGGTGGAACTCGAACTACGCCTGCTGCTCGACGTCGCGAGCGGTGATCAGTTGGAGGCCTTCAGCCGCGACGACTACATCCAGGTCGAACTGCTGCGCTATTTCTGAGCACGCCAGGTTATCCACAGCCTGCCGATCCCGCCCGAAACGGGGACATTCCTGGTTAATCGGCGTTCCAACTTTTGCTTGATTTTGGGGCTGGATCAATCCATTTCCGCATAGGACGGCATACTTGACATGCGTACGAAAAAACGTACGCTTCATCGATCAGTTGAACGATGGATAGGTACTATGACCGCGGTTACCGCCAGTGAGGCGCGAGCCAATCTCTATCGCCTGCTTGACGAAGTAGCGGCGTCGCATGATCCGCTGCTGATCACGGGTAAGCGGGGCAATGCCGTGCTGCTGTCCGAAGCGGACTGGAACGCGATCCAGGAAACGCTGTTTCTGCTGTCGATCCCCGGCATGCGCGAGTCAATCCGCGAAGGCATGGATACACCTGTAGAAGCGTGTGACGAGGAACCAGGTTGGTGACCTGGCGGATCGTTTACACGAAACAGGCACAAAAAGACGCGAAGAAACTGGCTGCTGCCGGGCTGAAACCAAAGGCCGAGGCGCTCTTGCAATTGCTTGCGGAAGATCCCTTCCGAAATCCACCGCCTTTCGAAAAGCTCGTCGGCGATTTGAAGGGCGCCTGCTCGCGGCGTATCAACATTCAGCACCGTCTTGTGTATCAAATTCTGGAACCGCAGCGCGTCGTCAAGGTGCTGCGTTTGTGGACGCACTATGAGTAGGCGTACACACTGATTGACTCGGCAAAACGAGGAATGTCCCGTTTTCGCGGGAAAACAAGGAATGTCCCCGTTTTCGGAGCGGGAAAACGAGGAATGTCCCCGTTTTCCCGTTTTCGCGGGAAAACAAGGAATGTCCCTGTTTTTCGGAGCGGGAAAACGAGGAATGTCCCCGTTTTCGGAGAGCGTAACCAATGAGTGAGATCCTGGGGCCGGTGCTGATTTTCCTGGTCAGTGCTATTGCGGTGGTGCTGGCGGCGAAGCGACTCGGGCTGGGCTCGGTGCTGGGTTACCTGCTGGCCGGGTTGCTGATCGGGCCGTGGGGGCTGGGCCTGATCCTGGATGCGGCGGTGATCCTGCATTTCGCCGAGTTCGGCGTGGTGCTGCTGCTGTTCCTGATCGGGCTCGAACTGAAGCCACGGCGGCTGTGGGAGCTGCGGCGCTCGATCCTGGGCGCCGGCGCCACGCAGCTCATGGTTACCGCCGGTCTGCTCGGCCTGGGCTTGTGGTTATGGGATTACGCGCCGCGCAGTGCCGTGGTGGCGGGGCTGGTGTTGGCCCTGTCCTCAACCGCCTTTGCGCTACAGATCATCGAGGAGCGCGGCTGGACGGACAGCGTCACCGGCAAAGCAGCGCTCGCGATCCTGCTGTTTCAGGATATCGCCGTGATCCCGCTGCTGGCGGTGATCCCGTTACTGGGTGCGGCTGACGCCAGCCCGGCCGGCCCGGCCTTGTGGTGGTCGATTGGGCAGGCCGGAGCGGTGATCGCCGCGACCCTGGTACTGGGTCCGCGACTTGCGCGACCGCTGTTTCGGCTCGTTGCCGCGACCGGCTCGCGGGAGCTGTTCACGGCCCTGTCGTTGGCCATCGTGTGCTCGATGGCGCTTGTCGTCGAGCAGATCGGGATGTCGATGGCCCTGGGGGCTTTCATCGGCGGCGTATTACTCGCCGATTCCGAATACCGTCACCAGCTCGAAATCGATATCGAACCCTTCAAAGGGCTGCTGATGGGCCTGTTTTTTATGGCCGTGGGCATGTCGATGGACGTCGGCCTGTGTCTTGAACAGCCGCTGCTCATCGCCCTGCTGGCGCTGGCCATGCTGGTGATCAAATTCGTGGTCCTGGCGGGTCTGGCATGGTCGATGCGATTGCGGGGACACCAGCCGTGGCAGCTTGCGGCGTTGCTGTGTCAGGGCGGTGAGTTCGGTTTCGTGGTGTTCCGCGCGGCCGCCGAAGGTGGCGTCATGCACGGCGGACAGGTCGATATTCTGAATGCGGTGATCGTGGTTTCGATGGTCGCGACACCACTGGTACTGGCGCTCACGGAGCGGATGGTGGCGAAGCGCCTCGGCGCCGCTGCACCGCCCGCAACCGCGCCGCCGGACGCCAGCCGGCCGGTGATCATTGCCGGTTACGGTCGCTATGGGCAGATTGTCGGGCGAATGCTGAACGCCAACGGTTATCGAACCACCCTCATCGATCGCGATCCTGATCAGATCGAGCTGGCCGGGCGCTTTGGCTCGGTGGTCCATTATGGTGACGCCACGCGTCTCGACCTGCTTGCCGCGGCCGGGGCAAAATCCGCCCGGCTGCTGGTGGTGGCCCTCGACGATGCGCTCGCGACCCGCCGCGTGGTCGATCTCGCGCGCGAACACTATCCCGGACTGCCACTGGTGGTCCGGGTCCGCAACCGCAGCGAGGCCTTTGAGATGCTCGATCGGGGCGTGTTCACTTATGATCGGGAAACCTTCAGCGCGGCGGTCGATTCCGCCGAGCGCGCGCTGGTCGCACTCGGCTTCGATGTTGCGCGCGCGAGCCGCGCCGGGGCCTTGTTCAAAACCCACGACGAGCAGACCCTGACCGCGCTGCACGCCGTGCGCGAGGATCAGCAGCGCTACCTGTCGCTGAATACGATTGCGCGGGACGATCTGGAGTGCCTGATGCAGGCGGAACAGCGCGAGCCGGCACCCGGTTCGAGCGCCTGACAGCGGTTACTCGAGCGTGTACACGGCTGACGGGGTCATACGCAAATAGAAGAATTAAGATTAAGTATTTAAAGTAACTATATTAATTTATTAATATTTATATCGAAATTCACCAGTGATCTAGAGCTATTCTTCAGGTTATTGATAAATATGCTTTAATTTCTTATCGATTTTCCGTTTTTTGCAATATAAGACCAATAAAAACTTAATAAAATCATAAAATAAAGAATAATAATTAATGTTATTACGAGAATCTGCAACCAGCCCGCAACCGCGCGGCGCGCGTCGTTCGCAGCCGGGCGCCCACGGTGATACGTGGGGGTGGCGCGGGGCGAGGCAGCGCGGAGCGCAAGTTTGTCGATGAGCGACACATCGCCCGACCGGCTCACCGAACTCGAAGCGCGTTATCAGGGTGTGATCGAGGCGGCCGTCGACGGCATTGTGATCATCGATGCGCGTGGCATCATCGAAGCGTTCAATCCGGCCGCGCAGGCCATGTTCGGGTACCACGCCGACGAGGTCCTCGGCCGTAATGTGAATATGCTCATGCCCGAGCCTGACGCCAGCCGGCACGACAGTTACATTGCCAATTTCCTCGCCGGCGGCGCGCCACAGATCATCGGCATCGGCCGCGAGGTCGAAGGTCGACGGCGCAACGGTGAAATTTTTCCGATGGAACTTGCGGTCGGCGAGGTTGCCGCGCTCGACCCGCCGCACTTTGTCGGCACGGTGCGCGACATTACCGCACGCCGGGCGCTGGAAACCGCGCTGCAGGGGCGCGAACAGGAGCTGCGGGTACTGCTCGACAACGCGCCGATCGGTATTTTCGCCGCCACGCCGGACGGGCGCTTCATGCGCACGAACCCGGCCCTGCGCGCGCTGCTGGGGTACGCCGAACACGAATTCGAGCGCCTGAGCTGTCGCGAACTGACCATCGAGGAAGAGCGCGAGCGTCTCAGCGCGTCACTCGCGGCGCTGCGTGTCGGCGACAAGGCTGACTGCCGCTGCGCGCTGCGCTGGCGGGCGCGCGACGGTGCCACCATCGATGTGGAACTTTTTGCCGTGCTGGCCGAAAGCGATCGCGAGGTGATCATCGGCCAGGTGCTCGATCGCACCGAGCAGTTGCGCTCGGAACGCGAGTCACGCGCCGCGCAGGCGCGTCTGGCGCACGTCGGGCGGCTCACCACCATGGGTGAAATGGCGTCCGCGATGGCCCACGAAATCAATCAGCCGCTGGGTGCGATTTCCGCCTACGCGCAGGCGTGCAGGCGGCTGCTCGACGCGCCCGAAACCGACGCCGCGGTGGTTCGCGACACGCTTGAGTCGATTGTCGGCCAGGCCCATCGCGCCGGCGACGTCGTGCGGCGGATCCGGGGATTTGTCGCGAACCGTGAATCCGAGCGCGTGGTATGCGATATCAACGCCATCGTCGCTTCGGTGCTGGAACTCGACGAATTCGATCTGCGTTCCAATGAGGTCCGCGTCGAGACCGAACTGGCGCGTGAATTACCAGCCATCCTGGCCGATCCGATCCAGATCCAGCAGGTCCTGCTCAACCTGCTGCGCAACGCCATCGACGCCATGGCCGGCGTGCCGGCCGTATCGCGTTACGTGCGGCTCAAAACCGGCTTCGAAGCGGGCCACGTCGTGCTGCAGTGCAGCGACTGCGGGCCGGGGGTTGAGCCAGCGATGCGCGCCAATCTGTTCGAACCGTTTCAGACCACCAAGCCGGACGGCATGGGCATGGGGCTATCGATCTCGAAATCCATCGTTGCCGCCCACGACGGCACCCTCAGTTACTGCGACAACCCGGACCGCGGCGCGTGTTTCGTCATCGCCCTGCCGCCGGCGGAGACCGCTCGATGAATCAGCCGCAAGCTACCGTCTTTGTCGTTGATGACGACGCTGCCGTGCGCCGCTCCCTGTCACTGCTGATCGGCTCCATGGCGCTGCCGGTGGAGACGTTTTCATCGGCCCAGGACTTTCTCGAGCGCTGTGATGCCGATCGACCCGGTTGCCTGGTGCTGGATATCCGCATGCCCGGCATGAGCGGTCTCGAACTGCAGACCGAGCTGCACACGCGTGGTTTTTTTCTGCCGGTCATTTTTATCACCGGCCACGGCGATATCGCCATGGCGGTGCGGGCGATGCAGCACGGTGCGCTCGATTTCATTGAAAAGCCGTTCAACGACCAGCAGCTGCTCGAGCGCATCAACCAGGCCCTCGAGCTGGACCGGGTAGGGCGCGAAAATCGCGATGAGCTGAGCGCCATGGCCGCGCGCATCGCGCTGCTGACGCCGCGCGAAACCGAGGTCATGCGGCGTATCGTTGCCGGCCAGGCCAACAAGGTTGTCGCCATCGAGCTCGGCCTGAGTGAGCGTACGGTCGAGATCCACCGCGCCAAGGTGATGGCCAAAACCGGCGCCGGATCGCTTGCCGAACTGGTTTCGATGGTGACCCGCATCGACGCCCAGGAAGCCTGATTGCGGCGGGTCTGTTCGACCTGAGTAGGTAGTTTCCGAAAGTCGCTTACGCGAATGCGCGAATGTTCCCCGGCGGCGCGGCTGGCGACAATTTCTCCATCGAGCCTGCCTGCTCAAGGAGAAACGACATGCCCGCCAATATCATCGATTTCCCGAAGTCCTCCGGCGATTGCGAACTGTGCCCCTCGGCGCGGATCTGCATCGCGCACGGCTACAGCGGGACGACCGAACCAAGCCAGGCGCTGCGCTGCCAGACGCCACTGAAGCGCAACCAGCATATCTTTCGCCAGGGCGACCACCTCGAATACCTGTACGTGCTGCGCAGCGGATCGGCAAAAAGCTATTTCGATTCCAGCGACGGCCTCGAGCAGATCGTCGGCTTTCATTATCCCGGCGACCTGCTTGGTTTCGACGGCGTTGCCGACGGCGCCTATCGCACCTCGGTGATGACCCTGGAAACGGCCGCGTTGTGTCGTATTCCTTTCAAGCTCGAGGACGAGGGCGAAAGTCCGCGTTCGACCCGCTTGTGGGCCGACGTGATGCGCTCGGCGGCACACCAGATCGATGCCGAACACAATCACGCGCTGCTGCTCGGGCAGAAGTCCGCAGCCGCACGGTTCGCGAGCTTTCTGCTGGATCTTTCGGCGCGATTCGGCGCTCGCGGCTGTTCGCGCAGCGAGTTCAACCTGAGCATGCCGCGCCAGGATATCGCCAACTACCTGTCGCTTGCGGTTGAAACCGTGTCCCGCCAGTTCGGTGAACTGCAGGCCGCCGGGGTCATCGAAGTCGACCGTCGACACGTCAAAATCCTGTCGCTCGATGCCCTGCTGAATATCGCCGCCGATGGCGCCGTGGCACGTCCCCGTGCGACCTCTGGTTGAGTTGGCGGGCGGCAGCGCCGTCGCGAGCCGGAAACTGATGAGCGTCGCGCCGGTGCTGGTGGTGAACTCGGATCCTGACGCGCGCGGTCGTCTGCACGCCTTGCTCACCGAGGCCGGCTACGCCGTCGTGGTGTGCGAGTCGGCGGCCGCTGCGCTTCAGCACATCGCGGTCGGGACCCATTACGCGGTGATGGTCACCGACTACATGCTCGAGGATCTCAGCGGCGCGGCGCTCATGGAAGCCTGCGCAAAAGCCGGCGTGCAGGTACCGACTGTTATGACCGCCGGGCGCGGCGAGATCGGCGCGGCGGTGCGTGCGCTGCGTGCCGGCGTGCGCGATTTTTTACCCGAGCCTTACGACGCGCGTATCGTACGTGCGGTGGCGCAGGCGGCAGGGCCGCAGGCGACCGCACCGTAATTACTGCCGCGAGCGCCGTTCGGCGGGTTGAAGCCCGTCCGCCGCCACCACTACACGCTGCATGAGCCGCCATTGCGCGGTAGCGACATCGACATACCAGGGGCCTGGAGTCAGGGTCTCGAGGCGACCCCGATAGCGACCTGCGCCGAGGTGTTCGGCGGTCACTGACTGATCGCCGGCATCACGCGTGGCATGGGCCAGGCCGACGGTGATTGTCGCCGGCAGCGCGCTGTCGGCATCGTTGGCGCTCAAAGTGAAAGAAAAATCCTCGCGCCCGATGCGCAAACCGCTCAAGGTGAGACCGAGCGCCGCCGCGCGCGCGTCACGGTCCAGCACCCGGTTGATTTCCAGGCCCTGCTTGTAATAGTCGTCGACCACCAGTCCGTCGCTGGTGGTGACCGCGATCCAGATCGTGATCGCGCAGGCCACGACGGTCGTCGCCGGCAGGCCGAATACCAGCCAGGCCCACGACTCGCGGTACCACGGCGCCGCTGGCGGTTCGGTTCGGTTCATGGCATTGGCCCCAGGAAACGCGCCGATTCTGTCACGCTGACGGCACTGTCGTCGCGTGCGCGCAAGGTAAACGTGACCTCGCTGGCGCGACCCGCAAGCGCACTTTCCTTTGCCCGCAGCACCACCGCAAGTTCGCCGACCGCGGCGCCGGCCACGGTGATCTGCTCAGGGCTGTCGACGCTGAGGCCGGCGATGCCGCTGGCGGTGACGGTAAAATCGCGGGCATGGTTGGCGCGGTTGATGATTTTCAGGGTATAGACGTTTTCGATCAGCCCGCCGCGTTCGCGGTAAAGCTGGTTGCGATCGCGCAGGATATCGAGACCGAGTGGCGCGCGCGCAAATACCAGGTAAAGGAACAAGCCACCGACGGCTGCCAGCAGGGTGCCGTAGATGACGGTGCGGGGCCGGAGGATGCGGGTTTTTTTCCCTTCCAGCGCATGCTGGGTGGTGTAGCGGATCAGCCCGCGCGGGTAGTTCATCTTGTCCATGACGTCGTTGCACACGTCGATACACGCTGAACAACCGATACATTCGTACTGCAGGCCGTCGCGGATATCGATGCCGGTCGGGCAGACCTGCACGCACATCGTACAGTTGATGCAGTCGCCGAGGCCGGCGGCGCGGTGATCGATGCCTGCGCGTCGTGAACCGCGCGGATCGCCGCGCGCTGCGTCGTAGCTGACGATGAGGGTGTCATCGTCGAACATGGCGCTTTGAAAGCGCGCGTAGGGGCACATGTATTTGCACACCTGCTCACGCATGTAACCGGCGTTGCCATAGGTGGCGAAGCCGTAGAACAGCATCCAGAACGTTTCCCACGGGCCGAGTGTCAGGGCCAGGGTTTTGTCGAGCAGGGTCGTGGCCGGGGTAAAAAACGCCACGAAGGTAAAACCGGTAAACAGCGACAGGCTGATCCAGGCGACCTGCTTGGTGGCCTTGATACGCAGCTTGCGCAGGCTCCACGGCGCCTGGTCGAGCTTCATCCGCTGCGGGCGGCTGCCTTCGATGTGCCGCTCTAGCCACAGGAACACTTCCGTCCAAACCGTCTGCGGGCAGGCGTAACCGCACCACAGCCGGCCGGCCAGGGTGGTAAAAAAGAACAGCGACAGCGCCGCCATCAACAGCAGCAGGGCCAGGAGCAGAAAATCCTGTGGCCAGAAGGTCAGGCCGAAGACATAGAACTTGCGCGCCGGCAGATCGAACAATACCGACTGATGGCCGTCCCACGGCAGCCACGGCAGGCCATAGAACAGGCCGAGCAGGACCGCCACCGCCACGACCCGCAACACCGCGAAGCGGCCGTGCACCTGGCGCGGGTAAATCTTGGCGCGCTTTTCGAACAGGCTCTGCTCGACGGCATCGTTGTTCGAGGCGGCGGCCGCGGTAGCGAGCTTGTCCACCTCAGTCACGCTCGTCCGGCGGCGCTGGGTAGGTGAACAGCACCGCCAGCACGCCGGCGCCGGCCGCGAACAGCCAGAACAACAGGAAGCCGACGCTGTAGGCAGCCGTGCGGCTGAGCGGTGGAAACGGCAGGCAGGGCGCGAGTTCATCCGGATCGAGCACCGAAAAAAACACCCCCGTGGCAACCCCGGCAAGCAGGAACGACAGCCACAGCACCGCGCCGTAACGTGCCGGCGCCGGGATCCAGCGGGTTTTGTCCATCAGCTTCACGCCCGAGTGCCGTCCGTCATGTCGAGGCCGGGGCGCAGCATCAGCGGGTCGGCGCGTTGCCCTGGGTGAAGCTGTACACGTAGGCCGCCAGCAGGTGCGATTTCGCCGCGCCGAGGAATTCCTGGTGGGCCGGCATCTGGCCATTGCGGCCGTTGGCGATGCTCTCGACGATGCGTTTGCGGGTTCCGCCATAGAGCCAGATATCGTCGTTCAGACGCGGCGCGCCGAGCGCGGTCATGCCGGCGCCGTCGGCGCCGTGGCAGGCTACGCAGGTTTTGTCGTAGACCGTTTTACCGGCCGCCACACGCGCCGGCTCGATGTCGCGGCCGGCGAGGTGTTCGACATAGTCGGCGACCTGCTCGACGCCGTCTGCGCCGATCACGGCCTGCCAGCCGGGCATCGCGCCGGTGCGACCGTTGAGGATGCTCTGTTCGATAGCCGCCGGCGTCGCGCCCCACTGCCAGTCGGCGTCGGTGAGGTCGGGGAAGCCGCGCGCGCCGCCGGCGTCGGAACCGTGGCACTGCGTGCAATAGCTGGCAAACAGGTGTTTGCCGATTTCGAGCGCGGCCGGGTCACCGGCCAGGGTTTCGATCGCGGTATCCTGGTAACGCGCGAAGCGCGCGCCGTACTCGGCTTCGGCGGCCGCCATCTCTTCGCTGTATTCGCGCTCCTGTGACCAGTTCAGCACGCCTTCGAACGCGCCCAGGCCGGGATAGGCGATGAGGTAGCCCACGCCCCAGAACAGGGTGATGTAGAACAGGTTCAGCCACCACGCCGGCATCGGATTGTTGTATTCCTCGAGATCGCCGTCCCATACATGGCCCATGGTCTCGGGGTTGTTTTTGTCTTTCGGTTTGCGCGTACGCGACTGCGCCCACACGAACCACAGCAGCGCGACGATGCTGATCAGGGTGACGCTGCCGATATAGCCGCTCCAGAACAGCGAGGTGAAATCAGCCATGGTCATTCACCTCCGCGGGGTGTGGTGATGTCGTCGTCTTCGAGCGGGATCCGTGCGGCGCTGTCGAACTCGGCGCGTCGCGAGCGGCCCAGCGCCCACCACACAATGGCGGCGAACAGTACGCCGACAACCACGGTCCACAGGGAAAACAAAACGCTCATGGTCTACCTCCGGGTCTTGACCGCAGTGCCGAGACCCTGCAGGTAGCTGATCATGGCGTCCATTTCGGTCTTGCCGGAAACCGCTTCGGCCGCGCCGGCCAGCTCGGCTTCGGAATACGGCGCGCCGAGCGTGTGCAGAACCTGCATGTGGCGCGCGATCTGCGCGCCGTCGAGCATCGCGGTTTCCAGCCAGGGGTAGCCCGGCATGATCGATTCCGGCACCACATCACGCGGGTTGATCAGGTGCACGCGGTGCCATTCGTCGCTGTAGCGCCCGCCGACCCGGTGCAGGTCCGGCCCGGTGCGTTTCGAACCCCACTGAAAGGGCCGGTCGTAGACAAATTCGCCGGCCAGCGAGTAGTGCCCGTAGCGCTCGGTTTCGGCACGAAACGGGCGGATCATCTGCGAGTGGCACAGGTAGCAGCCTTCACGTACGTAAACGTCGCGGCCGGCAATTTGCAACGCGGTGTACGGCTTCAGACCGGTTACTGGCTCGGTGGTGGTGTGCTGAAAAAACAGCGGCACGATCTGTACCAGGCCGCCGATGCTGATGGTGAGGATGATCAGCACCATCATGAAACCGATGTTGATTTCGATACTTTCGTGTTTCATCGTTCGCCCCTGCCTCAGTGCGCCAGTGCCGGCATCGGGATTTCAGCCGTGACGGGTTCGCGTCCCCAGCAGGTGCGCCACAGGTTGTAGGCCATGATCACGGTGCCGACGAAGTACAGCACCCCGCCGAGCAGGCGTATGAAGTAGAACGGGTGCATGGCTTCGACCGACTCGATGAAACTGTAGGTCAAGGTGCCGTCATCGTTGACCGCGCGCCACATCAGGCCCTGCATGACACCGGCCACCCACATGGCGGTGATGTACAGCACGATACCGATGGTCGAGACCCAGAAATGGACTTCGATCAGCTTCAGACTGTAGATCTCGCGTCCGTACAGCCGCGGCAGCATGTAGTAGATGCAGCCGAGCGTGATGAAGCCGACCCAGCCGAGCGCTCCGGAATGGACGTGGCCAATGGTCCAGTCGGTGTAATGCGACAGCGCGTTGACGGTCTTGATCGACATCATCGGCCCTTCGAACGTCGACATGCCGTAGAACGAAATCGAAACGATGATGAAACGCAGCACCGGATCGCTGCGCAGCTTGTGCCAGGCGCCGGACAGGGTCATGACGCCGTTGATCATGCCGCCCCACGACGGCGCCAGCAGGATCAGCGACATCACCATGCCCAGCGACTGCGCCCAGTCGGGCAGGGCGGTGTAGTGCAGGTGGTGCGGGCCGGCCCAGATATAGGTGAACACCAGCGCCCAGAAATGCACGATCGACAGGCGGTAGGAATAAACCGGCCGCCTGCGAGCTTGGGTACGAAGTAGTACATCAGGCCGAGGAAGCCGGAGGTGAGGAAAAAGCCGACCGCGTTGTGGCCGTACCACCACTGCACCATGGCGTCCTGGACGCCGGCGAACAGGGAATAGGACTTGGTCAGGCTGGCCGGCAGCGCCAGGCTGTTGATGATGTGCAGCACCGCGATGGTGATGATGTAGGCGGCAAAAAACCAGTTCGCCACGTAGATGTGTTTGATGCGGCGCCGCGCGATGGTGCCGAAAAACACCACCGCATAGGCCACCCAAACCACCGTGATGAGGATATCGATCGGCCATTCGAGCTCGGCGTATTCCTTCGACGAGGTGATGCCGAGCGGCAGCGTGATGGCAGCGAGCACGATGACCAGTTGCCAGCCCCAGAACGTGAACGCGGCGAGCCGGTCGCTGACCAGGCGCACGTGGCAGGTGTGCTGGACGATGTAGTAGGAGCCGGCAAACAGGGCCGAGCCGCCGAACGCGAAAATCACCGCGTTGGTATGCAGCGGGCGCAGGCGCCCGAAGGTCAGCCACGGCAGGTCGAAATTGAGCGCCGGCCACACCAGTTGCGCGGCGATGATGACCCCAACCAGCATGCCGACCAGTCCCCACACCACGGTCATGATGGCGAACTGCCGGACGACCTTGTAATTATAGGTTTCGGACATCAACAAACACTCCCTTGTACGCCGGTACGCGCCGCGCGCCCCGGTTGAGCGAACAGATTAAATCAAGCTGGTGGTCGCTTCGAGCGCCGCCGATAACCGCCTCAGAAACGGTACCCGATACCGGCGCCTACGACCCACGGGTTGATATCGAGATCGACGCGCAGACCGGCGCCGAGCGATTTCACGAACAGCGAAGCCTCGGTGTCGATATCGATGTACTTGACGTCGAAATTCGCGAACCAGTTGTTACCCAGATCCCAGTCGAAACCGAACTGCGCGGCCCAGCCCCAGGAACTCGAGGTGTCGACGTCGACCGAGCTGCCGAGGGTAGTTTCCAGGCGCTCGGTGGCGTCGTTCCACAGCATGGCGGTGTAATTGACGCCGACCCCGGCGTATGGCCGGATACGCGCATGCGGGCGAAAATGGTATTGCAGGGTGACGGTCGGCGGCAGTACCCACACGTCGAAAATCTTCGTGCCGTCGCTGACCCCGAGACCGCCCAGGGTCGCGTCCGTGCCGTCGACATAAACCTCGTGGTTGGCAATGCCGGCGATCGCTTCGATACCGAAGTGGGGCGTGATCATGTAGGTCACGTCGAGTTCCGGCACCACCGCTTCGTCGACGCTCACCCCGGCGCTGAGCGGGACCCGCGCGGCGCCGGCCTCGAGCTGGATGTTGCTGCTGCTATCGTCTGGAATGATGCCGATCACACGGCCGCGCACGCGCCATTTGGAGTCCGCGGGGGACGTTTCGGCGGCGCCGGCGGTGGCGCTGCAGGTCGCGGCGAGCATCCCGGCAAGCAGCAGCGCCAGGCCGCTGCGGCGGCGCGAACGTGCAGAGGTGGCGAGACGCAATGAACGGAGGCTGTAGGTCATGTCGGTATCCGGATTAGATGAGGTCAACGTTGTTGTTATTGGACGTGCGCTGCAGCTGCTTGAACACGCCGCGCGGCACCATGACGCAGGTGCAGCATAGACGGCATGATCTGGATCAATTACTTTTAAAATCAATCACTGATAGTGCCGTTTTCAAGGGCGATTAGAACCACTTCAACGATGAACTCCGCGCTGCTCACGAGCCCGGCTGGCGCTCACGCCTGGCCCGCGGGCACCCGCTGTTTCCACTGCGGCGAGGCGGTCCTCACTGGCGCCCGTTTTGGCTTTGTCCTGGCCGGGCAGCGCGAGCCGATGTGCTGCCCGGGCTGCGAAGCCGCCGCTGCCGCCATCGTCGGCTTCGGCCTCGAGGACTACTACCGCGTACGCGACGCGCTGTCGCCGCGCCCGAGCGCCGATGTCGATGCCTCGCTGGCGGTGTACGACGATCCACTGTTGCTGGAACGTTACGCGCGGCGCGCGGACGGCCGGCACGAAATCGACCTCGTCGTCAGCGGTATGAATTGCGCGGCCTGCGCGTGGCTGATCGAGCGTCGGTTCGGCCAGCAGCCCGGGGTGCGCGCGATCGAGGTCAACCTCGCCACCGCCCGCGCGCGCCTGGCCTGGGACCCGGCTGAAACCGCGCTGGCGCCGCTGCTTGGTCTGTTCGCGGCGCTCGGTTTCAAAGCGCGGCCGTTCAGCGCCGATGCGCGTCGTGCGGCCAGTGAAGTCGAGGCGCGCGGACTGCTGCGGCACTTCGGCGTGGCGGCGATATTCGGCATGCAGGTCATGATGATCTCGCTGGCGCTGTATTTTCACGCCGATGCCGACAGCGGCGAGCAACGTTTCCTGCGCTGGGCGGCCCTGGTACTGACCTTACCGGTGCTGTTTTACAGCGCCGTGCCGTTTTTTGTGTCGGCGTGGCGGGCCCTCAGACACCGCGCATTAAACATGGACGTGCCGGTCAGCCTGGCGATCGGCCTGGCGTTCTGCGGCAGTGCCTGGAATACCGTTCACAACGTGCCGGTGGTGTATTTCGACTCGGTGGTGATGTTTGTCACCTTCCTGCTCGCCAGCCGTTATCTCGAACTGCGCGCACGGGTACGCGCGGCCGGTCGCCTCGAGTCACTGGCAACGCTGGTGCCCGATGCCGTGCAGCGGCTGGTCAGCGATGCCGACGGCGAACGCCTGGAAACGATCCCGACCTTGCGCCTGGGCGTGGACGACCTGTTGTGGGTGCGGGCCGGCGAGGTGATCGCGGCCGACGGGGTGATTGTCGACGGCGCCAGCAGCGTCGACGAGGCGATCGTCAGCGGCGAATCGCTGCCGCACGCGCGCGGGCCGGGGGCGGCGGTGCTCGCCGGCAGCGTCAATCTCGAATCACCGCTCACGATCCGGGTCGCGGCCATCAACGAACAATCGTTTGCCGGGCAACTGGCGGCGATGGTGGCGCGCGCCGCGGCCGCTCGACCGCCCGCCACGGACAGCGGTGGCGTGATCGCGCGCTGGTTCGTGCTCGGCGTCCTGCTGCTGGCGATCCTGACCGCGTTCGGCTGGGCCTGGCACGACCCGGCCCAGTGGCTGCAGGCGACTATCGCGGTGCTGGTCGCAGCGTGTCCATGTGCACTCGCCCTGGCCCGTCCGGCGGCGGTCGCGGCAGCGCATGCGACGTTGCTCGAAGCCGGCGTCGCGGTACTGACTCCCGGCGCGCTGGAGGCGCTGGCGCGGGTCAGGCAGTTCGTGTTCGATAAAACCGGCACCCTGACTTTCGGTGAACTCGAGATCAGCGCTTGCACGCCATTCGATGCCACGGCGCCGGCGCAGGCGCGTGCCCTGGCGGCGGCGCTCGCCGAGGCTTCGCAACATCCCCTGGCCCGCGCGCTGCGCAGCACTGACACCAATCTACGTTTGACTGAGTTGAACAGCGTGGCGGGCCAGGGCGCGTGTGGCAGCGACCGCGGTAGCGCGGTCCATCTCGGCTCGCGAAGTTATCTCAGCGCAGCCCTGGGAGCGCAGGTGTTTGACGCCCTGACGTGGACCGATGGCGGTGGCAAGGAAACCTGGCTGGCGCGGGACGGGCGCCTGGTCGCGCGCTACGAATTCAGTGACCGGGTGCGTCCCGAAGCGCCCCGCATTGTTGCCGCGCTGCACGCCAACGGCATAACCACCACCATCATGAGCGGTGACCGTGCGCGGGTGGTTGCCGACGTTGCCGCGCGCTGCGCGGTGACGCGTTGGCAAGCGGAACTGCGGCCGGACAAAAAAATGCTCGCCATCGCGGCGTTGCAGGACGCCGGCGAACCTGTCGCCATGGTCGGCGACGGCATCAATGACGCGCCGGCGATGGCACGCGCCGATGTGTCGTTCGCGGTCGCCGACGCCAGTGCGCCGGCGCGCCAGCAGGCCGACATCCTGCTGCTGTCACCGTCACTGAACGGGGTTCCGGTTGCGATCGACGTGGCGCGGCGTCTGCGCCGGACCATCAACCAGAACCTGAGCTGGGCGATTGCCTATAACGCCATCGCGGTGCCGCTCGCCGCGCTCGCCGTGCTGCCGCCGTGGGCCGCGGCGCTGGGTATGTCGCTGAGTTCCTTGCTCGTGGTCGGCAATGCCTTGCGCATTCGAGCGTCGGGCGCGGCAACGCCTTAGCAGGCTGGTGAAAAACGTCGCGAGGAAGGTCGGGCGCAAGGCGCGGGCGAGACGAGGACCGGAGTTTACTGGTGTAAATGAGGACCGCAGGCGAGCCCGCAACGCCGCGCACGACCTCCGCAGTAGTTTTTCACCAGCCTGCTAGACTGAACCGCCCATGGAAGTAATTTATCTGCTCATTCCGCTGTCGGTCGTGCTGGTGCTGGTCATCGTCGCGGCCTTCCTGTGGGCCATCAATCATGCCCAGTTCGATGACCTCGAACGTCACGGTCGAGACATTCTGCTCGACGACGATGGTCCCGCCGCCGAGATCACTGCCCACCGGCAAAGCGCAGCGCCACGGCACGATAAGACTCAGTGATGCGTATGGCCGGCGCCCATCAGGGTGTCGATGAAGGGATAGGCGAGGGCGGCCGCGATCAGCACCAGGCCGGCCAGACGGCGCAGCCACGGCTGCCCCAGGATAGCGCTGACGTGGGGGGCGAAACAGGCCGCGGCGATCAACGCCGGGCTGGTACCGAATCCGAAGGCCAGCATGATCAGCGCGCCGCGTGAGGCCGAACCACCGGTGGCGGCGAACAGTACCGTCGCATAAACCAGGGCGCAGGGCAGGAAGCCCCACAGCGCACCAAAGCCCCACGCTCGAGGCAGGGTGTTCACCGGCAGCAATTTGCGGCCCTGGCGTTGAATGAGACGCCACCAGCGCGCGCCGCCACGCTCGAGCAACGCGCCGGGCGCGCGCACACCGAGCAGGGTCAGCCCGGCGACAAACAACACCAGTGCCGCGGCGATCCGCAGCACGCGGTGAGCGTTGCCAGCCGCGACCAGTTCGACGACGCCGGCGCCGAGCACGGCCAGCAATGCACCGGCAAGCATGTAGCTGACGATACGTCCGGTGTTGTAGGCCAGCGCGAAACCAACTACGCCGCGTTGCGCGCGTAGCGGCGCCGGGATGGCCAGGGTCAACGCACCGATCACGCCGCCGCACATGGCGATGCAATGGACCTGGGCAAACAGGCCCAGGTTGAACGCGATCAGGATATCGGCGAGCAGCCCGAGGTCGCCGCCGGCCGCAGGTCCAGGGGTCATGGCGGCGGCGGCGGCTTGATGCCGATCAAGACGCCCCGCCGGGCAGCCATTACGCTGCCCGGCACAGCCATCGATTCAGCCTGCGTCGCCATGTCCCAGCCTATCGTTCACACGCCGGTCAGCGCCTGTATGACAGCGTCGGTCATTACCGTCGGACCCTACGCGTCGCTCGCCGAAGCCTGGCAGACGATGAGCGACAAACAGATCCGGCGCCTGCCGGTGATCGAGGACGGCAGGTTGCTCGGGATCATCACGCAGAGCGATATCCTCAACGCCAAGCCGTCGGATCCGGCGCGACGCATGAATCTTGCCGATGTTGCCGCCCAACTCGACAAGCTGGTGGTGAGTGTGGTCATGACCCGCGAGCCGGTGTGCGTGTTTGCCAACGATACCGTGGGTCACGCCGCGGAACTGATGCTCGAACACAAGATTGGCGGTCTGCCGGTGCTCGACACGCAGCGGCAGCTTTGCGGTGTAATTACCGAATCGAATATTTTCCGGCTCCTGGCGCGCCAGTGGCGCGAGGACAATGCGGTGTTTTCCGGCGCACGCTGAGCACGCCTGAGCCGTAGATCCGAGTCGTGCCGAAATGAAGGATAAGGAAGCCGTACGTCGCACCCTGGTGTCGAAACGCGACGAGTTGCAGGACCGCCGCGAACGCCTGGCAGCGCATGGCCGCGACGGTGTGCCGGCGGATTTCGAGGAGCAGGCGGTCGCGCGCGAAAACGACGAGGTGGTGGCGCGCCTGCGTGAACAGGTCGAAACCGAGTTGCGCGAAATCGGCGCCGCGCTCGAGCGCCTCGACGACGGCGAATTCGGCCGCTGCGGTCGCTGCGGCGCGCATATCGAAGCGGCCCGGCTCGAAGTTCTGCCGCAGACCATGTTCTGCAGCCGCTGCGCGCGGCTATAGGCCCACGCCCGCTGATCCTGGTCCACGCTGCAGGCGCAGACTAGTGCGGTCGTGTCGCCGTTTCGACCCGCTCGCGCAGGTCCTGCATGTCGATCATGATGCGGGTTTCGAGCTGGCGGGCGAGATGTTCCTCGTGAATGTAGCCGTATTCCTCGAGCAGGCTGTAGGCTTCCAGCGCGTGCGGTCCGGCCGGGTCGGCATCGATCGCCGCGGCCAGCAGGATTTCCATTTCCGGCACGCCCGGATCCGGTTCGCTGGTGCGCAGTGAAATGATCGCGAGCTTGAAATAGATCTCCGCACGGGTGGCGGCGTCGAGGTTGGGGTTGACCGCCAGGAAGGTTCTGAACAGGCGCGCGGCGAGCAGGTCTTCGGCCGCACGCAAACGATTGCCGGGCGCCAGGGTACGCGCGGTGGCCTGATCGAAAATGGTTCTGGCGCGGTCCAGGTCCGGCTGCGCATCGAGGCTGTCGGCAAGCTCGGTGAGCATGGTTTCCCAGTGCGCGAGGCGCCGGTCGAGATAGAACGGCAGGTCCTCGCGGGCCCGGTAACGGGCCAGGAAAGTCTTCACGCGGGCGGTGTTTTTCGGTACCGAGATGGCGATGCGCAGGTAACGCACCATGATGCCGCGATAGTCGGCCTCGATGGGGTCGAGCTTGCCGTCGAGCAGGCGCTGTTCGAGCAGTTCAAGGGCGGCATCGAACTGGCGGGTCGCAACCAGCAGCAGGGCCTTGGATTCCGGCGGGACGTCGTCCAGCACCATGCGCGCGATGAGCCGCTGGCCGAACAGTTGCTGCGAGTCCGACGGCAGGCGTGAATGACAGGCCACGCAGTGATCGGTGAGCTCCATCAGCGAGTAATACGCGTAATCCGGCCATTGCTCGCGAAACGAGGCGGCGGTGTCGCGCACCAGGCGGTCAAACGAGCGCGCCAGCAGCTTGAACTCGCTGTCTTCAGACTGCGCGTGCTCGACCAGGGTCGCGGCGGCGGACTGCAGGATCTCCAGTTTTGCATCGACCAGCTCCTTGTCCCACGGCGAACGCGCCTCGTCGCCGCGCACGCTCAGCGGCAGCAGGTAGGCGATGGCGTCGTAGACGTCGCGCATCACGACGCCGGTCTGTTCGGCGCTGACCGGGGTCGCGAGCAGGAACAGTGCAAACGCGCAGGTACGATAGATATCACGCATCGAAACGGGAACCTCAGGCTGTGGGGAAGTAGGAAAAAGCAGGTGGCGATCAGCGCACCAGTGTCACCGGGCAATGCGCGTGGCTGGTTACCTGGGTACTGGTGCTGCCCAGCAGCAGCTTGCTGAAGCTCGACTGGCCGCGCGTGCCCAGTACGATGAGTTCGCAGCCGTTGCTGTCGGCGTATTCGCAGATCTGCTCGGCGACCTGGCCCCACAGCTGCACACTGGCGCGAATATTCGCACCGTCGCCGCAGGCTTTGCGGGTTTCGGTGAGGAGGGTTTCCTCGGCATTGTTTTCTACCGTCTGACGCACCTCTTCGGCGGTCATCGACGAATACGGCACGGTCGCCGGCCAGATCGCCGGTCCCATCGCATTGAGCATGACCGCGTCATCGTTATGTACGGTCACGATCGAGATCCCGGCGCCGGTGGTGCGCGACAGCATGCCGGCGAAGCGGGCAGCGTGCAGCGCGTGTTCCGAACCGTCGGTGGCGAGCAGGATATGGCTGATGGTTTCCATGGTGAGCGTCCTCTGCAGGCAATTGACGTTCTAAAGGTAGTCGAGATCGCGACGCCACCGCTATCCGTGATTCCCGAAGGGCGGCTGGCGGGCAATGATATAAAGACCCCGCAACGGATCATCATACGGAGAGCCAACATGGCACGACTGAACGACAAGGTGGCGCTGATCGGCGTCGACAGCGGTCTGCACCGCTGAACCAGGCGGCAAGTCTCCGTGCACACCTTCGCCCATCTGTATGCCCGCGCGGCCGAACGCAAGGGTGGCGTGAAAAAACTTGAAGCGCTGATCCCGAGGCCGAAATCGCGTGCCGCGTTGAAACGCATCGGCGACGATCGCTGGTTGTCGGAGATGACCAAGCGGGTATTCCAGGCCGGTTTCGTGTGGCGCGTGGTCGAACAGAAATGGCCCGCCTTTGAACGCGCCTTCCATGGATTTGACCCGCATGCCGTTGCGTACCTGCCGGAAGAGGCCATGGATCGCCTGATCAGTGACAAAAATTTGATCCGGCACCACACCAAGATGCGCGCGGCGCGCGACAATGCGGTGTTCATGCTCGACCTGGCGACCGAACACGGCAGCGCCGCGGCGTTTTTTGCCGACTGGCCGGGGCACGATTACATCGGCCTGCTGGCGGTGATGAAAAAGCGCGCGGCGCGCATGGGTGGCACTTCGGCGCAGTATTTTTTGCGGCGCATGGGCAAGGACAGCTTTGTACTGTCAAGCGATGTCTGCCGCGTTCTGATCGCCGAAGGCGTGGTCACCAAAGCGCCGACTTCGAAGCGCGACCTGGAGACCGTGCAGGATGCATTCAACACCTGGTGCGACGAGTCCGGCCGTGGGCTGACCGCGGTCAGCCGAGTGTTGTCCATGAGCGTCGAATGATCAGGACGAACGAGGGTTGCAGGCGAGTGCACAACGCCGCCCACGGTATCCGCAGTAGCAGTTCACCACCCGGCACCAGGTTTGTAAAAGGAGACAGCATGAGCAAGGCAGTAGAAGACATAGTCAAAGCGGCACGCGCCGCGGTCACGGAAATCGACGTCGCGAAGGCGCGCGAACTGCACCGGGCCGGGGTGACCTTTATCGATGTGCGCGAGCCCGGCGAATGCGCCAAGGGTTCGATCCCCGGCGCGCTGGAGTATCCGCGCGGGGTCCTGGAGTGGAAGGTGAGTACCGATAACAGCCTCGCCGATCAGGCGCAGCCGATCGTTGTTTATTGTCAGAGCGGCGGGCGCTCGGCGCTGTCGGCAATCGCCCTCAAAAATCTCGGCTACACCGAGGTCAGTTCGCTGGCCGGCGGCTATGGCGCGTGGAGTGCCGAGGATTGAACCCCGAGAGTCCTCAGGACCCTGACGGATCAGAACCACCCTGGCGGCTTGTCAGACTCAGGAAAAATGTACCGCGGCGATGGGAAACCGGCCCATTTCTCCGCGATTTCGTGTCACGTAGAACCACCAGGCTGCTCAACGCCGGATAACTTCGCTCGCCAGCGCCGATAGCAGCGTCCGTTGCAATCGGCGGGACGCACCGCTACACTTCAGCCTCGCCCATACGGTAGCGTACGGTCGGGACATCCATCCTGCGGCCGAGCCCTACCTGCGCCTCGAGGCTGTGTTCAGCCTTGCGGCGGGTGGGCGACGAGCAGGTGGAAGCGCCTTTCGGCGAGGTCGTCACGCAGGTCCGCGGGGAGATTGAGCGAGGTGGTGTATTCCCCGACCTGGTAAAAATACAGCGCCTGCGCGCGCAGCAGCGCCTCGGCCTCGCCAAAATCGGCGGCTTTGAACAGCGCACACAGATAATCAATGCGGCGGCGATCGATTTCCGCCACCGCGGTCGCCGCGTAGCTGTCGAAGCGCGCGAACTCGCGCATGGCGACATCGTGATGGGAGTCATCGGTTTGATCGGTGTAATCAATAACCGACTTGATCAGGTTAGGCGCGTCGCGGATGTGGCTGATATCGAGGCTGTCGATGAAGGCGATCTGATTGTCGCGCCACCAGTCGACGACGTTGTGCAGCAATTCGTCGCGGTTTTTGAAATGCCAGTAAAAGCTGCCCTTGGTGACCGCCAGTTCGCGCGCCAGGATCTCGACTTTGACGCTGCCGATGCCGTGCGAGAACAGCACATCGAGGGCTTTTTTCAGCCACGCGTCGCGATGCAGCGTCGGTTTGGCGGTTTTGGGCACGAGTATGGAACCTCTGATCGATGGGGCGCGAACACGTGATTTTAACCGACTCTGGCAGCCACCCTCTAGCTCGCAATCGTTTTACCCGCTGATACAAGGAGCCTGTTTTGGATCTTGACCATTTGACCCAGGAAGTACAAAGCCGCTACCACAAACTGTTGGAAGAGGGCGCCGACCCCAACGAATGGGCCTACGCCTGGCGTTCGGAATACAACCGCGGCGGTTTCAAAGCGGTCGATCTGCTGATGGACGAGGTGATCCGCCCGGACAAATGTATCGGCTGCGCGGCGTGCGTGACCATCTGTCCGGTCGATGTTTTCGATTACGCCAACGAAAAACCCGTCGATACCCGCGCCGACGCCTGCGTATTCTGTGAACTGTGCGTCGATGTGTGTCCGGTGCTGCGGCCGACCGACCAGGACCTCGACGAGCAGATCGGACTCATGGAGCCGATCCTCAACGAAGGTTTCGGTCCCTACGCTTACGGCGTCTACGCGCGCGCCACCGAAAAGGCCTGGGCCGAGCAGGGCCAGGATGGCGGGGTGTGTACGGCGCTCCTGATCCATGGCATGCAGAAGGGCACCCTCAAGGGCGCCGTCGCCGGCGCCGAAGTCGCGGAAAATCCGCAGATGGGTTCGTCGATGCTGCAGACCACGCCCGAAGAAGTCATCGCCGGCGCGCGTTCGCGCTATACCTACCAGCCCAACACCCTGGCGCTGGTCGAGGCGATGCAGAAGGACATTGCGCCGCTCGCGGTGGTTGGCGTGCCGTGCCAGGTCGACGGCGTGCGCCAGCAGCAGCATTCCAGCATCCGTCTCGATGTCGCCGAGTGGTACCGCAAAAACATTACCCTGGTGATCGGCCTGTTCTGTTCCGAATCGTTTACCGAGAAAGGCATCGACTGGCTGGCCGAAGAACTGGCGGTGCCGAAACGCGACATCACCAACATCAACATCAAGGGCAAGGTCGAAATCAAGCTCCGCGATGGCCGCGAGGAGGTTAAATCGCTCAAGGCTTTCGGTAAGTACGCGCGTCCGGCCTGCCTCTACTGCATGGACTATTCCGCCGACAACGCCGATATCGGACTCGGCGGTATTGGTATCGATGGCTGGACCTTCACCGTCATTCGCACCGAAGCCGGGCACAAGGCGTGGCAGGCGCTGGTTGCCGACGGTTGGGTCGAAACCAAGGAACTGGACGAAGAACCGAAAGGCAAGGACCTCGTTGCGCGCCTGTCGATCTACAAGCGTAACCGGCCGCTGCCGGCGCTGATGCCAACCCTGCCGGAGCGCGAAGCGATCGGTAACCTCGATCCCAAAAACTATTATCGCGGCTGGGAAGCCGGCAATTCGCCCAAGGAATGGCGTCCGCTGCCACCGCCGCCGCCGAAAAAGAAAAAGGCGCATGATGCGGCAAAGGAGGGCTCGGCATGAGCACCAAAACACGCCTGCGCGACCTCAACGTCATCGTCTCCGGTCAGGGCGGTGACGGTTCGCTGACGGTCATCAACATCCTTGCCGATGTCCTGCGTACCAGCGGCCTGCGCATCTACACCGAGCGCGACGTGCTGTCGCGGATCAAGGGCGGCATCACCGCCGCGACCCTGCGCGCCTACGATGGCGAGCGGCTGTGTATCGGCAGCCATATCGACCTGCTCGTGGCCTTCGATCTGCTGGCGGTGAAAAAACACGCCTATCGTCTCAACAAGCGCAGCGTCGTGATCTACGACAACTCCGGTGGCGGCCTGCCTGACGATGCCGGCGTGCCGCCCGGCACCCGCCTGATTGGCGTGCCGCTCAGCCGCCATGCCGTGCGTACCTTCCGCCGCGACATCTACAAAAACAGTATTTCCTTCGCGGTCATCGGACGCCTGCTCGGACTCGATGACGAGCAGATGCGTATTTCGTTCAACAAACGCTTCGAACGCCGCGGCAAGCAGCAGTTGAAATACAACCTCGAGGCCCTGGACGTCGGTTGCAAACTGGCCGACGAAGCCGGCCTTACCGCCGACGCCGGGCTTTACGATATCGTCAGTTCCGACGCCGTTCCGCACATGCAGATCACCGGCAACGAAGCCGTCGCGTTCGGCTTCCTGGTCGCCGGCGGTCGTTTTTTTGCCGGCTATCCCATCACCCCGTCGACCGACGTCATGGAATGGCTGATCAAATGGCTGCCGAAATACGGCGGCGTGGTGCGCCAGGCCGAGGACGAACTGTCGGCGATCAATATGGCCATCGGCGCGTCGCTGACCGGCACCCGCACCATGATCGCGACCTGCGGACCGGGACTGTCGCTGATGCAGGAAGGCATCGGTCAACTGGGCATGGGCGAGATCCCGCTGGTTGTCGTCGACGCCCAGCGCGGCGGTCCGAGTACCGGCCTGCCGACCAAGCCCGAGCAGAGCGATATCAATCTCATGGTCTACGGCGGCCACGGTGATTTTCCGCGCGCGGTGCTGGCGCCCGGCAACCCGGCTGACTGTTTCGAACTGACCGTGGCGGCCTGCAACCTGGCCGATAAATACCAGCTGCCGGTGTTCATGGCGCTGGACCAGGGCCTGTCGCAGAATCTCGCGACCATCGACCCGGTGGCGCTCGACGAGGTCGTCATCGACCGCGGCAAACGCCTCGATGACAAGGCGCTCGCGGAACGGGAAGTCTACAAGCGCTATGCCTTTGAAGACGACGGTGTCTCGGCTTTCGCCGCCCCGGGAACCCCCGGCGGCATGTCGCTGGTCACCGGTAACGAGCACGACGAGTTCGGCCTGGTCTCGACCGAGCCGGTCAACCGGGTGCGCATGATGGACAAGCGCCAGCGCAAGATGGAGACCATGAAGGTCGATCTGCCGCGCGCGCGGCACCACGGCGTCGATACCGCGGAAATCGGTTTTATCGGTGTGGGCATGACTTACGGCGTGATCCTGGAGGCGATGGATATCCTTGCCGAGCGCGGCATCCATACGCAGTACCACCAGATCCGCACGTTATGGCCGATGCTGGAAGAAACGGCGGCGTTTACCCGCCGTTGCCGCAAGGTGTTCGTGGTCGAGTACAACGCCACCGCCCAGATCGCGAAAGTGATCGTTGCGCAGGGCGGCGAGCAATCGCATCTCAACAGTTTTCTGAAATACGACGGCACGCCGATGAGCGCGGAAGCGCTGGTCGCCCACGTGCTCGCCGCCGAAGGCATCGAACAAGTCGAGGAGGTCGACGTCGCATGACTAAAACATTTACTCCCGCCCGTCCTATCTGGTGTGCCGGTTGCGGCGACTTCGGCGTTCTGCAGGCGCTGGTCAATGCGCTCGATGAACTCCAGGTGCCACCGCACAAACGCATGGTGATTGCCGGAATCGGCTGTTCCGGCTCGCTGCAGAACAATCTCTCCTGTTACGGCTACCACGCCCTGCACGGCCGGGTAATGCCAACCGCAACTGGCGCCAAGCTGGCCAATCCCGAACTGACCGTGATCGGGGTCGGCGGCGACGGCGACGGCTACGCGATTGGCGGCGGTCACCTCATGCACGCGTTCAAGCGCAACCCCGGCGTCACCTATATCGTGATGAACAACGGCACCTACGGCCTGACCAAGGGCCAGGCTTCGCCGACCAGCCCGAGCGGCTACGGCGGCAATACCGAAGAAGACCTCGATCCGGTCCTGCTCGGCCTGAGCATCCCGGGTTCGACGTTTATTGCGCGCGCCTACAGCGGCAACCCGGCGCAGTTGCTGGCCCTGACCCTGGCCGCGTTGCGCCATACCGCGGCGGGCAACGGCATGTCCTATCTCGAAGTGCTGTCGCCGTGTGTGACCTACAACGACACCTATCGTGAGTGGCGCGCGAGCGTCTACGACGTCGATGCCGAAGACGGCTACGACCCGAGCAACCGCACGGCGGCCTTTGTACGTATGAGTGAACTGCGCGAGGAAGGGCGGTTGCCCCTGGGGCTGATTTACCACGGCCAGCGCAATGCACTCGAGCGCGATGCCCTGAATCATGAATTCACGGCCCCCGCGCTGCAGGACATCACCGCACCGACGCTCGTCGAGAGTTACGGTGCGGCGATGCAATCGTTTATGAGGTAAGGGAAAACCTCCGAGTGGCGGCATGCCGCCACTCACGTTGCTTCCTCCCACACTGCCATGCCGGGCGCTGCGCAGCGTCATAACGCATGTATGCAACATTTCGGGGCCGGGACGGCCCCTTTTTTTTGCGCCAGGCGCGGCCCGGAGCGGGGCGGCCGGAAACGCGCCGATCTGCCGAGCGCAGCGGCAGCGGCTTCGGATAAGCACCGGAATTGAGCCAGGGCAAGGCGTTCGGGCTGTTGCGTGCGTATACTGCCTGTCCTATCGTAAGGGGCTTAATGCGCCATCGCGAACACCTGGGGAGAGCGTAGGATGAGTGTCACCACAACCAGCCTTCGGCACGCCGCCGAGCGAAGTGATCCACGCACGGCCGGTTTTCAGTTTGTCAGCTGGGGGCTGTTCGCAAAAATTGTTCTCGGTATTGCCGCGGTCTATACCGTGACCCGTTTCTACCTGCACGAGTACGCCTACACGGTCGGGCTCGATTATTTCGAACCCGAGTTCGCGGTTTACTGGATGCCGATCCTGTACGCGCAACTGGTGCTGGCGACGCTGGCCCTGGGCGGCGTGGCGGGCTATCTGTGGATGACCCGCGATCGCCACCTGGAGCAACTCGCGCCGGTTGTTGAACTGCAGCGCTACTTCCGGCTGATCGCGTGGCTGACCGGTTATACCTTCGTGGTGCTGCTGACCGGCTCGGTCGGCGGCGAAGCGGACGCGGCTTGGCACCAGGTGGTGATCCGCGATACCGATTTCACGCCAACCCATATTTTCCTGTTTTACCTGCTGGTACCGACCCTGATTATTTTCGGCGTCGGCTCGTTCCTGTACGCCTCGACGCGCCTGCCGGCATTCAAGGATCGCTTTCTGATGTCGCTGTGCGTTGCCATCGGCGGGCCGATCCTGATCATGCCCAATGTCGGTTTCAACGAGTGGGGGCACACGTTTTTTTATGCCGAGGAGCTGTTCGCCGCGCCCGTGCACTGGGGCTTTGCCTTGCTCGGACTGGCGTTGCTGGCCCTGGGTGGAGTCGTGATCCACATTATCGGACGCACCAGGCAACTGATTGAGGACATCACCGGCTCCGCGACCGCGTGAGCAGCAGCGCCGGGGCGACGACCCGTCCGGCCGCCAGCGCGGCGGACAAAGCCTTATCGATCAAGCTCGAAAAGCAGATCGATATCGGCCTGATGATTGCGATCTTTTTTGCCATCGGCGGTGCTACCGCGTTCGTGATGGCGGTGACGATGGGTGACTGGGAGTACTGGGTCGACTGGAAAGACCGGCGCTACTGGCCGCTGATCCCGATCACGCTGATGATGATTTTCCCGGCCGGGATCTCGGCCGCGTTCTGGACCCGCCTGCGCCTGCCGATGGCCTGTACCGCGGTGGTGCTGGCGTATTCCCTGGTCCGTTGGGCGAGCGCCTACTTCAATTTCCACGTCTTTGCCGGCTTTCCGATGAGCTTCGTGTGGCCGTCGGTGTTCATCCCGGTCGCGATTATTGTCGACTGCACCCTGCTCATCACGCGTAGCGTATTCCTGACCGGCCTGTTTGGCGCCTTCGCCTGGGGGGTGCTGATCTACCCGGCCAACTGGCCGCTGATCGCGGCGTTCCACGAGCCGCTCGAACACCACGGTGAAATGCTCACCGCCGCCGATCTGATCGGTTACGAATACATCCGTACCGGTCTGCCGGAATACGTGCGCATGGTCGAACGTTCGGTACTGCGTACCTTCGGCGATGCGGTGACGCCGCTGACGGCGGTGTTCGCCGGTTTTCTGTGCACGCTGATGTTTTATTTCTGGTGGGCCGTCGGCAGCGTGCTGAGCCGCCAGGTCTGGCTCAAAAGAATCTGACGCCTTGATGACCAGACTCCTCGTGCTGATGCTGCTGGCTGCCGTTTCCGGCGCCGCGCTGGGGCATGGCGAGCGCGCCCAACAGGCCGGCACCCGCATGCGCACCGTCAACTGGTACGACGTCGAGATCAGCAGTGCGAGCGCCACGGTAGGCGACGAAATCACCTTGCGCGGCCATTTTCGTACCTCCGCCTGGTGGCCCGAACATATCGCCTCGGTGACCGGGCGGGTATTTCTCAACGTCGGCACCTCGGGGCCGAATTTCGTCCGCGTCAAATCGAGCATCGACGGGGTCAGCGCGGTGCAGTCGACGGCACTGCAGCTGGGCCGCGACTACGCGTTCGAGATTGTCCTCAAGGGTCGTCGACCCGGTCGTTTCCACGTCCATCCGATCTTGAGCGTCGAGGACGCCGGAGCCATGGTCGGCCCCGGCCGCTGGATAGAAATCGGCGGCGACGCCAGCGACTTCGAGAACCGCGCAACGACCATGTTCGGTCGTGAAATCGATCTCGAAACCCACCATCTCGGCACCATCGCAACCTGGCACCTGTTGTGGTTCGGCGTCGGTGCGGCGTGGCTGGCCTACTGGCTGCGCCGGCGACCGCTGTTGATCCCGCGGTACCGGGCGGTTGAAAAAGCCGAGCGCGAAGGTCGCGATGGCGACGAGATCCTGACTGCCACCGATCGCAAGGTCGCGATCGGCTTCCTGGTCGTGACCCTGGTCCTGATCGTCGGCGGCTATCAATGGGCGGAGCGTCGCTTTCCGGTGACGACGCCGCTGCGCACCGCGAAAATTCGTATGCCGGACAAACCCGCGCCGCCGGCCGTGGTTGACGTGGCGCTCGAAGGCGCCCGCTATCGCATCCCCGGACGCAGCTTTCAGATGGACCTGGTGGTGACGAACGGTTCGCAGGAAGCCGTGCGGGTGGCGGAATTTTCGACCGCCAACATCCGTTTCATCAATCCCGAGGTGCGCAGCATCGAGCCGCAGGATTCACACGATTTGATTGCCCCGGCCGGCCTGCGTGTCGACGCCACGCCGATTGCGCCGGGAGAAACCCGCGCGCTGACCATCTATGCCGAAGACGCGCTGTGGGAAACGCAGCGTCTGACCCAGATGATCAACGATCCGGACAGCGTGATCGCCGGCCTGTTGTTTTTCGAATCCGACAGTGGTGCACGCGAAATCGTCGAAATCGGCGGGACCATGGTTCCGGTCTTCAACTGACCCGTATCCGCCAGGTCCAGTCATGTCCCAGGCCCTTCGTGTGCGTCGTTCGCTGTTGTGTATGTTCCTGGCGCTCGGCGTCGCCGCCAGTGGGGCGGTGTTCGCGCACGGCGGGGTATCGATGGAAGACGACAGCTGCGTGATGCAGATCGGCCCCTATGACGCCCATTTCACCGGCTACCAGCCGGCCCTGCGCGCTTCGCAGGAGTTCTGTGAGGACATCCCGGTCGCGGCCGCCGCGGGGATTGTCCTGGACTTTATCGATGCGCCGCTGCGCGAGCTCGACGTCGATTTCCGCGTGGTGCGCGACGTCAATGCGATCGGGGTCGACGCCACCTACGACGACCTCGGCGACGCGGCCGCGGTCGAGGCGGCGACGGTGTTTTACGCGTCCCCGCAGCGCTATCCACGTGGCAATCTCAACGTCGCTCTGGAGTTCAACGCGCCCGGGCACTTCATCGGCGTTGTCACTGCCCGCGACGCGGCGGGCGAGCGGTATTACGTTTCGGTGTTTCCGTTCGCGGTCGGGATCACGCGCTGGTACAGCGGCTGGGGCTGGCTGCTGGCAGCGTTGCTGCTCGGTGGTGCGTTGTACCTGGTGCCGGGCCGCGGCGCGCGGCCGTCCGAGCGCATGACCGCGAAGTTGTGACCGCCCTGCGCCTGCTTGCCATCGCCGGTGCCGGCGTGGCGATGCTGCTGAGCGCGCCGCTCGAGCGGCTGCCGGCGGCCTGGCAGGATCGCTATCTGGCGCTGTTCGGTCCCGGCGCCTATATACCGCCACCGCCCGCAGTCGCGCAGGTGCCACGACCGCTCGATCTCGACACCATCTGCCCCGAAGCCTATGCGCCCTGGCGTGCGGCGCAAACCATCGCCGGGGTCGAGGTCGGCGCGGTCGACGACTGCCTGCCGGACAACCCGTGGGACGTGGCACTCGCCGTACTCGGCGGTAACAACGTGCCCGAGGCCGTGTTGCTGAAATCGCTGTACGCAGCGGACGCAGTCGAAAAAAGCACCGACCGCGACGGTGACGGCGACCCCGATGTGATCCACATTCGGCTCGAAGTGATGGAGCTGAACGGGCGCTCGCCGGATTTCGCCGGGGTGGTACCCGAATTCGAGATCGCGCCGGGGATCACGCCGGGGCTGTGGGTGTTCGCGCCGAAAAGCCGCGGCATGACGACAATCAATTTCGAATCGACCGTGGCCAATCGTTTGATCCGGCTGCCGGCCCCGGCGATCCGGGTCGAGCAGGGCGATGAGGTCACCGTGACCCTGGAAAACACCCACTACCTGCCGCACACGATCCACTTTCACGGCGTCGACCACCCCTTCGTCACGGCCACCGGCGCCGGTAACGACGGCGTACCGCTGTGGAGTGAACATCCGACCGCGCCCGGTAGGCGTCAGCGCAGTTGCACGTTTACCCCGCGCCACGCCGGCACTATCGTTTCTATCATTGTCACGTGCA
>CALOBG010000031.1:0-90920 GCA_942490995.1 uncultured Gammaproteobacteria bacterium
CCGATGGATTCAACCAGTTTCTTCAAGGGAAACGGTTTAGCTAAAACCATATCAAACGCGCTACTCTCCATCTGCCACGGGGTTCCGGATATCGCAATTACAGGAATGGATTGTTTTTCAGATTTGCGGATATGGTTCACGACACCGTTGCCGTCAATACCGGGCATGCGAATGTCAGTGATCACAATATCAAAACTGCCGTCATCAAATTTGCGGATTCCTTCCTGGCCATCAGCTGCTGTTTCAACATTGTGACCGAATTTGGTTAACGCCTGACGTATGATCTGCAAAATTCCTTTTTCATCGTCAATAACCAGGACTGTGGACATAGATTTTCTCCCAAAAAAACAGGTCGTTTCGGTGGTATTCCATATGGGCTATCCTATCCCATTCTTCAGGCAATGTCAACTATATATTGTGTATCGATAATTACTGAACCACTATATACAGTGCTTCAACCAGTTTAGGTGAAGTTGGTGGCGATCTGATCCAGCCATCCGGACAAAGGTTGCCCTACAGACTGTATGACGATTTGGGAGGTTGTGAACATTTACGACACGTAAGAATGCTCAGGGTGTTTTATAGAAATCCATTCTAAAGTGTCAAACCGAATTATCAGAGGTTTTCGAATCGAACGATAAAAATTATCAGCACAATATATCTTACCGGGTTTATTCCAAATATTATCAAATTTGATCTCAGGGCTCTAAAATCAACAGTTTAACAATCATAGAATTATTCATAAAGATCTTAAGTGGATCCAAAGTTATGAACAAGTTATGAACAATTGGGTTTTCCTTAGAAATCTTTTGAAACCTTCCCTTTTTAAGGATTTTAAATAATGTGTAAGAAAAACTCAAAATATCGGCCAGAAACATAAAAAAAGCGCCTGAAATCTTCAAGGCGCTTGTGATTATGTTAATATTTCCTGATGCAAACCATCCGCTGAATTCCTAAATTATTATCACGTTTACCTCCAATTTCTGGGGTCTAACGCTTTTTATGTTCAGGATGTTCAGCGGCTACACTTTGTATTTTCCGAAATCATCCAGCGACAGATTTGCAAGGTAATCCGCCCATTTTTTGCCTTCTTCACTGGTATCGACCACTTCGGCTTCACCATCACTTATTTTCGATTTCTGCATAACCGAATCCTCGACATAGATCGGGGCTTTAAATCGTAATGCCAGCGCGATGGCATCGCTCGGACGGGCATCGATATCGAAGCTCTGATCCTTGGATACGAAATAGATTCGGGCATAAAAAGTGTTGTCTTTTAAGTCACAGACCTCAACCTTTACGATTGAAATTTGTAAATTATCGGCAAAATTTTTTAAAAGGTCATGGGTCATGGGACGATCATATTTTATATTTTGAAGGGCTGAGGCAATGGAGGTAGCTTCGAGCAGTCCTATCCAGATGGGAACCGCTTGTTCGTCATCATCTGATTTTAAAATGATGATGGGGGTATTTGATGCTGGATCCATTGTCAGACCCGCTATGCTAACTTTATGCAGCATAACTTTTTTCTCCTTTCAATCCATCGGCTGCGGCCTTAAGTTCAACCGGTTTGCCCCACAGGGAATGGGAATACGCCTTCTCAATTTTTACATTCACCAATTGGCCCGGGGCCATGTCGTCACAGCTCTCAGGACTGCCACCGTGAGAAAAATTTACGATTTTGTTGGTAGACGTACGCCCGGTCCACTGAACAGCCTGATGGGGCTGATTCAAATTGCCTGAGGCTTGTCTTTTACTGAAACCCTCGGCCAGAACGGACAAACAGGTGCCGACCAGGGCCTGGTTTTTCTTTTTCGTAAAAGTATCTTGCAAATCCAGGAGAATTTGCAACCGTTTCTTCATTTGCTGATCCGATACCTTTTCTGAAAATTTCGCCGCCGGTGCGTTGGGGCGGTCAGAGTACTTAAAGGCAAAAAGACCGTCAAATTCTATGGTCCGGATCAAATCCAGGGTTTCATCAAAATCAGCCTCCGACTCTCCCGGAAACCCTACGATAATGTCAGATGTAATCGCAATATCAGGACAAGTATCTCTGAGTTTGGCGACTTTGTCAAGATACAGCTCTTTGGTATATTTACGATTCATGCGCTTTAACACTCGGTTGGATCCCGATTGGACCGGCAGGTGGATATGATCACAGAGTTTTTCATTGGATCGAAAGGCGTTTATCAAGTCCTCATCGAAATCCTTGGGATGGGAGGTTGTGAAACGTATCCTCAAAAGCTGCTCGATTTGACTGACCCGGTACAGCAAGTCGGTAAAGGAACACAACCCCTCCTTTTTTCCATAACTGTTTACATTTTGCCCGAGCAATGTAACTTCTTTGAGGCCGGATCCGGCAAGTTGTCTGATTTCGTTAATAATAGCGTCCGGATGCCGGCTGGTTTCCCTGCCCCTCACATAGGGCACCACACAATAAGAGCAAAAATTGTCGCATCCCCGCATGATGGTAACAAATCGCGACACCTGGCTGGCGTCAGCGGCACTGTTTTCAGTTTCCGAGAAAAGGGGTTTATCCGCCTGTTCGATATCGACAATCCGGCAGCGCTTTTGGTCTATCTTTTGAATTAAGGCCGGCAACCGATCAATGGCCTGGGTTCCAAACACAAGATCCAGGTAAGGAATCCGTTTAAATATTTTCTCGCCTTCCTGCTGGGCCACGCAGCCGCCGATAGCGGTGATAAGACCCGGCTTTTTTTTTTTCAGCCTGGCCAAACGCCCCAGAAAGCTGAAGGCTTTTTGCTCGGCTTTGGCACGGATGGTACAGGTGTTCACGATCACCAGATCCGCATTATCCAGAGAGGATGTCTGTTGATACCCCAGCCCAGCCAGCCGCATGGCTATCTGTTCGGAATCATACACATTCATTTGACAGCCGATGGTGTTCAAATACAGGTATTTATTTACCATCAAAGCGTTTCCTATAAAATACTGCTGAATTTACTGTTTACCAACTCATTGGTGACATCAAACGGTTCGATCATTATTTCCCTTTTCAGATCCTGCAAGATGGCATCTGCATCCGGTTCACAGCCGGGTGCGATATGAAAAACGACGATACCGGCCTTCGGGTCCAGCGTTTCCAGTACCGCAATCCCATCGTAGGCCTCGAAAATGAACTTTATAAAGGCGATTTCCCGGCGATCAACCCGGTAATACCGCTTGATGGTTTCGACAAACCCGCAATTGGCTGGCATGGCAATATTTAGATGCCTGAAAAAAGATCTAATTTGACGGCGATTCCCCCACGGGCTCCGAGTTTTGCTGCAGTGGCTCAAACCCTGGACCTTTTTGATAGTATAATCATATCATGGCCGTTTTCAATAAAAAAGCGGCAGGTATAAAAAAGTTGATTAAGTTGATTGAGTTTATTGAGTTGACTGTTTGTGGACTTTGAAACTTTGAGGGGATCCAATCCTTTCAACTTAATCAACCATTCAACCCATCAACTTAATCAACCATTTAAGGGGGGGGGGGGGGGAGGAGGTGAAGCAGCGACGGTTGAAGCGGAGCTCATCGACACCTTCAACGAGGCAGCGAAGAGACAAATCACGGACCAGCTGGTGGGCAGTGTGCAGCTGGTGTTGGTGGAGGACGCAGCAGACGCAGCGCTGAGCAATGGCTCTGCAGAACAGACAACAACAAGAAGCAAATTCTGCTCGACAGCGACGCGCGGCTCAGTGCGTGTGAGGAGACACGGCGGACTATCGGCAGGGTGACTGGCTGTGCGTGAGGGTGACGGCCTCGCTGTCGCAGCGAACGTTGAAAGGTACTCCTTCTTGTCGATCGTGCGTATGTGTGCAGCACTCCAAACCTGACTGCAGGCGAAGCACTGTTCCATTCGTCTCTGCCGTCCCTCAAACACGATCTGAGCACGCTGATCAACGCAAACTGTTCATTAGCATACAATCCAACACCGTCAAACAACGGCGTTGATCCTTCTCACTAGTACTCAATAATCGGCTCGCCGATCTGCTCTATCTTGGGGATGGTACATACCAGGTCGAAGGACTTACTAAGCACGATTTTGAAGATTTTTCTGCGTGATGGACATGGCGGTGGAGCAGAAAATGATGGGCGCCTTCATGAAGCAGCGAAGCTTCTCGCTGCAAACACGTCAGCATTACTCAGACAGACAACTACACAATGCTTGTTTACCCTGCTTCGTGATTTCGGCCTGCTCTTCTTCAGGAAGGTTGGCGAACTTGTCGTATTTGGTACCTATGAGAAAGAGAATGGCGGTCTGGCTATACCGGATTAGTACTCGCAGGCTGAAAAGGAGCCGCGTTCACGCTGTTGAAGCCTCTCGCCTGGCGGTACCATTCCTTGACGCTGTTGAGCGTAGATTTCCGGCTGAGGTCAAACATGAAGAGAATTGCCACCGCATCGTTGCAAACAAGAGGAAGCATGTTGACGAATTCGCGCTGACCTTTTGATGAAACGCTTGAAGAAGAAAAAGAAAAAACAAGAACAACCTCCAAGATCCCAAATGCTGAAGGTCACCTCCGTTTGACGAATGGAGATGGTCTTCTCACTGGTCGCGGTTCATCCCGCCACCCAGAGACTGATGCTGCGCATTCTGTCCCGCTTGCTGCGCCGCGATCTCATTGCCATCGAGTTGTCAGTGCGCAAAACCCTGATCCTGATTTTGCTGTACTGCGGCCTGTGGTTGCTGGCCGGTCTCGCCCACATATGCATGTTTGTGGCTTTGTCCGCTGCACCGCCACCCAACTGGCTGCTGATGTCGGGTATAGTCTCGTTGGGAACAATCGTGGGTTTCGCAGCCGTATTCGCCCCCGGCGGGCTCGGCGTTCGTGAGGCGACAATGGCGAGCATGCTGCTACCCTTCGCGTCGGTAGAACTGGTCGCCGTGTTCGTTATCCTGGCAAGAGTTATCGTGACCTGCAGTCAGGGCCTGGTGACGATAATTGCCGCGTTGGTCATCAACCGCGTCGCCGCGGACTCGAGCAATCCGCAACCGGCATTTTGTCAGGTCCCAATCGAAACCAGTTATCCAGACCACGGCGAGGACCGAGACCTGTGAGAATTGCGCTGCTCACCAGCACATTCCCATTAAATCGAACAGAACAGGACCAGGCTTTCTGGATCCTTGAAATTATCGAAGGCTTACGCGCTGCCGGACACTCCGTCGCCGTTTATACGCAGCATCGTAACGGCGTTCAGGACGCTTTCGACGGCATCGCGGTGGAGCGATTTCCGTGGCCGTCGCGCAACAAGCGCCTGTCGGAACTGAGCATGCGCAACCCGCTCGACGTGTGGGCGGCGCTGCGCCTGCTGTCGGTTGGAACGGCGCGATTACCAGATTTCCTCAAACGGCATGACATTGAACTCTGCCTGGTATTCTGGGCCTTGCCCAGCGGCTGGTACACTTATCGAACACTCAGGAAAACCGGCGTGCCTTATCGCATCTGGGCGCTGGGCTCGGATATCAACAAGTACGGGCGCGCGCCTGTAGCCCGCACCATCCTGGGCCGGGTACTGCGCGCCGCTGAGACCGTATTCGCCGACAGCTTCGAACTCGCTCGACGCATCGAGACGGAATTTGGCGCCAAATGCTTTTTCCTCGCAACCACGCGCACGTTCGCCACGACCCCAACCGCGGCCGCTCGCGACCGCGACGCGTATACCTTTCTCTACGTCGGCCGCCTGGCCGAGGTCAAGGGTATCGATGTGCTGATGGAGGCCGCCCGGGCGCTACCCGAAGGTAGTCTTTTGAGGATCGCTGGCGCCGGACCGCTCGGCGGAAAGGTCAATACGCTGACCGCGTCTCTCGGCGACCGGGTAGAGGCGCTGGGCCGGATCTCCGATGAGAAGTTGGCCCAGGAGCTGATGAACTGTGACTGCGTCGTGATCCCGTCCCGCAGCGAGACCATTCCGATCGTGCTGAACGAAGCGCTGCAGTTCGGCAAACGACTCATCGTCACGGATGTCGGCGATATGGGTTACATCGTCAGAAAGTATAAACTCGGCGAGGTCGTGCCCAGCGAGGACGTCGGCGCGCTTAAAGACGCTATGACGCGCGCCGCTACAGGTACGATCTGTGCGGACTACGACCCAGACGGTTGGCGCGAGGCGCGTACGCTGTTTGACCCGGCCACGACTATCGAACGCTTGTGTTCGCCGGAAACAACCAGCGCTGTCAGCACACAAGCGCGGGCAGCAGACACCTCGCAACCGAACGGCAACCATCAACAGGCGCAGGAATAATGCGAGCGATAATCTTCGCGGGCGGTAAAGGCACCCGCCTGAAACCTTTTACGGTGAGCTTTCCCAAGCCCCTGATGCCGCTGGGAGAGACACCGATCCTCGAGGTCAATCTCAGGCAGCTGAAATACTACGGCTTCGATCGCATCACCCTGGCGGTCGGTCACCTCGCCGAAATGCTGCAGATATTTGTCCAGGACGGCTCCAAATACGGGCTCAAAGTCGACTATTCGAAAGAAGAAAAACCGCTCGGCACGGCCGCGCCGCTGACCCTGATCAACGACCTCCCCGAGAATTTCATCTGCATGAACGGGGACCTGCTCACGACCCTGGATTTCGGCGCCTTTCTCCGCGGGCACATCGAAAGCGGCGCCGACGTGACCGTTTCGGCGCATGCCAAGGACGTCAAGATCGACCTCGGGGTGGTCGAAACCGACGCCAATGGCGACCTGCTCGACTACATTGAGAAACCCACCATGAGCTACCTGGTGTCGATGGGCGTATATGCTTTCAATCGACGCGTCGTTGACTATATTCCGCGCGATGAGTACTTCGATTTCCCGCAGCTCATGTTGCGCCTGCGCGACGACGGCCGGCGGGTCCGGATCGTAAAAACTGATGAATACTGGCTGGATATCGGGCGACACGGCGACTACGAGCAGGCCCAGGAAGAATTCGAACGCCTGCGCGGCGATTTTCTCCCCGACGAAAAAACCCTCGACCCCAAGGAGGCTACGTGAACTGGACTGGCAAGAAGGTGCTGGTAACGGGCGCTGCCGGCTTTATCGGCAGCCATCTGACCGAAGCCCTGGTCCGGGCTGGCGCCAGGGTGCGCGCGCTCGACCTTTACAACGCCGACAACGATTGGGGTAACCTGAATTTCCTGCCCGCCGACGTCCTCGATGCGGTCGAGGTCGTGTTGTCAGACGTCCGCGATCCGTACGCGGTGCGGTCTGCGGTCCAGGGCCGCGAAATCGTTTTTCATCTCGCCGCGCTGATCGGCATTCCTTACTCCTACGTCGCGCCGCAGTCCTATGTCGAGACCAATATCACCGGCACCCTGAACGTCCTTGAGGCGTGTCGCGCGGAAGGCATCGAACGCATGGTCCACACCTCGACCAGCGAAACTTACGGCACGGCGCGCTACACCCCGATCGACGAAGCGCATCCGCTGCAGGGACAATCGCCCTACTCGGCATCGAAGATCGGCGCCGACAAACTCGCCGAAAGCTATTTTCTGAGTTTCGAACTGCCGGTTGCCACCATCCGTCCGTTCAATACCTACGGCCCGCGGCAATCGGCACGGGCGATCATTCCGACCGTGATCAGCCAGGGCCTGCGTGGCAATACGCTCACGCTGGGCAACCTGTCGCCACGGCGTGATCTCAACTACGTCGCCGATACCGCGCGTGGATTCATGGCCGTTGCGGCGAGTGAATCCAGCCCCGGAGAAGTCATCAACATCGGTTACGGCGAGGATATCTCGATCGGCGATCTGGTGGTCATGATCGGCGAGATCATCGGTACCGAGTTCGAGATCAAATCTGATGAGCAACGCGTCCGGCCCGACGCCAGCGAGGTCATGCAGCTAATGGCGGACAATACCCGCGCCCGCGAGCTGGTTGGCTGGGAGCCGCAGATCGGCCTGCGCGAGGGCCTGAGCCGAACCGTCGACTGGATCCGCGACAACCAGGATCGTTTTAAAACGCAGATCTACAATGTCTGAACCGAGCTCAAGTCCGTGGCGCTATATCCTCGCCGACACCACCATCGGCGAAGCCGAAGTCGCCCGTGTTACCGACGTATTGCGCAGCGGTTGGCTGACGCAGGGCCCGGTCTGTGAGGAGTTCGAACGGCGTTTTGCCGATCTTATCGGCGCCCCCGCCGCGCAGGCCAAAATCCTGTCGTCGTGCACAGCGGCGCTGCATCTCGGCCTGATTGCGCTCGATATCGGGCCGGGCGACGAGGTTATCGTGCCGTCGCTGACTTTCGTCGCGACCGCCAATTGCGTCCGTTATGTCGGCGCGACGCCGGTGTTCGCCGATATCGTCGGCGCCGACGATCTGACCATCGACCCGGAGGACGTACGCCGGAAAATCACGCCGCGTACGCGCGCCGTGATCTGTGTGCACTATGCTGGGTACCCGGCCGCGCTCGAACAATTGGGCGCGATCTGCAGCGAACACGGCCTGCACCTGGTCGAGGACGTCGCTCACGCACCCGGCGCGACGCTGAAAGACCGTGGCCTCGGCACCTGGGGCGACATCGGCTGCTTTTCGTTTTTCTCAAACAAGAACCTGGCCATGGGTGAAGGTGGGCTGCTGGTCGCACGCGACGAGCAGGTTGCGGACCGGGTTTCGCGCCTGCGCTCGCACGGTATGACTTCGGTGACCCTGGATCGCCACAAGGGACATGCTTTCAGCTATGACGTGGTGGACGCCGGATACAATTTCCGCAGTAACGAAGTCGCCGCTGCGATCGGGCTCGCGCAACTGGAACGCCTGCCGGCTGCGAATGAACAACGTCGCATGCTGACCGCGCGCTACCGCGCACGACTCGACGCCACCGACGGCCTGCATTTGCCGTTCATCGGGCATCAGGGCGCGCCGGTGCACCATATTTTCCCTGTCGTTCTGGCTGCCGACATCAACCGCGAGGCCGTGATGCAAAGGCTCAAAGAGCGCGGCATCCAGACCAGCGTTCATTATCCACCCATACACCTGTTTACGGATTTCCGCCGGCAGTACGGTTGCGGCGAAGGGCAGTTACCGGTCACCGAAAACATCGCCATGCGGGAAGTCACCCTGCCGTTGCACCCGAAGCTGGAAATAGCGGATGTCGATATCATTGCGGCGGAAGTGACAGCGGTGCTGGCGGAGCTTCGAAGCTAGCGTTTGCGCGCCTTCCGGTGCGGCCGGAGAACTGCGGAATGCCAGGGCAGTGAAACCCAACTTTCTTGTCATCGGCGCCGCCAAGGCGGCGACATCAAGCTTATGCGAGGCACTCGGCCACCACCCCGACGTCTTCATGTCGGTGCCCAAGGAACCGAATTTTTTTTCTTTCGACGCCGTTTATGCGCGCGGAATGTCCTGGTACGAACACCTGTTCGAACACGCTTACCCCTGTAGCGCGATCGGCGAAGGCAGTACCAGCTACTCGCTGTGCGGCATTTTCCCACACACAGTGGCGCGGATCTGCGACATCCTCGGCACGCCGAAGATCATCTATTGCGTGCGTGAACCGTATGCGCGGGTCGAATCCGGCTGGAAACAGGCACGCCAGTCGGCCCATCCATCGGCGCTGGCCTCGTTCAACCGGTCAATTCGGGAAAGCCCGAATTTCCTCGACGAAAGCCTGTACTGGAAACAGATCAACGCCTACCGCGCGCACATACCCGACGCACGCATCCTGGTCATATTTTTCGAAGCGTTTACGACCGATACGCAGGCCACGCTGCGGCGCTGCTTTGAATTTCTGGAAGTCGACCCGGACGTCACCATCGCGAATGCGGACCGGCCACTCGCCGCCAGTGCCGACTATCGCCAGGATGGCGTCCTGGCCGCGGCGCTGCGCCGGTTGCCGCATGTCGACAGGCTCGCGGCGGCAATACCACAGCACTTGCGGCGCGCGGTGCTGCGCATGCTGCGCGCCCCGCTCGACCCACGACCGCAATGGGACGCCGCCACCCGCGCCTGGTATTCGGACCAGGTCCGTGACGATCTGCGCACCTTCCTGTCGTTTTACGGCAAACCCCCGCACTACTGGCCGCTCGACGGCGACAGCAACGCCATCAACACCGGCGAGCGTTGAGGATCGCGGCAGCACTGCTCAGGCGGCTTGCAGCAGGTTGAGCAACACGGTTTCGAGGTCCGTTATCCAGCGCTCGGCGGAGTAGAAGGTCTCGACCCGCGCGCGCGCCTGCCGCGCATAGCGCGCGCGCAGCTCGGGTTTCGCCGCCATGGTAGTGAGCGCGGCCACGAACGCCTCGATATCGTCGGTCGGGCACAGCACGCCGGTTTCATGATCGACAACGATCTCGGCCAGCGACGAATTATTGCTGCACACCACCGGCACACCACAGGCCATGGCTTCGACCAGCGGGTATCCGAAGCCTTCGAAACGCGACGGAAACAGCAGCAGATCCGCGTCGCGGTAGGCGCTGCGCAGCTCGGCATCACTCAGCCGGCCCAGAAACTCGGTGCGCGGCCAGGTGACCGCTGCTTCAGCACGCAACCCGCCGGTACAGCGCAGCCGGAATTGCGGCCCCAGGCGCGCCATGATCGCGGGCAGCAACTCGGTGCCCTTGCGCCGGCTGTGGTTACCGACATAAAGCAGATTGACCCATCCGTCGCTGCGACTTGGAGGCGCGCTCGGCGGGCTGAAGAATTCGGTATCCACGCCGCTCGGGATGGCGCGCACCTTGTCGGTGGCAAAAATCTTCCTCAGCGCAGCGGCACTGTAGTCACTGACGGTCAGGACCAGATCCGCGGCGCGGACGCTGCGCGCGGCATACAGGCGCGCCAGCGACTCGTGATAAAGGGCCTGCGGCCACGAACGATAGGGGCGATAAGCCGGATCGAGTACGGAGTGGTGTTCGAGGACCACCAGCGGCTTGCCGACATCGGCAAACGTATGCGCGCGGTTGGAGTCGGCGAGAATGATATCCGCGCCAGCCGGTACCGCCGTGGCCGGAAACGTCCACGGGAAATACTGTGACCAGGCTGGGCGGTAGGCGATATCCACCCGATGTCCGCGTTGTTCAAGTCCGCTTTTGAGTGCGCGCAGATAAACGTCCGCGCCACCATGGGTTTTTCGGGCCGGGATCCAGATGTGCATGGTGCAGGGTACCTAGCCGCGACCTGCCGGCTGCGCAGCCGGGCGTCGCGCAAAGATGTCGCAGCGCAGGCCAAGGAGCCGGAACGCCACGACGGCAAGAATGGCGCTCTGCACCGGGATCGCCACGGCGGTCGCCAGCGCTGCACCCATCGCACCGTAGGACGGGATCAGCAGCACGTCCGCGGCACCGTTCACCACCACGCCGCCAACCGACACCAGCACCGCGATGCGGGTACGGCCGGCCATGAGCAGGACTTCGTAGGGGTGGCCGAACACGAAAGACAGGCACAGACCACCGCCCAGGGCGATAAATACCAGGTAAGCGTCGCCGAAATCCCGCCCCAGGAATGCAAACAGGGCCGGCCCGGCCACGGCCAGCGCGGCGGCCATCAGCACGGCGGCGACGAATATGGTTCGCGCGCCGCCGCTAACACGCTGTTGGATACGCGCTTGTTCGTGTCTGGCGAACAAGCCGGCGAGCAAGGGACTCAGGCCCGCATTGACCGACAGCACCGGGATCGAAAGCAGGGTCGCAATGCGCAGGCCGGCCGCATACCGTCCCGCTTCGCTCGGCTCGGACAGCAGCCCGACCAGAACGATGTCGGCCTGGCCAATCAACAGCACGTTGATCGATCCCAGCATCATCGATGCCGATCCGCGCAGCCACGGCCGCGGTTGATAAGCCGCGCTCGCGCCTTTGATCGCCGACGGCAGCGCCAGCCACAAGGAAACCAGGCCGAACAATGCGGCGCAGTAGAATGCCGCCGCGGCTGCCCACAGCGCCGTAAGCGGGCTGAGTTTGTTGACCGCCAGCAACAGCACGACCAGCCCCAGGGTTACGGCGTGCGCGATAATGAAGCGCGGTACCAGCGCAATGACAAAGCGCATCAGGCCGCGCAACGCGCTCTGCGTGATGGCAATGATGGACAGCGCCGGGATCGCCAGTGCGGCAATGGTCAGCGTATCGGCGTACGGCCCGAGGATCCGCGGCGTATACACTGCCAACGCCATGAGAACGGCGATAACCATGACGCACAGCAGTGCGCTGCTCAGTGCGCAGAACAGCACGATGCCGCGCGCGTGGCGGTGGTCCGCGCGCGCGCTGTAGGCCGCAACGTCGCGTACCAGCTGCGGTTCGGCGCCCAGTTTTGTGAAGTAGGTTGCCAGCACGGCGATGCTGAGGGTACCGGCATAGAGGCCATAGCCGGCGCTGCCGAGCGCGCGCGCGATGAGGACCATGCTGACAAAGGCCAGCAGGACGCTGGTCAGACGGATCAGCGACGCCCACAACGCGCCTCGGGATTGCGCGCGAAATCTGTTCTGCAAATAGGTTTTGAACATGAGATCCCGAGCGTTGCGGCCGACGTTCCGTGGAGCAGGACGAGGCCCCGATCATGACACGTCAGCGCACCACCGGTCTCACGGCGACCGGATGGCAAACCTGCTCAGCCCGAAGGACCGCCCGGCGCTCGGTGAACCGCGCGTGTAGGCACCCTGCCGGACTTGCTGTTACCCTCGCAGCGTTCACGACCGCCCACACCGCCGCAGTCCGTCCAGCAGACCCTGTAAACACCGCTATGACCAGCCCCGGCGCCGACCCGCACAATACTCCGACCGCCGGGAGGCCCGGCGCGATCGTGCTCACCCCGAGCGAGATCGCGACCACCGGCCACGGCGGTTCGATCTACAGTCGCGGGGTGCTGCGCCTGCTCACCGCCAGTGGCCTGCTGTCCGATATCGACGTGATCAACCTGCGCGGTCACGGCGGCGGCCATGCCCGCCGCGCGGAGCGCCTGCTTAATCTGCTCAGATCATTCGTCTCGAACGTGCCCGAGCGCGTGTTGTCGTCGGTGACGGCGGCCGGCCGCCGCGCTGCTGAACGCGCCGCCAGCGACCACCATCGCGTGGCAATTTTCGACCACCTCGGCAGCCTCTGCCTGCGCGACGTATTCAATCATTGCCGAGCTCGTGCCTTCGTCTGCCACGCGCTCGAACACAATATGCTTATCGAACGCATCGCCCACGACCCGGTGCTGCCTGCCGCGGTCAAACCGCTGCTTCGGCACGATGCCGCGCGACTCGAGACCTACCAGCGCGCGGCCGGCGCCGAACTTGACGCGATCTGGTGTATTTCGAGCGCCGAAGCCGAGTGGTGGCGCGAAGTTGCGCCCGAGGCCGCGATCGTCGCCGTGCCGCCAACCTTCGCCGGCGACCTCGACCAGACCGCACGCGCCGCCCTCGCGCCTCGGCAACCGTTGCGCCTCGGCTTTCTCGGTTCGCTGTCGTGGTGGCCCAATGCCGAGGCGGTGGACTGGTTGATCGCACAGGTGTTGCCGGCGCTCGAGGGGCGCGCCGAGCTGCACCTGTTCGGCGGTGACGCGCGCGGACGCGATCGCGACCCCGGGCTGGTCAAGGCGCACGGTTTTGTGCCCGACATCGAAGACGTGTGGCGCGGCATGGACATTGCCGTGTGTCCGATCCACGCCGGCGGCGGCAGCAACGTGAAATTCGCCGAAGCCGTGTTTCGCGGTGTACCGATCCTCGCCACCAGCTACGCGGGCCGCGGACTGCCGCTAATCGCCGACGACGCCGTGCGCTATCTCGACAGTGCGCGTGAATGGGTCGAGTTTCTACGGTCCGACGCGGCCGAAAAGCTGGCCGCCAGTCGCCCACGCGACGCGACGCGAATGACGTTTGCCGATGCTACTTACAAGCCGGCGGTGGCCGCCTTTCTCCAGGCGCTGCTGTCAGGCTGATCCGCCCGCGCGCTGCACGCGCAGCCACAGGCTCGAATGGCCCGGCGTGTGGGGCTGACTCGGTGCGGTCATGGCCTGCGGCAGGGCTGCCGCCACGGCCGCGGCATGGTGCTGGGCGAGGTAGGCATTAAACAGCAGTACTTCGTATTCACGGTTGTTGTGCAGGAACGCGCGCAGCATGTAGGCCTCGTTCCAGGCCCGCCCTTTGCTGAGCCAGTTTTCGGGATACTCGAACGGCCACAGGATATCGTGGAAGTGCACGATGACGCCGTCCGCCAGACGCGGCAGCACGTCGAACAGCAGGTAATGCACATCACTGCCGATCTTGACCACGTGACTGGAATCGATAAACAGCATGTCGTCCTTACCCAAAGCCTCGAACAGCGTTGGTGACACGTCCTGCACCGGTCGCTGCTCAATGCGCACCCGCGCACGGTCAGCGGCGCTCAGCAGCTTGTGCAAGCGCTGCGGGAAAGGTTCGATGAAATCGAACTTGGCGGCGCCGCCAAGGAACAGCTCGTTGGTGTCGAGCATCACTGCCGAGGAAAACCCCGAGCCGACCTCCACCACGCGGCGCGGTCGAAAGTGGCGCAGCATCGCGTACAGAAACAGGCCGTCGCCATAGCTGAAAAAACCGTTGTCGAGGTAATAGCGGCGGCCGCTGCCGGGTTCAGGCGTGAACGGCATGTCGGCGCTGTAGGCGGCGAATTCCGCCAGCAGCGCGAGCTGATTAGCGACATTGAGATCAATCCCGGTAATCGCGGTGGCGCTGCGGTCGAACAGGGCTTTACTGCGCTTTTCGATGTCCCGCGCATCCGGCAGCGGCGAATAGAAATGGCCCGGTGGCGCAAAACGCAGGAAACGCAGGTTACGCGGATGCAGGATCGTGGCCAGCGTGCGCAGCAGCGAGCCGAAGGTGTTGAACATGCCTGGCGGGCGCCCGGACCGGTCAGCTTTCGCCGTCAACCTCGTGCTGGCGCAATTCGTTCGCGCGCACTTTCTCCAGCACCATCTCCAGCAACTGGCGATTGAACGAGATCAGATCGGCGACCATGCCGGCCAGGAAACTCATGAAACCCATCATCAGCATGACGCCGCCGAGGATCAACGACTGGATATGGCCGCCGCCGTCACCGATGAGGTAAAAAAACAGGAAACGCGCGATCGGGATCAGCCCGATCACACACAACACCAGGCCGATCAGGACAAACACCCGCAGCGGCTGGTACATCGCGTACATACGAAAGATGGTCGATAACTGCCGCTCGATAAATTTCGGAATACTTTTGAACAACCGCGATTCGCGCGTTTTGGAGTTGGTTCTGACCGGTACCGACAGCACCGCCATGTCCTTTTTGCCGGCCTGGATCACGGTTTCGATGGTGTAGCTGAAAGACGAAACGATATTAAGGCGCAACGCAGCGTCGCGGGAAAAGGCGCGAAAGCCGCTCACGGCGTCCGGCACCCACACCCCGGCGAGCTTGCGTACCACCCCGCTGCCAAGCCACTGCAGGAGTTTTTTGAACGGCGAGAAATGTTCGATCTTGGCGGTCTGGCGGTCGCCGATCACGAGATCCGCGCGCCCCGCAACTACCGGTTCGACGAGCAGCGCGATGTCGGCGCCGCAATACTGATTGTCGCCGTCGGTATTGACGATGATGTCGGCGCCGGCCTTGAGCCCGGCTTCGATGCCGCGGCGAAAGCTGCGCGCCAGGCCCATGTTGATTTTATTGATTACGATGTGGTGAACACCGAGTTCACGCGCCACCTCGATCGTACGGTCGGTACTGCCGTCATCGATGATCAGCAGTTCGATGACGTCGATGCCCGGGATCTCGCGCGGAATATCGGCGATCGTCTGCGGCAGGGTTTGTTCCTCGTTGAGGCACGGTATCTGGACGATCAGCTTCATATTGGTTCCCGGCGGTCGATTGTCATTCGATTGGCGATAGGTTCAGCACTGCCCGTCAGTGGCAGCGTCATGGCGCGACTTCGTAAGCACCCGGGTCCGGTCCCGCGCCGTGCATGGTTCGCTTCACGTATGCGAGTGGGTGCCGGTACTCGAGCGTCGCATGCGCTTCGGCGGGGACTGTTGCGGGCAGCGTCACCGCGGTGTCCAGCGCTCGCGACGTCGCCACAAGGCGATAATCCAGTCCGGCGCGGTCAGCGATCTCCAGCGCTTCGATAAAGCGGTTGCTCGAACTGCCGGCTATCCCGCCCAGGCTGTCGTCATCCGGACGATCGCCGGCCATCACGGTATTGCCCGCAAGCTGCGCCGCACCCTCAACCGCAAGACCGTGCCCGATCAGCAAGTTATTGTAGACATTTATCGGAATATCGTCGTGATTCTTGATGAAGCGCCCGCTGTGGCGGTCGTTGACGATGGTGTTGTGCACGATGTAGGCGCCGCGCAGCGGCCAGCTCTGCCCTTCCGGTGCGTAGCTGATCAGGGTGTAGTTGCCGGTCTGCTGATTCTGCTGGGCAACATTGCCGACCACAAAAGCGAGTCCGCCCGAGGACAGGTCGATGGCATAGTTGCTCTGCCCGTCGCGGCCGTCGACGATGCGGTTGAACATGACCCGGCTCAGGGCGGCGCGGCTTTTGACCGCCGAGCCGACCAGGGTGTCGTGGAAATAGCTGTAGCGTACCGTCAGCTCGGCAATGCGACCGACGTAGAGCTGGTGCGACTGACCACCGGGATGGCCGTTGCGAGCGAATTCGCTGTGTTCGACGAGGTAGCGCGCGCCGCTCATTTCGCCGGCCAGAATACCGGCCTCGTTGTCGTGAAAATAGCAATGCCGGACGTGCAGTCGCGGGCCCTCCGCGCGGATCCCGGCGCCGTTCAAATCACCGCTCCTGGCGCCGGTGAACTCGATATGCTCGACCAGCACGTTGTCGCCGCGGATGATCCAGATCGCTTTGTCCTGCTCGAGCCGGTGGCCGCTGAGATCCAGTCGCGCCACCCCGCCGCGACCGCGAATGACGAGGTCGGCGGCCCGCCAGATCACCGAATCGCCGCTGATAGTTGCCGGCGTCAATCTCAACGATATCACCGGCCTTCGCCACTGCCGCCGCCGCGCTTGGCAGCGCAAATTCCTGCCCCGGGCCGACCCGCAGGGTTCGCCCGTAACCGAAGCCGGCCGGCAATGCTGCTGCGTCGGCGGTATAAGTAAACGCGTCGGGCGCCGGCTGCAGCGCCACCGGCGCTGACGCACGACCACTGGCCACCGCGAGCCATTGCACCACCGGTTTGCTGCCGGCGTAGACCGCTTTTGCCGCACTTCCCGCGTGCTGCAGCGTGGCGCGCGGGCCGAGTGCCAGGACCGCAACGAACACGAGTCCCAGCACGACATGCGCAAACAGACCGCTGTACATCAGATAGCGCTGCACCACACGCACCAGCCACGCCTTCATGAGTCGGCGACCTCGGCCAGCCAGGCAACCGTCTGCGCCGCTACGGCATCGCGCCATTCGCGCCGCGCAAAGGTGTGGTTGGCCGCCTGCAGATCGAGCTGACCGCGACACCGGGCCTGGAAATGTTGGCGCCAGGCGCTGGAGCCGGCGAGCAACTGCCGGAACTCGCTGGCGGTCAGGTCATCGCCGCTCAAGATGAGGTAAACCGGGCCTTTGAAGCGCGCCAGGCCGTCGAGCATGCGGTCGATATAGTGTCCCGGACTGTCCTTGTGGTTGCCGCTATCCCGCGTCTGGCGAATATAGCCCAGCAGACTGCGCAGCGAACCGCCAAGGTCGAACTCGAGGCGCACAATCTTGCCCCACAGGTCGCGGCTCGCCAGGCGCTGCAGATAGTAGGTTTTAAGGCGTACTCGAGCTTCGCCCTGCTCGGTGTGCACCCACGGGTTGAGCAGGATCATCGCCGCGACAGCGTCGCTGCGCCGCGCGTGTATGAGCGCTGCCGAGGCCGCATCGCACAGACCCCATAACACCACCCGCTCAACCCCGGTTTCAGCCCGGAGCGCAGCGATCGCCGCATCCACGTCGGCATCGATCGCTTCGAAGTCCCGCGCTCGGCCGCCGCTGTCGCCCATGCCGCGATAGTCGAAACGCAAAACCGGGTAGCCGGCCGCGGCCACGGCGCGGGCAAGCAGGACAAACTGGCGGTGACTGCCGACTCGGTATTGCGGCCCTCCGACCACGACCACCACCCCGACCCGCGCGTCACGGACCGCCGGGTGGACAATACCGAGCACAGTTTCGCCCTCGACGCTGAACCACAGCGTGCGCTCTTCAGTGACGCTTGGCGCGACCGCCTCACCCGTCATCGCTACAGGCCCTGCAGACCGCTTCAACCACGCGTTCCGGTGCGGCGATTTCCTGGCTCGCCCAGAACTGCGGCGCAGCGACGGTTTCGATCTCCAGCCCGGCCGCGCCATCGTCGGCCGCGGCGATAAAGCGCTGATACTGGACCGACGGCGCGCTGCGTCCAGCGCTCGGGATCTCGATCATGCGCCCCGGCCGCTGCCCGCCGAGCATCGCCGGCCGCAGCCTGGCCTGCGCCAGCGCCGCGGCAAGTCCGGCAGTGAATGCATAACCGGCGAGTTCCAGCGACTCGCCGCCATCGAGGCGCGCCTTCAGATCGGCCATCGACTCTTCCGGACCGGCGAACTTGCTGGCCATGACGCGTACGCGCAAAAGCTGCTGAAGATATTGCTGACCATCGAGTACCGGTTGCACCGCGGCCACGCGCGCCGGCTCGATTTCGAGCAGCTCGCGCACCGCGCCGAGCAACAGCGCTCCGCCGCGCATCGCCAGCAAAATCGGCGCTGGAGCCAGATCTGCGCCGGCCAGGGCTCGCCAGCCCTCGACCAGGTCGGTAGCCCATTGCGTCCAGCCCGCCTGTTCGAACTCGCCGCTGCTGTCGCCGGTGCCGGAAAGATCGATCTGAACGCACTCGAAATCGGCAGCGGCCAGCGCAGCGCCCGTCAGGGCGCTCAGACGGCGGCACTTGTTCATTTCCTCACCGAGCGCGGGCAGGCACAGCACCCGCGCGCGCGGCGGGCCGGACAGCGGACGGAAATGCAGGTAAAACAGGCGGCCGGCGCCGACCTCGACGAAACCGGCTTCAGGCTGCATCGCTGCAACCGTGGACAGGGCTGAAGCGATCAGCCGGCGAGCTTGCCGTTAACGAATCCACACAGCGTGCCGAAGGTTTCGAATACGTCGGCATCGACTTCGTCGTCATCGATGGTAATACCGAACTCCTCTTCAACCGCGGTCAGGACCGCGACCACGGCCATCGAATCGAACTCGGGGATGGCGCCGAGGATCGCGGTGTCGCGGTGCAATTCGAACTCGTCCGCGGACTTGCCGAGAACGCCGATCAAAATGGACTTGATGCTTGATTCAACCATAAGGGGGCGCGGACACATTAGACCAACTGAGCTGCCGGGCAGGCCTCGCGTGGTCAGTAAGGAACGATGAATTGTGCGGAAGCCGGGCGATCATGGCCTGTTAAATCGCACGGATCAAGCACGCTGTGGTGTAATCTGCCGGCAGCGGCGCAAGGCGCGAAGGGGATCGTTATTTGACATTCATTGACAGCCACAGCCGGGGCAGCGTGAGCTGCAGTTGCCGATGTTCGCGGCCGCTAATAGGATAACTTTATCGCCGCATCGGGCCGTGATACCGCGACTGCCGGGTCCCGATTTCATCCGCGGCCCGGCCCGGAATTTCGTTTGAGCGCTCGTATCCCACTATGAACATCGAGATCTACGATCATCTGCCGCAAGGCGCCGCCTGGGACGCGATCGTCGATCCGGCCGGGACCGTTGATTATTTTTCCTCGCGGGCGTGGTACGAAGTATTCACCCGGACCGTGGTCGGCGACGCGGCACAGGTCAGATTTCTCGCCGCGCGCGATCCCGGCGGCGCAGTTGCCGCGATCCTGCCGCTGTGGGCGCATCCCGCTGAAGGCGTACTCCGCGCGCGCCTGCTGGGCAGCCTCACCAACTACTACTCGTGCCTCTACCAGCCGCTGTTTGCGCCCCAGCGTGAGCTGGCCGAGCGTGGCCTGAAAGCGCTGATTGACCATTTGATTTCGATCCGCCCGCAGTGGTCGATGATCGATCTGCGGCCGATGCCCAGTGACAACTGGTGTAACGCCGTGATCCTCGAACAGTTCCGCGCACGCGGGTTCCGCGCCGACACCTACACGGCGTTCGGCAACTGGTATCTCGATTGCACCACGATGGACTTCGAGCAATACCTTGCGACCCGGCGCAAAAAAATGCGCAGCACCGTGCGCAGCAAAACCAACCAGCTCTCTAAAAGCCATCAACTCGAATACCGTATCGTGCAGGAAGCGGAGCACGTGGACGCCGCCGTGCAGGCTTATGAAACGGTATACAACCTGAGCTGGAAACAGTCCGAGCCTTATCCGCGTTTTATTCCCGAACTTGCGCACGCGCTGGCCCGGGAAGGCAAGCTGCGACTCGGACTGCTCAACCTCGACGACCGCACGGTCGCCGCCCAGCTATGGTTCTTCAGCGGCGGAACGGCGCATATATTCAAGCTCGCCTACGATCCGGACTTTTCACAATTTTCGGTCGGCACCCTGCTGACGATGAAACTGGTCGAACATTCGATGGTGGAGGACGGCGCAGCGGTGGTTGATTTTCTGAGCGGCGACGACGAATACAAAAAACACTGGATGTCGGACTTTCGCGAGCGCGTCGGTATCGAGGTCATCAATCCCAGATCGTCGGCCGGACTGGCGCTGCTTGCGCGGCGCGCTCTCGGGGCGGTGAAACGGCGATTGACCTGAAATCGCGGCGCGGTCTGCGGCGATGAAACGCGTCCTGCTGGTCACCTACCATTTCCCGCCGGCGCTGGGTTCGGGGGTCCAGCGCATGCTCGCGCTGGCGCAGTATCTGCCCGAGCACGACTGGCAGGTCGACGTGCTGACCGTCAGTCGCAACGTGTTCGATGCCTCGAACTTGAGCCGCGAGGAAGACATTCCGCGCGCCGGCGCGGTGTTGCGCGCGCCGACCCTCGACGTGGCCCGGCATCTGTCGATCAAAGGTCGCTACCCGCTGCGCCTGGCGCTGCCCGATCGCTGGGCAAGCTGGACCATCAGCGGCGTGCTGACCGGTTTGCGTTACATTCGACGTACGCGACCGGACGCCATCATGTCGAGTTTCCCGATCGCCAGCGCGCACCTGCTCGCGGCGCGCCTCGCGCACACCTCGGGCGTGCCGTGGCTCGCCGATTTTCGTGATCCCATGTGCCAGGACGAATATCCTAAGGACCCCCGGGTGTGGCGCAGCCTGATGAAAATCGAGAAGCGCACGTTCGCCGCGGCCAGCGGATTGAGTTTCACCTCCCCGGGTGCGATCCGCTATTACCGCAAACGTTACCCTGAACGGTCGGCCGCGGATTTCAAGCTTGTCGCCAACGGTTACGACGAAAACCTGTTCACCCGCATCAGTGCCTCGCAGCCCGCGGCAAGCGGGGAGAAGATCACGACCCTGTTGCATAGCGGATTGCTTTACCCCTGGGAGCGCGACCCGCTGCCGTTCTTCGCCGCCGTGGCCGAGCTCGAACAGCTCGGGTTCTGGCGCCAGCACCCGGTGCGCATTGTCCTGCGCGCGAGTGGCTACGACACACACTATGCACCGATCATCGCGTCGCTGGGGTTGTCGCACCTGGTCGAGCTGCGGCCCGCACTACCCTACGGCGAGGCGCTGGCGGAGATCTGCGGCGCGTCCGGTCTGCTGCTCCTGCAGGCGGCAAACTCGAACTTCCAGATCCCGGCCAAAACCTACGAATACCTGCGCAGCGGCCGTCCGATACTGGGCTTGCTCGACCCGGCTGGTGACAGTGCCGCGCTGTTGCGCGAAGCCGGTATCGAAACCATCGCCGCGATCGATAGCCAGGCCGATATCGCCCGCATGCTGCGATGTTTTGTCGAGGGGATTGCGGAGCAGACACTGGCCGGCGCAGACCGGGCGCTGGTCGCGGCCTATTCGAGGCGCACCACGGCCGCGCAGACCGCCGCGATACTCGATACGATCAGTTCGTAACGTCGCTGTCCGCAGCGCTTTTTGTTGCCGCCTGGGCTTTCCTGCCGACCGTGTCAGATTTCGTCGCCGCCTGCGCTCCGTTACCAATGGCGTAACCCTTGGCCTTGAGCATGCGCCGCAAACCGCTGAGCGGGTACCCGAGCGCGTAAGCCTTGATCGCGTCTTCGCGGGCCTCTTCGTAGCGACCGAGCTTGACCAGCGACAGGCCGCGATTGTAAATGCCTTCCGAGGAATGTGGTGCAAGCTCGATACCGGCATTGTATTTCTCCACCGCCAGTTCGTACTTCTTCAGCTTGTGCAGGTACAGGCCAAACAGGAAATACGGGCCGGGATCATTCGGCGCGTATTCAATGGCACGCTGCAGTGCGCACTCGGGGGGCGCCGGCAGCCGAGCGTGGCGCGGCCGCTTCTTAATCACAAACGAGTATTCAACGAGAACGTGCAGGGCTTTGGGATGATTTGGTATGTAGTTCAGCGTGTAGTAAAGGTTGCCCGCAACACTGCCGCCATGGCCCTGACCGGTTTCGGTGTGCATCGCGCTGATGGCCGGCTCGAGGTGATTGTTGTAGATGTCGGTAACCAGGAAATCGTGATGCTTGATACGCGAATTATCAGTACCTGCCGCCATGCCGCGTTGGTAACGGGACTGTTCCCACCAGCTGAACGCACCCGGTTTGAGGGTCATATCGCCACAGCCACCGCCGTCCAGGGTGAGGTAGGCTTGGACGTTGCTGGTCGTCAGGATCACGGTCGCGGCGAGCATTGCGCGCATTGCTCGCGCGAAAAAACGCGAATGTTGTATGTCCGCTGTGTTCATGACCTGTCCAGTCGCTGATCCGGCCGCCGGTCCGCTGCGCAAACCGCATGTTATAGCGGGCAAACTAGCGCAGATCCCGCGCCTTTGCCACCATGCGGACCGGGTTGGCGCCGTGCTTTTGCGTCAGACCGCACGCCACGACCAAAGTTTACCTTTTACCGTCGCGATATCGGCGCGCGCCTGTCCTGTTCGTACAAACGACCTGGCGGCTTTAACGACGCCGGAACCTGCGGCGCCCTGGCGAAGGCCGCCGTGAACTACGGTAAGCGCAACAAAATCCTCACCCAGCCGATACATTGGAGAGGGCCGCTCGAAATTAAACACTTTATGATCACAGCGTCTGCTACCCTCGAATTCAGCGATTTCACTACCAGCCAACCGACGTGCCCCAGCCACCATCCAATCTACCCGTCATTGCGCGCCGTGACTGCCATACCTGACCTGGCTTTGAGAGGGCCGTGCCAGTGAATCGACCCGCACCCGGCGTGTTGATGGTGGCCTTCCATTTCCCACCCTGCGTGGGCAGCAGCGGCCTGCTGCGCAGTTTCTGCTTCTCGCGCGATCTTGCCCAGTTCGGCTGGCAGCCGGAGATCCTCAGCGCCGCGCCACTGGTTTATGACCAGACCAGCAGCGAACTGCTGGACGGGATCCCGACCGACGTCCGCGTGCATCGCGCGCTGGCCTTCGACACCCAGAAGCATTTCAGTATCGGCGGCCGCTACCCGGATTTTCTGGCTGTCCCTGACCGCATGATCTCGTGGCTGCCAGCGGCCGTAGTGCTGGGGCTGCTGGCAATCTGGCGCAGCCGCCCGCGCTATGTCTGGTCGACCTACCCGATCCCGACCAGTCACCTGATCGGCTACCTGCTCGCGCGTCTCAGCAAACGTCCATGGATCGCGGATTTCCGCGATCCCATGGTCGAATATATCGCCGCCACGGACAGCTGGGCGCCGGCCGATGCGCGCATCAGGAAGGCGCGTCTGCGGATCGAAAAACTGTGTGTCGATCATGCCCGCGCGCTGGTGTTCTGTACCGAGGGCGCGCGCCGCATCTGCGTCGAGCGCTATGGCCGGGACATCGAATCGCGCTGCTTCGTTGTCGCAAACGGCTACGATGAAGAGATTTTTGCTGCCCTGGAACCGGCGCCCTCGGCACCGGCCGCGAGTGACCCGCTCACGCTGCTGCACAGCGGCATCATCTATCCCACCGCCGACCGTGATCCGAGCCATTTTCTTGCCGCCGTGGTGGCGCTGCAGGCGCGTGGATTGCTCCGACCCGGCGTCGATCGCGTCGTGTTCCGAGCCAGCGGGTACGACGAATGGCTGAACCAGCTCATCGTCGCCCATGGCGCGGAGCAACTGGTCGAAGTGGCGGGTCGCCTGCCCTACGCCGACGCGTTAAAGGAAATCATGGCCGCCAGCGGCCTGCTGGTGTTCCAGGGATACACATCCAACCCGGCCATCCCGGCCAAGGTTTACGAATATATTCGCTCCGGCAGACCGATATTTGCGATGGCCGACAGTGCCGGTGACACGGCGGCGCTGCTGCGGCGCCTCGGTACCGCACATATCGCCGATCTGACCTCCGCCAGCGAAATCGAGTTGCAACTCGCCGACTTTATTCTGCGCGCCCGCGACGGCAGCCTCGCCGGGGTCCCCCGCGACCAGGCCGTGCAGTTTTCGCGCACCAACCGTGCGCGTGAACTTGCCGCACTGCTGGACCGGCTCGACACCGATCCCTGACCGTCCGCGGCGCGCCCGCGCCCGGATCCGGCCGAGCACATCGGAGAAGCTCGGGTGGTCAGGTTTACCTGCGCCGCAGTCGTGCGCGAAGGCGCGCATTGAGGCTGCGGCCGAGCACCGTATAGCGGCAGCGCCGATAGGTTTTGTCCGTCCATTTCATCTTGTACGGCTCGCACACGCCACTGAAGTCATACGTTGCGATGCCGCGCTCGATGAGACCGGGGAAAGCATAGGTTTTCAACACATGCCCCGGTGAATGGCTGCGATACTTTTCCTTGTAGCTTTCTTTCAGATCGACGCAGACACCGCCGAATTCCATGCCCAGGATATAAGCCATGGGATCACCGTCAAACATCAGGGTGTGGCCGCTGAGCCAGCCGCGTTCAGCGGCGATCGGCAGAAACTGGTGGTAAAAGCCCTGCTGATTATCGTTCTGCGTGATCGACGTACCGGCGTCTTCTTTCCAGGATGCACGTTCGATGTCTTCGATCTCGGCGATAAACCGTGTCAGAGCCTCGTTGCTCGAATAATGCCGGTATTCGACCCGACCGGCGTCTTCGAGTTTGCTGCGCGAACTGCGTAACAACCAGCGGAATTTTTTTGGCAGCGCCGCCAGGCACGCATCCCAACTCGACTGAAACTCGATATAGGGCGATTCGAGTTCGGCGGTCATGTCGATCTGCAGCTCAGATGCGGCCGCCGCCGTGCGCAGTGCCTGGTGCGAGCGCGAGTCCGCCGTGACCGTCAAGGCAAACTCGTCCCAGGCCAGCGCTCCGCTCACCAGATAGCCGAATACGGCCTCGGCGAAGCGGCCCGGATCGGCAGCGACGATGCCCGGACGGTTTGAATAAACCTCGGTCAAGGCCGCGAGTTTGCGCCGGCGCAACACGCCGACACCGCTGCTCTCGACAAACAGCGGCATGACCCCGCACAGTTCCCCGTCCTCCAGCGCGAACAGGCAGCTGCCGTCCTGGGTGTCGCGCAACATGCGCGCGAGCACCAGGTTCCATTCCGCTCCGGCGGTGATATCGATAGCCGCCACACCGCTGCCCGAAGCGCCGATGAGCGCGTTCCAGGCCGGACCATGGCGCTCTACAACCGTCTCAATTGTGCCGAGTTCGATGATCATGACTCGGCCACGCGGGCGGGCGCGGGCGACTCGATTACCGCCTCGAGCGCCGCGCAGACAGAGGCAAAATCTTTGCTGTCGACCTGCTGGTGTACAGGAAAACAGATCATTTCCGTCGACAGCCGTGTGGCCGAGTCCTTAACCGCGGCGGGCAGCGCCGCAGCGTCGAGCAGCGGATGGAGAAACTCGCCGAAGGTAAAAAACGCCACGCCACGGTCGCGCAGCTGCTGATCGCGCCCCCTGCGCCCGGTCATGCGCAGCGGGTATGCCCACGGGCAGGTGTCGTCGTCCAGAACCGGGTAGCACGGCTGCAGGTCCGGCCGCCGCGGCACTAGCGCGGCAAAATCCCGGTAGTTGGCCCGCCGCCGATGCACCATGTCGGCCAGTTCGGCGTGTTCGAGCACGCGCCGGCATAGCCAGGGCAGGCGCGCATTGAACAACGCCGGGTCTTCGGGATAGAACGTCGCGAGCGTGGCCGGTGGCAGCTCTGCCTCGTGCTCACCTGCTTCGGGGTGGCCGCTAGCGCTCGCGGTACGCCTGGCTTCAAGCGCGAAATACGCCCGTTTCAGCAAGGCGTCATCCTCGAGACCGGCGCAGGCACTTTCGAACATGCTTTTGTACAAACGTGCTGTCAGCGCCAGCGGCGGCGGTTTCAGGCCGAGCGACGGCAGCCGGCCGGCGCCGATCCTGCGCAGCAGACCGCCATTACCGCAAGGCACCAGTTTCCACGGGCTGTAAAGCGCGTAATCGCCGACCTCGCCGGCCAGTCGCAGCGGTGCCGCACGCAGAAAACTGTGCGACCAGTCTTCGATCAACACGGTTTCACGTGCCGCGCAGCGCGCAGCCACATCGCGGGTTCGGGCTTCGAATCCGAAATAATGGATCACGATCAGCGCCGCCACGTTGCTGTCGAGCTGCGCTTCGAGATGTTCGAGGTCGACGCTCAGGTCGTCGCGTATGGCAAAGAACCTGACTTTCATGCCGGCGCGCAGTACCGACTGGACCAGGGTCGGACAGTGGTACGCCGGGACCATCACGACACCGCGACCGGTGTTCGGTAATGCGCGCAAAAGATGTTCGAGGCAGGCGCGGGCTTTGAGTCCGTAGGCATAGTGTGCATCGGGTCCCAGCAACTCGCGCAGGGGTCGCCGACCGCTGCGCAGCAGATCGGCGAATCGCGGCTGTGGATGGGCGCTGGTCACGCGCCGCCCTGCTCGCTCGAAATCCTCGAGCGCATCACCTGCTCCGCGCCTGCAGCCACAGTTCCAGGGTGACAACGATCCAGATCAATTCTCCGTAATAGCCGGCCGCGTCGGTACGCAACAATCGGATCGCCTCGGCGATGAAATCCTCGCGCAGGATCCCCCGCGCGGCGAAACTGCCGAGCGTCGATTCGGCGAGATCGTTCAGGGCCGGGTCATCGCGCATCCAGGGGCCGAACGGCAGGCCGAACCCGTGTTTCGATTTTTCAAGTACCGCGCGCGGCAGGAACTCTCGCGTTGCGTCCTTGTAGAAGCCGCGCAGGCGACCGCCCGGATTCAGCGCCGCGGCGGGAACGCGGGTGGCGTAATCGACCAGGCCGGCATCGAGCATCGGATAGCTGACCGCCACGTCGGCGAGCTCACACATGTAGTTGACCTTGACGAGGTCGTTGTCGGCCAGGGTGAACTTCCAGTCCAGGAACAGCATCGCGTGCAGGGCGTCGACATCGCCGGCCTCGGCGTAACGCGCCCGCCACGCCGACCACGGCGCCTGTGGGTCGACGGTAGCCAGCCAGCTAGGCTCGAATACCGACTCCAGCGCGAAGCGATTGAGAAAGTTGTACGACTGCAGACGGTCCGGCAAGCCCATCCGCGCCTGTTCGATGTAGCGGTAGCCTTTGCCGGCAACGGGCAGGCGACGCAACAGCGGCAGCAGCCGGTAGCCGCTCTCCAGCCCGCGCCGCAACAGCCGCGGCAGGTCGAAATAGCGCTCGAAAACGTTCTGCGTGACATAACGTTCGTTGCCACCGAACAGTTCGTCGCCACCGTCACCGGCGAGCATCACCTCAACGCCATGCTGGCGGGCGAAACGCGCACAATAGTAAGCCGGGATCACCGACGAGTTGCCGAACGGCTCACCGTAGAACGCGGCGATCGCCGGCCACTCGGCGACGATGTCCGCCGGCGTGACGAAGTACTCGTGGTGCGTGGTACCGAAGTGTTCGGCCGAGACCCGCGCGAAGCCGCTTTCGTCGTAACCTTCGGCGCCGAATCCGATGGTAAAGCTGGGCGCCTTCGCGACCCGCTGTGTGAGCAGGCCGGCGACGGTGGAACTGTCCAGGCCACCGCTCAGGAACGCGCCGGTACGCTCGCCGGTCCGTATGGCAACCGCCGCGCCGAGATGATCGAGCAGTTCACCAGCAGGCGGTGGTTGTTCGCCTGCTGGCGCAAACCGGGGTGCCCAGCTGACCGCGGTGTCGATACGCCCGTCGTGCCAGGTGATCACGCCGGCCGGTTCGAGCTTGAAGACATCCCGGTAGATGGTTTTCGGCGCCGGGATACAATGAAAAAACAGGTAGTCGTAAAGCGACTGTGGCGCGATCGTCGCATCGACCCCGGGGTGCGCGATCAGCGCATCGAGATCGGAAGACAGGATCAGGCGCTCGTCGTCATGGACGTAGAACAACTGCGCGATCGCGAAGCGGTCGATGGCGGCGCTGATCGTGCGGCGCTCACTGTCGACAACCACACCCTGCCACGGCTGCGGCAGGTCTGAGAATGCTTGCGCGCCGCGCTTGGCATAGCTGGTGGCAAGTGCCTCGGCATGTCGTGCGCAGTGTTCACCCGCGGCGCGCTCCGGGTTGATGACAATTGCGGTGACAGCGTCCGAAGTCGCCACGGCGAACTCGGCGCCGGCGATGGCGAGCGCGCCGCCAGCGGTGGTCAGATGTTCGAGCGCGTGTCCTCGAGCGAGGTGACGGGCGGCCGACATCGGTGCGATGGCGTGCTCGGAGTGATCACTTCGGGACCAGTGAAAGCTTGCCGCTATAAAATGCATGGCCCCTCGGACTCTTGACGCAAAGTCGCTTCAAACGACTGATTTACATTAATTTACGGGTAGTATACGGGACATGTTGTCGGCCACGTGGACAAAACGTTGAGAAATTTCCCGAAGCTGGCCGCGGCCTGTAATCCATGATCGATTTCGCCTTCAGATCCCTGTTCGGCGCGCTGTCGCTGCTCGAGCGCCGCCTGACCATCGTCATGTTCCACCGCGTGCTGCCGGAACCGGATCCGCTGCTGCCCGACGAAACCGATCGCGCGCTGTTTCGTTTGCGTGCGAGCTGGCTGGCGCGAAGTTTCAACGTTCTGACGCTCGACGACGCCGTCGCGCGCATGGCCGCCGGAACCCTGCCGGCGCGGGCACTGTGTATCACGTTTGACGACGGCTACGCAGATAACGCCGAAATCGCCCTGCCGGAACTCGTCGCGCTCGGTCTGCCGGCAACTTTTTTTATCACCACCCGCTACCTCGATGGCGGCATGATGTGGAACGATCGCGTCATCGAGGCGGTGCGTGCGTGGCCACGGACGCGCATCGAAAGCAGCGTCCCTGGCCTGCCCGTCACGGATCTCGCTGCCGGCCGCGCGGCGGCCGTCGAGACCCTGCTCACGCACCTCAAGTACCTCGATTTCGAAACCCGCGAAGCCAGCGCCAGCCGCCTGCTTGAAGAAAGTGCCAGCCCGGTCGAAAACCTGATGATGAATCCTGAGCAAATCCGCCGCCTGCACACCAGCGGCATGGAAATCGGCGCGCATACCCATTCTCACCCGATCATGAACACGCTCACGAGCGCCGAGGTAACCGCCGAAATCATGACCAACAAGACCGCGCTCGAAGCAATCATCGCTTCACCGGTAACCAGCTTCGCGTATCCGAACGGACGCGCCGACCAGGACTACTGCAGCGCGCATGCGGCGCTCCTCGAACAGGCCGGCTTCAACTGCGCGGTCACGACCATGCCCGGCGCCGTCGGCTCGCTCGCCAGGCGCTACGAGATCCCGCGTTTCTCACCGTGGGATCGCACGCCGGCCCGGTACCTGACGCGCCTGGCCCTGAACTACCTGCGCGCACCCGCCTACGCCGCGCCGGTCGCGGCCTGATCGCATGGCTGGCTCCGACGCGTCTCCGTGCCTGTTTTCGGCCGTGGTCCTGTGCTTCAACTCGAGTCGCTATATTGCCGGCTGCGTCAAGCATCTGATTGATTCATTTAACGAATTCGAGGAATCCTCGGAAATCCTGATCGTAGAAAACGGCTCGCGGGACGGCAGCGCGGCGATCGTGCGCGGGCTGGCCGAAGCGCATCCCGGGGTGGTCAAACCAATCTACTCGCCGGTCAATCTCGGCACCACGGTATCGCGCAACCAGGCCCTGGCGCGCGCCGCCGGGCGCTACGTCCTGGTCCTCGATTCCGACGCCACCATCAACCCGGACGCGCTCACCAAGCTGCGCGCGGTGCTCGACAGCGACCCCGGGGTCGGACTGGCCGTGCCGCAATTGCATTATCCCGATGGCCGCTACCAGATCTCGACCGATCAGTTCCCCACCGTCGGCCACAAACTGAAACGCTTTTTTGCACTGAAGTCCATGGAACGCGAAGCTAACGCCCCACCACACGCGATCGATGTCGACTACGCGATCTCCGCGTGCTGGTTGCTGCCGCGCACGGCGGTCGAAAAGGTCGGACCGCTGGACGAAAACATTTTTTATTCACCCGAAGATGTCGATTACTGCGTGCGGCTGTGGCTGGCGGGCTACCGTATCGTCTATGAACCGGCCGCCGTCGCCATTCACGATGCCCAGGAATTATCGCGCGGCGACAAGCTGTCGCGATTCACCCTGAGTCACGCCAAGGGCCTGCTCTACTTCTTCGGTAAACACCGCTACTGGCTGAGCCGTGCACGGCTGGTGCGGCGATTCCCGGTACGTGCCGCCTGAAAGCGACGCGGATCGCACCCGCCTCAGTTTTCCGCCAGCCTGTTAGCGCCGGATCAGGCGCGTCATTAATTCATACTGACCGCGACTGGTGTCCTGCCAGTCAAATTGTTCGGCGTAGGCGCGGGTTGCGTCGCGTCCCGGGTAGTCCGCAAACAGGCGTCTGACCGCCGCCGCCAGGGCTGGCGGCGTGCGGCTTTCCATCAACACCCCGGCGGCCGGCGCGGCCACCACTTCCGGGGTACCCCACACCCGCGAGGCCACGGCCGGACAGCCGCAGGCCATGCCTTCGAGCAGGACATTGGCCCAGCCCTCACTGCTGGACGCCAGCACCAGGGCATCGGCGGCGGAATAATAGGCAGGCAATTGCGACTGCTCGACGGTGCCGGCAAAGTGCACCCGGTCCGCGACGCCGTGCGTGCGGGCGAGTTCGGTCAGGGCGGCGCGCGCAGGCCCGTCGCCGACCAGGACCAGGGTCGCTTCCGGCAACTCGCGCAAGGCTGCGATGGTCAGGTGGTTACCTTTCAATTCGATGAGATTACCCACCGACAGCAACATTCGGCCGCGACCGATCCCGAACTGCTCACGCAGCGGCTCCCGTGCGCCCGGTGCGAAGGTTTCCAAATCGACCCCATTGCGCAATACCGTGATCTTGTCGGCCTCGGCGCCAAGCGCGACGAGTTCGTCGCGCAGCGCCGCACACACCGTCACCATCGCCGCGCAGTGGCGCGCGGCCCACAGGATCTGCCGCCGCGGCAGGGCGTGCCGTGGCATGACGCTGATATCGCTGCCGCGTGCCGTGATCAGCACCGGCACATCGAGCAGGCGCCCGAGCATCACCGCGGCGACGCCGTCCGGGAAAAAATAATGGGCGTCGATCAGATCGTAATGGCGCTGCTTGTGCAGACGCGCTACCTCCCCGCGGCTGCCGGCATACAGCAGCGCGGGCGCGACGGGCCAGCTCAGTTTCGGGATCACCGCATAACGGGGATGCCAGATATCCAGGCCATCGCGGTGCTGTTCCCGTGGTGCGCGCGCGTAGCGCGCATACAGCCCGAAGCGCTCGGCGGGAAACGGAAACCACGGGATCGGCGCGACCACGTCGGCACGCACCGGAAAGCTTCTGCATAAATGGCGCAGCCGCGTTTCGACAAAAATGCCGTGGCGGGGTTGCGCCGGGTTCGGGAACAGCGTGCTGTAGGTGAGGATATTGAGGCCCATGGCGGCGGCGTCGCGTGGGCAGGCAATGCTCAGGCCCGACGCGCCGCGCGCGCGTGGGCATAAGCCTGTTCATAGTGACTGACGCTGCGCTGCCAGGTGCGCTCGGTAGTGACAAACGCGTGCCCCGCGCGACGCAGGCGCTGCTGCTGATCGGGATCGCCCAGCAGGCGCAGGATGGCCGCCGCCAGGGCCGCCTCGTCGCCGGCGCGAAACAGCAGTCCGGTACGCTCGTGATCGATCAGTTCCCGGTGCCCGCCAACGTCGGAAGCCACCACCAGCCGGTCCTGGACCATCGCTTCCAATGGCTTGAGTGGCGTAACCAGTTCCGTCAGTCGCATCGGTGCGCGCGGATAGGCGAGCACATCGATTAAATCGTAGTAGCGGCTGACATCCTGGTGCGCGACGCGGCCGGTGAACACGACGCTGGCCTCGAGCCCCAGGGCGGCGACCTGCGCGCGCAGGCGCTGGTCTTCGTTACCGCCACCAACCAGCAGCAGTTTCAGTCCAGCGCGCGCTTGCAGCATGCGTGGCAAAGCGCTGATGAGCAGATCGAGGCCCTCGTACGCATAAAACGACCCCACGAAACCGACCGTCTCGCCGCGCGTGAGGTGCAGCTCCGCGGCCAGGCGTTCGTCGTAATGTCGCTCGCCGGCGAACTGGGCCGGATTGATGGCGTTCGGGATCACGGTCAGCTTGTCCGCGTTCACCCCGCGCGCGCGGATGTCATCGTACAGCCCCTGGCAGATGCAGGTGACCGCGTCGGCGCGACGAATGACATACGATTCCAGCGCGCGCGTGGCACGATAACGCAGATCGCCTTCGCGACAGGCGCCGGTATCGACCGCGGCATCTTCCCAGAACGCGCGCACTTCGTACACCACCGGCAGCCCGCTGTGCGCCGCCGCGCGACAGGCGGCGAGCCCGACCAGGGGCGGTGAATGGGCATGGACCAGATCCGGTGCGAGCGCCTCGATCACGGTTTTTGTGCGCGCCTCGAGCGTCGCGACCACGTCCCACTGCTCGAGTATCGGCAGCTGCCACAAACGCGACCCGGACCCATTGGTGCGATGAAACTCCAGTCCGTCGAAAGTTTCGCTGCCGGCCTCGACATCGCCGTGCTTGGACGAGGTGATGTGTACGGTGTCCCAGCCGCGCGCGCGCTGCTCGGTAAGGATATTCAGGGATCGATAGGCATAACCGTCCTGGATCGGCAGCGAGTGGTCGAACAGGTGCAGGATTTTCACGTTCGCTCACGTCCGGCGCGGACCAGGAAGGCGTCGAACAACAGCACGGTCCACAACAGGGTGCTGTAGTCGCGTCGTTCGCTGGCGTGAGCCTCGAGGATATGTTCAAGGAAACGCTGATTGAAATAGCCTGTCGCGCGGAGCCGATCGCCGAGGATGATGTCCTTGAGGCGCGCTTTCAACGGCCCGCGAAACCACTTCGCCAGCGGCACCGCGAAACCCATTTTCGGCCGGTAAAGAATATCGTGCGGCAGCTTCGCCTCCAGCGATTTCTTGAAGATGTACTTGCCTTCCCCACTGCGGTACTTGAAGTCCGACGGCAGGCTCGAGATCCATTCAACGAGTTTGTGGTCGAGCAGCGGTACCCGCACCTCGAGCGCGTGGGCCATGCTGGCGCGATCGACCTTGGTCAGGATATCGCCGGGCAGGTAGGTTTTGAGGTCGAGATACTGGATCAGCGATAGCGGGTCGTCGGTTGGCGCGCGCGCGGCGTGGCCGCGCAGCACTTCGCCGGCACTGTAGCCCTGCAGCTCGCGCCGGAAGGAATCGCTGAACAGGCGCGTGCGCATGTCGTCGTTGAAGTAGGAAATGCTGTGGAAATAGGCCGCCACGGAATCGCGGGCGAGTCCCTGGAAGGTGGTCTTGGCGCGCAGGAAGCGCGGCGCCCAGTCGGCTTTGGGATAAAGCACACCCAGCGGTCCGAACAGCGCGCGGCGTAGCGACAGCGGCAGCGCGCCACGCACCCGCTCTTCGAACATGTGCAGCCGGTAGCGCCGGTAGCCGGCCAGGTTTTCGTCGCCGCCGTCGCCGGACAGGGCCACCGTGACGCGTTCCCGGGCCAGTTCGCAGACGCGGTAGGTCGGCAGCGCCGAACTGTCCGCGTAGGGTTCGTCGTAAAGATCGATGAGCTTGTCGATCAATTCGAAATCGTCCGGCTTGACGGTGCGGACGTGGTGATCGGTGGCGTACTGGTCGGCGACACGCCGGGCGTATTCGGACTCGTCAAAGCCGGGAACGTCAAAGCCTATCGAGCAGGTATTGACCGGGCTCGACTGCAGTTCGGCCATCAATGCCACCACGGCTGACGAGTCGACCCCGCCGGACAGGAACGCGCCCAGCGGCACTTCGGAAACCAGGCGGATATCGACCGCCTCGCGGGTCCGCCGCAACAGTTCTTCGGCGGCGTCGCCGACGCTGATCGTGTGGTCGACAGCGAACGGCACATCCCAGTATTCACGCGGTGACGGCAGCTCGGCGCCACGCCGCATGAGCAGGGTATGCCCGGGCGGGAGTTTAAAAACGTTACGGTAAATACTGCGCGGTTCAGGGATATAGCCGTAGGCGAAATAATCTTCGATGGCCAGCGGGTCGAACGTCCGGTCGAGATCGGGCATCAGGTCGAGGGCTTTCAACTCGGAGCCGAAGGCCAGCTGGCGGCCGTCGACCAGCGTGTAATACAGCGGCTTGATACCGAGTCGATCGCGCGCGAGGAACACCGTTTCTTCGCGCCGATCCCACACCGCGAAGGCGAACATGCCGCGCAGGTGGGTGACGCAGTCGGCGCCCCAATGCTCCCAGGCACGCAGGATCACCTCGGTGTCGGAATGGGTGCGGAAGCGGTAGCCGGCGGCTTCCAGCTCGACACGCAGTTCGCGAAAGTTGTACACCTCGCCGTTGTAAGTCAGCCAGCAGCTTTGATCATCGTTCGCCATCGGCTGCTGGCCGGACGCGAGGTCGATGATCGACAGCCGCCGATGCCCGAGCCCGACGCCGGCCTCGATGTGTACACCGCTTTCATCCGGGCCGCGATGGGTCAGCACGTCGGTCATTCGCCGCAGCAGCGCAGCATCGACGGCGCCCGGTCCGCGCATGTCAACCAGCCCAGCGATCCCGCACACGATAGTTCTCCCTTACCCTTACTCGACGGTCAGCGATTCAAGTCGGCGCGGCGTGATACAGGCGATCGTAGGCCGCGACCATGCCCGACAGACTGTAGTGTTGCTCGACCAGTGCCCGCCCGGCGCGGCCGTGACGTTCGCGCAATGCGCGATCGTCGACATAGCGTTCCAGTGCCGCCGCCATGGCAGTATCGTCATCGACCCCGACCAGCACCCCGCTTTCGCCGTCGGCGACCAGTTCGGGATTGCCGCCAACCGCGGTCGCGATCACGGGCAGACCGCTGGCCATCGCTTCAAGGATGGTGTTCGAGATCCCTTCGGCCCGCGACGGCAACACAAAAACGTCCATCCCGCGCAGCTCGGCCGCCACCGTCGACGAGTCACCGACACACTCCAGCAGCTCGGCGCAGTCCGCGGCAGCGACGATACCGCGGCATTGTTCGAGCAACGGTCCGGCGCCGACCAGGCGCAGGCGCAGGTGGTCGCGCAGGTCCGCGCGCCGCGCCGCCAGCATGCAGAACGCCCGGCACAGGGCCGGCTGGTTCTTTACTTCCTGCATACGCCCGACGCTGCCGATCACGACGTGCGCAGCCGCCCCCGCCTCGCGCGGGAAAAATTTTGCTTCGTCGACGCCGTTACAAATCCGCGTAACCCGCCGCGGTGCAATGCCGACGCTTTCGACCAGGTAGCGCTCAATCTGGCGCGACAGCGCGACGAAGTGATGAACCCCGACACCGAATACGCGGCGCACAAGCTGGTGCCTGCGGTTACTGCCGTCGAGGTCATGAACGTCCCAGCCATGTTCACTGTGGATGCGCGTGTTGACCCCTGCAGCCTGCGCCGCCCACTGGGTTTCCAGGGCAACGAAGTTGCGCGTATGCACAACGTCGGGCCTGAGCTCGCGCAACAGGCGAAACATCGACAGCCACATGCGGAAATCGTTACCGTCGCGCTTGTGCAGCGCATACAGCGCATGGTTGTTGCCGTCCAGCCGCGCGGCAAAGACTGGGTCATGATCGGCCAGCGAGATGATCGAATGACGGAAGCGTGCCGGCTCGAGTCGAGAGAGAAGGTTAACCAGACCGTTCTCGAGACCGCCGACGGCAAAACTGTAAAGCACGTGAGCGATATGGAGCGGCTTCCCGGCGGCATTGCGGCCCACGCTCATTGCTCGACATAAAGCTGCGACAGGTGAACCTCGGCCTGGCGCAGAAACGTCGCGAGGCGATCACGCCCGACGGCGATGGTATCGTCGTCCAGCGGAGTCAGGACCGCGATCATAGCGCTGCCCGCCGGCTGACGCAGGAGTCGGGCCCGCGCCTGGGCCAGTTTCGCATCGATGCGGGTGGCTACACGCTGCGATCCGATGTCATACCAGTACCACAGCAGGTATTCGCGCTCGCCGCGGCGCAGACGTACTTCGTTGACGACAGCGAGGTCGCTCACCCCGTCGGGTTCGAACGGCCCATAGGCGAGCTGCTGCACGGCCTTGTTGTTGAACACTGCGTTGGTCTGATTGATGACTTCCTGGCCATGGACTTCGGCGGCAAAATAGTGAATTTCAAGCTGTACAGCCGGTGTTTCGCCCGGCTCGTAGCGTGCACGAAGTACCTGGCTGGCGCCGTCGAAGCGGCCGCCGAGCAGATCCTCGCCCGCATCTTCGTGCCAGCCAGCGATGCTCGGCAGCGCGATCGGCGGTGCTGCGGGCAGGGTCTGGTTGAGCTGCACGGAAGCCACGCGCGGAACCAGCAGCAGGGCCGCGGCGAGCGCCAGCATGCCGCCCACGGGTCGATCGTGGGCACCGACGGCCGACGTTCCTCGCGACCGAGGCGGTGGGTTGGTTTCCGCGAACAGGTTACCCAGGCCGAACAGGGCAAAAATGACGATACCGAAAAACACCCATCCATAAACAAAATGATCGATACCCATGGCATAACGGTAGTCGCTCATGTCGGCGATCATGACAATACCGTAGGCACGCAGACCGTTGGCCAGCAACGGCACCACCACGGCCAGGCCCATGAAGGCCACGCGTCGCCACAGGGAGTGGTAGCGCAGGTAGGCGAACATGGCGCTGACCGAGACGGTTGCGATGAGGTAGTTGATACCGCTGCAGGCTTCCGCAACAACGAAGTTGCCGGATGGGATCGACAGGTATCGTCCCTCGATAAATACCGGTACGTCGCTCAGGCGCAACATTGCCACCAGCACCGTCGCTGTCCAGTCCTGCAAATACGGGACCAGAAACTCGCCTTCCGGGACGGCGAAGTAGAGATAAAACAACGGAAACACCAGGATCCGGAACGCTGTCGGGCCGATCAGCAGCCACGACATTCCGATAATCATGCCGATCACCGCGAGGTGCTCGAAAAATGCGATGTCGACAAGCTCGCCGGCGCTCCACAGCACCGCGTTCAGCGCCAGGTAGATGAGACCGGCCCGCCCTACCCCCGGGCTTACCCCGGCCAGCTGCGGGCGGCTTTCCAGAACCAGGTAAATCGCGATTGGAATGATCAGGAAACAGTGATTGAAGGTGCTCGAATGCCACCAGATCTGGACCATGTCGCTGACGGTGGGGAAATACGCGGCAACGATGCCGACGTAGCTCGCGACAAGCAGCAATAAGCGGGGGCGCCATGTCGGCGCGATCGTCAGCATCATAGGGTCAACCGAGAGAACGGGACAGCCACGGACCAAGCGCATTCGCTATAGGTAGCGGCAGCTTCTTCCAGGTCTCGACAAAAAATCGATATTTCGGATTGAGCGGATTGATGTCCGGCATCTCGCGGTCCCGGATCAGTTCGTACTCGTAGTACAGCGGTCGAGGTTCGAAACCGAGATTGACTTTCCAGGCGTAGGAGCCGGTGTCTTTCTTGCTGCGTCCGAAGTCAAACAGGGCAGCGCCGCGTGCGGCAGCCCGGGTCATGATCTCAAAGGCCAGAAAATCGTTGCCGTTCAGGCGACGCGCATCGTACACGCCGCCCCAGTAATACGGGCATACCCAGTCGCCGAAATAGAAGTTCATCGAGCTGCTGATCACGCGCTGATCGAGACAGGCGCTCAGGATCTCGACCTGGCTCGGAAAAGCTTCCGCTATTGCACTGAACAGGCCGCGCGGAAACACCGGCGTGCCGAGATTGCGCACGCTCTCGGCGTATACCGGGTAAAAGTTTTCGACGGTATCGATGCGCGCCACCAGCCCGTTCTTTGCACCCTTGCGGATGACGTTACGCTGCTTACTGCGGATGGCCCGCATATTCGCGTCCGGATCAGCCTCGATCGGCTTACTGAACAGCTCATAGAGCGATTTGACCGCGCGCGATGCGCCGCCGGGATCACGCAGCCGGTATTCGACCGCACCAACCCCGAGCCTGGTGCCGAGTTCGCGGGCCGCCGCTTCCAGGGCCCGCTGCGCCTCATCGTTCTGCGCCAGCGGACCGGCAAACGAAGTAAACGGTAGCGTACTCAGGGACTGGCCGAACAGTGCGCTGCGCACGTGGACCAGCGGTAGCACCGCGCACACGCCCTGTTCGTCCTCGGCGAGGAGATAGTGAGCGCGGTGTCCGAGCGCTTGTTCGAAAACCTCGCGCCAGTTGAAGAGGTGGAAAAACGAGCCTTCGGCGTGGGCCGTGACGAATGCGTCCCAGCGCTGCGCATCCGTGCTGGTGCTCTCAATGACGCGCAGATTGGCCCCCTGGGTAGCGATCTCGTCCGCGTAAACGTTGCCGAACGTGCTCCAGGAGAAATCGACGAGCAGTCGTTCCAGCCGCGCCAGCGCGCGACCCTGATTGAGGTAGTGACGCAGCCGGGTTTTTGCGCCGAGCCCGGGCGGCCGCGGCTGTTCGGGGTCGAATTCCCACGGGTGAAAATACATATTGGCCGGCTGACCGTCGCGCTTGTTGACGTGGCGCAGCATGGCGCGCGACAGCACATACGGGAACAGGCGGAAATAGCCACCGCCTCCGGCCGGGATATTGCGCGCGCCGATCCGCACCGTGCTTACCGGGATCTCGACCAGGGTCTCGGTGCCGGCCGGGCGATAAGGTGTACGCGGTGCATCCGGGATCCCGTAGAGGTCATGGCGTACCGGGTAGACACTGGAGCTGTAGCTGAAGCCGGCCTGTTCGATTTCGGCAAACGCCCATTGATTGTCGCGGTTGATGGAGAAGCTCGCGGCGCGATAGCCGCGTACCGCCTGGCCGGTGAGGTTTTCGAGAATGTCCTTGCTGCGGGCGATATCTTCGCGCAGTTCGGCCGGAGTCTGCTCGGTGATGCGGATATGCTGATAGCCGTGACAAGCGACCTCGTGGCCCTCGTCGACCATGCGCTTGATCAGGCGCGGATAGCGCTCGGCAACCCAGCCCAGGGTAAAAAACGTGGTCGAGGTGTCATAGCGGGCAAACAGATCGAGTAATCGATCCGTCGCCAGCTCGACGCGCGATGGCCACGCGCCCCAGTCTTCGCGTGCGATCTGCGCCTCGAACGCCGAAACCTGGAAATATTCTTCGACGTCGACGGACAACGCGTTGCGGATCATATTCAGATTTGCCCAGTTTGAAGCGCTCGCAGGTGCGGGGGACCTGCTAACTTTTCAGAAACCAGTAGCCGACCATGGTGCCGAGTACAACCAGACTGACCAGGGCGCTGAACACGATGGTCCATAATGGATAATTACGTTGCCCGGCATTCAGCGCGACCGGGTCCGGGCGCGCCTGGCCGATCGCAGACTGCTGCCGGAGTCGGGTCGAAAGATTCTCGATGGTGCGTTGCAGGTCGGTTACCTGGTCTTCCAGGCGCCTGATATTTTCCTGGGCAGCGGCTTTCTGCACGGCATCCTCGTCCACATTGTCTGCCTCGGCCACCGGGGGGCCCGCGCCTTCCGGAGTATCGTCGACATCCTCGCTCTGCTCCTGCTCGATTTCGGCGCACACCGCAGCCACCGCTTCGCCGCTGATGGTGTGCTGTTCATCGAGGTAGCCGTTCAGCAGCACGCGGTCGAACAGCGTATTGATGCGACGCGGCACGCCGCCGGTGGCCTGGAAAATATGCTCGTAGACCTGGTCTTCGATAACCGGGTCATCGGTCCAGCCGACCTTGTGCATACGGTGCTCGATATAGGATTTGATTTCGGGCGCGGTCAACGGCTTGAGATGGTAGGCCGCGATCACGCGCTGGCGTAGCTGCTCCAGCCCCGGCGCGCGCAGAATGGCCCGGAACTCGCGCTGGCCGAGCAGAAAACTCTGTACCAGCGGCGTGCCTTCGTAATCGAAATTGGACAACATACGCAGCTCTTCGAGGGCGCTGCGCGGCAGGTTCTGGGCCTCGTCGATAACCAGCAGGACGCGCTTGCCCTCCTGGCGACAGGTTTTGAAAAACGTTTCCAGTTTGTTCAGCAGGCTGGCCTTGGAGCTGCGCTCGAAGGGCATATCGAATTCGGCCGCGATCAGACGCAGCAGATCGAGGTCCTTGACGTTGGTCGAGACAATTTTTCCGGCCACCATGCTTTCGCTGTCGAGCTCTTTGAACAGGTTGTTGACGAGCATGGTTTTGCCGGTGCCGACATCGCCGGTGACGACAATGAAACCCTGCTCCTGCTGCAGGCCGTAGCGCATGTAGGCCTGCGCGCGCTTGTGCCCCTTGCTTTTGAAAAAGAAGCGCGGGTCCGGGTTGAGCTGGAAAGGCCGTGCGGTGAGGTTGTAAAACTTCTCGTACATCGATGACGTGCTCAGAAATGGAAGACCAGGCCGGCCACGACCGAATTCTCGGTATAACCCGGACGACCGGTATTGGCTGCGCCCTGATCAGCGTAGGAATAGTTCAGGCGCGCACTGGTATGCGGGCCGAGCAGGTAGTTCAGAGAACTCGTAATGCTGAACACGTCACCGCCGCTGGAGCGGCTCTGCTGTCCGGCGCGCCAGGTTCCCTGCAGCGAGACACTGGTCCGCACCGACAGGGTGTGTGAGAAAACGATATCAAGGAGCTTGATATTTTCTTCGATACCCGAGAGCTGGAACTGCTCGGTGTTGTTGGAAAACGAGGCACGAATACTGCTCCGTCGCATGTCATAGGTGGTGCTGATGCGCAGATTCTTCGATACCGAGGCCTCGTTGCGGATCGAGGGCGTATCCAACGGCACATCGAACAACGAACTCGCGAACGGATCGAATATCGGGTTGCCGAAGCCATCTTCCAGCGGCACCAGCAGCACGCCGCGCTGGATATCGTTACCGGTGCGTAGAGCTTCGTCGTAGTTCAGGGTGAACACCCAGCGTCGATGCCGATGGTCGACCGCGACGTTGAAGCTGTCGCCAAAGAACTGCTGGCCCCAATTGCCGGAGATCGAGGTCCGTTGCGACGGTGTCCAGGTGCCACCGATCGACCAGTTGAAACCGTCGCCGGCGGTCTGCGAGGTGCGGAAATCATTGTTCTGGCTGCCGGCGCTGAAGGTTGCTCTGAATTTGCGGTTGAAAACAAAGGAAATATCACCATCAATACTTTCGAAACTTTCGTTCAAGCCCTCGCCGCGATCGATGGTGCGCGAACTCCAGCCGATGTTCATCGGCGTGCGTGCGAATTCCGGGCCGGAACTCAGGCCGAACTGGTAGCTGTTTTCGGTGCTGTCGTTCTGCTGGCCGAAATCGGTCGTGATCACGCCACCGGAATTGCCGCTGGCATCGTCCTTGAAAGTAAGCTGATCGAAGCTGTAGTCGAAGGTCGCCACTGCCCACGAGCCCAGTCGTTCACGAACCGTCGGCCCGACCTGAAAGCGCATCACATCGCTGCGGTTACCGTTGCGGGCATTCTGGTTGCGCGAGATCAGACCCTGGTTGTTGGTGAGCTGCTGTGACATCGAGCTGTTGGTGTTGACGAACACGCGCTGCTTGATGAGTTCGACGTCAGTGTTGCCCTGTAGCTGGTGACTGCCGTCGTCGAAATTGGGGTTGTTCACGTACAGTGAACGCTGAAAGTTGTAATCGACGTTGGAGCTGATCCGCGCGCTTTCACCGCGCAGCGAAACACCCGGGGTAACGCGGGTAATAAAATCATCGCTGGTATCGACATCGATCTGCCTGACGTTATCGGTAAACGTCTGGTCGACCGAAAATCGCGGCGTCAGCCGCCAATCGCCGGCATCGCTGGCGACACTGGTGATCAGCGCAGACAGGCAGGCAGCTGTGGTCAGGCTACGATGCATAATTGAACGGGATGCTGGCTGGTCGCTGGACACCGCCCGCTCACTCCGGCCGATAGTAATAGCCGTAGTAATCGTAGGCGCGGGTGGCCGGCTGGCGGGACTTGTTCAGGATCATGCCGGTAATTCGCACGCCTTCGAGACGCTGCAGGGAATCGCGCACGGTCTCCTGCTTGGTGCGCGCGGCTTCGACGACAATCACCAGCTGCCCGACCAGCGGCGCAAGCGCGGTGGCCGTGGTCGTCGCCAGGATCGGCGGCGAATCGAACAACACCACGCGGTCCGAGTAGCGACCGGCAAGCTCGTCGGTGAGGGCGCGCATCTGGGCGCTGGCCAGGCGCTCGGTGCTGGCGTCACGATCCTGGCCGGCCGGCAGGATGACGAGATTGGGGATGGAAGTGCGGATCAGGAGATCCTCGAGACGCAGGCTGTCGTCGCCGAGCAGGTCGTACAGGCCCGGGTAGCCTTCGACACCGAATGCGCGGCTCAGGTCGCGTTTGACGATATCGGTGTCGACCGCAAGGATGGTGTGATCCACTTCCATGGTCATGCTGAGCGCAAGGTTGACCGAGGTGAAGGTTTTTCCTTCACTGGGCAACGAACTGGTCACCATGATCAGGTTCTTGGGCCGCGGGGTGTTGAGGATGCCTTCGACCATATTGCCCAGCAGGCGCCGTTTGATCTGCTGATACTCTTCCGAAGCACGCGTGATCACGGAGGCGTCGGGCACCATGTGACCGGCCGCCGCCAGGCGCTCGAAGTCCAGGGTCACGTAATTTTTCGAGGTCTCGGCGGGCGCCGGCGCAATCGGCGGAGCGGCGACCGCGGTGGCACTCGCTGCAGCTTGTGGGGGTGCCGGCGCGGGCGCATCCGCTAGCGGGGTGCGGTCGGCCGCGGGTGCAGGGTCACGTAACAGGGTGCTATCGACTTCCGCCGCCGCAGGCTGTGCGGCGCCGGCTACCGGTTCCGGGGTGCCGTCCCGCGCAGGTTTATCCGCTGTCGCGTCAGCGCGCGTCGCCTTGGCTGGCGCCGGTTCGTCGGCTTCGTCGCTGGCATCGCCGCCGAGCTTATCCATTGCCCGTTCAATAGAACTCACAGGACCTTCTCCACTACCGCAGCGACTTTTCCATGCAGGTCGTAATGGCCGGCTTCCAGTGCCACCAGCCCGCCATAAAACGACACCAGCCCCATCAGCATCAGCGCGAAAACGGCGAGTTCCATCCGCCGCTCGGTACGCTGGCGACGGTTCGATACCATCGAAACCACGCCCATGATCGGCAATGCGGCGAACTCTTTGAGTTCGTCTGAGGAATTGAAGCGCGGGTTGATTTGCGCCAGCAGGATAGCCATGCCGCCACCCACCGCAAGGGCGAACGCCAGCACCAGTGACAGGAACTGTACGCGCATCGGCCCGATCGGGGTCAGCGGTATGCGCGGCGGTTCGATGACCTTGAGCTTGGTGTCATCGGCCTGCTCGTCGACTTCCTCCGACAGACGCGCCGATTCGCGCCGCTTGAGCAATTCCGTGTAATTGCTTCTGTTCAAGCCGTAATCGCGATCGAGGCGTTTCAGTTCGGCCTCGACCTCAGGGATCGTATCGATCGCCTTTTCGAGTTCGTCGACGTTCTGCTGGTAAGCCTGCACACGGGTCTTGAGCGCGGCGACGTCACCTTCGACGCGCGCCAGGCCGACGCGCATTTCGCGGTAGATCGGGCTCTCCGCAATTTGCGGCGAGACCATCGGCCCGCGCTCTTCGATCGCCGCTTCGAGCTCGGCAATCTCGGCGTCGCGTTTACTTTCGAGCAGGCTGATAGTCTCCAGCAGCCCGATCACCTGCGGGTGCTTTTCGGTGTACTGCAGCAGCATCTGGTCGAGCTGGTTTTGCAGGCCTTCGATGCGCGCGTCGTACTGCGATGAAAAGCTGTTGTTCTGCGGAATATAATCGCCCATCATGCCGAACATCGGCTCTTCGCCCTCGACCTGGCGTTTCATCTCGTCGCGCCGATTCATCGCCTCTTTCAGTTCGAGCTGCGCGACACCAAGCGCCGCTTTGGCCGATTCCAGGCGGCCGTAATAAGTGGTGCCCTCGCCCGGCATCTGCCCGGCGTTTTTCTGCTTGAAATCCTTGAGTCGCTGCTCAGCCTCGATCAGGCGCTTTTCGTATTCGGCTATCTGCTCGTCGAGAAATTTCTGCGTCGACGCAGTATCGAGTCGGCTGCTGCCGAGCGCGGTTTCGAGAAACTCGTTCAACAATTCGTCGACGACGCGTTTGGCAAGCTGCGGATCTTGATCTTCGAAAACGATCTGGTAGATGTTGTCCTTGCTCGTACCGCTCATGCCAATACGCTGGGCCAGGTCCGAAACGAGTTTATCGAACTCTTTATCCGTCCGGGCGGTCAGATCAAGGTCGGTTTTACGCGCGACTTCTTCCAGGTTTGGTCGGGTCAGCATGGTGCGCTTCATGAGCTGCGCGGCGTTGCTCAAATTATTACTGTCGACCGCCAGCCCACGCATCAACGGCCGCAGCATCGAACGGGTATCGATGAAAATCTTCGCGTCGACCTGGTAGACGTTCGGCATGTACAGCACGTAGGTCCAGCCGATCAGCGCGATGATGGTGGAAATCGCCAGCGCCACCCAACGGTAAGGCCAGATCATCCGGACCTGGCGGCGAAGCAACTGGATCTGGTCGTTCATCGGCGCGTTGTGGCCTTATCGAACGCGATGCGGCGTACGAAACACATCCTCAGAACCAGGCTTCCGGAATAATCAAAATATCACCGGGCTGCATCGGTACGTTGGCGGTGATGTCACCGTCCTTGATCAGGTCCTCGATGCGGACACGATATTCGCTCTGCTTGTCGCCGGTGATTCGTACCAGCGTGGTACGGTTACCGGCGGCGAATTCGGTCAAACCGCCGACCGCGATCATGACGTCGAGCAGTGACATGTTTTTCCGGTACGGGATCGAGATCGGGTTCTGCGCCTCGCCGAGCACACGGATCTGTTCGTAATATTCACCGACGAAGCCGCCGACGGTCACGGTGACCAGTGGGTCACGGATGAACTCGGCCAGCACGACTTCGATTTCGCGCGCGAGTTCGGACGGCGTGCGGCCGCTGGCAGGCAGGTCCTCGACCAGCGAGGTCGAGAATTTTCCGTCCGGTCGTACACCAACGGACGTATTCAATTCGGGGTTGCGCCACACGAAGACGTTGAGGCTGTCACCGGGACCGATAATATAGGTGTAATCCGCGGCGCGTTCGGCAACGTCCGGCGCTTCATCGCGATGATCGAGGAACGGCACCCAGTCCGGGGTGCTGCAACCGGCCAGCGCCAGGATTGCGGACAGGGCCAGAACCTGCGCAGGCATCGGCGGCAGCGAAATTCTCATCTTATTTCCAAGCATAACGTTCCCCTCGAAGCTGATTGCCCGCAGCCGCCCTCGGCTTGACCAGAGCGAACTTAGTCTTTCCCATAACTGTCAATAGGTTAAGGAATTATTCTAATAGATCACCGGATGCTTTGACACCAGAAATTGGTGGGCGCCGAAAAGGCCATTCACAGACCCGTACAGCATACCCGCGCGGACGTCGCGGTTCCGGAAGGAAAGCGTTCCTTAACAATTGTTTAGCGTCATTCGGCACATTTACTTGACGCTCGGAGATCTATGTCGACCGTCCAGCCTCGAATCGCGGCGACTGGGTCAATTCTTGAGCGCCGCCAATAAATCCTCGGCCCGCGTCCGGGATGCGAACGGCGCCAGCTTCAATGCCCGCTCCAGTTCAGCGACTGCTTTCTTGCGGCTCTTGCTGCGTGAATACGCGACGGCAAGGTGATAGGCGACCTCGCCGTCACCTGCGAGTCCCTGCGCCGCGCTCTGCAATAGCTTGAGGCCCTGCTCGACGTCGCCTGCCTGGATCAGTAACCAGCCGTAGGTATCCTGTACGTTCGGATCTTCTGCAGCCAGTTTGTAGGCCTCCGCAGCCAGTTTGACTGCTTGCGGGTCGCCACCTTTGAACTTCAACAATGCGAGGTTATTCAGCGCAATCACCGAGTCCCGCGTTTGCGCCAAAACCTGTTCGTAGCCTGCGATCGCGGCGGCATCATCGCCGTTTTGCTCGTGCAGCCCGGCCAGTGCCAGGGTCAGCGCGAGGCTGGCCGGGTGGCGTTGCAAACCGTCTGCATATATCGCCGCCGCGCGATCGCTGTGACCGAGCGCAGCCTCAGCCTGGGCGAGCTTGACGATAGTCCGTTCGCTATCGGCCAGCTCGAGAGCAGACTGATAGTGCTCAATGGCAACGGCGAGATTACCGTTCCCGGCCGCAAGATCACCCTTCAAGGCATGTACACGAGCACTTCCGCCCTCGCCCTTCTCAAGTGCTGCTATTTTTTTTGACGCCTCGTTGAAATCTCGACTCTGCAGATAGCTGGTCGCCAATGCCGCGGTTACCTCGGAATTATCGGTCGCCAGTTCGTAAGCACGAATGAAAAACGTGCGCGCCTGCTCGGGCGCGCCCTCGGCAGTCTGAATGAGACCGTTAAGAAAGAATCCATGGGCGGATTCCGGCGCCAGCTCCAGGGCGCGTCTGGCAGCGGCTTTGGCCTCCTTCAGACGACCACCACGCACGAGTGCCTCCGCGAGTGCTAGCACCGCCGCGACGTTATTCGGCGAAATCTGCACAGCACGATAGGACAGGTTGGCCGAGCGGCCCAGGTTGCCTGACTCAAGATCAAGGGTTGCAAGGCGGATCAGCGCTTCGACGATGGTCGGATCGAGTTCGACCGCGCGTTCGAAATAGCTGCTCGCGCGCGCCTTGTCTCCTTGCAGCAACGATGATCGACCGGCCAGCGTGAGTGTGAGCGCATCATCCGGGGCCTCCTTGAGGGCCGCCTCGATACGTCGATCGGCACTGGCAAAATCGCCATTCTGCAGGTCGACTAACACCAGGTTGCGGCTCGCGGCCGAAAATTCCGTTTTCGCGTCCGCCCCACGTTCGAAATATTCGCGAGCCTTGTCGGGTTGCTCCTTGCCCATATAGGCCATGCCCAGCGCATTCATGACCAGCGGCGGCTCAGCCTTCAACGTGTCGATCACCTTGTTGCCCACCGCAATGGCCTCGTCCCAGGCGCGGCGATTCAGGTGGGTGTACATAAGCAACAATCCGGAATGTTCCGCCTTGGTCGCCTTTTCGAGATCGGGCTGCAGCATCGCGATCGCTTCACCATGGCGCCCAGCCTTGATTGTGGTCAGGGCGAGCGAAGCGCGTAGCAAGTCAGCATCGGGCGCCAGCGCGGACGCCAGTTTGATTTCGGCGAGCCCTTGCTCGGTATTCCCCGCGGCGAGAAATGCGCGCGCGCGCATGGCAATCATGTCGAGGTCAGTTTCGTCCGGCGAGCTTGCACCAAGAGTCTCCGCTGCACCTTTGCCATTCGAGCGCGCGAGTTGCACGAGCGCGAGGATTTTCCGTGCCCCGACGGCTTCCTCGTCGTCGTGGGCGGCTAGATTCAAGTAGTACTCGGACTGCTCGAGATTGCCGTTCGCGTAATTGAGCAGACCGAGGTAATAGAGTGTTTCCTTGCTGGCGGGAGCGACGCTGAGGACTTCGAGGAAACGATCCTCGGCTTTTTTGCCGTTGCCTTCTCGAAATTCGATCAGGCCGAGATAAAAGGTGAGCGCCGGGCGGTCCTGAAACTTCTGCTGCGCGGTCGCGATTTCCGCGCGCGCGTCATCGTAAGCCTTCAAATCGATTTGCGAGCGAATAATCGCTGTTACTGGTACCGCGCTCACGGGGTTCAGTTTTTGTGCGATGCGATAAGTCTCGATGGCCGCCGCATGGTCGCCAGCGGCATACTGCAGCCCTCCCAGAAAATTCCGCGCGTCGACATGGGTTTCATCCGCGGCGACACTGCGTTTCGCAAAGTTCATAGCCAAATCGACTTCGCCACGCTGCGCATGCAATCGGGCCAGATTGAACAAGGCTTCAGCAGACTCCGGATCCGCCGCGATAACCTTGGTTAATGTTGCCGCCGCGGCGTCATAATCACCGCGCGCAATTTCGATGCGCCCCTGCAAGGCATCGAGTTCTGTCGAAGGGTGTGCCAGTTGGGCATCTTCGAGGGCCACACCGGCTTCGACAATCTTGCCGCTTTGAAGAAGCGCCCGCACCATCAGCGGGGCGCCTGCCTGCGGAGCGAGACCAAGTTCGATGGCTTTGGAAATTTCCTTCAAGGCTTCCGCTTCGCCGCTCAGGCGCAGGTGAAGCTCGGCAAGCGCTCGACGTGCTTCGATGCCTTCGGCCCCGGGGAATTGCTGGACGGCGCTTTTCAGGGTCAGACGCGCGCCGACGTAGTCGCCGGCGTCACTGGCGGCACGGGCCTCGGCGAGTGAGCTTTCCAGTTGGGGTACATCGCTGCCACAGGCGACCAGCACCAGGATTGCGCAGCTCATGAGCCCTTTAACAAATCCATTCATGGTCGACCCGACGTTCGGCTTGCCGAACCGCGCGGGGCAGCGTACGCGAAAGTTCGTCTTTTCATAAGTTTCGACAGCTAACGTCATGTTTTTGAAAGCGAACATCAATGATTTTTCCCGTTTTCAGGCGCCGCTAAGTATGGATTGGGCACCGTCGCCGAACAAGTCCGGTGTAGAACGCCGTCCACCGTTGCTGTGGCCGGTTGGCTCAGTGATGTTGGGTAGCGGCCGCTGGTGCTAGAATTTGACCCGGCATACAAACGCTTAGGTGGCGCCGAGCGGGCCTTTCTAGAAATCTTTACATGCTCTGTGGACGCTCTAAATGAACCCTGAATTTGTTTTTATTCAGCTAGTTAACAGGACTTTTCCCGAGATTGGACGCAGTCCGGTGGCGCGCGGTCGGTTTTTTTTGTCAATGGATTTTACAGAATGACCCGGCCCGACCGAAAAGATCGGGCTCATAAAATCACAAGTTATTGATATGTATATAGTAACTAAAAATGGCACAGTACCTGCATACTCAACCGGCAAGAACCAGCAGGCCGATGTCCCATCCGACCGACAGCATGCTGGAAAATTTTGAATCCGTAACAAGTAGTAAGGATGAGTAACATGAAAAAGCTAGCTCTTGCGCTCGCACTGGGCCTGTCGAGTTCCGGCGCCATGGCAGGCGGTATCCAGATCGATCCGACGGGCACGGGCAACATCGGCGCGTCAAAGTTTATTGACGTATTCGCCACGGAATTCGGTGCCGTGCTGTTCGACGACGTCCTGTTTCCGTCGCAGACCGGTACCATCTGGGGGCACAACCGCTTCCTGACCGGCGCGCTGGGCCTGCCGGGTGAAATCACCTTCACTTTCGAGCTACCCGTCACCTCTGCGATTACCGGCAACTCCAACACCGTCGGCTCGTCGCTGTCGTTGAGTCAGTCCGCAGCACAGGCTGCCGCCAGTGTTTTCAACCTGTACTATGACTCAGTTGCGGATGCTACCCTCTCCTCCGGCGCGGGTTACAACGATGGCATCCTGCTGGCATCGGGTACGGCAACCATCGTCGGTGGTTCGGCTGGTGTCGTGAACCTGTCAGGTGACGTTGCCGCCCATCCGGGTGCGCCTGTCGACGCAATCGACGGTCTGGCTGACGGCCTTGCTGATCTCGCCCCGAACAACAACACGCCGACCATCAGCTCGACCGGTTCGTTGCAGCTGTTGATTGATTTCACCTTCAAGAACCCGCTGTGGGTGGTCAATGATCTGGCCGGCATGGCTATCGACATGACCACGCTGAACGGTCTCGCAACACCGCTGGCGGCACCGCCGGCCGGCAACGTGCCCGCTTCAACTTCGTTCGACGGCGGCGCGGTCAGTGCATCGTTTGGCGCGGACGCCGAGAATGACTTCAACTGCTTAGGCGATATCAATGACTCCGAGGTCGCCGGCGTCCCCATCCCGGCGTGCGACTTCCAGGCCAGCCTGAACACCACCCCGACGGTTGCCGCGGTCCGGGTCCCGGAACCGGGTACCCTGGCGCTTGCAGGTCTGAGCCTGCTGGGGCTTGGCGGTGCAGCACGTCGCAAAAGCAAAAAGGCCTGAGTCGGCCTGACCTGAAAGCGTAAGCGAAGCGGCACTACTCGGGCGTAACTGCCCTTCCCGCCGCCCAGCCGAAAGCTGCAGAAAACGAACCCCCTCCTCGGAGGGGGTTTTTTTTGCGTGTTCGGCACAGGTGTGGGGAAACCCGCCCTGTCGACGATGCGATGACAGCGCGAGGTGTTTCGGGCCAATCGTTGCCGACTCTCCACATTGATTGTGCGCGTCAAATCGTGCAACAAGGTCTTTACGGCCGAACTAAACTTGGCGTTCAGACGGCGAACCCAACGGGCACCTTATTCCGCGCTCCGAGCTAATCGATACTCAGGTATCGATGGTCATCCGGCCAGGTCTCGTTTACCTCAGCACAGAGTACTCGCACCAACCGCAGGCAGCCGGCGTGATCCGGGAAGATCCGGGCCCCGCGAGCGCATTACACAGGAAGTGAACGCAGCTGCGCTGATTATACCCATCGACCCGCACCTTCTCATGGCAGCCAACGCGGATGAGGTACAGATAAACGTCTTCTCCACGTCGTTCGGCGAACCGCTTCGTGGTCACGCCAGAGGTCGATTGTGGACCTGGCGTCGTCGATGCTGGCGAACCAAGTTCAGGTTCAGACAGTAGTCGCGAAACTAACTGTTGAAACCCTCGATGAAGGCATCTTGCGCGGGCTTCCCGGGTTGAACGAATTGCAACTTCACACCCCTGCGCTTCGACCAGAAGAACATTGCCTTGCTGGTGAATTCGGGACCGTTGTCGCAAACCAGCGCGTTCGGCAACGGGCGACTCAGCCGGTCCAGCCCCAAGCTAACCGGTCACCTGAGATTGAGAAGTCGCCGATCTGGAGCACGCACTCCCGAGCGTGGTCATCGACGACATTGAGGATCCGGAAACGCCGGCCGTTCGCCGGTTGGTCAGAGAAAAAGTCGATGGACCATCGCGCATTGGCAGCATCCGGCACTGACATCCGAATTCGCGGGCGCGACAGCTTCTTGCGCCGTTTGGTGCGAACCTGGAGGTTTCCTCGCGGGAAATGCGGTAGGTCCGCATGCGGTTCAGGACATGGCCATCGCCTCCGAGCATCTCATGCAGCGTCGGATAGCCGTACCGAGGGTACTGCTCGGCAAGCGTTTTCAGACGCGCACGCAGATCGTGATCATCGCGCTCTTTGAGTCGATACCAGGCCGCCGAGCGACTGAAACCGATGAGACGGCAGGCTCGACGTTCACTGATGCGGCGATCTTTGAAGTGTTCCACGGCCCGTCGCCGCTGCAAGGCTGTCACCATTTCCCCTCGACGAGTTCCTTGAGCGCCAACTTGTCGAGTTCCGCCTCGGCCGGCAGCCGCTTGAGTCGGGCGTTCTCCTGTTCAAGCTCGCGCAAACGCTTTGCTTCCGACACTTTCATGCTACTGAATTTGGACATCCAGCGACAAATTGTGTTCTCGACAATACGGTGGCGTCGGGCCAGGTCCGGAACTGACGCGCCGGCCTCGTGTTCCTTCAGTACGAAATGATCTTCTCTTTGGAGTAACTCTTCCGCTTCATGGGGAACCTCATTGGATCAAAAATACAAGGAAATCCCACATCACCCATGGCTCGAATTACGGGGTTACGGTCAGCCGCCCGGTACGATGTACACCGTGGCACGGCCGCGCGGGATCTTCGGCGACTGCTCGCCACGCGTTCGAGTGTTCGCGCTGAGCTTGCCTTCCTGAGCTTTGCGGTTAACGAGTGGGTGTGCGGGTTTGTTTTTCGATAGTGCCCGCGTGAACGTTCCCCTCGAAATACCGGCCCGCTTATATGATTACCTGACTCAAATCGCTCTGCACCAGGAGATTCACGTTTGATGTGGCCAGTGTATAGGAATCGAAACTGAGGCTCTCGGTCAGACCCGTCGCGTCGATGAGTACATCGCGGGACTCGGCCGCCACAGTTCTGACCCAGCCGGCACTCGCGATTTCAATCGAGTCGTTGCCGGCGTCACCCGTCACCAGGATTTCGTTCAGGCTCCCGGACATCTCGAGCACGTCCTGCAGGCCGATACGCAACAGGTTGTCGCCCATACTGTTGAGTTGGATCTGCTCGATGCCGGTGTAGTTCTTGTGGCTGACCAGGGCGTCGAAATCAAGCGGGATGTCTGCCTGGCTCGGGGTCAGAACATCTATGCCACCACCACCATTCACGCGTCCCTCGTTGCCGTTGACCCGCAGTATGTCGTTGCCGGCGCCGGCCAGCATCACCACGCCACTCTGAGTGCCGCTGCTCAGGGTATCGATATCCGCGCCGCCGATCAGGACCTCGCCATCGGTTGTTGCGGTCGCCATGACACATGGTGCCCCGCCGCCAAAATTCTGGCCATAAACTACGAACGCGGTACCGGCATTCAATTCCAGTCCTACCGTAGCCGTGTTTGCGCCGATCACGACATCGTCGAACCCGTCGTTATTGATATCCCCGGCCCCGTCCACCGCAACGCCAGCCGAGCTGAAATTCGGACCTGCGAGGAGAACACCCCTGCCGTGCAGGGTGCCACCCGGGAGCAATTGATAGCCATGAGAGATTGCACCACTACCGCCGATATCACTACCGTCGCTCAAGTCGACAAAAAGGTTGTTTTGACCGACAGAAACGAAGAAGTTGGGTACCGACAGCAGGTCCGCCGGAGTCGTGGTGCCGAAAATGATATAGGCGTTGTTGACGTTGCCGGCGCCCACCACGATGTCGGCAAGGCCGTCACCATTAATATCGCCAGCCCCGGCCGCGCCTACGCCGAGGCCGGTGCCAAACATAGAAAATCCATTGCTGATAAACGTTGCCGAATTCGTCCCGCCGAGCTGGGCCGTGGTGAGGTTGCCGGCGAAGGGGTTGACGCCGCTCCGACCGAACACCACATACGCAGTGCCAAAACCCCCGCCCGCGCCGACGATAAAATCGTCGATGCCGTCCCCATTGAAATCACCGAGCGCGGAAACCGAAGCGCCAAATTGCGTGGAACCGGACTCGGACAGAATGAATCCACCGTTCGAGCCGTTCAATGAGTCCAATGCCGGCAGGGCAGACAACGCCGCGCGCGAAGCGCCAAAAATGATGTACGTCTTGCCGCTGGAGCTGGAGTTCGGCGCACTGATAGCGAAGTCGTCGATACCGTCGTTGTTGACGTCGCCGATTCCGCTCACTTCGGCACCCAGCCGCGCATTGGCGGCGCCGCCGGCAAAATTCCTGATCCCGGCGTTCACCCCGCCCAGGTTCGGCAATGCGGTGAGGGCCGCGGGCGAGTTGCCGTAAATCAGGTAGGCTGCCCCGGCATTCGTGCCAGCGCCATCATGACCGCCACTGCCGACCAGAATGTCGTCTATTCCATCGTTGTCGACGTCGCCAATCACGCGGGCACTGGTCGCCTCACCGTTAATCGCGATGCCGTCGAATATCACGCCATCCGCCTTGCCATCAGAATTATTGTCGGTGCCGCCGAACAGTGAGTTCAAAGCCAGGTTATTGAGCGCACCAAGATCGGTCGTGCTATCACCGAACAACAAATAGGCCTCGGATTCACCCGAGATGTCATTTTCCCCGATCAGGATGTCGCTCAAGCCGTCGCCGTCGACGTCGCCGCCGGCACCGACGCGTTCACCGGCATGGTCGTTGCCACTCGGTCCGAGCAGGGTAATGCCGTTGGTCCCGTTGAGGCTGGCAACGCTGAAGCCGGTGGTGCCATTGGCGCGTGTGTTAAGCGTCGCGGTATCCGCGCCCAGGAACAGATAGGCCTCACCGCGATTGTTGCCGATCGAGTCGGCGGGCGCTTCGGCATTGGTGGCGCCGATGATGAGATCGGCGAATCCGTCGCCGTTGACGTCGCCGGCAAAAGAAACCGAGCCACCGAGCAGATCGGCGAAGGTCTGGCTGGAGTTGCCGACCACGCCCGTGATCTTCAAGCCGGCAGTACCGTTGAGGGTACCCAGGTCGATTTGCGCGGTGACCCCGCCACCGGCCGCGTTCACCGTGACATTGGCCGTGTCAATCGCGGTACTGAACGCCGTTGTGCCGCCGTTGTTGGCGCCCGCGGTGTTGGTGGTCGTGGTGGCGGTGCCGAACGTCTGATCCCACGCGCGAAAAGTGATCGCATTGGTAACAGTGCCGTTGAATGCCGCATTCGGGCGAAAAAAGATCCCGGTATTCGCATCCGCGGCCAGCAGCAAGGCATTGCTTTCGGAAATCGCTCCAACGGTGATCTGTGTCCACGCGGTAGCGCCATTGTTGGCGGTAAACCACCACGTACCGTTGGCTCCATTGAGCGCCGTGATGGCGATGCCGGTCAGCGAGCTGCCGTCAGGATCCGTGACGTTGTCGAGTCCGCCGACGGGCGGGTTCAGATCCACCAGTGTCGAGATCAGCGTTCCACCGACGCTCGCGATGGTACCGGCAGGTGCCGCGGCATTTTCGTCCACCGCGGTCATCACCGGAGTATCCGTGTTGTCCAGCAGCGGCGCATCGTTACGCGCCGCCACCGATACGGTCATCGTGGCCGTGGCGCTGGTGCCTCCGTCGCCGTCGGTAACCACGAACTCAAGCGTACGTGCGGTTGTGCTGGGGTTACCGGTGTTGGTATTTGTATAAATCAGATTCTGCAGCAACGCGGTTACCGCGGCTGGACTGGCGTCCGGATCAAAGGTCACAACGAGGTTACTGCCGCCGCTGCCACCGGTAAAGGTACCGAACACAACGTTGGAAAAACTGACGTTTGCGCCGGAAACCCCAATCTGCCCGGCACCGACGCCCTGGTTTCGAATGCCGATCACGTCTTCCGTGGGCGTCCCGCCAGAAGTGATCGAGACGGTCAATGTGCCGGTGTCGAAATTCGCCGAGTCGGGATCGGTCACGCCCGCAGGCGTGCCCTGATCGATAATGCGCGCGACCTCATCTTCAATGTAACTGAGCGTGCCCGTCATGTTGGTGATGGTGGGCGGCGTATTGATGTTGACGTTGATAACCTCAACATCACTCAACGCGCCACCGCCAACGTTCTGATCGTTCAGCGTAACCGTGATGGTGCTGCTGCCCGAAAAGCCGTAAAAGATATTGTTCGACAGCGCGGTGGTCAGTTCCGTGAGGGTGCCCTCGAGCGTGACCGTCTGCGAGTTGTTATTGGTAACCACCAGGCCAGGCGGGATGACGGTAACGTCGATCGTCGCACCACCCTGGTTCGACGACAGTGTCAGCAACAGGTCTTCGTTACCCGCATCAGGATCGCTGACCATGATCTGGTTAATGAGGTTAATCGGGCTGCTGACCGCGCCGATCGATGGCGGGGACATTACGACCGGCGCGTCGTTGACTTCCGTGATCGTGACCGTCACTGAACCGGTGCCGGTTTTCGCACCACCGGCGCCCTGCGCGCCCGCGTTCTGATCGTTGACCAGGAAGTCGATCTGCACGCTCGCCGGCGGCGTATTGCTCGTGTTGCGGTATCCGATCTGCTGCAGCACGCTGTCCACCAGCGCCGCCGTCGCATTGGCATTGAACGTCAGCAGCAGCGTTCCGCCGCTATTTGTCGTTACCGTGCCCACCGTCGTGGCCCCAATTGCAAACGTTCCGCCTTGCGTCAGCGCGGCACTCAAGGTCCCGGTACCGCTGAACACGTCATCCGCGTTCGCGCCACCGTTGCGTACCAGGCGCAACGTCGCGCCCGACCAGTTCGTGGCATCCAGCTCCGGATCGCTCAGGGTGGCATTGCTATCCAGTGCCACCGCCGCGCCATCCTCGGTGAAGCCGGGGGTGGCATCCAGGCCGGTGAATACCGGCGCATCATTGTTGGCCGTGATATTGACGGTTACCGAACCGGTGCCCGTCCTCGCACCACCGATGCCCTGTGCACCGGCGTTCTGGTCATTGACCAGGTAATCGATTTGCACGCTGCCGGGCGGGTTGTTGTTGGTATTGCTGTACGCGATCTGCTGCAGCACGCTGTCAACCAGCGCCGCCGTCGCATTGGCATTGAACGTCAGTAGCAGCGTGCCGCCGCTGTTCGTTGTCACCGTGCCGACCGTGGTCGCGCCGATGGCAAACGTACCGCCCTGGGTCAGGGTCCCGGTCAGCGTTCCCGTGCCGCTGAACACGTCATCCGCGTTCGCACCACCGTTGCGGCTCAACTGCAGGGTCGCACCCGACCAGTTCGTCACATCCAATTCCGGGTCGCTCAACAGCGCATTGCTGTCCAGCACCACCGCCGCACCGTCTTCCGTGAAACCGACCGCACCACCGAGGTTCGTAAACACCGGCGCATCGTTGTTAGCCGTGATATTGACCGTCACCGAGCCGGTCCCCGTCAACGCACCCCCGGCGCCCTGCGCACCCGCGTTCTGGTCATTCACCAGGTAATCGATCTGCACGCTCGCCGGCGGGTTGTTGTTGGTATTGCGGTACGCGATCTGCTGCAGCACGCTGTCGACCAGCGCCGCCGTCGCATTGGCGTTGAACGTCAGCAGCAGCGTGCCGCCGCTGTTCGTTGTCACCGTGCCGACCGTCGTGCCACTGATGGCGAATGTACCACCCTGCGTCAATACCGCACTTAAGGTTCCTGAGCCGCTGAACACGTCGTCCGCGTTAGCGCCACCGTTGCGCACCAGGCGCAGCGTCGCGCCCGACCAGTTCGTTGCATCCAGTTCCGGATCGCTCAGGGTGGCATTGTTGTCCAGTGCCACTGCCACGCCGTCCTCGGTGAAGCCGGGGGTGGCGTCCAGGCCGGTGAACACCGGCGCATCATTGTTGGCCGTGATGTTGACCGTCACCGAGCCGGTGCCCGTCAACGCACCACCGATGCCCTGTGCACCACCATTCTGGTCATTGACCAGGTAATCGATCTGAACACTCGCCGGCGGGTTGTTGTTGGTGTTGCTGTAGGCAATCTGCTGCAGCACGCTATCCACCAGCGCCGCCGTCGCATTCGCATCGAACGTCAGCAGCAGCGTGCCGCCGCTGTTCGTTGTCACCGTGCCGACCGTGGTCGCGCCGATGGCAAACGTCCCGCCCTGGGTCAGCGTCCCGGTCAGGGTTCCCGTGCCGCTGAACACGTCGTCCGCGTTCGCGCCACCGTTGCGCACCAGGCGCAGGGTTGCACCCGACCAGTTTGTTGCATCCAGCTCGGGGTCACTCAACAGCGCATTGCTGTCCAGCACCACCGCCGCGCCATCTTCGGTGAAGCCGACCGCGCCACCGAGGTTGGTAAACGCCGGCGCATCGTTATTGGCCGTGATATTGACCGTCACCGAGCCAGTCCCCGTCAACGCACCACCGGCACCCTGCGCACCACCGTTCTGGTCGTTCACCAGGTAATCGATCTGAACACTCGCCGGCGGGTTGTTGTTGGTATTGCTGTACGCGATCTGCTGCAGCACGCTGTCTACCAGCGCCGCCGTCGCATTGGCGTTGAACGTCAACAGCAGCGTACCGCCGCTGTTGGTCGTTACCGTGCCCACCGTCGTCGCACCGATCGCAAACGTGCCACCCTGCGTCAGCGTCCCGGTCAGCGTCCCCGTGCCGCTGAACACGTCATCCGCGTTCGCACCGCCGTTGCGCAGCAGGCGCAAGGTCGCGCCGGACCAGTTATTTGCCACATCCAGCTCGACGTCGCTCAGCAGCGCATTGTTATCGAGAACTACGGCTGTTCCGTCTTCCGTGAAGCCGACCGCACCACCCAGGTTCGTAAACACCGGCGCGTCGTTCACCGACGTCACCGTCAAATTGATCGTCTCCATCGACGACAACGGCGTATCGTCCGTCGCCGTGATCGTCAGCGTGTCACCGCCAAAGTAGTTCAGGTTGCCACGGTACTGCAGTCCGTCCAGCGCCGTGTTCAGCGACGCGATCGTACCCGTCAGCGACAGCGTCCCGTCCGAACCGTCCGTGTCCGCCGACCCACCCAGTCCCACCAGGCCGTTCGGCGTCAGCGTCCCGTTCGTCACCGTCAGATCCACCGTCAGCGTCGTATCGTCCAGATCCGACACCTGGAACCCGTTACCCACGCCAACGCCCGCATCAAAATCAAACGTCAGAAACGTGTCTTCCGCCACCGTCTGGTTCGCAACACCAGCGCCGTCGTCCAGCACCACGTCCGGACGATCCGAGGCCGTCACCGTCACCACGTCGATGTCCGTCTGCACACCACCCAAGGTGCCCGTGTTGCCCAGATCGCTCGTCGTCACCGTCAGCGTCTGCGCACCCGCCGTCGAGGTGTTGTAGATCAAGCCATCCAGCGCCGCGTTCACCGCCACCAGCGTGCCCGTGATGTTCAGCGTCCCGTCCGAACCGTCCGTATCGCCCGTCAGACCCGCCACACCACTCAGCGTGAACGTACCCCCACCCGCCGATGTCGTCAGTTGTACATTCACGTTCAGACCACCGGCATCCACATCCGTGATACTGATCTGGTTCGTGTTCATCGTGTTGAACACCAGGTTCACGCTCGTCTCCGCCGACTGCATCGTGCTCTGTAGCACATTCACCGGCGCATCGTTGTTCGAGGTGAGGTTGACCGTCACCGAGCCACTGCCCGTCAACGCACCACCGGCGCCCTGTGCACCACCGTTCTGGTCATTCACCAGGTAATCAATCTGCACGCTTGCCGGCGGCGTGTTGCTCGTGTTGCTGTATCCGATCTGCTGCAGCACGCTGTCCACCAGCGCCGCCGTCGCATTCGCGTTGAACGTCAGCAGCAGCGTGCCGCCGCTGTTCGTCGTCACCGTACCGACTGTCGTGGCACCAATCGCAAACGTAGCGCCCTGGGTCAGCGCCGCACTTAAGGTTCCCGACCCGCTGAACACGTCGTCCGCGTTCGCACCGCCGTTGCGTACCAGGCGCAACGTCGCACCCGACCAGTTCGTGGCATCCAGCTCCGGATCGCTCAGGGTCGCGTCACCATCCAGCACCACCGCGGCGCCATCCTCGGTAAAACCGACCGCACCACCGAGACCCGTAAACACCGGCGCATCGTTTGTCGCCGTGATATTGACCGTTACCGAGCCGCTGTCCGTCAGCGCGCCACCCGCACCCTGCGCACCAAGATTCTGGTCATTCACCAGGTAATCGATCTGCACGCTGCCGGGCGGGTTGTTGTTGGTATTGCTGTACGCGATCTGCTGCAGCACGCTGTCCACCAGCGCCGCCGTCGCATTGCCGTTGAACGTCAGCAGCAGCGTACCGCCGCTGTTCGTTGTCACCGTGCCGACCGTCGTGGCACCGATCGCAAACGTCCCGCCCTGGGTCAGCGTCCCGGTCAGCGTTCCCGTACCGCTGAACACGTCGTCCGCGTTCGCGCCACCGTTGCGGCTCAACTGCAGGGTCGCACCCGACCAGTTCGTGGCATCCAGTTCCGGATCACTCAACAGCGCGTCACTGTCCAGCACCACCGCCGCACCGTTCTCCGTGAAACCGACCGCACCACCGAGGTTGGTGAACGTCGGCGCATCATTGTTCGCCGTGATATTGACCGTCACCGAGCCGGTACCCGTCAGCGCACCCCCGGCGCCCTGCGCACCGGCGTTCTGATCGTTGACCAGGTAATCGATCTGCACGCTCGCCGGCGGCGTATTGCTCGTATTGCGGTACGCAATCTGCTGCAGCACGCTGTCGACCAGCGCCGCCGTCGCATTACCGTTGAACGTCAGCAGCAGCGTACCGCCGCTGTTCGTTGTCACCGTGCCCACCGTTGTCGCACCGATGGCGAATGTACCACCCTGCGTCAATGCCGCACTTAAGGTTCCTGAGCCGCTGAACACGTCGTCCGCGTTCGCACCACCGTTGCGTACCAGGCGCAGGGTTGCACCCGACCAGTTCGTACCGTCGAGCTCGGGATCGCTCAGGGTCGCGTCATTGTCCAGCACCACCGCGACACCGTCTTCGGTGAAGCCGACCGCACCACCGAGACCCGTAAACACCGGCGCATCGTTGTTGGCCGTGATGTTCACCGTCACCGAGCCGGTACCGGTCAGCGCGCCGCCGATACCCTGCGCACCGCCATTCTGGTCATTCACCAGGTAGTCGATCTGAACACTCGCCGGCGGGTTGTTGTTGGTGTTGCTGTAGGCGATCTGCTGCAGCACGCTGTCCACCAGTGCCGCCGTCGCGTTGGCGTTGAACGTCAGCAGCAGCGTGCCGCCGCTGTTCGTTGTCACCGTGCCGACCGTGGTCGCGCCGATGGCAAACGTCCCGCCCTGGGTCAGCGTCCCGGTCAGGGTTCCCGTGCCGCTGAACACGTCGTCCGCGTTCGCGCCACCGTTGCGCACCAGGCGCAGGGTTGCACCCGACCAGTTTGTTGCATCCAGCTCGGGGTCACTCAACAGCGCATTGCTGTCCAGCACCACCGCCGCGCCATCTTCGGTGAAGCCGACCGCGCCACCGAGGTTGGTAAACGCCGGCGCATCGTTATTGGCCGTGATATTGACCGTCACCGAGCCAGTCCCCGTCAACGCACCACCGGCACCCTGCGCACCACCGTTCTGGTCGTTCACCAGGTAATCAATCTGAACACTCGCCGGCGGATTGTTGTTGGTATTGCTGTACGCGATCTGCTGCAGCACATTGTCCACCAGCGCCGCCGTCGCGTTACCGTTGAACGTCAGCAGCAGCGTACCGCCGCTGTTAGTCGTCACCGTGCCGACCGTCGTGCCACTGATGGCGAACGTGCCGCCCTGTGTCAGCGTCGCCGTCAGCGTTCCCGTACCGCTGAACACGTCATCCGCATTCGCGCCGCCGTTGCGCAGCAGGCGCAAGGTCGCGCCGGACCAGTTGTTCGCCACATCCAGCTCGACGTCACTCAGCAGCGCATTGTTATCGAGAACTACGGCTGTTCCGTCTTCCGTGAAGCCGACCGCACCACCCAGGTTCGTAAACACCGGCGCGTCGTTCACCGACGTCACCGTCAAATTGATCGTCTCCATCGACGACAACGGCGTATCGTCCGTCGCCGTGATCGTCAGCGTGTCACCGCCAAAGTAGTTCAGGTTGCCACGGTACTGCAGTCCGTCCAGCGCCGTGTTCAGCGATGCGATCGTACCCGTCAGCGACAGCGTCCCGTCCGAACCGTCCGTGTCCGCCGACCCACCCAGTCCCACCAGGCCGTTCGGCGTCAGCGTCCCGTTCGTCACCGTCAGATCCACCGTCAGCGTCGTATCGTCCAGATCCGACACCTGGAACCCGTTACCCACGCCAACGCCCGCATCAAAATCAAACGTCAGAAACGTGTCTTCCGCCACCGTCTGGTTCGCAACACCAGCACCGTCGTCCAGCACCACGTCCGGACGATCAGACGCCGTCACCGTCACCACGTCGATGTCCGTCTGCACACCACCCAGCGTGCCCGTGTTGCCCAGATCGCTCGTCGTCACCGTCAGCGTCTGCGCACCCGCCGTCGAGGTGTTGTAGATCAAGCCATCCAGCGCCGCGTTCACCGCCACCAGCGTGCCCGTGATGTTCAGCGTCCCGTCCGAACCGTCCGTATCGCCCGTCAGACCCGCCACACCACTCAGCGTGAACGTACCCCCACCCGCCGATGTCGTCAGTTGTACATTCACGTTCAGACCACCGGCATCCACATCCGTGATACTGATCTGGTTCGTGTTCATCGTGTTGAACACCAGGTTCACGCCCGTCTCCGCCGGCTGCATCGTGCTCTGTAGCACATTCACCGGCGCATCGTTGTTCGAGGTGAGGTTGACCGTCACCGAGCCACTGCCCGTCAACGCACCACCGGCGCCCTGTGCACCGGCGTTCTGGTCATTCACCAGGTAATCAATCTGCACGCTTGCCGGCGGCGTGTTGCTCGTGTTGCTGTAGCCGATCTGCTGCAGCACGCTGTCCACCAGCGCCGCCGTCGCATTCGCGTTGAACGTCAGCAGCAGCGTGCCGCCGCTGTTCGTCGTCACCGTACCGACTGTCGTGGCACCAATCGCAAACGTAGCGCCCTGGGTCAGGGTCCCGGTCAGGGTTCCCGTGCCGCTGAACACGTCGTCCGCATTGGCGCCACCGTTACGTACCAGGCGCAGCGTCGCGCCCGACCAGTTCGTGGCATCCAGCTCCGGATCGCTCAGGGTCGCGTCGTTGTCCAGCACCACCGCGGCGCCATCCTCGGTGAAACCGACCGCACCACCGAGACCCGTGAACACCGGTGCATCGTTCGTCGCCGTGATGTTGACCGTTACCGAGCCGCTGTCCGTCAGCGCGCCACCCGCGCCCTGCGCACCAAGATTCTGGTCATTGACCAGGTAATCGATCTGCACACTCGCCGGCGGGTTATCGTTCGTATTGCTGTACGCGATCTGCTGCAGCACGCTGTCCACCAGCGCCGCCGTCGCATTGCCGTTGAACGTCAGCAGCAGCGTGCCGCCGCTGTTCGTTGTCACCGTGCCGACCGTGGTCGCGCCGATGGCAAACGTACCGCCCTGGGTCAGGGTCCCGGTCAGCGTTCCCGTGCCGCTGAACACGTCATCCGCGTTCGCACCACCGTTGCGGCTCAACTGTAAGGTCGCACCCGACCAGTTCGTCACATCCAATTCCGGGTCGCTCAACAGCGCATTGCTGTCCAGCACCACCGCCGCACCGTTCTCCGTAAAGCCGACCGCACCACCGAGGTTCGTGAACACCGGCGCATCGTTGTTAGCCGTGATATTGACCGTCACCGAGCCGGTACCCGTCAACGCACCCCCGGCGCCCTGCGCACCCGCGTTCTGGTCGTTGACCAGGTAATCAATCTGCACGCTCGCCGGCGGCGTGTTACTGGTATTGCGGTACGCAATCTGCTGCAGCACGCTGTCCACCAGCGCCGCCGTCGCATTGGCGTTGAACGTCAGCAGCAGCGTGCCGCCGCTGTTCGTTGTCACCGTGCCCACCGTTGTGGCACCGATCGCAAACGTCCCGCCCTGTGTCAGGGTCGCACTTAAGGTTCCTGAGCCGCTGAACACGTCGTCCGCGTTAGCGCCACCGTTGCGCACCAGGCGCAGCGTCGCGCCCGACCAGTTCGTACCGTCGAGCTCGGGATCGCTCAGGGTCGCGTCATTGTCCAGCACCACCGCGACACCGTCCTCGGTGAACCCGACCGCACCACCGAGCCCCGTAAACACCGGCGCATCGTTGTTCGCCGTGATGTTCACCGTCACCGAGCCGGTGCCCGTCAGCGCACCACCGATGCCCTGCGCACCGGCGTTCTGGTCATTGACCAGGTAATCGATCTGAACACTCGCCGGCGGGTTGTTGTTGGTGTTGCTGTAGGCAATCTGCTGCAGCACGCTATCCACCAGCGCCGCCGTCGCGTTGGCATCGAACGTCAGCAGCAGCGTACCGCCGCTGTTCGTCGTCACCGTGCCGACTGTCGTCGCGCCAATCGCGAACGTCCCGCCCTGGGTCAGGGTCCCGGTCAGGGTTCCCGTGCCGCTGAACACGTCGTCCGCGTTCGCACCACCGTTGCGGCTCAACTGCAGGGTCGCGCCCGACCAGTTCGTTGCATCCAGTTCCGGATCGCTCAACAGCGCATTGCTGTCCAGCACCACCGCCGCGCCATCTTCGGTGAAGCCGGCCGCGCCACCGAGGTTGGTAAACGCCGGCGCATCGTTATTGGCCGTGATATTGACCGTCACCGAGCCGCTGCCCGTCAACGCACCACCGGCACCCTGCGCACCGGCGTTCTGGTCATTCACCAGGTAGTCGATCTGAACACTCGCCGGCGGGTTGTTGTTGGTATTGCTGTACGCGATCTGCTGCAGCACATTGTCCACCAGCGCCGCCGTCGCGTTACCGTTGAACGTCAGCAGCAGCGTACCGCCGCTGTTAGTCGTCACCGTGCCGACCGTCGTGCCACTGATGGCGAACGTGCCGCCCTGTGTCAGCGTCGCCGTCAGCGTTCCCGTACCGCTGAACACGTCATCCGCATTCGCGCCGCCGTTGCGCAGCAGGCGCAAGGTCGCGCCGGACCAGTTATTTGCTACATCCAGCTCGACATCGCTCAGCAGCGCATTGTTATCGAGAACTACGGCTGTTCCGTCTTCCGTGAAGCCGACCGCGCCACCCAGGTTCGTAAACACCGGCGCGTCGTTCACCGACGTCACCGTCAAATTGATCGTCTCCATCGACGACAACGGCGTATCGTCCGTCGCCGTGATCGTCAGCGTGTCACCGCCAAAGTAGTTCAGGTTGCCACGGTACTGCAGTCCGTCCAGCGCCGTGTTCAGCGATGCGATCGTACCCGTCAGCGACAGCGTCCCGTCCGAACCGTCCGTGTCCGCCGACCCACCCAGTCCCACCAGGCCGTTCGGCGTCAGCGTCCCGTTCGTCACCGTCAGATCCACCGTCAGCGTCGTATCGTCCAGATCCGACACCTGGAACCCGTTACCCACGCCAACGCCCGCATCAAAATCAAACGTCAGAAACGTGTCTTCCGCCACCGTCTGGTTCGCAACACCAGCACCGTCGTCCAGCACCACGTCCGGACGATCAGACGCCGTCACCGTCACCACGTCGATGTCCGTCTGCACACCACCCAGCGTGCCCGTGTTGCCCAGATCGCTCGTCGTCACCGTCAGCGTCTGCGCACCCGCCGTCGAGGTGTTGTAGATCAAGCCATCCAGCGCCGCGTTCACCGCCACCAGCGTGCCCGTGATGTTCAGCGTCCCGTCCGAACCGTCCGTATCGCCCGTCAGACCCGCCACACCACTCAGCGTGAACGTACCCCCACCCGCCGATGTCGTCAGTTGTACATTCACGTTCAGACCACCGGCATCCACATCCGTGATACTGATCTGGTTCGTGTTCATCGTGTTGAACACCAGGTTCACGCCCGTCTCCGCCGGCTGCATCGTGCTCTGTAGCACATTCACCGGCGCATCGTTGTTCGAGGTGAGGTTGACCGTCACCGAGCCACTGCCCGTCAACGCACCACCGGCGCCCTGTGCACCGGCGTTCTGGTCATTCACCAGGTAATCAATCTGCACGCTTGCCGGCGGCGTGTTGCTCGTGTTGCTGTAGCCGATCTGCTGCAGCACGCTGTCCACCAGCGCCGCCGTCGCATTCGCGTTGAACGTCAGCAGCAGCGTGCCGCCGCTGTTCGTCGTCACCGTACCGACTGTCGTGGCACCAATCGCAAACGTAGCGCCCTGGGTCAGGGTCCCGGTCAGGGTTCCCGTGCCGCTGAACACGTCGTCCGCATTGGCGCCACCGTTACGTACCAGGCGCAGCGTCGCGCCCGACCAGTTCGTGGCATCCAGCTCCGGATCGCTCAGGGTCGCGTCGTTGTCCAGCACCACCGCGGCGCCATCCTCGGTGAAACCGACCGCACCACCGAGACCCGTGAACACCGGTGCATCGTTCGTCGCCGTGATGTTGACCGTTACCGAGCCGCTGTCCGTCAGCGCGCCACCCGCGCCCTGCGCACCAAGATTCTGGTCATTGACCAGGTAATCGATCTGCACACTCGCCGGCGGGTTATCGTTCGTATTGCTGTACGCGATCTGCTGCAGCACGCTGTCCACCAGCGCCGCCGTCGCATTGCCGTTGAACGTCAGCAGCAGCGTGCCGCCGCTGTTCGTTGTCACCGTGCCAACCGTCGTCGCGCCAATCGCAAACGTCCCGCCCTGGGTCAGGGTCGCACTCAAGGTCCCCGTGCCGCTGAACACGTCGTCCGCGTTCGCGCCGCCGTTGCGGCTCAACTGCAAGGTCGCACCCGACCAGTTTGTTGCATCCAGTTCCGGATCGCTCAACAGCGCATTGCTGTCCAGCACCACCGCCGCACCGTTCTCCGTGAAACCGACCGCACCACCGAGATTGGTAAACACCGGCGCATCGTTTGCAGTCGTAATATTCACCGTCACCGAGCCGGTATCTGCCAGCGCTCCACCGGAACCCTGCGCACCGGCGTTGCCGTCGTTGAACGACCAGTCGATTGTCACACTCGCCGGCGGATTGTTGTTGGCGTTGCTGTAACCGATCTGCTGCAGCACGCTGTCGACCAGTGCCGACGTCGCATTGGCGTTGAACGTCAACAGCAGCGTACCGCCGCTGTTCGTCGTTACCGTACCGACGGTCGTTGCACCGATGGCAAACGTACCGCCCTGCGTCAATGCGGCACTCAAGGTCCCCGTGCCGCTGAACACGTCATCCGCGTTGGCGCCACCATTACGAGCGATGGTCAACGTCGCGCCCGCGTAGTTGCCGTTATTCGCATTCAATGCATCAAGTTCAGGATCGGACACGACAGCCGCGCCGTCGAGCACGATCGCGGGACCGCTTTCCGCAAACAGCACTGGGCCCGCATTGACGACTAAAACCGGCGCGTCGTTCACTGCGATCACGCTCAACGTCGCGGTACCCGTCGCCTGGCCCGGTGCGAGGCCGGTGCCCTGTGCGAATCCCGGACCTGTATTGCCATCACTGAACAGGTAATCCAGAGCAACCGACGACGGTGGACCGTTGCTGACGTTGTTATAGGTCACACGCTGCAGAACATCGTTGACCAACGCCGTAGTCGCCGTCGCCGCGGCGCTGGTGAAGGTAATCGTCAAGGTCCCGCCGACATTGGTGAATGTCGCGAACTGGTTGCCGCCGAGGTCTTCCAGCGCCGCGCCGTTGACCGCAAAACTCGCACCACCGGTATTGAACCCGAACGAGTCGTCGGTGTTGGTCCCGCCTTGGCGCGCTAGGATCAGCGAAGCACCCTGGAAATTACCCAGACCGCCGTTCAGCGCAGCCAGCTCGGCGTCGGCGACTGCTACGTCGGCATCGATCACCACCGGGCCCGCGCTTTCGACGAAGGTGCCGCCACCGTTCAGGGCCGTTATGACCGGCGCGTCATTGCGCGCCTCGATGTTGATCAGGACGTTGTTGCTGCCGGCTTCTGAGCTGCCGTCGCCGCTCAGCCCGGGGTCAACCCCAAAATTGCCACCGTCATTGACAGTCACCGTGAACGTCGTGGTTGCAGCAGGAACGTCGTTGTTGTTCAGATAAACGACAGTCCCACCACTGGCTCCGATCAGCAGATTATTGATCTGGGCAGCGGTACCGGTGACCGTAACATTTGCCGTGCCGTTGTTGACGATGCCGACGCCGGTCGTACCGGCGCCTACCGTCACCGTCCCCTCGCCCACGGAGAGGTTTGCGGTCAGGGTTCCGACACCGGCATCCACGTCGGTGACGGTGAATCCCGCGCCATGCAGATTGAGCCCCACGCCTTCCTGCACGTTCTGCGCCGCTCCAGGCGCAGTGACCACCGGCGCGTCGTTCGCCGCCTGCACGGTGATGGTCGCCGTGGCGAGACCGCCGGGAACGCTGTCGCTGGACACGCCCTGGTCATCGCGTACGACCACGTCGATCAGGCGTGCGACCTCGCTCGGCGTATCCGAGGTGTTGTTGAACCGCACGGAATTCAAAACCGTCTGGAACGACGCGGCGGGCGCGCTGCCACCCGAAGCGGTGATGAGTAATACGCCGGTGGCGGCGTTGTAAAACACCATGTCCGCGCCACCCACATCGCCGGTCGCGCTGAGTACGTCGGCGCCAAGCTGAAACGTGCCCGCCCGGATTGTCACCGTCATCCGATCAAGGGGATCCATGTCCAGATCGGTGACCAGAACATTGTTGAGGTTGTGGATCGCTATCAGCCCACTGCCAAAAGCACCACCACCAACATCCTCGGTAAACGTATTGGCAAAATTGTTACCTGCCCCGGCGGTATCGAGGTCAACGACCGGCGGTGTACTGACGCCAACGAAAGCGGTCGCGACAGCGCTGAGATTGTTTGCACCGGCACCATCGTCAACGGTGAAAGTAATCACACGCTGAGTTGTGTCGGCCGCCATCGGACTCGCGTTGTTGACATAGGTCACGCTTGCCAGGGCAGCGCGGAAGTCGGCGATGGATGCGCTGCCACCGGATGCTGACAAGGTCAGCGTATTGGCGGCGCCGACGGCAAAGACGACCTGGTCGACAGCACCGGAACCGACCCCGGCGAGGACATCGTCGCCGCCGTTCAGCGGGTTGGTAACGGCAATCGTGATCGACGCCAGGGTCGGCGAATCGATGTCGTTGAGGGCGAAATCGCCATCCAAGATTGCAACCGGGACCCCGCCGACCGCGAAACCGGTTGTGTAGTCGGGCAACCCGGCGCCGCTGCTGTTATCGGCGTCCAGAACAAGGGTCGGGTTGTCGTTGACCGCGGTGATATTGATGGTGGTGCTGTTGCTGCCTTCTTCATCCGCCGGGCCCCCGCTCAGACCCGGATCGGTACCACTGGCACCACCGTCATTGACGGTTACCGTGAAATTCGTGGATGCAGCCGGCGCCTGTACCGTGCTGTAGTCGATGAGCCCGGTGCCGGCACCGGTCAACAGTGCATCGAGCTGCGACTGCGTGCCGGTAACCGTGACCGATGCGCTGCCGTTGCCACCGATCACCGCGGTACCGGAATCGCCGACCGTCACGTTAATCGTGCCCTGCGCAACGGCCAGCGTCGCGGTCAGGATGGCCGCCGGTCCGGCATCGACGTCCGCTACGGTAAAACCCTGGCCGTGCAGGGCCAGCACGACATCTTCGGTCGCCGCCAGTGGCGCGCCCGGCGCGCCGACAACCGGCGCCTCGTTGACGTTAGTAACAGTGATCTGAACCGGCGCCGTGCCGAAGTTGACCCCGTCACTGGTGGCAGCAACCGTGATGTCGTAGACGTTGTCGCCACCGATATCGCCGGCCATTTCGGCGTCCGGCGGATTGAGGAAACGCAGTACACCAGTCGCTGCATCAATCGAAAACAGGACGCCATCGCCGCCCGGCACTATCGAATACGTCAGGGCGTCGCCGGGCAAATCAGCGTCCGTCGCGGTGATAATTCCAACCGCCGTGGTGTTTTCAGCAACTGAAAACGGCCCCGCTCCGGCCACGACCGGAACAAATTCGTCAACCGGACCGATCTGAACGGTGACGTTCTGCACCGTCGACTGGTTGGGTGCGCCGTTATCGTCGACCTGCACCTGCAGCGTCAACTCGGCGCGCGCCTCGCGATCGAGCAGGGTGTTATCGGCGACCGAAATCGCTCCGGTCACCGCGTCGACGGTGAACGCCGAGGCGCCGCTACCGCCGACGATGGAAAACCTGAGGTTGCCAACCGGCGTGTCGACATCCGTTGCGGTAAGCGTGCCGACGGCCGCGCCGACCATGCTATTCTCAGTCACCAGGAATGACGTCGGAGAGGTGAACTGTGGTGCGTCGTTGACATCGGTGACATTGATGGTGACGGTTTCTGCGTCGATGCCGCCCTGGTTGTCAGAGACCTGAACCTGTAGCGTGATTTGAGTAAGAGATTCGAAATCTAGTCCGGAAGGATCGGCGATGCTCAGCACGCCCGTAGCCGCATTAATGGCGAAGACACCCGATTCATTGCCACCGACGATAGAGAACGTTAGATTGCCAAGCGGCGTATCGGTATCTGATGCGGTCAGCGTGCCGACGACGGTACCGGCTATACTGTTCTCAGCCACCTGAAAACTAGTCGGCGAGGTGAATAGCGGTGCGTCGTTGACATCGCTGACATTGACGGTCACGGTCTCGGTGTCGATACCGCCTTGGTTGTCCGTAACCTGAATCTCAAGCGCGAATTGTGTAACGGTTTCGAAATCGAGCCCCAAGGTATTAGCGATGGTCAGCGTGCCGGTAGTAGCATTGAGGGCAAAAAAACCCGCCTCGTTGCCGCCAACAATAAAGAACCGCAAATCATTAGGTGGCATATCGGCATCGAATGCGGTAAGCGTCCCAACGACCGTGCCGACTATGCTGTTCTCGGCCACCTGAAAGCTTGTCGGCGAGGTGAATAGCGGCGCGTCGTTGACATCGCTGACATTGATGGTGACGGACTCAGTGTCGCTTCCGCCTTGGTTGTCAGAGACGCGAACGTCAAGAACGAATTGATTAATGGTTTCGAAATCAAGTCTCGAGGGATCGGCGATGGTCAACGCACCAGTCGCCGCATTAATGGCAAAAATACCGGCCTCGTTGCCCCCGATGATTGAAAATGCCAGCGCATCGCCATCCCGGTCGTCCGCAGTCACCAGGCCGACCAGATCGCCCACCAGAGCCGCCTCACTGACGCCGAACGACTGACCTGTCGCGAGCACCGGGTCTTCGTTCGATACGATGCCGGCGGCGTTTTCGATACCCTGGCCGTCGAATCGACTGCGGCCCTCGTCATCGCCACCGCCATTGCTGTTACCATCTTCGAACACGCTGGGAAACACGCTGCGCAAGGCAGCGCCACGCGCGGCATTGCCGGCCCCGGCGAACGATTCGGGCAGGCCCTGCAGTTCAGCCAGGGCATAGCCCTCGCCGCTGAGGGCAGTCAATGACAGCGGGCTGAAGCTGCTGGTCGCCGTGATCAGGTGGAAGCCGGTTTCGTCGACGTAACCCAGAGCTGATGGCGGCGCATCGGCCGGCGCTGCGGTAAAAAAGCCGCTGATGCGAAACTGTTCGCCATCGGCTTCGAGGGTCAGGTCGTCGCCGTCCTGGGCAGCGGCCAGGGCAACCGCGGCTTCGGGGGTCAGAACGACCGTCTCGCCGGGGTTGATGGCCAGCGGCTGACCAGCCACGAGTGTCGCTTCGCGAACGTTACCGTCCGCGTCGATGATCTTTACGTCTATCGCCATGTTCCTGACCCCGCTGCGTACCCGCAGCTCCGCTTAAGCCTGTGATTAAAGCCGGCTGACAACTGTTTGAGCTTGAAGTACTTCACGGTTCGTCACAGTCAGCCTGTATTACGGAAATATTACCCAAAATAGTCGTATTTGTTGTGCCGCCGCCGCGCTTCGCTAGCGTTCGTGCAGCGCGCTGTCGCGCACCTTCAGGACCGGCTTGAGCAGATATTCGAGAACGGTTTTACGCCCGGTCAGCACCTCAACGGTAGCCACCATGCCGGGAATTATCGGTAGCGGGCCGTCCTTACCCGCCAATTCAGCCGAGTCCGTGCGTACATAGACGCGGTAGTAACTGTCGTCCGGATTCCGCTCATCGGTGATGGTATCGGCGCTGATCTGCACCAGGGTGCCGCGCAAACCGCCATAAATCGAGTAATCGTAGGCCGACAGCTTGACCGTGGCGGCCTGGCCGGGCCGCAGGAACGCGACGTCGGCCGGTCTGATCCGCGCTTCGAGAAGCAGATTGTCCTCCAGCGGCACTATTTCCATGATTTCCTGGCCCGGCGCAATCACCCCACCAAGGGTCGTGACCTTGATATTTTTGACCGTGCCGCGCATCGGTGCACGAATAATCGAGCGATTGACCTGGTCCTCGCGCGCCGTGATGACCTCGCTGATCGAGGCCAGTTCAGCCTGTTTTTCCGCCAGCAGCCCGCGCGCCTCGGCCTTGAACGCATTGCGCCGATCCTGGATGCGTCCGTTCAGGTCGATGATGTCGCGCTTGAGGCGCAGAACGTCGACTTCCGAAACCGCCCCGCGCGCCACCATCGGCTCGGTCATCGCCAACTCTTCTTCGGCGAGCGTGAGATTGCGCCTGATCGACCCGATCGCCTCGAACAGCGCCGTTCGACGGGACAAATACAGATTGCGCTCGCGCTCGCGCAGGGCGAGATCGGCGGTCGCCGAGAAATCCGGTTCGGTACCGGTGGCTTCGGCGCGCAGGCGGGCGATTTCGGCGCGCAGGACGTCGGCCTTGGACTGTCCCTCGCGCAGCGATGCTCCGGAGCGCGTGTCGTCGATGCGCAGCAGCATCTGCCCGGGCTCGACGATATCGCCCTCGCGCACGCCCAAGTCGACAAGAATGCCGCCCTCCAGGCTCTGGATCACCTGCTCACGTGACGAGGGGATAATTTTGCCTTCGCCGCGCGTGACTTCGTCGACGATGGCGGTGTCGGCCCAGCGATAGGCCAGCACCAGCACCACCACCAGAAACAACAGGCTGAAGCCCGCCAGGGGATTCGAATCGCGTGCCTGCGCAAGCCGCGCCTGGCGCAGAAACGCGGTGTCTGCCGTGGTCATATACCCTTGTTTTTTATCAAAAAACATGGCGATTAACCGGGTTGGGCGGCGGGCCGCGCCAGGGCCGATAACACTTCATCGCGCGGGCCGTCCATCACCACGCGCCCGGCTTCGAGCACGATAATGCGCTGGACCAGCGTGAGCATGGTCGGCTTGTGGGTCACCAGCAACAGCGTGCGGCCGTCGACGAAACGGCCGAACTCGGCAATAAAGCGCGCTTCCGAGGTGTGATCCATCGCGCTGGTAGGCTCGTCAAGCAGCAGGATGCGCGGCTTGAGCAGGATCGCGCGCGCATTGGCGATCGCCTGGCGCTGGCCGCCGGACAAGCCCTGGCCGCGCTCACCGACGGCGCGCTGCAGGCCGTCCGGATGCGCCGCGATCATGCCGTCGAGCCCGGCAATGCGCGCCGCTTCGAGTACCTGCGCGTCGTCGGCCTGGGGGTAACCGAGGGCAATATTGTCACGCAGCGTGCCGTGAAACAGGCTCGGTTCCTGGGCCACGAAGCCGATATGTCGGCGCACATCGGCCGGGTCGAACTGGGCGAGATCGATAGCGTCGATACAGACCGTGCCCTTGCCGGGCTGGTAGAGCCCGCAGGCGAGCCGCAACAGGGTACTTTTACCCGAGCCGACCCGACCGAGTATCGCTACCCGCTCACCGGCGTTGACGGCGAAACTGACCTCGCTGAGCGATTCGATGGTGGTGTCCGGATAAGCAAAGCTCACGCCGCGCATGGCGACCGCGCCGGCGACTTCGGGACGGTGAGTAAACTGCTGCCCGCGTTCGCGGTCGACCGGCTGCTGCATCAAGGTGTTGAGGGTGAAATAGGACGCCCGCGCCTGCTGGTAACGCATCATCAGGCTGGCGACCTGCTGCAGCGGCGCGAGTCCGCGTCCGACCAGGATCACACACGCAATCAAGGCGCCGACCGTGAGTTGTCCATCGGCAATCAGATAAACGCCCCAGAACACCATCGCGACGCTGACCAGCTGCTGCACGGTGGCGGTGAAATGCACGACCACGGAGGAAATCATGCGCGCCCGCGTCGATGAGCGCCCGGCCAGCGCGCTGTAATCTTCGTAGCGGCTCTGCATCTGTCCCTCGGCGCGCATCGCCTTGATGATCTCGGCGCCTTCGATGGCTTCGATCAGCAGGCCATGGCGCTGCGCGATCTCGCGCAGATTGGCGCGCATGACGATCGCGAGCGGGATCTGCGCCAGCAGTCCGACCACGAAGACCACCGGCACCGCGGCCAGCGGGATCAGATAGATCGGCCCGCCGATCGCCGCCACGATAGCGATAAAAAACGCCACGAACGGAATGTCCATCAACGCAGTCAGGGTGGCGGCGGTGATGAATTCGCGCACCGATTCGAACTCGCGCAGCTGCGCGGCAAAGGCGCCGCTGGACGCCGGTCGCGCCGCCATCTTGAGCCCCAGGGTCTGGGCAAAAATCTGCCCGGCGAGGACCAGGTCCGCCTTGCGCCCGGCGGCGTCGAGAAAGTAGGCACGCAGGGTGCGCGCGCAGAATTCGATGGCGACCGCGGTAGCCGTGCCGATGGCGAGCACGATCAGCGTTTCGAAGGCGTTGTTTGGAACGACGCGGTCGTAGACGTTCATGATGAACAGCGAGGTTGCCACGGTCAGCACGTTGACCAGCGATCCGGCGATGAGCGCCTCGACGTAGTACGGCGAATACGCCGCCAGCGTGCCCCAGAACCACGAGCGCCGCCGGCCCACGACAGGCTCGACGCGCGACGGCTCGGTATCGAGTTGCGGCTGGGTGAATATGGCGTAGCCGCTGTAGCCCTGCTCGAGTTCGTCGAAACTGGTTTCGCGCGCGCCGAAGCCGCTTTCCGGCAACACCACCTCGACCACCTGGCGTGACACGATGCGCGTCACGACACAGGCGTTGCCGTCCTTCATGAGCAACGTTACCGGCAGCAACAGCGGCGTGATACGCCGCAGCTTGCGCCGCACCACGCGTGCCGCATAGCCGTTCTCCTCCGCCGCGCGTACGTATTCGCGAGGGCCGATGCGGCCGTCACTCATCGGTATGCCGGATTGCAGCGCGGCGCTCGAAATCGGCCGGCCGTGCAGGCGGGTGATGACATGCAGGCACCCGAGCAGTGGATCGTCCTCGGCGCCGATATCGCCGGCTGGCGGTGGTGTCAGGTGTTGTTGCGCGGCTGACATCAGTGGTTCAGTCCTCCGCCATGGTGAGGCAGGTCGTTTCGACCTGCAGTGCGCTTAGCGTCGAGGCGACGACACAACACCGATGACGCGGCTGCGCCGGTGTCGTTCAGGGCGTCGCCGCGGTAGCGCCGAAACGGTTGGCAAGATCGCCCTTGCTGGCATCGACGAAGTAGGCGTTGATCAGATCTTCATAGACGCCGAACACGAGGCTCGAACGCGCATTGAACAGTTCGTTTTCGGCGTTCAGAACGTCGAGCAAGGTGCGTCGATTGAGTTCGAATTGCGCGCGGTAGGCCTGCAGCGTCCCTTCGCTGGAGGTCACGTACTGGCGCAGCGCGTCGAGTCGATGCTCGCTGGTCGCGCGGGCCTGGTAGGCGACCGCGACGTTCTCCGCAATGCGGCGACGGGTATCGTCGAGTTGTTCCTGGGCGGCAACCTTGCGCTCGGCAGCGGCCATCTGTTGTGCCCAGTCGGCGCCGCCACGAAACAGGTTCCAGCGCGCGACGACCATCACGGCGTCGGAATTGCGGTTGCCCGGCACCCCGGAAATATTGTCGTCACGATTGAGCCCGGCTTCGAGATTGAGCTGCGGGTGATAGCCCGCCTTGGCGCCGCTGAGTACCGCGTCCGCGGCTTCGATATTGGCGCCTGACTGCAATGCCGCGGGGTGTTCGTCCATCGCCTGCTGTTGCGCACTGTCGGTGGCCGAGCGCAGCGCCGCGTCATCGAGCCGTCCCTCGACCACCAGGCCGGACGGCGCCGCCTGTGGTACGGCAAGTTCAACCGGTGGCATTTCGCCGACTACGCGTTCGTAGCGTGCGACCGCCTCGAGCGCGGCGCCAGTGCGCGCGGTAAGAGTACTGTGTGCCAGCGCCAGGCGTGCTTGGGCCTGGTCAACGTCGGCCTTGTTACCAACCCCGCTGTCGAGTTTGGCCTGCACGCTCTTGAGCGTTTTTTCATGCGAGGCGACGTTGGCCTCGGCAAGCGTTACGAGTTCGCGCGTGCGCAGCACGTCGAGGTAGGTTTCCGACGCGCGAAATGCGAGCGCGTTCTGGGTATCGGCGAGACTGTGCTCGGCGCTGTTCAGCAACGCCGTGCGGCGCTCGACTTCGCTGCGCGTCGCATTGCCATCCCACAGCAACTGGCTGAACGTGACACCGGCTTCACGCCGCCACAGATCGTTGGACGGATCGCCTGACGCGCTGAGCTGTTTGATATTGGTGTGTTCACGACCGTAGCGCGAACGCAGGTCCAGACTCGGGTAGTAACCGGCGCGTGCCTGGCGCACATCGTGACCGGCCGCGCGCAGGTCTGATTCCGCGCTTTTGATTTCGGGGTTGGTGGTCAGCGCCTGCTGGATGGCTTGTTCGATGGTGATGGCATGGACGCCGGTGCTGGCCAGGGCGATGAAACCAGCGCCCAGCGTGTACATGAGTCGTCGCGTGCGCAGTGCCGTCGCGGGTTTTGCCGCGTTCGACTCAAGGGCAGTGCGGAGTGATGCATACCGACCGATCATCATGTCGAAATCCACTCTGTAGTTAGGTCTGACGTGTGTGGTGTCTGTTGCTCTCCGCGCTACACGCAGGAGTCCGTGGCGCACGCAGATCCCCCTCACGGTGATCACGGCGTCGGATTGCGGATTAGCCTATACGAAACGTGTCTGAATATAAAGTGGATTAAGATGTAAAGATGCTAATTTCATGTAATCGCATGAGTTTGAGTAAGCACGGCCCTGGCACTCCGAAGTCGGGTCTGCTAAACGGGAATGTCGTATTTCTTGATCAGATGGTAAACCGTCGGGCGGCTGACCCCGAGTAGTTCCGCCGCCTTGCCGACCTGGCCGTCACTCACGGCCAGGGCTTTGCTGACCGCCGTCGCCTCGGCCTGCTCACGAAACGCTTTGAGCGTCATGATCTCCGCTTCGGCACTGTGTTCCAGTTCGAGATCATCGGGTTCAACGTACTTGTGATCGGCCATGATCGCCGCCCGTTTGACCCGATTCTCGAGTTCACGAACGTTGCCGGGCCAGTTGTAGGACTCGATGGCGTGGATCGCTCGGGAACTGAAATCCTTGATGCGACCGTGGTGTAAGTCACTGTATTTATTTAATAAAGCTCGCGCAATCAGGAGCGTATCCCCGACCCTGTCGCGCAGCGGCGGGATCTCGACGGTGACCTCGCTGACGCGGTAGAACAAGTCTTCGCGGAACAGGTTTTCCGCGATCTGCGCGCGCAGATCCTTGTGCGTCGCGCAGATGACGCGCGTATCGACGGCGATTTCTTCGCGGCCGCCGACCCGCTCGATGACCCGTTCCTGCAGGAAGCGCAGCAGCTTGGCCTGCAGCGCGGAGGGCAAATCACCGATTTCGTCGAGAAACAGGGTGCCCTGGTCGGCGAATTCGAGTTTGCCCCGGGTCTGCTTGTTGGCGCCGGTAAACGCGCCACGCTCGTAGCCGAACAGCTCCGATTCGAGCAGGTTTTCCGGGATCGCGGCGCAATTGATGGCAATAAAGTCCTTGTCGCGGCGATCGCTGAGCCGGTGCAGGGCGCGCGCCAGGATCTCTTTACCGGTACCGCTTTCACCGAGCAACAGTACGGTGGTGTTGATCGGACCGACTTTCTCGATGCGGCGACACACCTCCTGCATGGCGGCGCTGCCGGCGATAATGCCGTCGAGCGGCGTCGAGGTCTGCCGCGCGAGCCGGTCATTTTCGGCTTCGAGCTCGCTTAAGGCATAGGCGCGCTCGACGATCAGTCTGAGCACATCGGGATCGATAGGCTTTTCATAGAAATCGTAGGCGCCCTTGGCGACCGCCTGCACGGCGATCTCGCGGTCGTCATTGCCGGTTACCACCACCACCTTGGTGCGCGGCGCAAGCTCAAGGATCTCAAGCAGGGCGGTTAGGCCTTCCGAGGCATTGGCGGGATCCGGTGGCAGGCCGAGGTCCAGCGTTACCACCGGCGCGTGGTGCGCCTCGAGGGCTGCGAGTGCCGATTCGCGATCGCCGGCGACTTCGACATCGAAATCCTCGAAACACCAGCGCAGCTGCTTCTGCAGTCCCGGATCGTCATCAACGATAAGTAATTTTCTTTTTGCCATGAACTATCGAGAACTGTTAGCCGCCGTCGGCTCAGATGGTGCCGGTTCGGCGCGCGGTAACACAATCGTAAATCGCGATCCCTTGCCCGGCTCGCTCTCGACACGAAGTTCGCCGTGCATGGACGAGATCATGTGTCGGCTTTCATACGCGCCGATGCCCATTCCCGCTTTGCCCTTGGTGGTATCGAAAGCCTTGAACAGCCGGTTATTGATAAAGTCCCGGTCCATGCCGCAACCGGTATCGGCGATCGCCAGATGCGCCTCAGCTTACCCTGCTCCTGCACGGTTACTCTCGACAGATCCCGCCGGATCTGTCGCCTCGATGGCATTCTGCAGGAGATGCTCGACAACTGAAAGCAGGCCGTTTTTATCGGCGTGGGCAAAAACCTGCGCCGAGCTTGCGGACACGATCGGCAAGGGCTGCTGGCCGGCCTTGGTCGCGACCGCCGCGCGTGCGAGCTGGCGCAGGTCAACAACTTCATCGACGTCCACCTTGGTATGCATCTGGCGCAGGTTGGCGAGCATGCGATTCATTTTTTCCACGGCATCGTTGATGGTATTGAACGCATCGCGGACAAATTCGGGATTGGTGCCATGGCGTTCGGCATTACGCCCGATCAGCGTGAGCTGGGCGACGACGTTTTTGAGGTCGTGCACCAGAAACGCTGACAGGCGGTTGAACGTCTCGAACTGGCGGGCCTCCGCTAAGGCGTCGGTCGCGCGCATCAAGGCCAGGTAGCCGGCTGCCTGCCGGCCGACCGTGCCGAGCAGATTGAGGTCCTCCCAGTCGAGAACCTGGTTGCTGCGTGGGCGCGCGAGTACCAGGAACGCCAGCATGGTGTCGCCGTGTACGATCGGCACGATGAGGCCGACCCGCGGCAAGGCGCGCAGCCAGTCCGGGCTCACCGCCATCGTTTCCGAACCGGCCTCGGTCTCATCGGTGAGGTCCCAGACCCGCGCCGATTCCTGCAGGCGACGGACGAATTCATCGCCGCTGCTGATTTCCTCAGTGCATGACTCGTAAACACTCAGGTACGTCGCCACGCAGTAGTTGCTCGAGCGGGTCGCCTGGAAAATCAGCCCACCGGGGCTATCGACCATGTCGGCGATGGTATTGAGGATGGTCTGGTTCAGCGAACGCGGGTCGAGTTCGGTGCGCGATAAGGCCTGGGTGAACTTCAACCATTCTTCACCATACTCGTACTTGTTGCGATAAAAATGCCGGGCCAGAAAAATTCGAATGCGCGAGCGCAGCTGCAGGGAAAAAAAGAACGACAGCAGCACCAGGATGGCGGCGCTGAAGAACGCCACTTTCAGCGCCTGGCCCCATTCGCCGCCAAAAATCTGGATGTAGTAGCCGGCTGCTGCCATGGTCATCAGGTAAGCGCCGGCGGCCATCAGGGTGACGCCGTGAAACACCACCCGTCGCGACACAAATATATTGAGTTGCCATTGGCGGTTGCGCGATGCGGACAGCGCGATCATCGGCACCGCGGCCGCATTGACCAGGCCGCGTGACGCCCAGATCATGGCGTCGAGGCGGTTGAACAGAACGGCATCGGCGTACAGGTAGAAGTCGTAGGCGAAGATGAGGCCGAGCGCGAAACACAGGTGTTTGAGTGCCCAGCGTGAATCGCGCGATGAATTCCGGAACAACTGCTCGGTCATCACCAGTCCGCCGAGAACAACCAGCAGGACCATGGTCAGCAGCAGTTTTCTGAGCTGCGCCGGATCGATATCGAGCACCGGGCGCACCAGGTCCGGCGCCGCGATAGCCACCGCACTCGCGGCGATCAGCGCGAGCAGCGCCGCGGTGCCGAGATACACGCGCCGCCGGTAACCGCTGTCGCCGACCGTTTCGAGCAGGCGCGCGAGGAACAATAACCACAGCGCGTCGCGTGCCAGTTCAAGGTATTGCAACCAGTCGAGGTTAAGACCGGTCCGGTGACCGGTCGAATAATAGAGCGCCGCGCCGGCGAACCAGGTTGCGCTTACCGCGCAGGCGGCGATGAGATAGCGACCGACCCGATTGCTGCGCGGTGCGAACACCAGCAAACCGACGAGGATCGCGAACGCTCCCGCACCAATGACCCCGGCAATCACCGCGAACGTCGTCATGGATATTCCGTTCGAGAATTAAGCGCGCCGGCCGTTGGCGCGTTCGAGGCGACTCGAACCACGCTGACGGGCCGGCGCGAGATCGCTAACGTGCGCCCTTGCGCCAGAGTATAACTTGGATCGTCTGCAGCAGAATGTTGATGTCGAGGAAGATGCTGTAGTTCTTCAGGTAGTAAAGGTCGTACTGAAGTTTTTCGCGGGCGTCGTTGATCGACGCGCCATAAGGATAGAGAACCTGGGCCCAGCCGGTGATGCCGGGTTTCACGTAGTGGCGCAGATCGTAGTACGGGATCGCCTCGGACAATTCCGCGACGAATTGCGGGCGCTCCGGACGCGGCCCGACGAAGCTCATATCGCCGATCAGCACGTTGAACAACTGCGGCAGCTCGTCGATGCGGGTGCGACGGATAAAGCTGCCGATACGCGTGACCCGGTTATCGTTGGGCCGTGCCCACACGGCGCCGTTGGCTTCGGCGTCCTGACGCATGCTGCGGAACTTGAGCAGGGTGAAATGCTGGCCGCGACGGCCGACACGTTCCTGGCGATACAGGACCGGGCCACCGCTCTCGAAGTAGATGGCCAGCGCGGTGGCGATCATGATCGGCAGGGTTGCGACGATCATCATCGCACTCACGGCGACATCCATGATGCGTTTCTCAGTCAGCTTGATGACCGCCTGGGTGAAACCATCGGCAAATATGACATTGCTCGGGTGCAGGGTATCGAGGCCGATTTTGCCGAGTTGGCGCTCGTAGAAATCGGCCGACTCCAGGATCCGGATCCCGTACATCTTGCATTCCAGGATATCGTCGACCGGCAGACCTTTACGGCGGTCGTCGGTGGCGACAACAATTTCTTCGACATTGAGTTCTTCGGCCAGCGCGCGCAAGCCTCCGGGACGCATCTCTACCACCGATTCAGGCGCGATCAGCCACTCGTCACCGCCAAGCGTGACGAAGCCGACGATGTCGACCGGGCTCTGCCCGTCTCCGTGCGCCAGGCTTTCGATCTGCTTGGCGCGGCGTCCGGTGCCGAGGACAAGGATGCGCGCGCCCTGATCGATCTGATCATTGGCGGTACAGATTAGGCGGCAACTGGCGATCCCGACAAACGAACACACCAGGGCAGTGGCGAAGATGCCGCCGCCGACAATCAGTTGCGGGAAAATCAGGTACAGGGTGCCCATCAGGACAAAGCCGCACACGAAACTGAGCGCAAGGCGCAGCATGACCGCCGCCGGCTGGGTGCGCTGATCGCGATGATAAAGCCCCATCGCGGTCATACCGAGAACGATGGCAGCCGCGAAAACAAAAGCTTGTGACCATAACGGCAGGCTGTCACTAGCGCCGTAACCGAGCTTATCGGCGCCGCTCAAATCAAAACTGGCGCCGAGATAGATAGAAACGAAAAGGATCAGGAGTTCCGCAATCCCCAGCAACACCAGGGTTTTGGGGACATAGTGCCGAAATATTCTAAACATGGTTCAGTGCTCGTTCGCCGATTGTGCCAATCTGGCTTTTTGCCGTCTTTTTATCGGGGTGTCCGTTGTGCGCTGTTCGCGCACCACCCGTTTTGTGTAGATGGTTGAGCAATTGGCATGCCAACCTCCTGAGGCACCTCAATATTTCTGTAGATCTCCCTTCGATCGGCAAAATTTTAATGATTTTTCAGGTGGTTACTTCGGCTTTACGCGGACAGCGTCAAACCGGGGACTTGCGCCCGAACGCGTCAGGCTACGCCGGATGTGACGTAGGGTGTCGTCATCTGACAACACTCGCGCGCAGCCCGCGCCGCAGCGCGGCCGTGGCTCAGCCGTCGGCGGTCGCCGCCAGCCGATCGCGCAGGGCGCCGATCAGCGTCTGCTTCTTGATCGGCTTGGTCAGGTGGTCATCGCAGCCGGCAGCGCGACTGCGCTCGATGTCCTCTTTGATGGCATTTGCGGTGAGTGCGATGATCGGCGTTCGGCGCGCGCCCGCCTCGCTCTCCCAGGCGCGAATTGCGGCAGTTGCCGCGTAGCCATCCATGACCGGCATCTGGATATCCATCAGGACCAGGTCAAATTCGCCGTCCTTGAAGGCGTCCACCGCGGCACGCCCGTTTTCCGCCTCGACCAGCTCATAGGGTTCCTTCTTCAGGTAAGCCTTGACCAGCAGGCGGTTGTCGGGATTGTCTTCGACGAGCAGGATGCGGGCGTGCATCGCGGTCGCGGCCTGCCGGTCGTCGCTTTCGGCACGGGTCTGTTGCGGGCCGGCGCAGGCAAGTCGGACGGCTTCCAGGAACTGCGCCTGGCGCACCGGCTCGACCACGTAGCTGGTGCCGGTAACGCCGCGTAACTGCTCGACGCCCTGCGCCAGCGTCGAGGGCCGGAACAGGGCCACGATCGGTACCGCGGTGCCGCCCTGGCGCAGCGCGTGGATCACCTGCGTCACCGCGCCGACGTCGGCGCCGTGGTTGAGGACGACGAGTTCAAAAGCAGCGTTGTCCCGTGCCGCCTGTGCCAGGGACTGCGGCGCCTCGTTCGGCGTCGCCAGATAAGTCACTGCAATACCGTGGGCTTTGAGCAGATCGGCCAGCGCTTCGCCCTGGTGGCGACTCGGCATCGCGACCAGCGCGCGTTGCAGTGGCAAGCCCGGTAATGCCTGCGCTATCTGCTCGTGCGCCGCCGGCAATTCGATTTCGAACAGGAAACTGCTGCCGACACCTTCGGTACTTTCCGCCCAGATGCGGCCGTCCATCATTTCTACCAGACGCTTGCAGATCGCCAGACCGAGCCCGGTGCCGCCGTATTTCCGCGTGATCGAGCTGTCGACCTGGGTGAAGTTCGAGAAAATCGATTCGAGTTTTTCGCTGGGAATGCCAATACCGGAATCGCTGATCTCGAAGTGCACGCGGGACGATGACGCCGCGCCCGCCACGGGCATGACGCGGACGATGATTTGACCGCTGTCGGTAAACTTGATCGCATTACCGATGAGATTGAGGATGATCTGACGGATACGGCCGGGATCGCCACGCAGTGTACGCGGCAGCGACGGTGATATGTTCGTGATCAGATCGATATCGCGCCCATCAGCCTTCAGGGCGTAAATTTCCGCGGCCTGCTCGACGATGTCGACGAGGTCGAAATCAATTTGTTCGAGAGTAAGCTGGTCGGCTTCGATTTTGGACAGGTCGAGGATGTCATTGACCAGGCTGAGCAGGGCCTCGCCCGCATTGCGGAAAACCCCGACGTATTTGCCCTGTTCGTCGTCGAGCCTGGTTTCCGAAAGCAGATCCGCCATGCCGATGATGGCGTTGAGCGGAGTCCGGATCTCATGGCTCATGCTGGCCAGGAAGTCCGACTTGACCCGCGACGCTTCGAGCGCGGCGTCGCGGGCTTCAGCCAGCTCGCGGGTCTGCTGGCGGACCTGCTCTTCGATGACCCGATTGCGCGCCTCGAGCTCCTGGGCCTGGATATCCTTGGCTCGCGCCAGCGCGACGAGTAACAGCGTCACGCCGAGGCCGAGAAACAGCGCCACGAACACGAGCTCGCGGTCGAGATCGTGCCAGAACACATCCTTGCTCGATACCAGGCGCACCGAAAACCCGCCGAGCCGGACCAGGCTGTCTTCGTCCAGAGTTTCGACGATGTAGCCGGCGCGCGCGCGGCGTGCACCTTTGAGATAAACCAGTCGCCGGCCCGCGACACCTTCCGATTCGGTGTAAAGCGCCAGGTTCACCCCCGGATCGACGGCGATGGCATCAACCAGGCTGGCCAGGTCGATGGCGAGCAGGGTCACCTCGGGTTCATCAGGCGCGGCGCCGGAACTGGCCACGGCCTGCAGCAGGAACAGGATGCGCGAACCAGTCTGCGCCCGATCGGCGACCAGCGGCATCGCGGCGGTACCGCTGGTAAGACCCTGGCGCACGGCACGCTGGTTGTTTTCTTCGTCCATGATGGCGGCGAGCTCGGCGCTGAACACCTCGCCGGCCGAATCGTTGATGCGCAGTTGGCCGTGCGCCGACAGGCGCGCGTGCGCCAGTCCCTTGATGAACGCGTAACGCTGCAACGTACCGGCGGTGTAGTCGCGGAACGCGTCCTTGTCCGGGACGGCGTTGGCGGCGATAAAACTGGCGAGGTTGTCGATGATCGCGTCGGCGGTGCGGATACTGCCTTCGACGGCATTCTGCGCAGCGATGGTATCGAAGCGGAAATTCCGCGTCTCGTTCTGCACCACGTTGTTCCACGCCAGCACGATCAGGGCAGCGGAAAACGACAGACCCAGCGCCGCGGCCACGAAGTAAAACAGCAGTGACGACGGGTGTCTTTTTTCGCTCACGTCGTGGTCTCGTGGTGCTCGAACTACTCGCCGAACACCACCTCGATGCGCGCCAGGTAATCGGCCAGTTGCTGGGTGCACTGGCGGATGGTGTCGCCGTCTTCGGCCAGCGCGGCGCGCTCGATCGCGCCGCCGATATCGGTGATGGGATCGAATCCGTAGCCGCCGCCGACGCCCTTCATGCTGTGCCCGATGAGCCTGATCTCGGCATAAGCATTCTGCGCCACCAGACTGGTGAGTTTAGCCACGTCGGCGTGACGATTATCGAGGAAGCCCGGGATCAGATCTTCGAGGTCGGGGTCAACGATGACGGGGATTCTGTCGTTCATGGCTGCACACGTCCGGCCGTCGTATCACCGCGCTTAATCGCGGAACTCACCCGGCTCAAGCTCATACTGATTCAACAGCTTATAGAATTCAGTGCGGTTGCGCCCGGCGATCCGCGCCGCGTTGGCAACGTTGCCTTCGGCGATGCGCAGGACGCTGACCAGGTAGTTACGTTCGAACTCGGCTTTCGCATCTTTCAGGGTCTTGATCACCACCGGCTCTTCGCGCAGCGCACGCTGTGCCATCGCCAGCGGAATGATATCGCCTTTGTTCAGGGTGGTGCACAACTCGACCGCGTTGACGAGCTGGCGAATATTACCCGGCCACGAGGCGGCGGAAAGGTACGCCAGGGCGTCGGGTGCGAAGCGTTTGCGCTTGGCGCCGGTTTTGTCGGCCTGCAATGCCAGGAAATGATCGAGCAACAGGGGGATGTCGCTGGGTCGGTCGGCCAGGCGCGGCATGGTCAGCGGCACCACATTCAATCGATAGTAGAGGTCTTCGCGGAACTCACCGGCTTTGACCAGTTCTTCGAGATTGTTGTGCGTGGCCGAAATGATCCGCACGTTGACCGGCAGCGAGCGGGTCGAGCCCACCGGCCGCACCTCGAAGTCCTGCAGCACGCGCAACAGTTTGACCTGCAGGTCCAGCGGCATGTCGCCGACTTCGTCGAGAAACAGGGTGCCGCCGCTGGCCGCCACGAACAGGCCTTCGTGCTTGGTGTTGGCGCCGGTAAACGCGCCCTTCTCGTGTCCGAACAGTTCCGATTCCAGTAACTGGTCAGGGATCGCGCCGCAGTTGACCCCGATAAACGGATGCGCCGCGCGCGGGCTGGCGTCGTGGATCGCCCGCGCCAGGACCTCCTTGCCGGTGCCGGTCTCGCCGCTGATGAAAACCGTGACGTCGCCCTGGGCAACGAGGTCGGCCTGTTCCAGCAACTCGGCCATCACTTCGCTGGCATAGATAATCGAGGCGCCGAAGCTGCCGTCCGTCGCCGCGCGGCGCCGCGGACGGATATGGCGATCGATTTCTTCGAGCAACTGGTCCTTGGCGACGGGTTTGGTCAGGAACGCGGAGGTACCGAGGTGGGTGGCCCTGACCGCATCCGGGATCTCGGCCTGACCGCTGAGCATGATGACCGGCGTCAGGGGATTGTCAGCGTGCACCCGAGTGACCAGGGTCAGGCCGTCCATTTCTTCCATATACAGATCGGTAACAACGATATCGGGTCGGGTTTTGCTCAGCTGCGTCAGGGCCACATTGCCCGAATCAGCTGCTACAGCCTGGTAACCGCCGTCTTCCAGCCAGCGCGTGAGCAGCTTGAGCATGTCCTGATCGTCATCGACGATCAGCACCGTGCCTTTGCTGTCTGCGGGTGTGTCTGGTTTGGCCACGAGGTGCGGATTAATGACTCGGCGACGCCTATTCGACGGTTACCGACTTGGCCAGGTTACGCGGTTGATCGACATCGGCGCCCTTGAGCACGGCAACGTGGTAGGAAAACAGCTGCAGCGGGATGGTGTACACGATCGGCGCGATCGGGTCCTCGACCGGCATCATGCTCAGCACCTCGATACCGGGCTGACGACTGACCGCCGCGCCCGCATCGGCAAAAATGTACCGCGCACCGCCGCGCGCGCGGACCTCTTCGAGGTTCGATTTCAGTTTCTCGATCAGCTCGTTGTTTGGCGCCACCGCAATAACCGGCATGTCCTCGTCGACCAGCGCCAGCGGGCCATGTTTGAGCTCACCGGCCGGATAGGCTTCAGCATGTATGTAGGAGATCTCCTTCAGCTTCAGCGCGCCCTCCATGGCAATCGGATACATCGAACCGCGACCGAGATACAGGGTGTGATGTTTGCCGACAAATTCCTGCGCAAGGTCGGCGATGCGGTCGTTGAGTTCCAGCACACCGTTGATTTTTCCAGGTAAGGACTCGAGTTGGCGCACGAGTTCGTGCTCCAGCGCCGGTGTCATGGCGTTGCGCCGCCCCAGCGCGATCACCAGCAGCATCAGCGCGGTCAACTGGGTGGTGAATGCCTTGGTTGACGCGACGCCGATTTCGGGACCGGCGCGGGTCATCAGCACGAGTTCGGATTCGCGCGTCAGCGAACTCTCCGGGACATTGCAGATCGCAAGCGTGTGGCTGTAGCCCCAGGGTCCGGCCTGGCGCAGCGCGGCCAGCGTATCGGCGGTTTCGCCGGACTGCGAAATCGTCACGAACAAGGCGCCCGTCGGACACCACCGGCGTGCGGTAGCGGAATTCGCTCGCGACTTCGACCGTACACGGCACCCCGGCCAGCGCTTCCATCCAGTAGCGCGCGACCAGACCGGCATGGAAGCTGGTGCCGCAGGCGACGATGGTGACCGACTTGACCTGGTCGAGGATGCCGTCGGCGGCCAGGCCGAAAGCCGAGTCGAGTACGCTGCCGTCCTGCAACCGGCCTTCCAGGGTTTCCGACACGGCGCGCGCCTGGGTGAAGATTTCCTTGAGCATGTAATGCCGGTAGCCGGCCTTGTCAGACGCATCGGCCGACAGTTCGGACAGGGATTCCTTGCGCGTCACCTCGGCGCCGGCCTGATCGTAAATGTGGATCTCGGAGCGCGTGATCTCGGCGACGTCGCCTTCTTCCAGGAAAATGAAGCGCTGGGTCACCGGCAGCAGCGCGAACACGTCCGATGCAACAAAATTTTCGCCAATGCCCAGCCCGATCACGAGCGGGCTGCCGCGCCGCGCGACGACAATTTTTTCCGGGTCGTCACGACATACCACCCCGAGGGCGTAAGCGCCCTCGAGATCAAAAGTGGTTTTTTGCACGGCGGCGAGCAGATCCGCGCCCTGCTCGAGGTAGTCATAAACCCGGTTCACGACCACTTCGGTGTCGGTCTGGGAATAGAATTTATGTCCCGCGGCGATCTGCTCGGCGCGCAGTTTCTCGTGGTTTTCGATGATGCCGTTGTGCACCAGTGCGACCTTTTCGCGGCACAGGTGGGGATGGGCATTATCGACGGAGGGCTCGCCGTGGGTAGCCCAGCGAGTGTGCGCGATGCCGAGACCACCGCCATGCGGGGTCGCCTTCAGGGCGTCTTCGAGGCCCCGTACCTTGCCCGCCACGCGCAGGCGACGGATACCTTCCGCCGGCGTCACCACGGCCAGACCAGCCGAATCGTAACCCCGGTACTCAAGACGTTTCAGTCCTTCGAGCAGGACCGGAGCAACGTCACGTTGCGCTACTGCACCGACTATTCCACACATAAACTAAGGATATCCAGAAAAATCAACGAATAAAGCGTATCTGAACTATACCGGCACACCATACGCGCGCGCGCCATCGTGCGCCCCCGACTACGTCACGTAGTATCGGTCTCCAGGTCATTCACGCCGGCGCAGAAGAACCGCGGACCACTACCCTTTATCGGCCGCGGTTGAATTTCCTTCGATTTCTACAGGCAGGAACCCCGCGCGCCGCCGGCCGTTCGCGGTGTGACATACAGCACAGCGGTTGCCTGCCCCATGCGGGGCAAGTCCGGTCGACGCCCATCAAGCGCCCGGCACCGCAGCGGAAACCATGCGATGGCACAACTCAACGACCATTGCGAAGTGCACGCGTTGGGCCGCTGGAGAGTATACCAATCATCTGGTATCTATAGCCGATGTCGCACCTCCATCCCATCTACGTAACAGCCCTGCGCGTCGGTGTGCTCGGCTTGCTGTGTACGCGAGCAGTATCGCTGCCGGCACAGGAAAGCACCATCGAGCAGTGCACGCGCGAGGCACAGCGCACGCAGCGCATCAATCTCAGCGCCGGGGTATACACGGAACGCGCAGTGGCCTCGGCGCCGCTCGAGATCACGATAGCGGCCGGCAACGATGAGGCCCGCTATCAGGGCTGTCTGCAGCGCCAGGGCCTGGACCCCAGCGGTGAAAGTGTCGCCTATGTCGAGCGCCTGCGCGCTGCCGCGAGGCGACTCACGAATCGAGCGCCGCTATCGATGACGGCACGGTACGATTGAGTTCAGAATCCCTCTGGCGCGGACTTGCGCGCCTGCCTTGCTGCTGACATCGAGGTTGAAGTCAGCCTCCCGGACTGAACACGCGTTCGAAATGTTCGAACGCTGCGCTCGGCGCGCGCCATTTACTCGACAGTATCGCTGCCGGGTTCGGATTCGCGAGCGAGTCGGCCATCTTCGTTTCTGGAAACGATAGTCCTGCTCCAGATTTTCGACCGCCACGCGACCGATGCCGGTAAGTGGCGCTCGCGCTGGAGCAGCGCATACCACGGCCCTTTGTTCACGAAGCGCGTAAGCAGCTCCGAATTTGCCTGATAGAGGGATTCATTCCGATCACGCGCCTCGGCCAGGGCCTGCCGAGTGTCGGCCAGTTTGCCCTCGAGGTCGACTTTCTCACTCAGGGTAGCCCTGCTGCGCCGCCAGCGTGCGATGATTTCCCGACCACCTCGGTGAGCCGTTCCTCGACCTTGCGAGACGCGCGGTGGTGCGCTCAAGACGCGCATCCACGACGCCTTTTTCGCGCTCGCCGGCGCTCAACGCTGATTCCAGGTCCTCGCGCCGGACGCGCTCCCGGGCCAGCTCACGTTTGAGCCTGGCCGCCGCGGCGCTTTCCACCTGCGCCGCTTCGAGCTGAAGTTTCTGCTGCGAGAGTTGTTGCAGCAGCCCTGCGCGCGACCCAGTGCGCGCTGTAGCTGCTCGCTGTCGACAGTCTGCTGGGCTTGCGCCGTGATCATCCACAAAATGCCCGGCAACAGCACAACCGCGAAACGAAAAGCCATCGTTCGGCGCTCAGAATCGCGCATTCATATCCACCTGCAGAACGTCGACGCCGAGCGGCGGACCGTCGATCTCATCGGCCGACAGATACCGCGCCCGCATTGAAGTATTGCGCGTAATACCGTAGTCGAACCCAAGCACGTAACCTTTGCTGTTGGTGCCACTCAGGTGAAAATTCGAGTCCGTAAAGCTATCCAGAACCGCGTCCCGCTGCAGGTATCGATAGCCACCGAAAATCGTCCACTGCCCGGCGCGGTCGATGCACTGCGGCGCATAACCTGATCCTTCGCAGACGGTGCCAAACTGGAACCCCGTCCAATAACCCAGCGAACGTTCCGATACCGAAACGCCGGTGCGACGCAGGACCGCTGCTTCGTCGTAGCCGAAATTCTTGACTACATCAGCCGTGAAGCGGATATCGAACGGTGAAAAACCCGAATAGCGGTACTGCAAGGACAGATTCGCGAGTGAAAAATCTGCCGCCAAAGCAAACAGTTCGGTGTTCGGATCGAGGTCGTTACGGATATCGAAAACGGTGTTGCCCTTTTCGAGTCGATTCGGCGCGGTCCAGTCGAGCAAGCGGCTGTTGAAGGTGTTGCGACGGCCGACGATGTTGATGTAATCGTAATACGCAAAGGCCAGCGAGGTCGTCGAATTCTCGGTGAACCCGAAGTTCAAACCGGCTTGCGCGCCGCACAACCATTTATCGTTCGAGGAACCGTCGCCAACGGAAACTTCGTCCTCATCGAGCGGGAAGGCACCGACCGTCAGAAACGCGTGCGGCGCGTCGCCGCCAGGTGCTGGGCCGAGGTTAAGGAAATCGAGCGATTGGCGAACGGTCGCCGCGACGCCTTCGAACGTGAGGTCCGGATCCCAGATGACGTCCGAAGCGTGAAAGTACGGATTCGGTATGCGGCCACCGGCGAGACTCAGCCAGTTGAAGCCCGACTCGTTGCTCCGGAATCCCAACGCAGCCGTGCGCGATCAAGATTGAACTCGACCCGGCTGCCGAACTTTCCAAGCGTATCGTTGGTTGAAAGCTGGTTCTCGAGATCCCCTGAGGAGAGCCTCACCCCGACACCGAGCTGATCGACAACCACGGCCTCAAAGGCCAGTCGCGCCCGGATGCGCATACGGTGCTGGTCGTCGGTGAGGCATTGAAAAAGGCATCGATACCGGCCAGGGTAAATCCACCGGGCGTATTGATGGCCCGGAAATTGACACTCGGCAGGTTGCCGTCGGCGAAAAAAGCGTCTTCGTAGCGCAGTCTGAAATCGCCGCTCCAGTTCATCGAAGTGACCCAGCTGGGCAAGGCGTCCTTGACACCCCAGCGCTCTTCGCGTGCGGTCGCGATAACATCCTCAGTCACATCCGCGCGCAGTTGCTCATGCACCTGCTCGCGGATCTCGTCTTTGACGAACTCCGGCACGTACGGTACGCGGTCCAGCTTGGGTGGTAGTACTTGGCGGCGTCATCCTCCGGCGCCGCTTCGGCCAGCGCCCCATCCACTCGACGCGGCCGTCTGCGCGCGCGCCCGCGCCGCGGCGTCGGCCTTGATCTGGGTGCGCCTCGGCCGTAAGAAATTTCCTGCTCGACCAGCGCATCGACCAGATTCAGGATCGTGTTCTTGATTTCGAGCAGTTCACCTCGCTCATCGGCCGCCACGTTCACGGCAACGAACGCGAGCAGCACGAAGCCAATAGTGAGACGTCGGGGTCGGTTCATCATTGCTGTGAGCGGATCTGTAGTTGCGGGTTTTCTCAGCCGCGCGAGGAGATGCGCACCCGGATCGGTTGCGGCAGGTCTTCAGGTGGCGCGCTCAACAGGCTCAACCCACCGTTGAGCGCACGTTTGATCGAGGCGTCGAGTTCGCGATCGCCGGTACTGCGGATCAGAGTCGGCGTCTT
>CALOBG010000032.1:0-7401 GCA_942490995.1 uncultured Gammaproteobacteria bacterium
CTCATTCCTGAGCCGCACCAGATCCCGCTGCGCGACGACAGCGAGGACGACATCGCGGTGGTGACCGCAGCGCCCGCCACTCACCGCGTGACCAGCGGCGATAGCCTGTGGACCATCGCGCGTCGTTACGGGACCAGCGTTGCGTCGCTGGCGGCACGCAACGGCCTTCAGGAAGGCGCGGTGCTGAAACTCGGCCAGCGCCTGACGATCCCGACGGGCGCTGCCGACACCGCCTCCGTACCGGACCGGAGCGAGGCCCACTACGAAGTGCGTCGTGGCGACTCGTTGTGGACTATCGCGCGTCGGTTCAAGGTTTCGATCCTTGAATTGAAGCGCTGGAATCGCATCAGCGGCGAACACCACCTGCAGCCCGGCCAGCGCCTGGTCGTGGCCCGACCCGCCACGGCGCCCGCCGGCGCGCAGGATATCTAGCCACGGTGGCCGACCCCGCGCGGCCCCTTCCATGCTGCAATTAGTTTCCCGCGCCATGCGCGCGATTCTCGCTGCCGTCGTGCGCATCGCGTTCCGCGTGCGCGTACGCGGTCTCGAGCACTACCGCGCGGCCGGCGGACAGGTGCTGATTGTGGCCAACCATGTGTCGTTGCTCGACGGCATCATGCTCTACCTGTTTTTGCCCGAACCGCCGGCCTTCGCAGTCAATCGCACCACTGCCGAGCGCTGGTATGCAAAACCGTTCCTGCGTCTCGCCGAGTGTCACGAACTGGATACGCTCAACCCGGTTTCACTCAAGACCATCGTGCGCTTGTTACGCTCGGGACGGACCACGGTGATTTTTCCCGAAAGCCGGATTTCCGCCACCGGAACCTTGATGAAGATCTACGACGGGCCCGGCATGATCGCCGACCGCGCCGATGCGACCCTGTTGCCGATCGCCATCAACGGCCTGCAGTATTCGCGCTACTCGGCGCTCAAAGGGCTGCATCGACTGCGCTGGTTTCCGGCCGTCACCCTGACCGTCCTGCCGCCACGGAAACTCGCCGTTGACGCGGTAGCGACGGGCGCCGAGCGACGCACGGCAGCGACCGCGCAACTGAGCGCCATCATGCGCGAAATCGCTTTCGCCAATGCCTACGAACACGAATCGATGTTCAGTGCGCTGGTCCGCGCCGCCCGCGCGCACGGCCACGGCCAGGTCATACTCGAGGACAGCACCGGCGCACGCCTGCGCTACCGCGACATCATCACCCGCGCGTTCGTGCTTGGCGCCCTGATCGCGCGTCGCAGCGGCGTGGGCGATCGCGTCGGGATACTGTTACCGAGTACCGCCGCCGCCGTGGTGACCCTGTTCGCCTGTCAGGCGCGCGGGCGGGAAGCGGCGATGCTCAACTTCACCGCCGGCGTGCGCGGCCTGGTCACTGCAATCGAAACCGCCGGCATCAGCATCGTGTTCACCTCGCGGGCCTTTATCGAGGCCGGCGACCTCGCCGCCGAGGCGGCGGCTGTGGCGGAGAATACCCGGCTCGTCTACCTCGAGGACCTGCGTGCCACGATCCACCTCGGGCACAAACTTGGCGGGGTGCTCGCCGCGCGTGTGCCGCTGCTTGCCCATCGGCTCCTGAGTCCGCGTCGTAGCGCCGACGATCCGGCCGTGATCCTGTTCACCTCCGGCTCCGAGGGCATACCCAAAGGCGTGGTGCTGTCGCACGCGAACCTGCTGGCCAACTACGCCCAGGTGCAGATGCTGATTGACATTACGCGACGGGACCGCGTACTCAATGTCCTGCCGCTGTTCCACGCCTTCGGCCTGCTCGGCGGCCTGCTGCTGCCGCTGTTCAAAGGCACCCCGACCTACCAGTACCCGAGCCCGCTGCATTATCGAATCATCCCCGAACTATGCTACGAGCTCGGGGTAACCTGTCTGTTCGGCACCACCACGTTTCTGCGCGGTTACGGTCGCAGCGCGTCACCCTATGAGTTCTACACCATGCGCTTCGTGTTCTCAGGCGCCGAAAAGATGACCGAGGAGACGCAACGCCTGTGGAACGACAAGTTCGGCATCCGCATCTTCGAGGGATACGGCGCCACCGAAGCGAGTCCGGTTCTGGCGGTAAACAATCCGCACGCCAACCAGCCGGGCAGCGTCGGACAATTACTGACCAGGATGGACTACTACCTCGAACCCGTAACCGGCATCCGCAGCGGCGGCGAACTGGTGGTGCGCGGCCCCAACGTCATGCTGGGCTACCTGTTTCACGGCAGCGACGGCGAAATCATTCAACCGTGGACCGAACGGCGCGGCGCCGGCTGGTATGAAACCGGTGATATCGTCGAGGTCAGCGACGAGGGTTATATCCGCATCGTCGGCCGCGCCAAGCGTTTCGCCAAGATCGGCGGCGAAATGGTTTCACTGGCGGCCGTCGAGGAACTCGCCATGCTCGCCTGGCCGGACCATCTGCACGCCGCGCTGGCGCAGAGCGATGCACGCAAGGGCGAGCAGATTGTCCTGGTCACTACCGCCGCCGACGCCGAGCGTGCAACCCTCGTCAGCGCGGCGCGCGCGGCCAGGATCGGCGAGTTGCTCATACCCCGCCGCCTCGTGCATGTCGAACAATTGCCGTTACTGGGTTCCGGGAAAATCGATTATCACGCCCTGCGCGCAGAGCTGGCCGCGAGCAGCTGAATAAGCGTGGGAAATAGTGCGACAGGCGAGTCCGCAACGCCGCGCACGACCTCCGCAGCAGTTTTTCACCGTGCCTGCAGCAGGGTGGTGAAAAACGTAGCGAGGAAGGTCGGGCGCAAGGCGCGGGCGAGACGAGGACCGGAGTTTACTGGTGTAAATGAGGCTGGCCGCCGAGTCCGCAACGCCGCGCACGACCTCCGCAGTAGTTTTTCACCACTCTGCTAATCATCCATTGGGCGTCCATTGATACCCCATTCGTAATCGAGGTACTCGATCGTATAACGCCCGTCGGTGAGGGCTTTGGCGACCGCCTCATCAGCCACGTAACGGGCAACGAAACTCATGACCTCGCTGTCGTCGGCGCCGAACTCTGTGGCGTTTTCCTCGAATAGCGCTGACAGGCGTGCCGCGCGCTTGGCGTCGGAAAAACGGTTCTTACGGTTGTCATTGATGAACTGACGGGCGGCGTCCTCGAGCTGCTGGTTGAGCTGATCGGCGCGGTAGGCACTGCTGAGCAGGTCGGGCGCCGAATAGCTGGTATTGACCAGCGCGAAACGCACGCGCGGGTCGCCAAATTGTGCCAATCGCTCGGCGATCTCGTTTAAATCGAAGGATTCCTTGCCGACCGTGTATTCGGTGGTACGAAAAAACTTCAGCCGGCCGAGGGTGCCTCGCGGTCCGATACCGTTGATGCGATTGTTGATCGCGAGCGCGTTGTAGACGTTGATCCAGAACGCCATGCGTTCAGCATCGTCGCCGAGCTGGGACAGATCGACTTCGGCCAACGCTTCGATGTACTTGTGAAAACGCACATTGCGCGCTATTGCGGGGTAATCGACGTAACCCTTGACCACGTGGGCGGCAAACACCCCGTCGATGAGGCCGTTCAGGGTGCGGGCGTCGGCGGCGGAGCTGTTTGCCGAAGGCGTTAGCACGGCCACCACGCCGAGGCAGCACAGGAAAATCAGACGACGAAGAATCAGCATGCGGTTACAACCTTGTTTATCGCTGTGCTATCGGACCACGGCCCGCGCCGTGAGTTGCAGGGAACCCGGCCGACCGGGATTGTCAAAGTCTCCACGTCCGCACGCGCGGCGCATAGTCTAGCAGGGTGAAGGAAAAACGTTGCCAGGCATCGCAGTGGGTGGTTTTTCATCCTCGTGGTCTGGAACACGGATTTGGATCCGGATGCCATTCTCTGCGACAGTGGCGGCCGGACTTCAGGCAGGATGAATATTGATATGCGCGAAGCAGTCGAAAACTACTACGGTACGGTGTTGCGCGACAGCGCCGACCTGCTCACCACGGCATGTACAAGCTCGGCAGCGCCATCCGGTTCGCTACGCGCACTGATCGACAACATCCACCCCGAAGTGAGCAGGCGCTATTATGGCTGCGGACTGGTCTACCCGGCACTGCTCGACGGCATGCGCGTGCTCGATCTGGGCTGCGGCAGCGGACGTGACTGTTACGTGCTTGCGCAGCTGGTAGGCGCGGCTGGCAGCGTCGTCGGTGTCGATATGACCGCGGCCCAGCTTGACGTTGCACGCGCACACGAGGACTGGCATCGCGAGCGCTTTGGCTATCAGCATTCGAACGTTGAGTTCGTGCACGGCGATATCGAGAAACTCGATGAACTCGACCTCGCGCCTGGCAGCTTCGATATCATCGTCTCAAACTGCGTGATCAATCTCGCTACCGACAAGCCGGCGGTACTGCGCGACGCTTACCGGTTGCTGCGCAGCGGCGGGGAGCTGTATTTCTCCGACGTCTACGCCTCGCGGCGCGTGCCGGCGGCGCTGAGTTCGGACCCGGTTATCTATGGTGAATGCCTGGGCGGGGCGCTGTACTGGAATGATTTCGAACACCTTGCGCGAGATTGCGGTTTCGCCGATCCACGCCTGGTCGAAGATGCTCCGATTACGATCACCGACCCCGACATCGCCGCGCGCACCGCGTCGATCGCGTTTTACTCCGCAACCTACCGGCTGTTCAAACTCGAGGCACTGGAGCCGGCGTGCGAGGATTACGGCCAGGCCGTGATTTACCGCGGCGGTATCGATTCGCAACCGGATTTTTTTATCCTCGACAAACATCATGCCATCGAGCGCGGACGGGTGTTCCCGGTGTGCGGCAATACCTGGCGCATGCTGCGTGAGAGCCGCTTTGCCGCACATTTCGATTTCATCGGCGATTTTTCCACCCATTACGGGATCTTCGAGGGTTGCGGCACAACCCTGCCTTATAGCGACGCCGCCAGCGTCCCCGCCAGTGGCGCAGTCGGCGCCTGCTGTTAGCACAGCTGTCAGCACACTGACATGACCCGCAAGCAATGGCTGCTGCTGGTAGCTATCGTCGTTGCCGTGCTCGCGATCGTGGCCTTCGATCCGGCGCGCTACCTGAACCTCGCCTATCTTCAGCAGCAGCAGGCCGTGCTGCATGCTTACGTCGCTGCGCAACCGGTCAAGGCCTCGCTGATCTGCGTGCTCGGCTACACCATCGCGACCGCGTTGTCGATCCCGGGGGCTTTTGCCATGACCCTGGCGGCCGGCGCGGTATTCGGTCTGCTGTGGGGCACGGTGCTGGTCTCATTCGCCAGCACCATCGGCGCCACGATCGCATTCCTGATGTCGCGTTACCTGTTTCGCGGCCTGGTCCAGGCCCGCTTTGGTCATCGCCTGCAGGCGATCAACCGCGGGGTGGCGAAAGACGGTCCGATGTACCTGCTGACCCTCAGACTGATCCCCCTGATCCCGTTCATCGGCATCAATCTGCTGATGGCGCTGACGCCGATCTCGGCACGCAATTTCTATCTTTACAGCCAGATCGGCATGCTTCCCGCGACGATGATTTTTGTCAACGCCGGGACCCAGCTGAGCCGTATCGAACAGGTCAGCGACATCGCCTCGCCGACGATCCTGATCTCGCTCGGCCTGCTGGCGGCTTTTCCGCTCATCACACACCTGCTGGCGGCAATACTCAAACGCCGGCGCTTCCTCAGACGTTTTCCGCCGCCGCCAGCGGCGGAACGCAACGTCATCGTCATCGGCGCCGGTTCCGGCGGCCTGGTCGCGAGCCTGATCGCAAGCTCGGTGCGCGCCAAGGTGACATTGATCGAGGCCGATCGCATGGGCGGCGATTGTCTGAACAGCGGCTGCGTGCCATCCAAGGCCCTGTTGCGCGTAGCCCGACAGGTCCATCAGGCCCGCCATGCCAGCCGCCTGGGCCTTGACGACCGCGAACACGAGATCGATTTCGAGCGCATCATGCAGCGCGTCCAAACCGTGATCGAACGTATCGAACCGCATGACTCCGTCGAGCGTTATTCACAGCTCGGCGTCGAATGCCTGCGCGGCCACGCCCGCATCGTCACGCCCTGGGAGGTGGAGGTGAACGGGCAGCGCCTGAGTACACGCGCGATAGTTCTGGCTACCGGGGCGCGCCCGCTGATCCCCGAACTACCGGGCCTCGATCAGATCGACTACCTCACCACCGAAAACCTGTGGTCGCTGCAGGATCTGCCCGCACGCCTGCTGGTACTCGGTGGCGGTCCGATCGGCTGCGAACTGGCCCAGGCCTTCGCCCGACTCGGCAGCGCCGTCACACTCGTCGAAATGGCCGGGCAACTGCTGCCGCGCGAGGACGCTGAGGTCGCCGAACTGCTCGGGCACGTCTTCAACGAGGAAGGCATCACCGTGCATCTGCACACCCGCGCACAGGCCTTCAGTGTCGTCGATGGCGCCAGGACCCTGCACTGCGAAACGCTGACCACCGGCGACCACGCAACGCTTAAGATTGAGTTCGACCGAGTCCTGTTAGCGCTTGGTCGCGCGCCCAACGTATCCGGCTACGGACTCGAAGAACTCGGACTGGTATTCGGTGAGCGCGGTACGCTCGAGGTTAACGATTACCTGCAGACCGAACTGCCTAACATTTACGCCTGCGGTGATGTCGCCGGTCCTTACCAGTTCACACACACCGCCTCACACCAGGCCTGGTACGCCACGGTCAACGCCCTGTTCGGTGAATTCAAGCGCACCGCGGTGGATTACCGCGTGATCCCCTGGTGCACATTCACCGCTCCCGAAGTGGCACGCGTAGGCCTCAACGAGCGTGAGGCGCGCGAACGCGGGGTGGCGTTTGAGAGCACCGTCTACGACCTCGAAGACCTCGACCGCGCGATTGCGGACGGCGCCGCGCGTGGCTTCGTCAAGGTCCTGACCGCACGCGGCAGCGACCGCATCCTCGGCGCAACCATCGTTGGCGAGCACGGCGGCGAAATGATCAGCGAATTTATTCTCGCCATGAAACACGGCCTCGGCCTCGGCAAGCTGCTCGGTACGATTCACATCTACCCGACCTGGACGGAAGCCAACAAGCACGCCGCCGGCGCCTGGCGGCGTGCGCACAGCCCGCAACTCGTCCTCGACTGGCTGGAACGTTTCCACCGCTGGCGGCGCGGGGATAAGGGCCACGCGGGCAAGCGCCGCGACTGAACGGCTTCAAGCCACCTGCGAGGCGAGTTTATCCGCCGCCCGGATCGGTTCGGGCAACCGAAAGCGCGGCGCGCAATCGAGTACGAAATCTACCGCACTGCCGATACTCACCGCGTGCCCGGTTGACACGAATACCGGCGCCACGCGCTTGCGTGTACGCACCACGGCGCCGACGATTTCGTCCTTGTGTATCAATGACGTCGATTCGCCGCGGGCTTCGGCGGGCATGGCGTAATTCCCGCACAGACGCGACTTGCCGACCCC
>CALOBG010000033.1:0-26960 GCA_942490995.1 uncultured Gammaproteobacteria bacterium
ATCCGGGAGGCAATTGCCGAGACCGCGGCCAGCACGCCGCCACCGCAGAAAAAAAAGCTCATCATCGGATCGGTCGCAGAAAGACGGCCGGCTTCCACCCCGTTACGGATGTCCCGCAACAAGTCGACCGAGGCCGTGGGTTACCGACGCCCTCGAAAATCCTTCAAGCGCGAGGAAGCGACCCCAGAGCGGTTCCCGCTCTGCGCGCTGCAAGGTATGGCGGACGCTGATTGCGATCACTTCCGCGGGGTCCTTGATGTTCGCAACGATCCGGTCGAGGTATCCGCAAATGAGCGGCGAACTGGTGCAGCGGATGATAGCCATGCAGCGCCTCCTTGGACTGAAGTGAGTTGTAGAAGGAGCCGAAACCGACGTCTGCGGCGTCGGTGATTTCCTGGATCGTCACCCCGTAGACCCCCCGGTGAGCCATCAGCTCGAGACTGCCGTCGATCAGGCGGGTTCGAGTAGCCTGCTGCTTGCGGGCCTGCACCGCGAGGCGGGGCCAGCGGCCAACAGCTGGTGATTTCACCAGGTAGTTGACATTTTCATCTGAGAGGACGTTTGGTGAAAGTAAGTGCAAAACCTCAGACAGCGGGGGCAAAAATCATTTTCCAGCCATGACCTGCCCTTGCTCTGCGGCCGCCACCTCGGCCCCTTCTTCTGATCCAGCGAGCGACCGGGATGCTGATGGTCGGCAATGCACCGGTGCGGGCCACACTGGCCTGTCTTCTCGAATGGCAGGTCTGCTGGGGGTTCGCACGGTGGTCATCGACGGTGCCTACGAGATTCTGCAGACGCTGCCGGCCATCGGCATGGCTACAGCGAAGGTCTGCGCGCCCATCAGTGATCACGAAATCTTCGAGCTGTCCACCGAGCGGCCATCGCTGTCTGGCGTCTCAACGAGGCCCTGGTTCGGAGAGCGCAGCTGGCTGGTATTCGCGAAGAAGCCTTCGAACGGATTGCGATCCCGATGGTGCATCTGTCTTCCAGCCAGTTGCTCGAGGAATTCGACGCATCAAGAACTGGAGGTGTCCATGGGCACCCAAACTCGGTGACCGTAGCTACCTGAACAACACTGCGTCGGCATTACGCCAGACTGCCGATGCCGATAGGCCATATGCAGGTGACTCACCAGCCGATTCACGGAGGAACCCGGGGACGACGCGGTGCGCGCCGACGTAGTCGAAACCGGCATCGCGAGAAGACCAGCGAATCACCGCCCGCTACCTCGTCGGCGCCGATGGAGCGAGTTCCATCGTGCGCAGCCAGATCGGTCAGGATTTCACAGGCACGTGTTCCGACGCAGAAGACTAGCTCACCGTCGACGCGCGTTCGACACGACGACCCGATCGATGACTTCGAGTTTCATATGTAAGCCAAGGAGGAGACCGAGGCCTCACCGACCGGCCAGCGGACGCCGCGAGCGCTGGGAGTTCATGCTGCTGCCCTGCGAGAGGACCCAGCAGAACATGGATGACGCACGAGGTCAGATACGTCGGCTGCTCGCGCTCTGGCGACGATGAAGCGGAGATGACTGATCGAGAGGCGGGCCGTCTACCGATTTCATGCCCGCTGCGTCGAGCGCTTCGGCAGCGGACGCGTATCTCCTGGCCGGCGACGCCGCCCACATCACCCCTCCTTTGCCGGCCAGGGACTGTTGTCAGGCCTGCGCGATGCGGTCGACCTCGCGTGGAAACTGGCCTGGGTGCTGCGTGGGCATGCTTCCCCGGCCATCCTGGACACCTACGATCGCGAACGTCGTCCCCACTCCCGCGCCATGATCGACCTGGCCCGGATGATGGGACACCTGATCACGCCGCGAAATCGGGCCAAGGCCTTCCTGCTGCACGGTGCCATGAAGACGCTGCGTCTGGTTCCGCCCCTGAGGCGCTTCGTCGACGGCGTCCGGATGAAGCCGCGGCACGAGTATACGAGCGGCCTACTTCCTGAACGGGGCCCCGGCCGCGCGTGCGCGGAGGCTGCCTGCCTCAGGCCCTGGTGACAAGGGATGACGGGCACTGCTGTCTCAGCGACGATAGCCTCGGCGACTTCATCTCACGCTGGTGGGCTTCGGCCTCGATCCCCGTGAGGAATTGAATCCGCGCAGTGACGTGGGGCAGCCTGTGGAGGCCGGCGGCAACGTTCGTGCAGAACGCACTTCGAGGCCAGAGTCTGCATCGTGGCGAGGGAATCTACGAGGATCTCATCGGCGGTTTCGGTTCCGGATGCAGGCCCTGCGGCTGGGCAGTCGTTCTGAGACCCGACCGCACCATTGTTCACGATGGACCTGTCGAAGACGTCGCGTCTCCTGCGCGAGTTCTCGATCGGACCTGACCACCTGCGACCGAAGAACGCAGGCGTCCTGAGGGGAGAAGAAACCCAAACGTCAGCCACACCGCAACCGGCCCATGGATTCACGCCTGGCATGCCGATCCGAGGGTGCACAAAGAGCCGCGGCGCCTTTCCCATCTCGAGCGCTTCGAACGCCCGGATCCGGGCAAGGCGCGATGATTTCTGACGACTTCGGTCTGTGTCCCAGACGGTGTCGATGCGACCTGAGCTACCTACGCGGTACCGGCCGGCGAGCTTCCGTTCTACAACATCGTCCGTCGGGGCAACGAGCCGCGCTACGACAGCTTCGGCCTCGATGGTGGCCGACGCGATGACCTTGAGCATCTTGCTGGTCTACCGGGAGGCCACGCTGATTGCGTCGCCCTGGACAGCCGGGAGGCGGCGCCGTGGTGAGCCTGACCGATCCGTCGAAGTTCCAGGTGGAGGCAGTGCACGGTCAGCAAACCTTCGAGGCGCTGCGCGCTCCGAGAACGCCGCATCTCAACAGCGACGCGGAAGGACCCCTGGCGTCAATGGAACCCAGAGGCCCCTGCCTCAGACACCGCCGGAGGTCATCCGAAGCTTGGTCACCTGGTTCTCCGAGCTTGCCGGACTACCAAGCGGTGAGCAGCTGGTACACGCACCACCTTGGCCTCGTGCCGAGCGACGTGGCGGTGTTCGACGACGGCTCTCCCGCGGTGACGTTCTATCGCCTCGACCGTGGCGCCACACCCGCCGACCACCACACCCTCGCGCTCGCCCAGGGCGTGATCCCGAGCTTCGCCCACGCCGCGTTCGAGGTGATCGATGCAGACGCGGTGGGCATGGGCAACACCGTGATGCGCGAGAAGGGGTGGAAGCACGCATGGGGCATCGGACGCCACATCCTCGGCAGCCAGATCTTCGACTACTGGGAAGACCCGTGGGGGTCGCGACACGAGCACTACTGCGACGGCGATCTCTTCACCGTGGATCAGCCGATGGGTGTGCACGCCGCGTCACGAGGGCCGATGGCCCAATGGGGGCCGCCGATGCCGCGCGAGCTTCACTCGCCCGACGCTTATCACCGTCTGCGGTGAATGTTCAAGACATGGCCCGCAACGTGTGACGCAGTCCCGACGTCACCGTCAGTAAGCTGGTCACACTGATGCGCACTGTTCGGCTGAGCCTGTGCCTTCCCGGGATAGTTACGAGGAGACCGCCGTGATCGCTCTACGAATCGTTCGCATTTCGAACACCGAGACGCGGGCGCCAGTGTCGTGCGGGGTGACAAAGCGCGATCACGCCGGTGCCTGGCGAATTCGCGAGCACCGGCGAGCTTCTGCAGCAGAACCCGCTCGATGGGCTGGCTGCCGCGGCCGCGCCGGCGATCGAACTGGACGCGACGCGGATCCTTTCGCCTGTCACTCGCAACCAGCAGTTCATCTGCCAGGGGGCGAATTATCGCCAGCACATGATCGAGTCCGGCATGAATCCGGACGAGAAGACGTTCAATATGCTGTTCAGAAAGGCGTCGAGTTGCATCGTACCGCGGACGTGCCGCGTTATCGGCCGGCGCACGTGCGCCTGCTCGATTACGAGATCGAGCTGGGCATCGTATTGAAACAGGGACGTCATGGAGCCGGTCACTGGTCACCGAGGCCGACCTGTGTCACAGTACGTGGCGGGCGCCGTGATCGTGAACGACTACTCCGCGCGCGACATACAGATCCCGCAAATGCAGTTTTACAAGGGCAAGAGTTATCGAAGTTTTGGCCCCGTTGGTCCTTACCTGTGCCTGTTGGGAATGGCGGACTTCGACGTGCTTCGGCGGCTGCAACTCAAACTTTCCGTTAACGGACAACCGCGCCAGGAGGACACAACGGCCAACCTCGTGTTCGGGCCAGCGGAAACGCTGACGGAACTGTCGACAATTCAGGAATTGTTCTGCGGTGATCTCCTGGCTACCGGCACGCCGTCGGGTTGTGCGCATTGCGCATACCGTCGCTACCCGTGGTCAAATTGCTCGGCTTATTGCCGGAACGGGACAAAAGTGGCGTTTGTTCATCAAGGCGCAGTCGCGCCGCGCCGAGTATCTCCCGCGATGGAGATGTCGCTGAATCGCGTATCGTGAGCGAAGATGGCGGTATCGACCTGGGCGTCCAGCACAACGTGGTGACGGCGATGGCGTGAGGAAAGGTGCAGCAGCGATGTTCGGGGACTTCACCGAGAACCGCTTTCCCTGGCTGATCTCAGTCGGTGCGAAATCCAGAGCGAACTTCCGTTACGCAGTACCAAGCTACCGTTCGTAATTGGCGTGTGAAGCGATTGGCTCCCCATCGTGGACGCATATCGAACGTTTTGTATCGTGCCGCCGAGCGAGTTTCGTACACGATTGAAGCCTTATTCCGGGGTTAATGGTAAGGGGGACGGAAGGATTGCAAAATTTAATCCCTCCGTCCCCTTTACTCAGGTTTGTTGCTAATAACGCGCGATGACCTGCGTGGCGAAATCGCGAAAGATCCGGCGCAAGTATGGTCCATCGGCGGTAATCCAGTGTTACCTCTTTCAATCCATTGATTCGGCTACGCGTATTTGCTCGATGATCGCGTCCGGCTCACCGGCCATCATCCAGGTCGTAATGGTCTCGGGCGTGACGAATCTTCGCTCGGCGGGCACGAGATACGTGCAATGACCTTCATGGATCTGCAGATAGCGTTTGTGCTTTGGCGTGGACATGGCCTTGACGTAGTCACAATAGGCGTCCCACACGTTAGTCACGCTTGGTGGGATGATGCTGTCGTCGCCGCTTTGCCGCCAATTTTCGTAGCAAAAATGCAGCGCGCAGGCGACCTGCGAGCCGCATTGCTCGATGACTCGTGCGCTGGTGAGCTTCTCTCCCGGCGCGAGAATGACCGCGCTGGTAACCGACGCGGTATGGAAATCTTCGTTCAATTCGCGGCCAACAGCGGCGGCACCGGCAGCTATCGTAGCCAGGCTGTGGGACGCCAGATCTGGCGGCTCGTTGAACCCGGACACGCGTCCGTCACCATAGGCACCGGCAGCTTCGAGCGCGCCCGGACCGTTGGCCGCAACCCAGATCGGAATGCGCTCGCGTAATTCCACAAAGTGACGGTCGAGATGCAGGAAGCGAATGTCGCGCGTCTCACCGCCATGGGTGTAGCTGACCTCTTCGCCTTCAAGAAGCGCGCGCACCACGCGCAAATACTCGCGAAACGGCTTGGGTTTCATCGGCCGCATGCCCATCACCCGCATTGCGGTGTGACCCGTCCCCATGCCGAGAAAAACACGCCCCGGCGCGAGCGCGGCAATGGTGGCGATGGAGTGCGCGGTGACCGGCGCGATGCGGGTGGGTGCGATCGACACACCGCTGCCGAGCTTGATGCGCGACGTATTGGCGGCAGCGAGCGCCAGCACGGCGTAACAGTCCGACCAAATCATCTGTGAATCAGGTACCCAGCCGTGGTCGTAGCCGAGATCCTCGGCAAGCTTCAGTATTTGCCAGTCGCGAACGTGAGGGGCAATCATGACACCGAATTTCATCGCCTGATCCCGTACCTGATGAGCTTGCCTGCAGCCCTTACACCGCAGCATCGGAAATCGCAGCAAGCGAGTCAATAATCGGCGCTGATTCGCGAAATTGGCATGGATGTTGGGTATTGAGCGCCTGGCGAGGGAGGTGCCAACGCACACCGGGTTTGGGCAGTTCCCGCCGCACCGTCGCGGTATGCACGGGACGCGCCCAGCGCGCCCGCAGGGTGAGCATCTGCCACAAGCAGATGCGAATCCACCGCCGACCAAAACAATATGACTGGCGGTTCGCCAGTCTCCCATCAGAGTCAAGTCCCATCTTCACACAGGTACGAAGCGCCTGGCTTTTATGAGTGGAGGCCTCATGCTTTACGCTGCCACGACCGTGTTCATTCAGGCGTGCTAAAGGGTTTGCGTTCGGCAGTAGTGAGTAAAGGTGGGACCTGACCCCATCGCCTGGGTAAATTAATCTGCGCCCGGCACCACGGTTCATGACATGGTACCAGGCGCCAGGAAACTGGACCCGAAGTGGTCTGGCCATCCGCACCTCCTTGTGCAGGACAATAATTGGTCAGGGCTGTTTACTAAATTGTCGCACGGCTGCGTTCAGTTGCCTGCCTTATAGAACCTGCGTCCGGAAGTAGTGAGAAGATGGGACCTGGAGACCGACATTGGACGCGAGCGCGCCCCATTGCACAGATATGGCTCCCCGGGACGGGCTCGAACCGCCGACCTAGTGATTAACAGTCACCCGCTCTACCGACTGAGCTACCGGGGAATCGCAAAGAGCGGCGTATGTTACTGATCCGCCGATGATGGGTCAATTATCGGGATTAATGCTGCCGGCCTTTAGCATCACCGCCGTCGCGCCGGAACGGGCTCTGCGCATACCTTCGAAGCGTCCGGCCGAAGGTTCGAACTGCGATGCCCGACCCACATGGCGAGGCGAGGGCGGCAGCGTCGGTGGTGTAACATGGGTGGTTGCCGTTGATCCGTGCTTCGCACCTGTTCGTAGACCACCTTATTAATGAGTCGAAAATTCCAACTGGTATCGGATTTTGCCCCGGCAGGCGGCCAGCCGCAGGCGATCGCGGCGCTGCTCGAGGGCATCGAGGCGGGGCTTTACCACCAGACCCTGCTCGGGGTCACCGGTTCCGGTAAAACGTTCACCATCGCCAATATCATCGAAGCCACGCAGCGCCCGACGATCGTGCTGGCGCCGAATAAAACCCTCGCGGCCCAGCTCTACGGAGAGATGCGCGACTTTTTCCCGCACAACGCGGTCGAGTACTTCGTGTCCTATTACGATTACTACCAGCCCGAGGCTTATGTACCGGCTTCCGACACTTATATAGAGAAAGACGCCTCGATCAACGATCACATCGAGCAGATGCGGCTGTCCGCCACCAAGGCGCTGCTGGAACGGCGCGATACCATCATCGTTGCCACGGTTTCGGCCATTTATGGTCTCGGTGAGCCGGAGGAATACCATTCCATGGTCCTCCACCTGCGGCGTGGCGACGTGATCGACCAGCGCTCGATCCTGCGCCGCCTGGCCGATCTGCAGTACAAGCGTAACGACTACGAACTCGAACGCGGTACTTATCGCGTGCGGGGCGAGATTATCGACATATTCCCCGCCGAGTCGGAGCGTGACGCGCTGCGCCTGGAATTGTTTGACGACGAGATCGAGTCGCTGGCGCAGTTCGACCCCCTGACCGGCGAAGTGCTGCGCAAACTGCCGCGCTTCACCATCTACCCGAAATCGCACTACGTCACCACTCGGGAAACCGTGCTGCGCGCGATCGAGACGATCAAAGTCGAACTCGCCGAACGCCTCGAACAGCTGCGCTCGGTGAACAAGCTGCTCGAAGTGCAGCGCATCGAACAGCGCACCCGTTTCGATATCGAGATGATGGGTGAGATCGGCTACTGCAACGGTATCGAAAACTACTCGCGCCACCTGTCCGGCCGCGCCCCGGGCGAACCGCCGGCGACGCTGTTCGAATACCTGCCCAAAGACACCCTGCTCGTGATCGACGAGAGCCACGTCACCATTCCGCAACTCGGCGGCATGTACCGCGGCGATCGCTCGCGCAAGGAAAATCTCGTCGAATACGGTTTTCGTCTGCCGTCGGCGCTCGACAACCGGCCGTTGAAATTTGAAGAGTTCGAGCAGATGGCGCCGCAGATGATTTTTACCTCGGCAACTCCGGGCGCTTACGAACAGGAGCACGCCGGACGTGTGGTCGAGCTGGTGGTGCGGCCGACCGGACTGATCGATCCCCAGGTCGAGGTGCGCCCGGCCGCGACCCAGGTCGATGATCTGCTGTCCGAAATCACCGTGTGTACCGCGCGCAACGAGCGCGTCCTGGTCACTACGCTGACCAAACGTATGGCCGAGGATCTGACCGACTACCTCGGTGAGCACGGTGTGCGCGTGCGCTATCTGCATTCCGACGTGGATACCGTCGAACGGGTCGAGATCATTCGTGACCTGCGCCTTGGCGAGTTCGACGTGCTGGTTGGGATCAACCTGCTGCGCGAGGGGCTCGATCTTCCGGAAGTCTCACTGGTGGCGATCCTCGATGCCGACAAGGAGGGATTCCTGCGTTCCGATCGTTCGCTGATCCAGACCGTGGGGCGGGCGGCGCGACACATCGGCGGGCGCGCGATCATGTATGCCGACCGCGTTACCGGCTCGATGGAGCGGGCAATGGACGAGATGGAGCGCCGGCGTGAAGTCCAGATCGAATTCAATCGAGAGCACGGCATCACGCCGCTCGGCATCGTCAAGCAGATCGCGGACGTGATGGAAGGCGCCTATGCGCCGGGGGCGAATACCGCGCGTCGGCGTGCACGCGCCGCGGAGGAGCGTGCCGAATACGCGGGCTTGTCCGACGAAGCGCTGCTCAAGAAAGTCAAGCAACTCGAAGAACGCATGTACCGACACGCCCGCGACCTCGAGTTCGAGGATGCCGCGCAGATCCGCGACCAGATCAGCGACCTCAAGGCCAACCTGCTCAACATGCCGGTCAAGGCCAGCGGTTGATTACGCCGCCGGGGCTATACTGAGGCGATGATTATCCGCATCCTGTTAATCGCCCTGGTGCTCGGCGGCATCGGCTACGGCATCGTCGAACTGAAGGCGAAAAAGGCCGCCGAACTGGCCGCGATGTCTAGCCACGTCATGCCCCCCGCAGCGGTCACGGTCGCCGAGGTGCAGGCCGAGAACTGGCGCCAGACGCTGTTCGCGATCGGCTCGCTGGCGGCCGAACAGGGTATCGATGTGGTCGCGCCACTGCCCGGCAGCGTGATCGAGATCCGCTTTGACTCCGGACAGCAGGTCAGGCGTGGCGACGTGCTGCTGCTCATGGATGTCGGTATCCAGGTTGCCGAACTGGAAGGGCTGGTCGCGGCCCGCGAACTGCGCGAAGTGCAGTTCGAACGCGCGACACGCTTGCTCAAGGACAAGCAGATCTCGCAATCCGATTTCGATGCCGCGCGCGCGGCGCGGGACGAGGCCGAAGCCGCGGTGCATGCCAAGCAGGCCTATATCGACCGCAAGCGGGTTTACGCGCCGTTCGACGGCACGCTCGGCATCCGCATGATCGATCTGGGGACCTACCTGGAACCCGGCGATCCGATCGTGCCGTTACAGATGCTCGACCCTATCCACGTCGACTATGCCGTACCCGAACAGTTCCTGAGCCGGCTGTCCGTGGGGCAGGCGGTCGAAGTCAAAGTCCCGGCTTACCCCGGTGAGACGTTTGCAGGCCGTATCACGGCCTTCGATCCGGGCATCGACCCCGGCACCCGCAATGTGCGGATCCGGGCAACCCTGGCCAACGCTGACCAGCGCCTGCGTCCGGGCATGTTTGCCGAGGTCTGGACCGTCGAGTCCGAGCATAAAGCCGTGACCTCGTTGCCGCAGACAGCGGTGACCTACAGTCCCTACGGCAATACCATCTTCGTGGTCATCGAAAAAGACGGCGCAACGAGCGTCGAGCGGCGCCAGGTCCAGACCGGGGAAGTGCGTGACGGGCGGGTCGAAGTCGTTGCCGGGGTGGCGCTTGGCGAGCGCGTGGTTGCGGTCGGGCAAAACAAGCTGCGTAACGGTATGGCGGTCAACATCGTCGAAAACATGACCACCGCCCTGGCCGACCCGAAGCCATGAACCTGACCGATCTGTTTATTCGGCGGCCGGTGCTGGCGAGCGTCGTCAGCCTGATGATCCTGGTTCTTGGTCTGCGTTCGATTTTTTCGCTCGAGCTGCGTCAGTATCCCAAGACCGAGGACACGGTGGTCACGATCTCGACCACCTACCCCGGCGCCAGCAGCGAACTGGTCAAGGGTTTCATCACCACGCCGCTGCAGCAGGCCATCGCCGAAGCCGATGGCATCGACTTCATGAAAGCCAGTTCGAAGCAGGGGATCTCGGTGATCGAGGTCTACATGAAGCTCAACTACGACGCCAATGCGGCGGTCGCCGAGATCCAGGCCAAGGTCGCGAGCCAGCGCAACGTACTGCCCGAGGAAGCCAACGATCCGGTCATCGACGCGCAGACCGGCGGCTCGCTGGCGCTGATGTACCTCGCGTTTCACAGCGAATCGATGTCGCCGCCGGAGATGACCGACTACCTCATTCGCGTCGTGCGTCCGCAGTTGCAGGCCATACCCGGGGTGGCCAAGGCGCAGATGTTCGGTCACAAAACCTACGCCATGCGCGTGTGGCTCGACCCGCGGCGCATGGCGGCGATGAACGTCACCGCGGCCGATGTGCGGCGCGTGTTGCTGGCCAATAATTACCTGTCCGGAGCCGGCGAAACCAAGGGCGAATACGTTGCCGTTGACTTGAGCGCGACCACCGATATTTCCAGTGTCGACGAATTCGACAAGCTGGTGGTGCGCGAGGAGGGCGGCGTCATCGTGCGCCTTGCCGACATCGCGCGCATCGAACTCGGCGCCGACGACTATGAATCCACCGCCTGGTACAACGGCAATACCGCGCTGTTTATCGGCATCGCGCCGACCCCGGGCGCCAACCCGCTGACCGTCGCGCAGACAATCAAGGACACGATGCCGGATATCCGCGCGCAGATGCCCAGCGGTCTGAACGTGTTTATCCCCTACGACGCCAGCGAGTTCATCCAGGAATCGATCGACGAGGTGTTTGCCACCCTCGCTGAGGCGGTGCTGATCGTGCTTGCCGTAATCCTGCTGACCCTGGGTTCGGTGCGCGCCGCGCTGATCCCGGCAGTGGCCTTGCCGCTGTCGCTGATCGGCGGCGCGTTCGTCATGCTGCTGATGGGTTTTTCGATCAACCTGCTGACCTTGCTGGCGATGGTGCTCGCGATCGGCCTGGTCGTTGACGACGCCATCGTGATCGCGGAAAACATTCACCGGCACATCGAAAAAGGCCGCTCGCCGATGGACGCCGCGCTGATCGGTGCGCGCCAGTTGACCTTGCCGATTATCGCCATGACGACCACCCTGATCGCGGTGTACGCGCCGATCGGCTTCATGGGCGGCCTGGTCGGCACCCTGTTCACGGAGTTTGCGTTCGCGCTGGCGGGCGCGGTGCTCATTTCCGGCATCGTTGCGCTGACCCTGTCGCCGATGTTGTGTTCACGGGTATTCAAAGCCGGCGAACCGGGCTGGTTCGAGCGCCGCGTCGAGCGCTTCTTTTCGGCGCTGGCAAATGCGTACAAAGCAGTGCTGCACCGCTTTCTCAATTTTACCTCGGTGATCGCGGTGTTCGGCGTGGCGGTGCTGGTCAGCATCTATTTCATGTTCGTTTTGACCCAGGCCGAGCTGGCCCCGGTTGAAGATCAGAGCATTGTCTACGTCATGGCGCGCGGCCCGCAGACCGCCACGGTCGAATACGACGAACTCCACGCCGGGCGCATGATCGAGCTGTTTGAAACGATCCCCGAGTACAAGGAAAGTTTCATGATGCTGGGCTTCGGCAACTCGCGGAACATGGTTTTCGGCGGTTTCAAGATGTATCCGACCGGCGAACGTGAGCGCGCGCAGTGGGAAGTGCAGAATGCGCTGCAACCGAAGCTGGGCGAAGTCACCGGATTACAGATCTCGATTTTCCCGCGCCCGAGCCTGCCCACACCGGGACGCGGATTGCCGGTGCAGTTCGTGCTGACCTCGCCGGCTTCCGACGTCGAACTGGACCGCGCCGCGGACGAGATCATCGGCGCGGCGATGGACTCGGGTCGCTTCATGTTTCTGCAGAAGTCGGTCGAGTTCAACCGGCCCAAGGCGATCATCGACATCGATCGCGATCGCGCCGGCATGCTCGGCATCCGCATGGACGACCTCGGCCAGGAACTCGCGACCCTGCTCGGCGGTAACCACGTCAACTGGTTCAACCTCGAAGGACGCAGTTACAAGGTTATTCCGCAGGTCGAACGCGCATTCCGCGCCAGCCAGGCCATGCTCGACGATTATTACGTGCGTACCGGCGACGGCAAGCTGGTGCCGATGTCGGCGGTAGTGTCTTTTTCGGATGCCGTGGAGCCCAGTGAACGACTGCAGTTTCAGCAGATGAACGCGGTGATCCTGGAGGGCGTACCGGCGCCCGGGGTGACCATGGGCGATGCGTTGAGTTTTCTTGAGCGCAATGCGCAAGAGCTGCTGCCACCGGGGTTTGCCTGGGACTACGCCGGCGAATCGCGCCAATACGCGCAGCAGGGCAGCGCCCTGGTCACAACCTTTTTTGTGGCGCTCATCGTGATCTACCTGGTCCTCGCCGCGCAGTTCGAAAGCTGGCGCGATCCGTTGATTATTCTGATGTCGGTACCGATGTCGATTGCCGGTGCACTGTTGTTCATGACCCTCGGCTTCGCGACGTCGAACATCTATACCCAGGTCGGCCTGATCACCCTGATCGGCCTGATCACCAAAAATGGCATTCTGATTGTCGAGTTCGCCAACCAGCTTCAGATCGTGCGCGGCATGGGCCGGCGCGAAGCGGTGGAGGAGGCGGCGCGAATTCGCCTGCGCCCGATCCTGATGACCACCATCGCCATGGTGGTGGCGATGATCCCGCTGCTGACCGCCAGTGGTCCCGGCGCGGTCAGTCGCTTTCATATCGGCCTGGTCATCGCCAGCGGGCTCGGCATCGGCACGATTTTCACCCTGTTTGTGGTGCCGGCGTTCTACGTCCTGCTGGCGCGCGAACACAGCGCCTCGGAGGCGGTCACGGATCTCACCGCCGGCGAGGAATCGCTGGCCTGACGCTGGTGACCGCAGGGCAAATTGTGTATCCTTGCCGCCGCTTGCAGACCCGGCTTCGGCCGTCTCGCGTAGCAACACGGTAATTCCGACAGGCGCGTAGCTCAGCTGGTTAGAGCACCACCTTGACATGGTGGGGGTCGTTGGTTCGAGTCCAATCGCGCCTACCACTTCAGTAGCAATCCCGAAGTGTTTGCAGCCCGGAATTTATCCAGGCCTGACGCCGGCTTGTCGCCCGCGGCCTGGACTCCTGTATACAGACTGCTGCCAGCAGGCGTTTGACGGCTATGCCTTCCATCACCCTTCCAGACGGCAACCAGAAGCATTTCGATGCGCCGGTAACGGTATCCGAGGTGGCGGCTGCGATCGGCCCGGGGTTGGCCAAAGCGGCGCTGGCCGGGGTCGTCGACGGTCGCGAAGTCGATACCAGTTATCGCATCGAATCCGACTGCGCGCTGAGTATCATCACCGCGCGTGACGATGCCGGACTCGAGATCGTGCGCCACAGCAGCGCGCATCTGCTCGCCCACGCGGTCAAGCAGCTGTTTCCCGAAGCCCAGGTCACCATCGGGCCGGTCATCGAGGATGGCTTCTATTACGATTTCGCCTTTGAGCGCTCATTTACCCCCGACGACCTCAGCGCCATCGAAGCCAGGATGACGGAACTCGCCGAGGCCGCGATCCCGGTCGAACGCAGCGAGATGGAGCGCGCCGAGGCAGTGCGGTTTTTCCGCGACATGGGCGAGCAGTACAAGGCAGAAATCATCGCCTCAATCCCGAGCGACGATCCGATCTCGCTGTACCGCCAGGGTGATTTCATCGATTTGTGCCGGGGCCCGCACGTCCCGGATACGGGCAAGCTCGGCGCCTTCAAACTCATGAAAATCGCCGGCGCCTACTGGCGCGGGGACTCGAACAACGAGATGCTGCAGCGGATCTACGGTACCGCCTGGTCGAATAAAAAAGACCTCAAGGCCTACCTGCATCGCCTCGAGGAGGCCGAAAAGCGCGACCACCGCAAGCTCGGCCGCCAGTTCGATCTGTTTCATTTCCAGGATGAAGCACCGGGCATGGTGTTCTGGCATGAGAAGGGCTGGGCGCTGTTTCAGCAGGTCGAGCGCTACATCCGCGAGGTGTGTTACGCCGATTACCGCGAGGTGCACACGCCGCAGGTCATCGATCGCTCACTGTGGGAGAAATCCGGGCACTGGGACAAGTTCCACGACATGATTTTCCAGACCCACTCGGATAATCGCGAATACGCCATCAAGCCGATGAACTGCCCGGGCCATGTGCAGGTGTTCAACAACGCGCTGCGCTCGCACCGAGACCTGCCGTTCCGGATCGCCGAGTTTGGCATCGTGCATCGTAACGAACCCTCGGGGACGCTGCACGGACTGCTCCGCGCGCGTCGATTCACCCAGGACGACGGCCATATATTCTGCGATGAGGATGACCTGCAGAGTGAAGTGACGCGCCTCATCGATATGACGTTCGCGGTCTACCGGGATTTCGGTTTCGACGATATCGAAGTCGCGCTGTCGCTGCGTCCGGCCGAGCGCGTCGGTGCCGATGAACTCTGGGACAAAGCCGAGGCCGCACTGGATTTGGCGCTTAAAAACAAAGCGTTAGATTTCAGAGTCCAGCCGGGCGAGGGCGCGTTCTACGGCCCGAAAATCGAGTTTACCCTGCGCGACTGTATCGGCCGGGTGTGGCAGTGCGGCACCGTTCAGGTCGATTTTTCGATGCCCGACCGGCTCGGCGCCCGGTTTGTGGCGGCCAGCGGCGAGCGTCGCGTGCCGGTCATGATCCACCGCGCCGTGCTGGGTTCGCTGGAGCGCTTTATCGGCATTCTCATCGAACAATATGCCGGGCGCCTGCCGCTGTGGCTGGCGCCGATCCAGGCCAGCGTACTGAGTATTACTGATAATCACGCCGAATACGCCGCCGAGGTTACGGAATTCCTGAAAAATCAAGGGTTCCGGGCCGATTCGGACTTGAGAAACGAGAAGATCGGGCTTAAAATCCGCGAGCACACTTTGCAGCGTATCCCATATCTGCTCGTTATAGGCGAGCGCGAAATGGAAACTCAGACAGTGGCCGTGCGTGCGCACAGCGGAGCCGATCTCGGCGCGATGTCTTTGCAGGACCTCGCCGACAAACTCCGCGAGGAAGTCGCACAGCGCGGTCGTGTTGTATTGGAGGATTAGAGTATAGCCGCCGACAAGAAGAACCGCGTAAATGGTGAGATCAATGTTGCCCAGGTCAGACTGATCGGGGCGGACGGCGGCAATCTCGGCATTGTTTCGATTGACAACGCACGCGCGGAGGCTGCATCGAGTTCGCTGGACCTCGTGGAGATCGTTCCGACCGCGGAACCGCCGGTCTGCCGGGTCATGGATTTCGGTAAGTTCCTGTTCGACCAGAACAAGAAACGCCATGCCGCGAAACGCAAGCAGAAACAGATCCAGGTCAAGGAAATCAAGTTCCGACCCGGCACCGACGAAGGCGATTACCAGATCAAGCTCAGAAATCTTCGGCGATTTCTCGAGACGGGCGACAAGGTCAAAGTGACTTTGCGGTTTCGCGGGCGCGAAATGGCTCACCAGGAGCTGGGTGCGGAGATGCTGAGACGCGTAGAAGCCGATCTCACCGAACTCGGCGCGGTGGAGCAGTTTCCCAAGCTCGAAGGGCGGCAGATGGTCATGGTTATCGCACCGCGGAAAACCTAGATCGGTATATATAGATCAGATCGGAGACTTTTGAATGCCCAAGCTGAAAACCAACCGCGGTGCGGCGAAACGATTTGCAAAGACCGGTAGCGGCCGTATCAAGCGGCGGCAATCGTTCAAGCGCCACATATTGACCAAAAAAAGTCCCAAGCGGAAACGTCAGCTGCGCCACGGCGCGTTGATTGCCCACGCCGATGAAGCGGCCGTGCGGCAGATGATCCCCGGACTTTGACCCGATTCAGTTAAGGACTACAAGCAATGCCTAGAGTTAAGCGCGGCGTAACGGCTCATGCCCGCCACAAAAAAGTTATCGACCAGGCCAAGGGTTACAGCGGTCGACGTAAAAACGTCTTTCGCGTCGCCAAACAGGCCGTCATCAAGGCCGGTCAATACGCGTATCGCGACCGCCGCCAGCGCAAGCGCCAGTTCCGCGCCCTGTGGATCGTGCGCATCAATGCCGCGGCCCGCGAATGCGGACTGAGCTATTCGCGCTTCATGAATGGCCTGTTGCGCGCCGGCATCGAAGTCGATCGCAAAGTGCTGGCCGAACTGGCGGTCAACGATCGCGACTCATTTTCAGCCCTGGCGGAACGTTCGAAAGCGGCGCTGGCCGGCTGAGAAACCGCTGAAAAACGGGCGAGCGTGCCGACACTCAGGGCACGCACCGTTTGCGTAGCGCAGCTTATGGTTGACCAATGAGCATCGCAGAACGGTGTGCTTCGCCGTCTGCGTACGGCGCCGCCGTTGGTCAGAACCTGGCTGCAACCGGATCCGCCATTCGTCTCGTTGGGGATAGGTTCGCGCCGTCCCCGTTCCTTTTGTAATCATTCGATTACGCAGATCATGAACGACGCCGACACGATTGTTGCCGAGGCTGAACGGGCCGTTGCTGAGGCCGGGTCGCTGGCCGCACTGGAAGAATTGCGGGTGCGCTACCTCGGCAAGAAAGGCCAGTTGACCGGTCTGCTCAAGCGTCTCGGAGCATTACCCGCCGACCAGCGTCCGGCCGCCGGCCAGGCCGTCAATGCGGCCAAGGTGCGGCTTTCGGCGTGCCTCGATTCACGTCGCGAGGTACTCGAATCGGCCGCACTCGAACACACCCTGCTCGCCGACCGGGTCGACGTCAGTCTGCCCGGCCGTGGCCAGTTGCGCGGCGCCACGCATCCGATCAGCCTGGTCCTGGCACGCATCGAGGACATTTTTCGGCATGCCGGTTTCGATGTCGCGCGTGGGCCCGAAGTCGAAGACGAATTCCACAATTTCGAGGCCCTCAATATACCGGCGCATCATCCCGCGCGTGCCATGCACGACACCTTCTATCTGATGGACGGACGCCTGTTGCGCACGCATACCTCGCCGGTGCAGATCCGGGTCATGCAGCAGCAGCCGCCGCCGCTGCGCATCATCGCTCCGGGCCGGGTTTATCGTTGCGACTACGATCAGACCCATTCGCCGATGTTCCACCAGGTCGAAGGACTGTTGCTCGATCGCGAGGTGACGATGGCCGACCTGAAAGGCACCCTCGACGCGTTTCTGAAAAGTTTTTTTGATCGCGACGATCTCGGCATCCGCTACCGGCCGTCCTACTTTCCGTTCACTGAACCGTCGATGGAAGTCGATATCAAGCTCGAATCGAAGCACGGGGTGAGCGACTGGCTGGAAGTCATGGGTTGCGGCATGGTGCATCCGCGCGTACTGGCAAATGTCGGCATCGACAGCGAACAGTTCAGTGGCTTCGCCTTCGGTCTCGGGGTCGAACGCCTGGCAATGCTGCGCTACGGGATCTCCGATCTGCGCCAGTTCTTCGACAACGACATTAATTTTCTGCGTCAGTTTGACCACTGAGTTGCGCCGATCATGAAAATCAATGAACGCTGGCTGCGCGAGTGGGCCGATGTCGATCTCGCCAGCGAGGCAATCGCCGAGAAACTGACCCTCGCCGGGCTCGAAGTCGAGGATATGCAGGCTGCGGGTCCGCGGCTCGACGGCGTGGTCGTGGCCGAGGTCGTCGCCGTCGCGGCCCACCCGGATGCCGAACGACTGGCGCTGTGCCGGGTCGCCGACGGTGACGGTGAACACGAAGTGGTATGTGGTGCACCCAACGTTCACGCCGGCATGAAAACCGCTTATGCCCGTCCGGGCACGGTCCTTGCCGGCGACCGCGCCGTCGCGAATGCCGTGATCCGCGGCGTCGAATCGGCCGGCATGTTGTGCTCGGCGGCCGAACTCGGTCTCGGCGATGCGGCCGAGGGCATCGTCGAGCTCCCGTCGAGCGCGGCGAACGGTACGGCACTCGCCGCGCTGCTCGAACTCGACGACGTGGTGTTCGATATCGGCCTGACCCCGAACCGCGGCGATTGTTTCTGCGCCATCGGCATTGCCCGCGATCTCGGCGTGTTGTGTGGCCGGCCGATACGCGAACCGGTGGTCGAGGCGGTCGCCGCCACGTGCACGGACAAATTGCCGATCGTGCTGGCTGAACCTGCCGCCTGTCCGCGTTATGCCGGTCGCGTGATCCGCGACATTAATCCGGGCGCGGCTACCCCGCTGTGGATGTCGGAGCGCCTGCGCCGCGCCGGCGTGCGCGCGATCCATCCGCTCGTCGATATCACCAATTTCGTCATGCTCGAACTCGGCCAGCCGATGCACGCTTTCGACCTCGATAAGCTGGTCGAGGGCATCGAGGTGCGCGACGCTCAGGCCGGCGAACAATTGCTGCTGCTCGACGGTCAGGCGCTGACCCTCGAGGCCGGCACCCTGGTGATCGCCGATCATGAACGCGCGGTGGCGCTGGCCGGGGTCATGGGCGGCGAACTCAGCGCCGTCGGCGATCAAACCCGCAACCTGTTCCTCGAAAGCGCCTATTTCGACCCGATCCGTCTGGCCGGCGTAGCGCGGCAATACCGCCTGCACACCGACGCGTCCATGCGCTTTGAGCGCGGTATCGATCCGACCATGCAGGAACGCGCGGTGGAGCGGGCGACCGCGCTGGTGCTGGAGATCTGCGGCGGCCAGCCGGGACCGCTGACCTGCAGCGAGGATGCCAGCAGTCTGCCCGCGACTGCAGTGATCGATTTTCGCCCGGCGAGCGTCAATCGCCTGCTCGGCACGGCCATCAGCGAGGCACGCATCGCGGACATCCTGGTGGCCCTCGGCATGGTGCTGCAGAAGGACCGCAGCGACGCCTGGCGCGTGACGCCACCGACCTGGCGTCGCGATATTGCGCTCGAGGCGGACCTGATCGAAGAGGTTGCACGCATCGAAGGCTACGACGCGATCCCGGTGCGCCTGCCGCGCGGCGCCGGTCTGCCGGCGGTGTCGATGACTGCCGCCAGCCGTGAACAGGGGCTGCGTAGCGAACTGGTCGCGCGCGGTTATTTCGAGGCCATAACCTACAGTTTCGTCACCGTGGAGGCGGCGCGCAGCTTTCATCCGCAGGCTGCCAGCACCGCCCTGTCGAACCCGATTTCCGCCGACATGTCGGTGATGCGGCCGAACCTGTGGCCCGGCCTTCTTGGTGCCGCCGTGCATAACATCAATCGCCAGCACGAGGACGTCAGGCTGTTCGAGATCGGCCAGGTTTTCGCCGACGGCGCCGGCGGATTTTCGCAGGAGCAGCACATCGGTGGCGTTCGCTACGGTCTGGCACAGGCGCCCCACTGGGCGGCGGCGGCGCGCGAATCCGATTTTTTCGACATCAAACAAGATGTTGTCGCGATGTTACAGAATTTGACGCAGGACGAGCCGTCGTTCGCGCCGAGCGACCATCCGGCCCTGCACCCCGGCCAGTGCGCAATGGTGAGCGCGGGTGGTCGAGAATTCGGTTACGTCGGTGCGCTACACCCCGCCATTGCGCGCCAGTACGAAATTATCAAGCCTTTGTTTCTGTTTGAGTTTATGCTCAGCGATCTGCCGGACGCGGGTGCACCGCAGTTCCGCCCGCTATCACGCTTTCCGGCCGTCCGCCGCGACATCAATGTCGTGGTGGCCGAATCGGTCAGTGCGGACGCCTGCCTGGCGGCGGCCCGAGAGGGCGCAGGCCCGCTCCTTAGAGACCTGCAGTTAATTGACGTGTATCGTGGGCAAGGTATTGATTCGGACAAAAAAAGCCTTACTTTAGGCTTGATTTTTCAGGACGTTTCTAGCACTCTTAGGGATGAAGAAGTCGAAGCAGCGGTGGCACGCGCGCTCAAAAGTCTGCGCGCACGTGTCGGGGGGATCTTAAGGGATTAGTCCGATGGCATTGACTAAAGCCGAAATGGCCGAGCGCCTGTTTGAGGATTTGGGACTCAATAAGCGCGAAGCCAAAGAACTTGTCGAAGCTTTCTTTGAGGAGGTTCGTGCCTCCCTTGAGGCAGGTCAACAGGTCAAGCTGTCGGGATTCGGAAACTTCGATCTTCGTGATAAAAACCAGAGACCCGGTCGAAACCCTAAGACCGGCGAGGAAATCCCGATCACGGCGCGACGCGTGGTTACCTTCAGACCCGGCCAGAAATTGAAAGCCAGAGTAGAAGCTTATGCTGGAAGCATCGAATAACAATGAACTGCCCGTCATTCCCGGCAAGCGCTATTTCACGATCGGCGAAGTAAGCGAACTCTGTGCGGTCAAGCCGCACGTGCTGCGCTACTGGGAGCAGGAGTTCCCACAGCTGAAGCCAATCAAGCGGCGCGGCAACCGGCGTTACTACCAGCGCCAGGATGTCATCCTCATCCGCCAGATCCGCAGCCTGCTGTACGAACACGGCTTCACCATCGGCGGCGCGCGCCAGAAGCTGTCCGGCGACGAAGTTAAAGCCGATTCGAGCATGAGCCAGCAAATCGTTCGCCAGCTGCGCATTGAACTCGAGGAAGTCCTCGATATTCTGCGGCGCTGAGGGCGCCGCGCGCCGTCTGCAGCGCGCGCAGTGGGCCAGGCAGCAATGCTGGTCAAACGCTGCGATTCCAACTAACCTTGCACGGCCCTTTCGTCCGGGGCGGCCGTATTGTGAATTTCATGTCGGGGCGTAGCGCAGCCTGGTAGCGCACCTCAATGGGGTTGAGGGGGTCGGAGGTTCGAATCCTCTCGCCCCGACCAATTCGCACAAAAAAAAGAGCCGGGCTCTCGCGAGAGAGCGAGCCCGACTTTTTTTTGCCCGGCACGTGCTGTGGGCGGGCGGCCTCCGAGGACTGGAACCGAAGCGAGGTTCACGGCTGAGCCGAGCCGAGGCCGAACGACGGAGCCGCGCGGCGCCGCGGAGATCAATTCTCGCCCATACCTACCCCGACTTCCCTCAAAAAAAAAGCCGGGCTCTCGTAAGGAGCGCCAGCCTTGCGCTTTTTTTGGAATTAGCAGCGCCGGGAGCTGGAACCGAAGCGAGGTTCACGGCTGAGGCGTAGCCGAGGCCGAACGTCCGTCCGCGCAGCAGCTGGCACTACAAGCTCGAACAATGCGGCTCAGTTGACCTGGGTCGAAAAGCGGTAGCCGATGCTACGCACGGTCTGCACGTAAACATCCGCGCCATGGGGTGCAAGTAGCTTGCGCAGGCGCCTGATATGCACGTCGACCGTCCGTTCGTCGATGTAGCTGCTCGAACCCCAAACCGCGTCCAGTAACTGCGTGCGCGAGTGGGCACGTTCCGGATTACGAACAAAGAAGTCGAGCAGGCGGAATTCGGTCTGACTCAAATCGATTTTGCGTCCGTTGTGCAGTATGCGCTTCGCCTCAAGCTCGACCTTCAAGGGGCCGGCGGTCAGCGAATCGGGGTCATTGTCAGCCCGGCAACGGCGGATGACGTCGCGAACCTGCTCGAGTAATTCGCGTGTCGAAAACGGTTTGGTGATGAAAGCGTCGGCGTCGTGATCGAGCGTCTCGAGGACCGAACCTTGTTCGTTCTTGGCGGTAAGGACGATAATCGGTATCGCGCTGGTTTTGGCATCGTGTTTGAGACGTCGCGCGAACTCAACACCGCTGGGGCCTTGCAGCATCCAGTCCAGCAGGATCAGATCCGGCGTGACGATGTTGAGCATATGGTCGGCGGTACTGACGTCGCCCGCTTCCACCGAGCTGTAGCCATGGCTCTCCAGGGTGACACGCAGCATGTGACGTATTGCTGGTTCGTCTTCGACAATCAATATGCTCGCACTCATCAAAGCCGTTGTCTCGAACCGCTGTGGTTTCTCCAGATGGCTCATTTAAGTGTTGTTTTGTGACAGGTGCATGAAATTCCCGCAATGAACTGACAGCGGGCCAGGATGCATGCGCTGCCGGTTGAACGGCTGGATTGACGTCCGTTGGCGGTCGCGCCGGAGGGGGCCTCCCGGCGACGCTAGAACGGTAAACGTGTCATCAAGCTGTCAAACAGCGGTGCTAGCCTCACCGCCATGTGCAGAAGCAGCAATTCCATCGACTTTTCGGTAACTTGCAGGCGACGGCTTACCCTTCGAGGGTTCACCCTCATCGAAGTGATGGTGGTCGTCGTGATCCTTGGGGTGCTGGCGGCGATCGTCGTGCCCCGGGTCATGGGCCGTCCGGACGAGGCGCGCGTAATCAAGGCGCAACAGGACATACGCGCAATTGGCGCAGCGCTGGATTTATTCAAACTCGATAATTTCAGCTATCCCAGCACCGATCAGGGTCTCGTCGCACTGACACAACGTCCGGTCGATGCGATGCCCGACAGCAAGTGGCGCGATGGCGGCTATCTCAACACGCTGCCGCTCGATCCCTGGGGACGTGCCTACCTCTACCTGCATCCTGGTGAGCACGGCACGTTTGACGTCTACTCGCTGGGCGCCGACGGAATGCCGGGCGGCGACGGTGCGGATGCGGATGTAGGCAACTGGGCGGTGCATTGAACGGCCGACACCGTGTCAGCCGCGACGAGGGGGATCCGCGTCGCCGCGGCACCGGCTTTACGCTCCTTGAACTGGTTGTCGTGATCGCACTGCTGGGTATTGTGCTGTCTCTGGTCGGTCTGTCCATGTCGCGCGGCGGGCGAGACGACAGGGTCCTCGAAAACGCCGAGCGGTTGGCCAGCGTTATTCGACTGCTGGCGCAGGAGTCTGTCTTCACCGCGCGCCCCCTCGGTCTGGATCTCCATGAGGCCGGGTATACCGCTCAGCGATTCGACGGCCAGCGTTGGGTGTCGCTGGATCCAACTGCGCTCGGTGGCGGGCACCTGAGTGAGGGGGTATGGCTTAGCGATGCCGCCGGCGCGGCATATGTAGCGGACAGCAGGCCCGATATTGTTGTTCTGCCGGACGGCGCGATAAGGTTCTCGACGGTCTACGTTGGCGACACCTTGTCGACGGCCGCGGCATCGATTGTTGCGCGTTCCGGACCGGCGCTGGTCGCCGTTCAGGCTCGCAGGCCATAGTCTGGTGAGGCGCGCGAGCGGCGGATTTACCCTGCTAGAGGTGCTGGTCGCTCTGGTTGTGGTGGCGACGGCGCTGAGCGCCGGTTTCAGCGCTGTTTCGCAGGCCGCCACCACGACTGACCGCCTTTACGACCGCTTGCTCGGCTACTGGAGCGCGACGAATGCGCGCACCGAACTGGCAGTAGGGGCCCGCCGGATCGACGCGGAACGGGGCAATTGGGACGTAACCATGCTGGGTCGCGGCTACCGGGTGACGGTCGATCGCCCGCAGCCGACGAGCGCGGATTTTGTCGACCAGGTCGATCACTGGCGCATCGAGGTAGCCGCCGCACAGGCCCCGCTGGATGTCGTGGCCGCGGTCCGCCTGTGGGACTGAATATGACTGCCCGGATTGAAATAAGAATGGCGATTTCGCCCCGCGCGCGCGGTTTCACCCTACTGGAACTGTTGATCGCGGTAGCGATTTTCGCCGTGTTGGCCGGGATCGCGTACCCCGCGCTGAGCCGATTGCTGAACGCCCAGGCGCGCATTAACGAACAGCGTGACCAGCTCAGTACCTTGCAGTTTGGCCTCGGTGTCCTTGAGCGGGACGTGACGGCAGCGGTCGAGCGTCCCGTCCGTGACGAGTTCGGCACGCCGATCGCTGCGATCCGCGGTGGCGTGCGGGGGGTGTTACTCGAATTGTCGCGACGGTCGCCACCGATCCCCGGGGACGAGGATTCGGTCGGGCTGGCGCGGATCGATTATCGCGTCGAGAATGGCGCGCTGCTTCGTCGGCAATGGCAGGTTCTGGATCGAGTTCAGGCCAGTGTTTACGAGGAACGGGTGATCCTCGACAACCTCGCGCAGGTGCGGGTGGCATTTTTCGGTGCGGACGCCTGGCAGGGCGTGTGGCCGCCGAACGATTCGCGCACCACTCTGGCCGTGCTGCCGCCCGCGGTGCGCATCCAGCTTAGCTTCAACGATGAACGCGAGCTGACCCGGGTGCTCGCACCTGGCGTCACCGAGTAGGCGCGGATGCATCAGCGAGGCATTGCACTGATCAGCGCGATGGTCGTTGTGACAGTGGTGAGTGTGGCCGCGGTGTCGCTGGCATCATTGCAGCGACTCGATATTCGTCGAGTCGAAAATGTCCTCGCGCTGGGCGATGCCACTGCCGGTATCGAAAGCGCGGGCGACAGGCCGGCGAGCTTCTGCGTGCCGACGTCGAAGCGTCGAACTACGACGCCGAAGATGATCCCTGGTCGGCGCCCATCGCGACAGACGGCGGTCACCGGGGTTACACACGCGGGACGATCCGCGACCTCGGTGGCCTCTTCAATCTTACCAATCTTGCTGAGCTGTACCGTGCCGACCTGGCCAGCGTGCCTTCGATAGAACAAAGCGCCACTGTAGCGTCGGCAGCGGTCAGGCGGGCAGTGAAATGCTCCCTACCGCCGATGGTGAAGCATTGGCTTCGCCCGGCGCGCCACGAGTCCAGGCTTTACCGCCGAACTCGCAATGGAAACGTGAAGATTACGTCGAAGCGTTGTCCCGCGTATACGCCAGCGCCTGTGCAGTGCGCGGCAGGAGCGTAGCGGAATGCGGCGACGTGTTTGAAGCTAACGTCAGTCCTGACCTCGCCGAGGCGGCAGTCGAGCGCGCGCTGGCGCGCGCCGAAGACGCCGGCGATCGGAAAGCCGGTGCCCGGGATCGGGCGAGTGTCGTTGCCCCTCAGCGTTCACAGCCTGCAGCTCATGCGCAGACATCGCAAGCCGCATCGAGCGTCGACGCGGGCTCCCCGGTTGGACCGTCAGCGGCTGGCTCAGACTCGATCCAGAGCGTCAACTGACCCTCCTGATGCGCGCCCTGGAGATTGAACCGGCGGTTGTCGAAACCATACTCGATTGGGTCGACACGGACAGCGAGACGCGTTTTCCGAACGGCGCGGAGGATGACTATTATATGCGCCTCAAGCCGCCCTACCGGGCTGCTAATCGCCCCTTCAGCGACCGTCGCGAACTGCTGCTGGTGCGTGGCGTGAGCAAGGAGATATTCGCCGCAATCGCGCCGCACGTCGTGATCCTTCCGGAATTTACTGCCCTCAACGTCAACACCGCCGAGCCTGAGTCCCTGATGAGCCTCGCTGCGGGAAATGAATCGGTCCACGGCCAGGCTGATCATCGCCGCCCGCAACGCACAAGCTTTCCAGCAGTATCGAGCAGTTTGTTCAGTTCCTGGCGCGAGCGGACATCCTGTCGGGAACAACGGATTGTCGGTGGATTCAAAGTATTTCGAACTGTCCACCACTTTTCGCGGCGAACGGTCCGCATTCAGCGCGCGCTCGCTGTTGCGACGGGATCGCGCGAAAGTCACCGTCATGCGCCGTGAACTGACCTATTTCCCATGACGCGGCATCGATACATCGTGCGTGGATCGCACGACCGCTATGAATGGGCGGTCGTCGCGGTGGGTGAGGATCGCGCAATACAACTCGGTGGCGGAACGCTCGCGGAGCTGGTCGCTGCCATTGGCGATGATCCAATCACGCTGCTGCTGGCGGCCGAGGACGTTGCATTGTGTGAGGTGCATATTCCCGCCCGCAGCCGCCGCCAACTGGAAACAGCGGCGCCCTATGCGGTCGAAGAGCTGGTAGTCGGACCTCGCCGAACTGCAAATCGCCGTCGCGGCGCTGGATACGGCCGGACAGACCGCAGTAGCGATCGTCAATCGTGACTTGCTGGAATCGATCCTTGAACCGCTGTCGCGCGCAGGTATACGTGTAAGCGCGGTGTATCCCGAGACCCTGGCCGTGCCCTGCACCGGTGAGGCCTGGAGTGCACTCGAAGACGGTGACCGGGTGATCATTCGTACGGCGCAGTATGCTGGCTTCGGCGCCGAGTCGACATTGGTTACGGAGTTGCTTTCGAGTTTGGATCGCTCGACGACCCGGCTGCGCTGGTACGGCGAGCGACTTGCGCCTAGCACGGCGCACCTGGACGCGCTATTGCCGGCCGATTGTCAGCGCGAGGCGCCGCAGTTGTCGGCGTGGGCGGTGCTGGCTCAACACGCGCCAACGGCAGCGCCACTGAACCTGTTGCCGGACCGCTACCGATCGCGGCAAGAGGTTCAGGCGCCGGCACGCTACCTGAAGCTTGCAGGAGCGTTGTTCGTGATCGCGGCTGGTCTGTTTTACGGACCTGCGGCGTGGCAGATCCGTGCTCTCGAACACCGCACGAGCGAGGTGCGCGCCGAGGAGCTAGCGCTGTTCAGCGCTACCTTTCCGAAGGTTAAACGCGTGGTAAACGTGCGTGTTCAGGCCAACAACGAACTACGCAGGCTGCGCGATCAGGACCGGGTTCCGACCCGGTTTCTGGATCTGTTCCAGGAACTTGGCGCGGCGTTCGAGGTACACCGGGGGTCACTGGCGCTGGTCAGCCTGGCGTTCAGCGATGGCGGCCTCGGCGTGACCCTGGACGGCGGCTCCGTCCGCGATATCGAAGCCCTCAACACGGCGCTGCGCGACGGTGCGTTGGAAGCCCGTATTCTATCGGCTGAGACGGGCGAGCACGCGGTACGTGGCCGCGTGCACGTGTCGCGCCCATGAACGTAAGCGAATGGTGGCGCGAACGCGCCGATCGCGAACGTCATCTGCTGTACTTCTCCGGTGTCGTACTGTTGGTCGTCATGTTCTTTCTGTTCGTTCACGAACCGCTGTTTGATCTTCGCCTCGAGCGCGCCGAACGTATGCTGCGCTCGGAACTGGCAACCCTGGACGCGCTGC
>CALOBG010000034.1:0-30873 GCA_942490995.1 uncultured Gammaproteobacteria bacterium
TCGTGGCGAAATAACCATGGCGGTAAGGGCGGCCGGCATGGCGCTCGTCGATGCGCGGATATTCGCTCGCCTGATCATCGAGCCGTTCGCTGCGGTAGACCTTGTTCGCATCGTCGAGATCCGAAGCGCCAGCGTTCGAGGCGGGCGATGGCCTGCGATGGATCGGGCGGGGTACCGTCGGCGTGGGCGAAACCCGGTGCGGCATCGTAGCGCAGCATGTCGGCAACGATCTCGCCGTTGGATTCGTAAGCGTTCATGGGATGAAAAACGCAGGCGGCCTCACCTTCATACCAACGCAGATCGCGGGCTTCGCCGTCGCGCGGCATGATGCCGACGCAGGACGGCTTGTCCGGCTCCCAGGCCAGCGCGGGCTGGCCCCGACCGACGCGCTCCAGCGACGTAGTGAGTGGGAATATCGGAAACAGGACGAAGTGCTCGGTGACCACGAAATCGTGGACCATGCTGGGGTAAGGCGACTCGAACCTGACGCTGCGGGTCAGTTCACCGTCGGCATTGGCGACGTGGTAGGCCATGGCCGGCGAACCGAGGCCGCCGAGGCCGTAGCCAAAAAAGTGCAGTTCACCGCTCAGCGGATCGATCTTGGGGTGAGCCGTCATCGGGCCTTCGAGGCGGCCATCGTAATCATCGATCCCGCGGGTCGCGAGCGTGATGGGGTCGAGCGCAAGCGGTGGGCTGAATTCTTCCAGCGCCAGCAGGCGGCCGCCGTGCCAGATGACGTTGGTATTGGCCACGTTGTAAGGTTCGCCGACAACGCTTGCGTCGCTGGTGGCGGGATTGCCGAAGGTGCCGTACAGCGCTGCGCCGGCGGCGCGCTCGCGCTCGAGTTTTGCGGTACGCACCCAGCGGTTGCGGTAGCTGACGCGTCCGTCTTCGATCTTGAAAGCGTGCACCATGCCGTCGCCGGAAAACATGTGGTAGTTGTCGCGCGGCGGGTACATCGGGTTCGGACCGTTGCGCAGCAGGGTGCCGTTCAGATCGCGCGGCACTTCGCCCTCGATGATCAGATCGGGGGCATCGCATTCAAGTCGCAGGGGGGCGAAATTGCCGCGGAGAAAGCGTTGCCTGGGAAATGCCGTGGTCACGGTTCAGCCCGCGGAGTCGGTGTGTCGAAGGCGAACACCGCGGGACGCTTGATGCGCGCCATGCGATCGCCAACGTAAGCGCCGATATAGATGTCGTCGCCGTATGCGACCGCGACGGTGGCGGCGCCCATCGGTTGGTCGGCGCGACTCTCGAAAACCGTCATCGCGGCGCCGTCGCGCTCGCGCAGCGCGACTATCGCATACGGGATCGCGCACACGCTGAGCGGGTGCGCGTTACAGGCCAGAACCTGCTTGAGACCGACGCGGTGCGAGGTAATCAGCAGGACGCCGTCGTCCGTACGGCTGGCGTTGTCCGGCGCAGCGACTGCCGCGCGCCACAGTTGCCGGCCGCTGACGAGGTCGAGAGCAACGACCTGGTCGCCGAAATATTCGTTGATATACAAGATCGCGCCATCGGCCGCCACTTCGAGTCCGTTGGGCAGCGCGCCGTCGCTGCCTGCGATTTTCGTCCAGCCCTGATCAGGCTGCCAGCGCATGACCCAACCGGTCTGGCTGTGCCGGGCCTCCGCCTCGTAGAGGGCGTCTTCCGATAATGCGCGCGTGACCATGTGCGAAACCGCCAGCCCACCGTCGCGCAGGCCGACCACATCGTTCATCCAGATCCCTTCCGGCGCTGGCACGCAACCGCGCCAGGCAAGCGCGAAGCGTTGACCGTCCTGGCCATCAATGACTTCGAACAGTTCAACCGCTTCGCGACCGCCGTGGTTGACGACCAGTACCCGTTCGCGCCCATCGAGGGTGCTGTAGTGGATGCCGTGCGGGGCAAACTCGCCCCCGGGCCGGCCCGGGCAGTCATCGCTGCCCCAGCCACGGTCGCTGCTGCCGGGCGTCATCGCCTGGGCATCGTGGGGATAAACCACACGCTGGGTGCCATGCTCGGGGTCAAACAATACCAGCGGCCCACCGCTTTCTCCGTTCAGTCCGCGATATTCGCTGACCAGCAGGCGCGTGCCCGCGGCGACCACCTCGATGTCTTCCGGGCGTTCGAAGCCACACAGCGGCGTGACGCCGTGGGCGGGGCTGCAGTCGAGGTCCGCGACCTCGTTGGCCATGACGAGGGGCGCTGCGCCGGTCGTGGCCAGGCAGGTCAGCGCCAGGCGGCAGGCGGATTGAAATCTCATGACAGGGTTCCTCAAGGCCAGCGAGCGGGCGGCCGGCCGGTTAGTTTACGCGCGTTTCGGGCCGCAGCGATCGGCGCCGAGGGGCACGCGCGGCTCCGTCGCAGTCCGCATGCATGCACTTTTTAGGGGCGAAAAATGCTGTGTTTTCGCAACAGCGCCTCTTTCCGGGGCGTCGTGATGCAGCCATTCATGAGCGAATTCGATTTTCTTAAACAACGAGTTAAATTTTTTTTGTTCAGGTGGAAATTTCAGAATCCGTATAAGCGGTTATTTTTGAAGTCATCTTAGATTTGAAATATTTAAACCACAAAAGGTCGTCAGACTGATGTCATAAATGGAACGGCTTTTGCAGTGCACCAAGGCATAACTGAAATCGTTTGAGCGGTCACCCGTGCGGTGAAACGAATCAAGCACAACCCCTGGAGAGCATCTGCAATGAACAAACTCATCCCCATCGCGACCGCACTTGCCCTGGCAAGCGGCGGCAGCATGTCGGCCAGCGCCGGCGACTTCACCGCCAATATCTCGGCCTCGAACAATTACCTGTGGCGCGGCCTGACGCAGTCGGAGAATGAACCGGCGGTGTCCGGGGGTATCGATTACGCACACGATTCCGGACTGTATGTCGGCACCTGGGTTTCCAACGTGTCCTACGCGACGCCGGATACGTTCTCCTACGAGCACGATATGTATGTCGGCTTCGCCGGTGAATACAACGAAATCAGCTACGACTTCGGTTACCTGTACTACAACTACGACGAACAGGCGGATTTCGATTTCGGCGAAATCTACGGCTCGCTGGGCTACAAGGGCTTCAGTGTCACCGCATATATTCTTGCGCACACCGAGGCCGACGAGAACATCGGTGTGGGCGAAGATGGTGGCGACTATGACTTCGGATTCGGATCCGCGTTTTACATCTCCGGTGACTACGTTTTCGAGATCCGCGAAGGCCTCGAGCTCGGGCTGCATGTCGGCTACCACGATGGCGACTTTGTTGACGCCTTCAACTTCGCCGATGGCACTTACGAATACGTCGACTACAACATTTCCTTAGCCAAGGGCGGCTTCGGTTTTGTTGTCAGCCACACTGATATCGGCGATAACACCACGCAGAACGTCAGCGGCCTGCACAACGACAGCGTCAAGTTCGTCGTCTCCTACACCGTCGATTTCGACCTGTAGGACCGCCAGCCTCGCCTGATCGCGTGCGTCGGGCTCGCGTTGCCCGGCGCACGTTAATTGTGCGGGGCGTTCGCCGCGCCTACTGCGTCTTGAGCCTGCGCAGGCGCTCATTGCCGGGTTTGCGTTCGCGATCCCGAGACAATAACTCCCACACCGTCGGTTCCTCTTTGGCTGTGGTGGCTTCCGCTTCGGCTTCCGCCTCCGCGTTCTGCACCGCTGCCTGCTCGACGACAACCGCCGGACCGAGGTCCTCGCGTGCGGCCGCACAGGCGCGGCGCGCAGCCAGTACGGCGGCATCGCTTGCATCCTGGGTCGAGAGTTCACCGGCGGCGCGCATCGTTGCCACCACGCCGGCGGCGACGCCACGACATTCAGGCCCGTTTTCGTCGGCGGATAAGCTGGTAAAACCTAACGTAGTCACGGTAGCGGCAATCACCGCGATGGATTTGTGTATGTTGGTCACGGCAGACGTTCTCCATGAAAAAAAGCGGTGAAGGCCTGTTCAAAGGCGGCTTCAGGTTTCTGCCACTATTGTAACGCAGTGCCGCGCCTGGCGGCTCAGATCCCAAGCGCCGCAAAGTCGAGGGTAATCGCGTACAGGTCGGCGAGGTTGTGATGAAAGCGCAGCCGGGACTCGAGATTCCTGGCCCGCGCGTCAGCGCTGCGTTCTTCACGCACGTTAACCAGGAAAAAATCACTCGCGCCGGCCGCGAAACGTTTGCGTTCAGCGTCGACCATACGTTCGGCCTGCTCGACCTCCGCCGCAGTTATCGAAACGAGTTCGCGGGCGGCGTTGATATTGGCGTCCAGTCGCGCAACCTCGTTGCTCAGGCGCTCCCTGGCCAACCGTCGGTCCTGCGCCAACTGGCGCAATCGTGCGCGCGATTCGGCAACCTGGCCTCGACCGCGGCGGCGTTCGAGCGGGATCGAGACCTGCAGATCGACGATCGCATCGAAACCGTTGCGGCTGCGGCTGCCGTCGCCGATGTCGTGGGCGGCCTTGAAGCCGAGATCGACGCGTGGTTTGAGTTCATTTTCCGCCAGCAGCAGGCGCTTGCGTTCGAGCACAGTCAGGTTTTCGATGCGGGCCAGTTCCGGGCGTTGGCCGAGGGCTCGCTCAATCATGTCGGGCAGGTTTTCGCGCGGTGTAGTTCCGGCCGTGAACGTTGCAGGTAACTGGTCCACGTCCGGTCGCAGCGGCGTGCCGTCGTCGTCGCGCAGGTATAACGACAGCTCGATCGCGGCATTGGTAAGGTCGCGTGTCGCACTGGTCAGCAGCGCCTCGCGACGCAACAGGTTCTGTTGATTCTCGACCACATAGACCTCGGCGACATCGCCTTCCAGAACGCGGCGTTCCAGCCCGCCAATACGATCGCGGGCCAGGTTCACGAGATCCGCGTAGACGCGCTGACGATGCCCGGCCACGACCCATGCCCAATACGCACGCGCGGCATTACGTTGCGTTGTTACCCGCGCCAGGAGGAGCTCGATTTCTGCTTCACGCACACCCAGCTCTGCGTCACTCACCGCGAAGCGGTACTCGTCGATCGCGCGGTCGCGCCATAATGAGAAAACCACCCCCAGGTTGAACTCGCCGGCGTCGTTCGTAACCAGCTCCTGCTGGTAAATCGGGAAATCGTCGTTCGAAATCCGGTAGCCGCTGTAAACTCTGGCATTGGCCGAGGGCAGACGCTTTACCACCCGGTTTTCGACCGCCATGCCGTCGTAGAACCCGTCAGCCCAGACCAGGCTTTCCTGTTCCAGCGCAAGGTCGAATGCGCCGAGTGCGCGGGTGAGGCGACCTTCGCGGAGCAGTTTTTCCTCGACCGCTGACTGGATGCGGGGAAAATGTTCAAGCGACGTACTCAGAACATGTTCGAGCGTCAGCGCCTCGCCGGCGATGGCGCCGCGCACGGCGCCGGCGGTGAGCAACACAACGACCGCGAACAACGCCCTCATGGCATCGTGTCGCTGTGATCGGGGTTCGTCGCGGTTGGGTTGGGCGGGAAGCGGTTGAGCTGTCGCCACAGCTCGTAGCCCAGACGTACGGTGCTGAGCTGGATCCAGGCCCGCGCCTTACCGCCGAGCCGCAGGTAGCGATCGTCCGGCCACGGTTCGCTCGGGTCTTCGGCGATCAGCACGCGAAAACGGCCGTGGTTGTCGGCGACCGGATCGACGCTCGCTACGACCCCTGCAAACGTGCCGATGGCGGCTTCCGGCCAGCCGCTGAACTGCACGGCGGGCCAGCCTTCGAACATGATCCGTGCGGCCAGGCCGGGCTGGGTGAGCGGCGCATCGAGGCCATTAACGAACACTTCCACCGCCCGCTCGACATGTTCCGGTGCGAAACTGGCGATAGCGTCGCCGGCTTTAACCACGGTCGCGGTATTGCCAGCCAGGATCCGAACGATGCGGCCGTCGTGCGGCGCAACCACAACCTGTGACGACCGTTGCGACAGGTTGATGTCGGTTTTACTCAGTGATGCACGCGCACCCGCTTCGCGCGCCAGGGTTTCCTGGTAGGTGATCTTGGCGCTCTCAAACTCCTTGCGTGAACTCAAGCCCTCATTGAAAAGCCGTTCCTGGCGCTGATAGTTGAGCAGCGCCGTTTCGGTGGCGATGCGGGCCGCTTCGAGCCCGTTGGCGACGGCAGCGCGCTCGGCTTGCAGGCGTTCAACGAAACGCGGGTCGATGTCGCTGATTTCGACGATCGGATCGCCGGCCTTCACGACACTGCCATCACGCACGAACCAGCGACTCACGCGGCCTTCGACCAGGGCGCTGATCGGTTGTACGCGATCGGCCGGATTCAATGCCACGATCTGTCCCGCACCGGGTGCGGTCTGGAGCCAGGGTACGTACCACAGCAAGCCGCCGGCAGCGATGAGCAGCAACACCACAGCGCCGGCCAACGCCCGCAGCGGCGACGGTGGTCGGGCCGGCAGCGTCGCGAACAATGCCTCGATATGTTCGCGCTCGGCGAAATCGGACAGCGGGCGGAGCTGATCCTGGGTGATCACGGATTGGCCTCGGGGTTTGCGACGTCGAGAATCGCTGATGGCTGATCACGGCGGTCCTCCGCGGAAACGCCGGTAACCCGATCGTGGGCGACGGCCAGCGCCGCCATGCTGGTAAAGTGCCGCTGTTCGGTGAAGTCGCACAGGACATAGTCGTCGAACAGGTGCAGGTCGCGGCGATGGGTAAAGCACAACACGGTTATTTCCGCGCGGCTGTGCAGATAGCGCAGGATCGACGTGCGCGCCTCATGGCTGAGCATATCGAACACCGGGGTCAACACGATAACCCGCGGATCGGCGGCGATCGCAAACGCGATTTTCAACTTGATAACGCCCGCCACTGACAGCGGGTGGCCGTCCGGAGTCAGGACCTGGTCGAGGCTCGACGCCAGCTCTGGCAGCTCGCTGGTCATGCCGACAGCTTCCAGCAGGGTGCGCATGCGGGTGCGGGTCATGGCCGGATCCGCGATCGCGAGGTATTCCGCTATCGAACATTCGGGGAAGGTCGCGCTGTCTATCACCAGCACCTCGTCGCGCAGTTCGTGGGCATTGAAATCGTCGACATCGTGGCCACCCAGCAGGACCTGGCCAGACTGCGGACGTAAAAAATTCAGCAGCAGGTTGGTGATCGCCGTGATCTGTGTGGTTGAGCGGGTTTCGATCATCACCGCGTGGCCGGCCGCGATCTGCAAATCGAGTAAAAAATCGCCACCGCGAAGTTTGACTTTGACGTTTTCGAAGCACACTTCCGGTGACCATTGCTCGATACTGATCCCGGTGCGGATACGTTCCGGTTCGAGGGTATAAAGTTCCACCAGCTTGACCATCGCGGCGTACAGCTCGTAGTACAACTCGAGGTAGTAGCCGATCCGGGTCAAACCGTAGAATATCGCCGAAAAAATCAACTCCGCGGCGACCAGTTGTCCGATCGTGAGCTGGCCACGAACAACCAGCCAGCCGCCGACGCCGAGCAGGGCGGCACTGGCGATCGCGTACAGCAGCAGAAAACCGATGACCTGGGCGAAAGAGAAACGAAAATGACGCCGGTGCTGTTCGACGTAGGCGTGCCGTACGTCCGCCGTGCGGGTCAGCGCGTAGGCGATCGTGCGACGTGACTTGAAGAACGTATTCGAACGCGCCAGCCCTTCGAGCCAGCGCGCCACATCGTACTTCTTACTCGACAGCGACAGGGCAGAACGCCCCGCGCCCGGGTCGAAGGAACGGAAAATCATGTAGCCGGCGACGACGATGGCAGCGTTGAAGAGCAGGAACAGCGGGTGATAGAACGAGGTTACCGCGATCCCGACCGCGGCCTGCAGCAAGGTCGCCAGGGCGCCGGTCAGCAGCGGCGGCAGGCTTTTCTGTACCGACATGATATCGAAATAGCGATTGACCAGTTCGTCGCGGTTGATGCTCTCCATATACGGCTGGCGGGCGTACACCAGGCGTAGCGTCACTTCCGATACGATGCGTGAAAAGAAGCGCCGCTCAAACAACTCCATGAGATAAACCTGCAGCGCGACGAACAGGCCGGACAGGGCCAGCAGACCGAGCAGCACCGCGGCCAGGACGATGACCTGCTGCAACTGTGCCGAGTTGACCACGGTCCCGATCAGCACCTGTACCGACAGCGGGATCGACAGCGTCAGGGCGCCGATACCCAGCGCGTACACCAGCACCAGCCAGTAAAAGCTGCTTTCCGGCCGCAGGATCACCCGCGCCAGCGCCAGGAAACTGTACGGATAGGTGCGGCTCACGGTGCTACGCGAACGGCCGCGAAAGATGCCGGCAGCGCCGGATATATTCATGAATTAACATTTGCATGTATTTGAAACTATATTCATTCGAAAGTAAATAGCTTATGCTGCACCGCTACGGTCAATACGATTGCACCGTCGGATTGGATCTGGAGGAATCGCTATGCCGAGCCGGGCATTGGTCGCAAAAGAGCTTGCTGGCATTTTCAAGCTGGTCGCGCACCCGGATCGGATCCGGTTGATAGAGACACTGGGGTCAGGTGAAAAGGATGTCAACACCATTGCCGAAACGCTGAACTTGCCGACCGCTCGCGTGTCGCAACACCTGGCGTTGCTGCGGGCGCACCGCATTGTCGACGAACGGCCGGACGGCCGTCATCGCTATTACCACCTGGTGCAGCCCGACTTTGCGCTATGGATCGTCGATGGGCTGGATTTCATCGAGGGACGTAAAACCAACATCGACCGGGCCAAAATTCGTGCCGCGCGCCGCCTGTGGGCGCCAAGTACATCGACGTGATTGAACAGAACCGTTTGAAGCTTTTTAAGAGGAATCGACCATGCCAAGTTTCGCCAAAGGTGTTGTACATTTTCAGAACGAAGTTTTTCCGCAGAAGAAGGATTTGTTCGAGAAGCTGAGCCTCGGACAGTCCCCGGAGGCGCTGTTCATCACCTGCTCGGATTCGAGAATCGAGACAGCGATGATCACGCAGACCGATCCGGGCGAACTATTCATCTGCCGCAATGCCGGCAACATCGTGCCGCCGCATACTGTGCACACCGGCAGCATGACGGCCTCAATTGAGTTTGCCGTTGCCGCGTTGCGCGTGCCGCACATCGTCATCTGCGGCCACAGTGAATGCGGCGCTATGAAAGGCGCAATGAATCCCGAAGGCCTCGACAGCCTGCCGCACGTCAAAGAATGGCTCGGCTATTCGCGCGCTGCGGTGGAAGTTGTCGACGAAGTTGCGCCCGACATGACCGACGAAGCCGAGCGCATGAACCTCTGCTGCTCGAGCAGAACGTCGTACTGCAGCTTCAGCACCTCAAGACGCACCCCGAGCGTGGCGGCGCGCCTTGCCAAAGGCGACCTGACAGCTGCACGGCTGGGTCTACGACATCAAAACCGGTGGCGGTTTCGGCCTGGGACGAAGCGACGAACGCTTCGTACCGGTTGACGAGCGCTACGCTCGCGGAAGAAATCGCCAAGCCACTGGTCGCGGACACGCTTGCGCAGCCTGAGCGGGCGAACGAACGGATTGAATACGAGCGCAACAATGGAATTTTTCGATTTATCCCAACCTGCGCGGCGACATGTTCGGAGGCGTGACCACCGGCATTATCGCATTGCCGTTGGCGCTCGCCTTTGGCGAGGCGTCCGGTGCAGGCCCAATCGCGGGCATCTGGGGCGCCATCATCGTCGGCTTCTTCGCCTCCATGTTTGGCGGCACCGGTGCCAACGTATCCGGACCGACCGGCCCCATGGTCGTCGTCTTTGCCGGCGTATTCGCGTCACTCTCCGGCAACCCGGCGCTGGTTTTCGGCGCTGTCATCCTGGCTGGCATCCTGCAGATCGTGTTGGGCGTTTTCAAGTTCGGCCAGTACATCCGGCTGGTTCCTTACCCGGTGGTGTCCGGCTTCATGAGCGGTATCGGCTGCATCATCATCGCCCTGCAGCTGTCCCGGCTGTTTGGACACGAGCCAGATGGTGGCGGCACGATTCCCGCGCTCACCGCTATTCCTGGCGCAATCGACCGATCCCAACGTCGCCGCCCTGATTGTTGGCGTGCTCACCCTGGTGGTGATCTTCACCTGGCCCAAAAATCTGGGCTCATTCGTGCCCGGACCTCTGGCCGCATTGATCATCGGCACGCTGGCCAGTTTTGCCGTCGCAGGTGCACCAGTACTCGGTGACATCCCGACCGGCCTGCCGACAATTCATCCTTCCGGCGTTTACGTCAGCGACTTTCCTTGTCGTGCTTGAGGCAGCGGTGATTCTCGCCGTGCTCGGCGCAATTGACAGCCTGCTGACATCGCTGGTGGCCGACAACATGACCCGCACACGTCATGATTCTGACCGCGAACTCGTCGGCCAGGGTATCGGCAATACGGTCGCCGGTTTCTTCGGCGCAATTCCGGGTGCCGGCGCAACCATGCGTACCGTTGTCAACATTCGTACCGGCGGCCAGACCAAGATCTCAGGCATGCTTCACGCCGTGCTGTTGCTGGTCGTCGTACTCGCAGCTGGGCCGCTCGCTTCGGTCATTCCGCACGCAGTGCTGGCTGGCATCCTGATCAAGGTCGGCTACGACATCATTGACGTCGGCTACCTCAAACGTGCGCACAAAGGCCCGCGTCTGCGACGTAGCCCTGATGGTGCTGGTGCTCGGCCTGACGGTATTCGTCGACCTCATCACCGCGGTTGCCGCTGGTGTCATCCTCGCTGCCCTCGCGTTCGTCAAACAGCTTGCTGACGAGCAGTTGCAGCGCTTCGGTGATAAAGGCCGAGCCTATGACTCCACCGACGGAAGAGAAAGAGAGCTGATCGCGCGGACAAGCCCATCGCCTGCGACGCGCGTCACGCCGGGCGTATGGTCTATGTCACTGGCATGAACGAGCGCGTGCGGAAAGTGTTATCGGGACTGGACGCCGATCACTGTCTGCCCGAGGACGGGATCTACGAGCACCGCGTCGATGCGCTGAGAGCGGCAATGACCGTGATCAGCGCCAAGGCCGCAGTGCACGAGCGCACCAGGGGCGACTCTTCGACGCCAGCCACGGCGGAGTAAACCTTGGAGGTCAGGCGCCGCAAGCGCTACCGGCGGTACCCATGTCCGACCAGCACTTGGGCGGGCGCCGCCGGGCGCGATATGCAATGGGTTCGATGAGACGCAACGTTGCTTGTTGGCTGTGCGGCGCGATATTTGCGGTGAGCGGCATGGCCGCGGCTGCGGAAAGCGACACGCAGACCTGGGGAGCTGTCGTGGCCACCGGCACTGCCGGGCCGACCGATTCGGCGCTGCGCTATTGGCTCGAAGGACAGGGCCGCTTCAACGACGACAGTTCGCGTTTCGGTCAGGGCATCGTGCGCGCGGGTCTCGGTCACACGGTCGGCGAGAATGCCGTACTCTGGGGCGGCTATGCGTTCATTCCAACCGATCCGCTCGAACGTAGCGATGATGTTGTAGAGCACCGTCTCTGGCAGCAGTGGACGTGGGGCAGTGCCTTGCCCCAAACAGCATTCACTGTAAGCCTGCGTAGCCGGCTCGAACAGCGCTGGATCGAAAGCGCCGAAGATCTTGGCTGGCGCGCGCGCCAGCTGCTGAAACTTACGCGGCCGCTCGGTGATGGTTCGCGTTTTTACGTTTCGTTATGGGACGAGTTGTTCGTCAACATCAACACCACCGACTGGGGCGCCGAGGCCGGCGTGTGACCAGGGCGGGCATTTTTTGGTCTGGGCGCGCGCCTGTCAAAGGCGCACGCGGAGACCGGCTATCTGCATCAGCTCGTTGCCCGCGACGCTGCTTCGGATCGACATCATCACATCCTCTCTGTGACCCTGCTGCTCGACTTTTAGGCCGCCACGCGGGCTAAACCCTGGCGATAAGGCCCGTCTCGCGCGCGCGGCCGCGCGCCGCTGTCATCAAATCGTCATATCACCGCCATAAACTCCCTCGCGACAAACAAATAGCCCTTAGCAGGGTGGTGAAAAACGTCGCGAGGAAGGTCGGGCGCAAGGCGCGGGCGAGACGAGGACCGGAGTTTACTGGTGTAAATGAGGACCGCAGGCGAGCCCGCAACGCCGCGCACGACCTCCGCAGTAGTTTTTCACCACCCTGCTCGAGGTTAGTTCCTGCGTGGTCAGCGGCTGCGCACTTGTACAGGCACAGTCAGCTTCCAGGGAGATACCACGTGGAAAAGTTTTTGCGTTTCAGGCCAATATTTGTGCTGCTTGCGGGCGCCTGCATGGCTCTCGGCTCGGGCCCAACGTTGGCGGCGGAAAAGGCGCTGCTCGACATCCTGCTCGGCAACGGCGTCATCACCCAGGCGCAATACGACAGCCTGATGAAGAAGGACAGTCTGTCCAGCGGGGACATCCTCGGTCAGCCCGAAACCGTCACTCCGGCGGTCGAAGCGGTGGTCGAGCGCAAAGTCGACGAAGCGATGAACGCCCGGATCGAAAAGGATATCGAGGCGCAGGTCGAAAAAAGCGTCGTCGACAAAGTCGCCTCCGCGATCGAAGACGAATTCCCGGTCAAGGCCAGCTACGGCTCCAAGGGTTTCCGCCTCGAGACCCGCGACGGCAACTGGCAGACCAACCTGCAATGGCGCGCCCAGTTGCGTTACACCAATCCGTTTACCGGTGATCCGCGCCAGCTCGGTGCGTTCGATGCCGAGGATCAGAGCACGTTTGAGGCGCGCCGCTTGCGCATGAAGATCGGCGGGCACGGCTATCAACCGTGGCTGAAGTATTACTTCGAGGTCGATCTGGAGCCCAGCCGCGACCCGGATGACGACAGCGAGAGTTCCAGCGCACGCGTGATCGACTGGCGTATCGACATTGCCAAGTGGGACTGGGCCGGACTGCGCGTCGGGCAATGGAAAATCGATTTCAACCGCGAACGCGTCGATTCGTCCGGCCGTCAACAGTTTGTCGAGCGTTCCATCGTCAACCGCATCTTTACCATCGACCGGCAGGTCGGCGTCCAGCTCCGCGGCCACCTGTTCCAGGATACCCCGGCCGATATGCGCTACTGGGCGGGGGTGTTTACCGGCGAAGGCCGTGGAGTCGTCAATGACGACGAAAACATGATGTGGATGGGGCGGCTACAGTGGAACTTCCTCGGCCGCGACCTCGACTGGAAACAGACCGACGTCGAATATACCGAACAGCCAACCGGCAGCATTGCCTTCGCGGCGGCGACCAACCAGGGGAGCTGCACGCGCTGGTCGTCGGGCGGCTGCGGTAATCTCGACGGCTACACAAGCCCGCGCGATTCCGTGCTCGGCGAATTCAAGGTTGAGCAGATGGTGCAGGAATTTGCGTTCAAATGGCGCGGATTCTCAGTCCAGGAAGAATTTCACTGGAAAACCGTCGACGATGCCGTCGCGGACACCCACAACGACTTCACTGGCGCCTACGCCCAGGCGGGATATTTTTTCCACCACCTTTTCCCGATTGTCCCGGCGCCGCTTGAATTCGCCTTTCGCTACGCGTTCGTCAACGAACCTAACCGCGTCGATCGCGCACAGGACAATAAGCGCGAGGAGTTCACGGTGGGCGCTAACTGGTTTTTCAGCGGACACAACAACAAATTCACGGTCGATTTTTCTCACCTGACGCTGGATGACGGCCTGCTGAACGTCAGCGCGAAAGACGACCGCGTGCGATTTCAGTGGGACGTCTCGTTCTGAGCGCCGAGCACACGCGTTGACGTACGCGCGCCCGCCTGACCGCGGGCGTAGCGCGCTGGCGTTAACTTCGTGATGGTTCTGTGACATGCTTTGAGCCTGCTTGCAGTGAGCCGGGACTCCCGTATAGCGAGGTCATGAACGACACTTCAGCGCCGGCACTCATGCCGGACACCATCAACCGTCACCTCGACAGCGTGTATCCGGCGCTGGCAATGATGGCCGGCATGCAACTCGAAGTTTTCAGCGTCATCGGCGACCAGGCCCTTGACGTCGATCAGATCGCCCACGCGATGGCGGTCAAGCCCAACAAGTTACGCCCGTTGTTGTATGCGCTGGTTACCGCCGGCCTGCTGAGCGTCGATGACGGGCGCTTTGCCAACGGCGCTGAGGCCGCCGAGTTTCTCGCCAAGGGCAAACCGCGTTATATCGGCGGGCTGCATTCGACCTACGCCGATCTGTGGTCGGCGACCTTGCATACCGCCGCTTCGATCCGTAGCGGGGTGCCGCAGGCTCGGCACGATTTTGCCGCGATGAACGAGGACGAACTCAATGCGTTCGTGCGCGGACTCGACGCGGGCGCGGGCGCCGCCGCGCGGCGGCTGCATAAATCCTACGATATGAACCGCTTTTCTCACCTCCTCGATGCCGGCGGTGGATCGGGCGCCCTGGCGGTCGAGCTGCTTGGTTTATGTCCTCAGCTGTGCGCCACGGTCGCCGAACTCGGCAACGTCGCGCCGGTCACCCGCGCCTGCCTGGCCGAAGCCGAACTCGGCTCGCGAGTTACGGTCATCGAAGCGGACCTGGTGCACGAAGTGCCGGCCGGCGGTTACGACGTCGTGGTCCTGCGCGCGGTGCTGCAGGTACTGAGCGAAAGCGACGCCGCACGGGTGCTGTCAAACTGCGCCACGGCCCTCAATCAAGGTGGCGAGTTGTTTGTCTTCGGCCGAGTGCTGGACGACAGCCGGCTGGCGCCACTGGAGACCGTGGCGGTCAACGTCATGTTCCTGAATGTCTACGAAAACGGCCAGGCCTACACCGAATCGGAGTACCGGGCCTGGTTTGCCGCGGCCGGACTCGAGGCAGTCACTCGGCTCCCGATCGGAGGGGGATACAGCATCATGACGGGGGTCAAGCCGCGTGCCTGAGCAGCACCGGGGGCAGCGCTCAGATGCCGATGAAGGGCTGGGCGAGGCGCGGCAGCAGACCGCGAAAGCGCAGCGCGCCTTCGGTGACGGCCAGGCAGATGCATTCACCGTCACGTGTGATCACCGGTTGATGCTCGGTACTTTCGTCGGCGTCTTCGATGTCGCCGGCGCGAAAAATATTTGAACCACAGAAGTACGCGCCCTTGAGGACCAGGGTGAGCTCGCTGCCGCTGTGGGTGTGTGCGGGCAGGACTACGCCGGCATCACCACGCAGCATCCACATGCGGCTGCCATCGCCTTCCGCCAGTCGGCACAGGCGCAGCCCCTTGCCGATATGCCGCCAGCGCAAGGCGTCCAGGCTGCTGTTGAGATAAGTCTGCACGATGTCTTCGATGTCGCCATCGTGGGCACTGTCGCGGACCCGCGATACGGACCCGGCAGCGCTGCCGACCTGCTCGTAGTTGTCGCAGATCTCGCGGTAGCGGACTTCAGGGACGGCTACGCGCGGCGTCAGTGTGGCGAGCATCTCGCCGCCGAGCCGCTCGGCAAACGCGACGTTGGCGCGGCACTGCGCGCAGACGTCGATGTGGGCGCGCAGTACGGCATCGAATAGTTCGGGCAGATGGCCGAGCGAATAATCGAGCAGCCAGGCTTCGCCGGGATGGTGGTCCAGTGTCATGCCGGTTCCTCCAGCAACTTGCGCAGGCGCTGAAACGCGAGCCGGGCGCGCGACTTTACGGTGCCGATGGGCAGTTCCAGCAGGGTCGCGATTTCGCGATGGGTATGGCCTTCGATGTACAGCATCAGCACCACTTCGGATTGCTCGGCCGGCAGCTGTTCCAGCAGCGCCGCCAGCCGCGCGCTGTTCACGCCGCGCTCGGGCCGGTCGTTGCTCTCGGCCGCCTCCGGCATGCTGTGGGTCAGCTCATCGTGGGCGCGGCGTCGCCGCTGCCCGGCGCGATGGTGGTCGATCAGGCGGTTGCGCGCCACGGTGTAAATCCAGGTCCGCGCCGAAGCCTTGGCCGCGTCGAACTGGTGCGCGCGTGTCCAGCTCGTGATCATGACTTCCTGTACGACGGCGTCTACCGCGCCGGGCTCGCAGCCCTGACCGGCAACCCATGCCGCGAGGCGTGGGGTAAACGTCCTGAACAGCTCCTCGAAAGCGTCTCGATCGCCGTCGTCGCGGACGCGTTCCAGCAGTCTGGTTTCAACGGCGCGCTCGCGAGCGCTGACCGCGGCGGCTTCCGTCGACAGGTTGACGACATTCGTCATAGTGGTCTCATTGTAGCGGCGCAGGGCGTTGTTCATGCCGGTTGTACGCCGACCCGGCGATTGCGGATCAGAAACTGAGCAAGCGCGTGATCCGGTTGCGTCCGGGTAGCGTAGAACCATCGGTATCCAATTTCCACGGGCGGGTCATGACTATCGGATCTTCTGGCAGGCGTTCGGTCGCCGTCGTTGGCGGCGGCATCGCCGGCCTTGGTGCAGCGTGGGCGCTGGCACGGCGGCACACGGTGACGTTGTATGACCGCGAGGGTCGCTTCGGCGGACACGCCAATACCGTCGATGTGGCCAGCATCGGGCAGCGCTTTCCCGTCGACACCGGCTTTATTGTCTATAACGGGCGCAATTATCCCAACCTGGTAGCCCTGTTCGACCATCTCGCGGTACCGACCGCGGCCAGCGACATGTCGTTCGGGGTGTCGCTTGATGGCGGCCGGGTCGAATATTCGGGCGGCGACCTCAACGGCCTGCTGGCGCAGCGTCTGAACGTGCTCAAACCGCGTTTCTGGCGCATGCTGAATGACATTCGACGCTTTTACGGACGTGCTTCCGGATACCTCGAGCAGTTCGCGCAAGACTGTACCATCGGCGAGCTGCTCGAGCGCGAACATTACTCGGACGCTTTCATCGAAGATCACCTGGTGCCGATGGCAGCGGCGATCTGGTCGGCATCTGCGTGTGATATCCGCCGCTACCCGGCCGACGCGTTCATCCGGTTTTTCGACAACCATGGCCTGCTGTCTTTGGGCGATCGTCCACAGTGGCGCACCGTGCGTGGTGGCAGCCGCGAATATGTCGGCCGCCTGCTTGACGACGCCGACCTCGAACTGCGGCCGGGTCGGGCCGTGCAGGCAATCGAGCGCACTGCGCGCAGTGTCACGGTCGTCGAACCCGATGGCGCTCGCCGCGATTTCGACGATGTCGTAATCGCGACCCACGCCGACCAGGCGCTCGAGCTGCTTGGCGACGCCGACGACGATGAGCGCGCGGTGCTCGGTGCATTCCGCTACAGCGACAACCTCGCCTGGCTGCACGAAGACACGCGCCTGATGCCGCGCCGCAAGGCCGCCTGGTCGAGCTGGAATTATCTGCATGCGAGCGACTCACAGGCCGCGCAGCCGCTGTGCGTGAGCTACTGGATGAACCGCCTGCAGCCACTGGCCACCTCGACCCCGATATTCGTAACCCTTAACCCCGGCGCGCCGCCGGCGGCGGACAAAGTGCACGGCTGCTACAGCTATCAGCACCCGGTCTTCAGTCGCGAAACAACCGCCGCGCAGTCGCGTTCGGCAGCCATCCAGGGCCGACGGCGGACCTGGTGGTGCGGGAGCTATTTCGGCCACGGTTTCCACGAAGACGCATTGCAGTCGGGCCTGTGGGTGGCCGAGCAGTTGGGCGCTGCGCGGCCGTGGCCGGCGGCCGGCGACTTCGACCGCCTGCCGCAGAGCTACCGCGGAGATCGCAGCCGTGCCGCCTGAAGCCGCGCCGGCGCCGAATTCCGCGATTTATGTCGGCGACGTATTCCACCGGCGCGTGGCTACGCGGCGGCACAACCTGCGTTACCGCGTGTTCTACCTGCTGCTCGACCTTGACGAGGCGCTGCCGACCGCCGCCGCGTCGCGCCTGTTCGGCTGGAACCGGCCGGCGTGGCTCAGCTTTCATGACGCCGACCACGGCGCCGGCGACGGTCGCCCGCTGCGCGACTGGCTCGACGACACGCTGCACCACGCCGGACTGGCTGATACACGCTGGCAGTACCGCATCCTGTGTATGCCGCGCGTCGCCGGTTACGTGTTCAACCCCATCAGCGTGATTTATTGCTACCGCGCCGATGGTCAGCTCGGTGCCATGGTCTACGAAGTCAATAACACTTTCGGCGAGCGCCTGAGTTACGTCCTGCCGGTCGGCGACAGCTCGGCGCGGATCCGCCAGAGTTGCGAGAAGGCCCTGTTCGTTTCGCCGTTTTTCGATCTTTCCGGGCATTATGAATTCGACCTGAGCCAGCCCACCGACAAGCTCACGCTGCGTATCGATTACCGTCGCGAAGGCAACTTGAGTATGCGTGCGGCGTTCTCGGGCCGGCGTCTGCCGTTTACTGCGGCAAACTTGCGCTCGGTGGCAATGCGCTATCCGGCCGCCACGCTCAAGGTTATCGCCGCGATCCACTTCGAGGCGCTCAAGCTGTGGCTGAAAGGCATACCCCTCGTCAAACACGTTAAAGCGGGCGACCGCACAACAGCGATTGGAAACCAACAATGAAGCAATCCGGATCACTCACGGCGGAGCGCGGTCGCGCGCCATCGTTCATGACCCTCGTCCTCGACGCAATCGGCGCCCGCGTTGGCTACGGCACCCTGGAAATCGAAACACCGAACGGTGAGATGCGCATTTTCCGCGGCGCGCAGGCGCCGGAACAGACCGTACGCTGGCGGCTGCACAACTGGAAACCGCTATGGTCAGTCGCGACCCGCGGTGCACTCGGCCTTGGCGAAAGTTATCTCGACGGTGACTGGGACAGTCCTGACCTGCCGGCGTTCCTGTATTTCGCGAGCGTTAACGAGCCTCATTTCGGCAGTACTGCCGCTGGACTCGGACTGCTGCGTTACGGCGATCGCCTGCGCCACTGGCTGCACAGGAATACGCCACGACGCGCGCGGCGCAACATTGCCTATCATTACGACCTGGGTAACGATTTTTATCGTCTGGTGCTGGATCCCAGCATGACCTACTCGGCGGCGCTGTTCGAGCACGGCGATGAGACGCTGGAACAGGCGCAACGCGCCAAGTACGCGCGGCTGGCCGAACTCGTCGAGCTCGGCGCCGAGGATCGTGTGCTCGAGATCGGCTGCGGCTGGGGTGGGTTCATGGCCTACGCGGCCGCCGAGCGCGGCGCCGAGGTAACCGGGGTATCAATATCCGAGGCGCAGTGTGTTTACGCACGCGAGCGTCTGGCGGCCGCCGGACTCGAGGCGCGCACCGCGGTTGAATTGCGCGACTATCGCGAGCTGCGTGGCCAGTTCCGGCACATCGTTTCGATCGAAATGTTCGAGGCGGTCGGCGAAGCTTATTGGGACACCTACGCGGAACAGCTCAAACGCCTGCTGGCGCCGGGTGGTAAGGCTGCCCTGCAGCTCATTACCATCGACCACGCCCGCTTTGAAGGCTATCGTCGCTCGCCCGATTTTATCCAGCGTTATGTTTTTCCCGGCGGCATGTTGCCGAGTTTCGAGGTGCTGGAAGCAACCCTCGCGCGCGCCGGCCTGGCAATCACCGACCGCCTCGATTTCGGCCTCGACTACGCGCGTACCCTGGTGGCCTGGCGTGAACGTTTCGAAGCGGCGTGGCCGGCGATCGCCGCGCAGGGCTTCGATCAGCGCTTCAAGCGCCTGTGGTTGTTCTATCTCGCCTACTGCGAGGCCGGTTTTCTGCACCGCGCGATCGACGTGGTGCAGGTACGGGTAGAACACCAGGCATGAATCCGACGCGCGTGCCGCGTTCGGTGGTCCTGGCCTACGCTTTGCCGGGTCTCGCCGCGACGTTGCCGGTGATCCCCGTCGCGGTGTTGCTGCCAACCTGGTATGCGCGCGACCTCGGACTGGGATTCATTGCCACCGGCGTTGTCCTGGCCCTGGCCCGGCTGCTGGATTTCGCCACGGATCCGGTGGTTGGCGTGTGCAGCGATCGCTATGCCTGGCGTGGCCTGCGCTACAAAACCTGGGTCCTGGGCGGCGCCGTGCTGGCAGCGCTGGGTCTCGCCTTGCTGGCGTTTCCGCCGCCACGGCCGGGGCCGGGCTACCTGGCCGGCGGTGTAGTGCTGCTGTTCAGCGGCTGGACTGCGTTCATGATCCCGTACACCGCATGGGGCGCCGAACTCGCCGACGGCCATCACGAACGCTCGCTGGTAACCGCGGCGCGCGAAGGCGCCTGCCTGGTCGGCATGCTGCTGGCTTTGGGGGTACCGGCCTGGCTGACGCTGAAGCTTGGTGACGCGGCGCCGCCGCCGCTGGAGACCCTGGCCTGGCTGGCGCTCGCGCTCGGCGCGCCGGCGCTGTGGGGTCTGCTGCGATTCGTGCCCGAACCGCCGCCGAGTCCGCGCGCCGCGCGCGTGCGCTGGCGCGACCTGCTGGAACTGGCGCGGGTGCCGGCGTGTCGGCGCACTTTGTTGTGCTGGCTGGTTAACGGCACCGCCAACGGCCTGCCGGCGGTGTTGTTCCCGCTGGTGGTGAGTGACTTTTTTCAACTCGACGAGCAGGCCCTGTATACCCTGCTGGTGGTGTACTTTGGCGCCGCGATCCTGGCCGCGCCGCTATGGCTGATCGCCGCCCGTGAATGGGGCAAGGTTGGCGCCTGGCGCGTCGCGATCGGATTCAACATCCTGGTTTTTGCCCAGGTGCTGTGGATGACGCCGGCGACGGCAGTGTGGTTCGTCGCCGTGTGTGCACTGTCGGGAGCCACGCTTGGCGCCGATCTTGCGTTGCCGCCCTCAGTGCAGGCCGACGTCATGGAAGACGACCGCGCGCAGGTCGGGCGTCGCCGTACCGCGACCGCGTTTGCGCTGTGGTCGATGGCGACCAAGTTATCACTGGCACTGGCGGTCGGGATCGCGTTCATCGGTGTCGGCGCCGGTCGCGACAGCAGTTTGCCGGTCGACGATGCGCGCCTGCTCGCCGGCTACGTCGTGTTGCCGGTGTTACTGAAAACCTTGGTGCTGTTTCTGTTGCGTATCGAACTGCGCTCAGGCGCTGTTCAGGCGACCGCGCAACCAGCGTAGCAGTGGGCCGATCAAGGGCAGCATTTCATAGAGCTGCCCGGCCGCATCCCAATAATCATGGTGCGCACACACGCGGGCGTCGGCGGTGAAGTGCACGGCCGAACAGCCGTTTACCTGCCAGACCCGGCCGCCCAGCCGCGCCAGCCTCGCATCGAGCCGCCAGCGCAGCAGCGCGACCGGCGTGCTCGATATGGGCGTGCTCCAGCCGCGCTCGGTGACCTCGAAGTGCACATCGGCAAGCGCTTCGCGGGCATCGGCGAACACCGCGCGAAACGCCTCGACGCCGCGGCAATCGTTGAACGGATCGACGAAGTGCACATCGGTGGTGACCAGCGCGCTCAGCTTGGCCGGGGCGAGGTGATCGAATTGTTCGAGGATCGCGACATACGCCGCGAGCGCGTCGTCGTGCGCGGTCATGTGTGCAGCATGCGCCGCCTGATGGGTAGGCTCAAGGGTTCCGGCAGCGCACTGAGCAGGCGCATGACGAGGCTCATGGCGAGCGGAAAACGGATCTCGAAATGTCCAGCGGCAAGCCGGCGGCGGGTGATGGCGGCGGCCTGTTCGGCGCTGACCATGAACGGCATGGGGAAGGTATTGCGCGCCGTCAACGGCGTTTCGATAAACCCCGGGTTGATAATCGACAGATTTACACCGATCTCTTCGAGTTCCGGGCGCAACGACTGCGCGAGACGCATACAGGCGGCCTTGCTGGCGCTGTAGGCACTGGCGTAGGGCAGGCCGATATCGCCGGCTACCGAGCCGACGATGGCGATATGTCCGCAACCCCTGGCGCGCATTACCGGCACCAGCAGTTCGATACATTTTACAACCGCAAAAAAGTTCACCGCGAACAGCGATTCGAACGCGCTGACCTGAAAATCATCGACCGCGACCGGGGTGTAGGTACCGGCGTTCAGGATCGCAAGATCAGGGCAGGCGTGATCCGCGATCATCGCCGCCACGCTTGCCTCGAGCGCCTCGCTCGACGTGACGTCGACCGGGTAGATGCGCGCGGCAGCAGGGTCCGGCAGGGCGGCAGCCACGGTTTCGAGGGCCTCGGCACGGCGCGCGCTCAAGTTCAGAGGATGGCCGTGGGCGGCGTATTCGTGGGCCAGGGCCGCGCCGAAGCCGCTGCTGGCGCCGGTGATCCACACACGCTGCAGATTGCTCACAGTGCGCGGCTGCCTTCACCGCAATCGCGGCATACATAAACGATTTCCGAACCGTCGCGGCCGGCGAAAGCCAGTCCTACCCAACGTCCACGGTCGTCGTACCAGGCGCGCGCCTCGAGATCGCCACGGTACTGGTAGCAGCGCGCGCCCGGCACCCGCGCCGTGACCAGCGCCGAGGGCCCTTCGCAGGCGCCGATGCTGACGGTATTGATCTGGCCGGTAATGGTATTGAGGACGGCGGAATGCTGCAGTACCCGCGGGTTCCAGTGCTCGCTCGCTAGGAGTCCGGCGCTGCCACGCTGCTCGCGATCGGCGTTGGTGACGACCAGGCTGCCGCTTTCGAGGCGCGCAGTCGTGGTCGTCACATCACCACCATCGCTGGTCGTAGCTTCGAGTGCGAGCAGTTGCTGTCCGCACCACAATGACCTTGATCGGTAGGCGAATTCATAGATTTTTATGAAAGCGATGCTGATCCCGAGCTGCATGCGCGACTCCACTTCGAGACCGCGGCTGTCGTGGCGGAATTCAGTGACATGTTCGCCGACCGGTTTGCCATTGCGCAGCACGTCAAACGCGATGCGCGGACCATAAGTGGTCGCTACGAACTCGGCGAGGGCATCGCCTGCCGTACAGGCCGGCGTCCGGCCCGGCAGCAGACACGCCAGTACCAGGGTCAGGCGCAGCAGCGAGGTCGGCGCCATGTCAGTGTGCGACTTTCTGCATGAACAACGTGACTTCTGCAACCGTAATGCCGAATTTTCGGATATAGGAGCGGTTGATCACGACGTTGTCGTCAAGGCGCCACATCCAGTCGTCGAACCGCACGCGGTAGGTGTCGCCGTCAACGGCGAGGTCCATCGCGTAGTTCCAGCGCATGGTGTTGCCGCCATAGGCGCCCTCGGCCGGCCCGACGATATCGTCGGCATGGCCGTCCAGGGTGCCGTCGGCCCCGCGCTTGATACGCCATTGCCGCGTGGCGTTTTCGCCGTCCGCGTAGCGGAAGGTTTCGTCCAGTACCAGCTCGTCGTCGACCGTACTGCCGACGATGTCGACGTCGAACCGCCGCACCACGCGGCCGCGCCAGTCCTGCACGATACCCCAGGCACGGGTCTGGCCGGGGAAAAATGCGAACGGATCGAGCTGTGGCGTCGCGTCCGCGTACTGTTCAAGGTGCAGACCGCCGCAGCCCGTGATCAGGAGCGGGGGGAGGAGTAGCGCCACGGACGGTACGCGGCGGCCTGCAAGTTTGATCCGAGATAACAGGTTCATGGGCGAGGTACGCGTGCCCGCGAAGTTTGGATCACCGCCGTGACATATTGATCCGAGTACTTTGTGGTTAGTCGTGCGGCTGGTTGAACAAGCGCGCGGAACAATGGGATACGCACGCCACGACTCGTGTACGAGGCTCTCGCACGTCTGGTTAAACGTCAGGCTTGGGGACGATCCCGGTCAGCGAGGCGCGTGCCGAGATCTCGATCCAGTTACCGTCCGGATCGAGAACAAAACCGTAGCGCGCGACTTCGCCGTGAGTGACTGGTTTGCGGCCAAGACGTCCGCCGCGCGCGACGATCTCGTCGCAGGCCTGGTCGGCGTCAAATATCTGCACGGTCAGATAGCGGAAATCGGGGCCGATGAAGTCCTCGCTGTCGCTGCCGCCGGGGCCCTCGACGACAAACAGCAGGCTGTCGCCGCAGCGCGCGACGTTGGGAGCGGCGAGTTCGAACTCCATCGCCTCGATATAGAACGCCATCATGCGCGCCGGGTCCGGTGTTGACACCGTTACGCCGATGCCGACCACGCCGTCCGTGCCGGGCGGGACCAGGCGCACCGTTTCACCGCCCGGGTGCTGGCCGCTCCAGGCCGGCTGTTCAGCGCGGGCAATCGTCAGCCCGGTATAGCCCGAGGGCGGCTGTGCGGGGAAAGCGTCCGGAAAGTGATTAACCTTGATTACCGAATCGTGGGCATCATAGCGATGCTGAATAATGCCTTTGCCGAGTTTGAGTTCGTGATCGAGACGCAGGCCCACGGTCTCGCCCCAGAATTTCTGCTGGGCGACGATATCGTTGGTGAACAAGCCGAGATCGAGGTGCGGTTTAGCGAGTCGCATGCTGCCAGCCTCACGCGCCGAGCAGGTCGAGCGCGTCGTTGTCGAGCGCCTGGTAGGCGCCATCGTTGACCATTTTCATGAACAGCCGATCGCCGCGTTCGGTTTTTTTGACGATCACGGTCGCGGCGATCGCTACCACCATGACCGCGAAACTGTAGTGGCGATAGTCGACCAGCAGTTGTTCGTAGGTGTAGCCGGCGACGCCCTGGCGGCACAGATCGGCGTGATATTCGCGCAACAGATCATGTTCGACCGCGCGCCGCGTGTCACGGTCAAAGGCGCTGCCCAGGAAGTAGGCAACGTCCATGCCGGCGCCGAGGTAATTACTAGTCTGCCAGTCGACCACGGCGATGCGTTCGCCGCCAAACAGCATGTTGTCGACGCGGAAATCGTTGTGCGAAAAACACCGGTTGGCGGTGCGCGGCGCGTTCCACGCCGCGTGATTGCGCACAAACTTGTCGCACACGTCGATGACCTGTGGATCGGACTGCGGCCCGTAGGTTTTTCGGTAATAAGCCCAGGAGCTTTCGACCAGTTCGGTGGTATAGAAACCCTGGGCGCCGTCCGGCATATACAGCCAGGGCTGCTGCTCGAGTTCGCGGTCGTTCCAGAACGCGGCGTGCAGCAGGGCGGCTTCGGTGAGCGCCAGGCGCGCGTCATCGACCGAGCAGCCCTGCATGTGATCGCCCTGCACGGCCGGGGCGAGGTCTTCGAACAGCAGCACGAAGTTGTTGTCGGCGTCGAGTTCGGCAACATACACGCTCGGCGTGTTGATCGTCGTGCGGTGGGCAAGCTCCTTGTAGAACATCAGTTCGGCACGGTAGAAACCCATCTCCTTGCCGGTGCGCGCGGCCGTTGCATCGTCGGACGGAAACTTGCCGACCAGGGTGTGCGGCGCCTGTGCCGGCGGGCGGCCGGCATAGCTGAGATGAAAGCGGCGGGTTTCGCCGAGCTGGCCGGTCCCGACCGTTTCGATCTGCACCGCGCTGACTTCGGCGTCGATGTCACGTGCGGCGAGCGCGGCGCTCAGCCACTGCGGCGTAACACCCTCGGGCTTGACGATTTCCATGGCGCTCAAGCGCTCGCGGCCGACTGTGTCGCGACCTTGCTGACGGTGACACTGACCCCGTTCAGTACGGCGTTGCCCGACGGGCCGTCGATTTCGCCTTCGACGAGATCGTTGGCGCTGGCCCCGGCATGGGCGGTGGCCAGGCTGAGGCGCATGCCCGGATAGTCGTGGCCATAACCGTGCGGCAGGCTGACTACCCCGGGGCGCATTTCGGCATGGATTTCCAGCGGTACTTCGACCGCACCACAGCGCGAGCGCACCTCGACCCGTTCGCCATCGCCGATCCCGAGCCGCGCGGCATCGGCCGCGTGTACGCGCAGGGTACAGCGGTCGGGGCGTTCGATGAGTGACGCGACGTTATGCATCCACGAGTTGTTGGAATGAAATTCGCGCCGCCCGATCAGGAGCAGGTCTGCGCCGAGCTGTTCGTCGAGGGCCGCGGCGGCCTGGGAGAGTTGATCTTCGATGGTTGTGGAAAACAGTTCGATGCTTGCATTCGCGGTGCTGAGCAGTCCCGGCAGGCGCGGTTCCATGGCGCCCAGGTCAATGCCGTGCTCGGCGGCACGCATTGATTGCAGCGACAGGCCGTCGACGTCGGCGCTGAAACCATCGCCGAACGGCCCGGTCCGCACGAGGAAATCGACAATGCGTTCGCTGGCGGTTTCACCTTCGACCTCGGCGATGATCGCATCGGCGTCGCAACCGGCGATCGGCGAGGCCGGGTTTTTCAGCTCGCGCATGACGTGTTCACGCAGGGTGCCGTCGGCAAAAGCGGCGGTATCGGTGCTGTCCGTGCCACTCGCAATCAGGGCCAGGCGCATCAGAATATCGTCATCGTCGGGGGCATCGGAGTCGAGTACCGCTTCTGACCAGCGCGCGATCGAGCGTACCGCCAGGCGCAGGAAAAAATAGTCGTAATGCACCCGCTCCAAGGCCGATCGGGGTGGCAGGATGACGTCGGCATGGCGGGTAGTCTCGTTCAGGTAGATATCCACCGAAACCATGAAATCGAGGGTCCCCAGGGCGCGGTCGAGACGTTTGCCGTTGGGACACGACAGCACCGGGTTGCCGGCCACGGTCACCAGTGCGCGGATCTGGCCGGGCCCGTCGGTTTCGATCTCTTCCGCCAGGCTGGCGGCCGGCAGTTCGCCCATCACTTCGGGATGACCGCTGACGCGCGAATGCCAGCGGCCGGTGACAAACCCACGGCCGCCGGGTTGCTCGTCACGGACGCGATCGTGCGGCGCGCGCGGGAACATGACCCCGCCCGCTCGATCGAGATTGCCGGTCAGGAAATTCAGGATCTCGGTCGCCCACGCGGCCAGCGTGCCGAAACGGTTGGCGTGCGCGCCGATGCGGGCGTACACCGCGGCGCGCGGACTGGCGGCAAGTTCGTGTGCGATGCGGCGCGTGGTCGCGGCGTCGATATCGCACAGCGGCGCGACCCGTTCGGGCGTAAACGCCTGCAGCTGCGCCACGAGTTCGTCATAGCCGCTGGCAAATGCCTTGAGCCGTCCCGGTCGCGCCAGACCGGCGCTGACGATTTCCTGGGCGAGCGCGAGCAACCACGGCGCGTCACCGCCGGGCCGGATGGCGATATGTTCGCTGGCGTGCGCAGCGGTGCGGGTACGGCGCGGATCGACAACCACGAAACGGCCACCGCGCTTGAGCAGCGCGCGCAAACGTCCGGGCAGGTCCGGTGCGGTCCACAGGCTGCCGTTCGACTCCCACGGATTGGCGCCGAGGATGAGCAGGTAATCGCTGCGATCGATATCCGGCACCGGCAGCGCGATGGGGTCGCCGAACAACAGGCCGCTGGCAACGTGTTTGGGGATCTGATCGACCGTTGCCGCGGTATACAGGTTGCGGGTCGCGAGCGCTTTCAGGAACGGCCGGAGAAACATCGCTGCACCGAGGTTGTGTACGCTCGGGTTGCCGATGTACGCGCCGAGGCTGTTGCGCCCGGGGCTGGCGAGATGCGGTTTCAGACCGTTTGCAACGTGCGCATAGGCTTCTTCCCAGGATGCTTCGCGAAATGTGTCGCCGGTGCGGATCAGGGGCGTACGCAGGCGGTCGGGGTCATCGTGCAGCTCGGCCAGGGCGACACCTTTCGGGCACACGTAGCCGTGGCTGAAAACATCGTCGCGGTCGCCGCGCACGCGTTTGACGCGGTCCCCGTGGAGCGTGATCTCGAGTCCGCAGGTGGCCTCGCACAGCGGGCAGGTACGGAATACGCTGCGCTCAGCGGTGGCGGTAGTCGAAGCTGCGGGGGTCTGTGCCATCGTGGTTCTCAGCGCCGGATCGGGCCGATATCATCGTCGATCTGCGGGCTCGCGTCCAAGCACGGGCACGCGTGCATTACACTGCCGGGGTTGCCGCCATCGGCGGCTGGCGAGGTAGCTCATGAACCCGGATCACATCGCGCGACGCGCGCGCAGCCTGTTCGATCAGCATCTTGCGGGCAAAAATTTTACGCCCTTCGGCGCTGCCGACGCGATCGCTACGATCGAGGAGGCGTACGCGGTGCAAAGTGCTTACGTCGACCTCATGCTTGCCGACAGCGGTGACCGCGTGGCCGGCTACAAAATCGGTCTGACCTCACCGCGCATGCAGGCCTTACTCGATATCGACAGCCCGATCGCCGGGCACGTGTTGTCACGACGCGTACACGGCAGTGGCTGTACCGTGCGGCGTCGCGATTTCGGCCACCTCGGCATCGAGTGCGAAATCGCCGTGCGCCTGGGCGCCGACCTCGCGCCCGCCAACGCGCCTTTCGACGCCGACACCGTTGCCGCCGCGGTCGAGGCCGTATGTCCGGCGTTCGAACTGGTTGACGATCGTGCCGCCGATTATGCCGTGACCGACATCGCTTCACTGGTCGCCGACAATTCCTGGAACGCTGGCCTGGTACTCGGCGAATTCCGTACCGAGTGGCCCGAACTCAACACCGTCATCGGCGTCGTCTCGCGCGATGGCGTAGAAATCGACCGTGGCAGCGGCGCCGATGTTCTCGGCCACCCGTTCGCGCCGCTGCGCTGGCTCGCCAACCACCTGGCCGACAGCGGCCGGGGCTTGCGTGCCGGCGATATCGTTGCCACCGGCAGTATCGTACCGACGCGGGCGCCGACTGCCGACGAGCGCTGCGTGTTTGCGATCGAGGGACTCGGCGAGGTCCTTGTCGACGTGCGGGCATAGACGCTTTGAGTACTGCCGAGGCACCGACCGCGCTGGTCAACCGTCTGCGCAAGAATGCCCGTCATCTCGGCCGCTGGGCGCGCCGCGAGGGCCTCGAAGCGTGGCGCGTCTACGATCGCGACATTCCCGAATTTCCGTACGCCATCGATCGCTACGGCGCGTGGCTGCACGTCCAGCTGTTTGACGGCAAGCGGGCGCTCGAGGATACCGAGATTGCGCTGCACGTCGCCGCAATCGGCGCGACGCTTGAGGTCGAGACGGACCGAACGGTACTCAAGGTGCGCCGCCGCCAACGCGGGCTGTCGCAATACGAAAAGCTCGCTGACGCCACGCCGGCATTCACGGTCACCGAACGCGGTCTGAAGTTCGAAGTAAACCTCGGCAGTTATCTCGATACCGGTCTGTTTCTTGATCATCGCGATACGCGAGCGCGGGTGCGCGCCACGGCTGCCGGCAAGCGCTTCCTCAATCTGTTTGCTTATACCGGCAGCTTCAGCGTCTACGCCGCGGCGGGTGGCGCGGCCGAAACGGTGACGGTCGATCTATCCAACACCTACCAGGCCTGGAGCGGGCGCAATTTTGCTTTGAACGGATTCGAGCTCGGCCGTGAACATCGCCTGGTTGCCGCCGACGTATTGAGCTGGATCGACGCCGCGCGCGCGAGCGCGGCGCGCTACGATCTGATTGTCCTCGACCCGCCGAGTTTCTCCAACTCCAAGCGCATGCAGGCGAGTTTCGATGTGCAGCGCGATCACCGCGACCTGCTCGAACGCACCGCGGAGCTGCTGGCGCCGGGCGGGCAGCTGTATTTTTCCACCAACCGGCAGGGTTTTCACCTCGACGACGAACTTGTTGAGCGGTTTCGCGTCGAAGAGATCACGCCGGGCAGCGTGCCCGAGGATTTCCGCCGTCATCGTCCGCACCGCTGCTGGATTGTTACCCGCAGCGCGGCGGGCTGAGCGGCTCGGACGTCAGCGGCGACCGGAGCAAGCCCGTGATCAAGGTCCATCGCACTATCCTACGCCAGGTCAGCGCTGTCGTGCTGGCCGGGCTGCTGAGCGTCGCCGGCGCGCCGGTCGCGGCCGAAGTCACCAGTATCGCCGACTGGCGCTGCCCGGCGTGGGTCGAACGACGCGCCAGCGGAGAACGCCTCGACGCGCCGCAGATGTGGTTGTCCGGCTACCTGTCGGGCCTCGCTTCGGCGTCCGGGGTTGACGCCCTGGCGATTACCGATGCGCCACAGATTTTTGCGTGGATGGACAAGTATTGTCTGGCCTACCCCGAGGCGGCGCTCGCGACCGGCGCGCTGGTATTGTTTCACGACCTCGCCGGGCGCCTGCCGCAGGGCCCGGCCCGGTCGCTGTAGGGTTCCCTCAGTCGCGAGTCGTTCAGGCGCCGAGCGCGAAGTGATAGACGTAATATTTTTCGTCACGCTGCCAGCCTTCACTTTCATACAACGCGCGTGCCCCGGCATTGTCGACCGCGGTTGACAGGGTCACCCGGATCGCGCCGACGCCACTGGCGTAATCGAGGGCGGCATCGAGCAGACGGCTGGCGATGCCGTTGCGGCGCGCGGCGTCGATCACGAACAGATCGTTGAGGATGAAGGTACGGCCGAGGCTCACCGACGAAAATGACGGGTAGAGTTGCACGAAACCCAGCGCCAGTTCCTCGTCACAGGCAATAAACAGCACCGACTCGTTGGCGGCCAGGCGCGCGTGCAGAAAGGTGCGCGCGGCATGCGGATCCGAGGGTTGGGCATAGAACTGGCGGTAGCGATCGAACAGCGGGGTCAGCGCCTCGAGATCGGCAAATACGGCCTGGCGAACGGTGGCGCCGGTCATGTGCCGTCGCTCACGATGGCAGGTTTAGTCATCGGCGAGATCCTTACTCAGCGCCTGGTCTTCGGCGCCCAGGCTTTCGAACAGCGCATCGCAGGCGGCGCGGGTCGATTCGCACAGCAGGCGCGTGACCAGCGTCGGTTTGCCCGCTTTCATGACCGCGTCGCGACGAACCAGGGCGGGATAAGCGTTCGAGCCGACCGGCGTAAACGACCAGGTCGTTTGCCCGCGCGCGAAGTCGAGGTCGAATTTGACGATGGTCCAGCCATCAACGCGGCTGACCTCGGCCTGCGGGTCGTTGGTCAAGGCTTTGTAGGCCGCGCTTACCGAGTCGAAGCCGAGCGACATTTCGGCCTCGTCGACTGCCACGGCGCTCGCTCCCCACAGGCACAGCGCCGCGCAGAACTCGAACCGAAGGCGCCGCAAGTCGACGCGCGAGGGCGACGCGAAAGTGCGGAACGGGGTGGTTCGATAAGTACACATGCCGGCGGCGTTGTTCTCGAGCGTTTGCCGCGTGTCGTTGTCGGTTTGGGCGGCGTGGGTTGATTTTAGCTGCCGACCGGCCCGCGTACCACCGCGGCGCGGTTACACTGCATCCCGGCATCAACGAGAGACAGAACTGTCGCGCGCTGCCGTGCGCGGCGACGATGCCCAGCAAGTAATGCGTACT
>CALOBG010000035.1:0-12478 GCA_942490995.1 uncultured Gammaproteobacteria bacterium
AGATGAGTAAAGAGCACTGGCACCGCGACCGCCCGCAGTTTTACAACTACATGGCCATGTCGCGAACCACCCTCGACAGCGCCAGTCCCATGGCCGGATTGCGCGGCGTGTTGATGAGCCGCGACGCGAGCAGCGCGGCGCAGTCGCTGCTGGTGGAAATCCCCAAAGGCTGGAAACAGGCGCTCGACGACAAGGACGGTTCGCTGGAACTGTTCGTGCTCAGCGGCGATCTGAGTTTCGAAGGTGAGCGGGTCGGCCCGAGCGGCTATGTCCACGTCCCGCAGGGTTGCGGCGGCGGCGAGGCCACCTCGCAAGCCGGTGCGCTGGCTTTCGCCTATTGGAACCCACATATCCCGGCTTACCCGCCGCCGTTTACGGTCAACCGTGTCATGCGCGTTTCAGAACTCGAGTGGCGGCAGAGCGTGCCGACTTCGCACAGCATCATGCACAAACCGCTGCGCCTGCCCGATCCGCACGGCGATGGTTACGAGGGCGGACCCGCGGCGGCCACCTGCGCCTGGAATACATGGCGCCGGGCATGCAGACACCGTTCGAACACAACCACCACGAATGCTGGGAAGAGTTGTTCCTGCTCGAAGGCGATATCTTCATCGCCGATGAAGGCGTGATGGGCCCGGGTTCGGCGGTCGGTCATCCGCAGGAGTGGTGGCACGGACCGTTCGCCACCCGTCGTGGTTGCGTTTTCCTTGTCCATACCGACGCCCCGATGGGCGTACCGTGGGGGATCCGCGACTATCCGCGGCAGGAAGAAATGTGCAACGCCTATCTCAACGAGGGCCACTGGGATGCCCCCATCGAGCACGAGCTGTGGGCGGATCTGCCGTGGCAAAGATTTCAGGATAATCCCGAGTTCAAAGCCTGGCTGAAAAGCCCCGGCGGATCCGAGTGGGGTGACAAGGTCGGCATCGGCGCGGCCTCGAAATTCCGCGCCAGCTGGCAGCGCACAATCAAGTAATCACAGGCTCTCCCGTCGCTGGCCGCGGCGGCGGGTGCAGTGTGCGCCTGACGTGACGATCGTGATTCTGGCATCATTCCGGACCCACCCCACGCCGGAGTCGATAGTCCATGTCCAAGCGGATCCTGATGACCGGTGCCTCATCCGGCATCGGCGCGGCCAGTGCCGAACTGTTTGTCGCCGCCGGCGATGAAGTCGTATCACTCGATATCAAGGCCGCGCCGGCCGGGGTCAGCGCACATATCCATTGCGATATGTCCGACCCCGCTTCGATCGATGCGGCCGTCGCCCAGCTCGACGGTGAGTTCGATGCGCTGCTGAATATCGCCGGCGTGCCCGGCACGGTTGCGCCGGCGCTGATCTTGGCGGTGAATACGCTCGGCCTGAAACATCTGACCGAGGCGGTGTTCGCTCGCCTGCGGCGCGGCGGCGCGATCGTCAACATCGCGTCCATCGCCGGCTTCAACTGGGCGCGCCATCTGAAAGACATCAACGAGCTGCTCGCAATCGACGATTTCGCCGCCGCGCGGGCCTGGTGCGCAGGGCGCGAGATGGATGGCAATACCGCCTACCACTTCAGCAAGGAATGTGTCGTGGTCTATACCATGCAGCTGGCCGGCCGCGCGCTGGCGCGTGGCCTGCGCGCCAATGCCATCAGCCCCGGTCCGGTTGCCACCCCGCTGCTGCCGGACTTCAAGGCACAGGCTGGCAGTGGTCAGCTCGACTGGGTCATCGAAACCATCGGTCGTGCCGCCGAGCCGGCCGACATCGCCAACGTGGTGCAGTACCTGGCCACCGGCGCGTCGGATTTCGTCAACGGCCAGGACATCGTCGTCGACCGCGGTTTCTCCGCCGGACTGGCGATGGGCTGGGTCGACAAAAACGAGTCGCCGCTGCTGAAAGCCCGCGCCGCCGCGAAATCATGAGCTGGGAGCGGGAAATCGCCGGTATCGAGCAGCGTCGCGCGCTGGTCCGTGAACAGGGCGGCGACGAGGCGGTGGCGAAACAGCACGCGCGCGGCAAACAAACCGTGCGCGAGCGCATCGACGCGCTCCTCGACCCCGGCAGCTTTCGTGAATACGGGCGCATGGCGGGCGGCGCGGTACTCGACGACGCCGGCGATATCGAATCGTTTACGCCGGCCAACTACCTGGTCGGCTTCGGCCGCATCGCGGAGCGCCAGGTGGTGGTCGGCGCGGAAGACTTTACCGTCAAGGGCGGCTCGCCGAATGGCGCCGGTCTGCGCAAAAGTGTTTATGCCGAACACCTCGCGATCACGCATCGCACGCCGCTGGTGCGGCTGCTCGAAGGTGGCGGCGGCAGCGTCGGCTCGGGCGACGAGGATCCCAGAAAACCGCGCACCGTCGGCGAGCCGGTATACCACGAACCGCGCTTCGCGGTGATTGCCGAAGCGATGGGCGCGGTCCCGGTTGCTTCCGCCGCGCTCGGCCCGGTAGCCGGATTTCCCGCCGGCCGCCTGGTCGCTTCGCATTTCTCGGTTATGGCGCGCGCTACCGCGCAGGTCATGATCGGCGGTCCGGCGCTGGTCAAGCGCGCGCTCGGGCGCGAGTTCAGCAAGGAGGAACTCGGCGGCGCCGATATCCATGCGCGCTCCGGCGTCGTCGACAATATCGCCGCCAGCGAAGACGAAGCATTGGCGCAGATCCGTCGCTTCCTCGGTTACCTGCCGCAGCACGTCTGGGAACGCGCGCCGCGTTACGCAAACAACGATCCTGTCGATCGCTGCGAAGACGCGCTATCGACGATCGTGCCGCGCAACCGCCGCCTGCCGTTCGACATGCTGAAAATCATCGAGCTGGTCGTCGACACCGGTTCGTTTTTCCGCATGAGCGCCGCCTACGGGCGCGGCCTGATTGTCGGTCTCGCCCGTATTAACGGCCAGGCGGTTGGCATCACCGCCAACGATTGTCGCCACTACGCCGGCGCCATGACCGCCGAGTGCGCGCAGAAAATGCGGCGCATGATCGAACTGTGCGACACCTTCCACCTGCCGATAGTCAACTTTGTCGACGAACCGGGCTTCATGATCGGCCCCGATGCCGAATCCGCCGCCACCATCCGCTACGGCATGGCGGCGGTTGCCGCCGCGGCCCAGGCGCAAGTGCCGTGGGCCTCGGTGCGGGTGCGCAAATCGTTCGGCGTGGCCGGCGCCGCGCACTATGGCCCGCACGCCTACGTGCTCGACTGGCCGTCGGCGGAAAGCGGTGCGCTGCCGCTGGAGGGCGGCGTCGCGGTTGCTTTCCATCGCCAGATCGCAGCGGCCGACGACCCCGACGCGACGCGCGCGGAACTCGAAGCGAAATTCGAACGCGCGCGCTCACCGTTTCGCGCCGCCGAATCGTTCGCCGTACACGACATGATCGATCCGCGCGAAACCCGCTCGCTGCTGTGTGACTGGGTGGACTGTTCGCAGGCCAGGCTCGACGGCCTGCTCGGCCCGACACGCTTTACGATGCGACCGTAAACAAGCCGCCGGCGGGTCGCGGATTGCACCCGATCTGCGTGAATGGGACTCTGAAACTCTCTACGCCAGACAGGCGCTGGTGGCGTGCGGGTCGCGCGTCAGGCGGCCTCGAGCGCAAGCGGGCCATGGATGGTATAGCGCAGCGCGAGGGCAGTGAGACCGTGCAGGGACGCACGGTCGAACGCTAGCCAGGCGCGCGACCCGCACGCCACGGATAAGGCAAGAAAATTTCGCACAGCCATTCAGTCGATCCCGACCGCTTCACCAAGCGTCTTGCCGATGCCGTCATGGATAACCAGATCGGCGAGCGCATCCTGTTCGGTCGCTTCGCGATTGATGATGACCAGGCGCGCGCCGGACTCCTTGGCCAGGCGCGGGAAACCGGCGGCCGGATAGACCACCAGCGATGAACCGAGCACGATAAACAGATCGCAGGCCAGGGTTTCTTTTTCGGCGCGCGCCATTTCCGCGACCGGCATCGCCTGGCCGAATGAAATCGTTGCGCTTTTGACCAGGCCTCGGCACTGGTCGCAGACCGGCAGGGTTTCGTCAGCAGCAAAGGCGGTCATGATCGGTTCGAGTTCGAAACGTTTGCCGCAGTCGAGGCAGCGCGCATAGGTATTGTTACCGTGCAGTTCGATGACCTTGTCGTCGGCAATGCCCGAGGCCTGGTGCAGACCGTCGATATTCTGTGTGATCACGCTCGACATGCGGCCGCTGTCGATCAGCGCGGCGATGGCGCGATGGCCGCGGTTCGGCGCGGCCTGTTTGAAATCGCGATCGATAACGAGTTTGCGCCGCCATGCCTCACGGCGCATGTCTGCGGAACTGACGAAATCGTCGAACATGATCGGCTGCATGCGCGACCAGATCCCGCCCGGGCTGCGAAAATCCGGGATCCCGGATTCGGTACTGATACCGGCGCCGGTAAACGCGACCGCGCGCGAGGCCGCGCCCAGCAGGTCTGCTAATTGTGTAATCGGGTCTGCCATGATCTCCCTCGAACTGGTCTGCGCGCGGCAGCCGGCCGCGGCAAGCTGCCCGGATACTGGTAACATACCGTTCGAACGCCGGGCCGTCCCGGTAGTCAGGGTAACGATGATCATGCAGAGTCGACAAATCCGCGATGAGTGACGACAGCGACACGCGTATCCCGACTGAATTGCAGCCGCTGGCCGGTGACTGCGATTACGACCTCGAGCGCGCGCTTGGCGCGGTGGTGTCGCTGCGTGCGCAGATCCCCGAAGACGCATTCACCGCCGCGGTCCTCGGCACCGAACGCAGTGGCCACGGCGTGCTGATCGGCGATACCGGCCTGATCGTGACCATCGGCTATCTCGTTACCGAGGCGGACGCGATCTGGATCATCACTCACTCCGGCCAGGCCGTAACCGGCCACGTCGTCGGCTACGATTACGAAACCGGTTTCGGCCTGGTGCAGGCGCTCGGGCGACTCGACATCCCGGCCATGGAACTCGGCGATTCGAGCAGCCTGGCGGTCGGGCAGGAACTGGTCGTGGCCGGCTTCGGCGGCAGCCAGGAAGCGCTCAAGGTCCACGTCGCCGCGCGCCGCGAGTTCGCCGGCTACTGGGAATACGTCCTCGACGACGCGATTTATACCGCGCCGCCGCATCCCAACTGGGGTGGCGCGGGGCTGATCGGTAGCGATGGCCGCCTGTGCGGCATCGGCTCGCTCTACATCGATCAGATCGTGCCCGAACTGCCGGGCGTGGACGGCAATCTGAGCGTACCGATCGACCTGCTCAAACCGATCATGGACGAACTGCTGATGTACGGCCGCACGCTCAAGCCGGCGCGGCCGTGGCTCGGCATGTTCGTGTCGGAGATCGAAGACCGCTTCATGATCGCCGGCGTCTACAACAACGCGCCGGCCATCGAAGCGGGCTTGCGAGCCGGTGACGTGGTCCTCGATATCAACGGCAAAAAGGCCTCCGGCCTGTCCGGTTTGTTCCGCACCCTGTGGTCGGTTGGACCGGCCGGCAGCGAAATACCGATACGCGTCGAGCGCGACGGTGAGACGCTGGAGGTTGCCGTGCAGTCGGTCGATCGGCGCGACTTCTGGAAAGCCCCCAACATCCATTGACGGCCTGACCGAGGGTATCGGCTGGCGCGCCCTTGCGCTATGTTGGCGGCTTCCGCCACACGCCGAGGAGCGCCACTCATGCCGAACAAGCCTGCCATCAAGAACCCGACGCTGGCGGAAATGAAGAAGGCCGCCAGGCAGCTCCATTTCACGCTGGACGGGGAGGATCTGGGCATGTACCGGGAGTTTCTCGGTGGCCTGATCGCCGACTGCAATCGGATCGACGCCATGACCGCGCCGACCCTGCCGGTGAAGTATCCGCGCGGTCCCTTGTCGCGACCCGTGGGCGCGGAGAATCGCTACAACGCCTGGTACTGGAAGTGCCGCATCGAGGGCGCCGGGCACGGCAAACTGAACGGTAAACGCGTCGTCATCAAGGACAACATCAGTGTCGCCGGCGTGCCGATGATGAACGGTTCGGCGGTCTACGACGGCTTCGTTCCCGACCAGGACGCGACCGTGGTGACGCGCGTGCTCGATGCCGGCGGTGAGATCCTCGGCAAGGCGGTGTGTGAAAACTTTTGCTACTCCGGCGGCAGCCATACCTCGGCCACCGGTCCGGTGCGCAATCCGCACAACCCGGAGTACATGACCGGCGGTTCCTCGAGCGGCTGCGCCGCGCTGATCGTGGCCGGTGAGTGCGACATGGCGATCGGCAGCGACCAGGGTGGCTCGGTACGCATGCCGGCTTCGTTTTCCGGCTGCTACGGCATCAAGCCGAGCTATGGCCTGGTGCCGTATACCGGCGCCGCGCCGATCGAGCAGACCATCGACCACCTCGGCCCGATGGCCGCCAACAGCGCCGATTGCGCTTTGCTGCTGGAAGTCATCGCCGGCTACGACGACGGTCGCGACCCGCGTCAGAACGCGATGCTTGCCGGCAAAGCCTATGTCAGCGAACTGCAACGGGGGATCCGCGGGCTCAGGCTCGGCATCGTCAGCGAAGGCTTCGGCATGCCGGGCGCCGAGGCTGACGTCGACGCCATGGTGCGCGACGCCGCGCGTCGCTTCAGCGCCGCCGGCGCCAGCGTTGAAGAGGTATCGATCCCGGCTCACCTTCAGGGCGGCGCGGTGATGATGATCAGCTCGCTGGACGGCACGCTGTCGACGTTCACCGAGGCCGGCCCCAACGGCCCCAATCCGCGCGGCCATTCCATGCTCGAGGCGATCCGCTTTTATTACGACGCCCAGCGCTCGCGCGCCGACGATATGCCGGTGACGGTCAAAACCGTGCTGCTGTGCGCGCGCATCCTGCGCAATCGTTACGGCAATTACTATTCGGCCAAGGCGCAGAACCTGGTGCGCGACGTGCGCGCGGCTTACGACGCCGCGCTGGCGAAATACGACCTGCTGATCATGCCGACCACGCCGATGAAAGCCCACAAAATCCCGCCCGCCGACGCCTCACCCGGCGAGATCCTTGGCTGCGCGCTGGACATGGTCGTCAATACCGCGCCATTTGACGTTACCGGGCACCCGTCGATGAGCGTGCCGGCCGGCATGTCCAACGGGTTACCGGTCGGCATGATGCTGACCGGACGGATCGGCGAAGACGACGTGGTACTGCGCGGTGGCCACGCTTTCGAGCAACTTTAGCCGGCTGAACGAAAAACTACTGCGGAGCCCGTGCGCGGCGTTGCGCGCTCACCTGCGGTCCTCATTTATACACATAAACTCCGGTCCTCGTCTCGCGCGCGCCTTGCGCCCGGGCTTCCCGGCTCACGCTTTTCTTTCAGCCGGCTAGGCGCTGCTGGCCAGCGCGGCCGGCGCCAGTGGCGCCGGTGTATGGGCAAAGTGCTGGCTGGTCAGCCAGGCCAGAAACGCGTCCTCCGCGAGCGGCCGGCAGATGTGGTAACCCTGCGCCAGTCCGCAGCCCATCTGTTCGAGCAGATCCAGGGTGGCGGCGTCTTCGACGCCTTCGGCAACGACATCGAGTTCGAGCTTCTGACCAAGTTCGATCGCCGAGCTGGCGATCGAATTCGAGACGCTGAGGGCGCGGGTGAATGTGCGATCGATTTTGATTTCGCTGACCGGCAGTTCACTGACATAGGTCAACGACGAATAGCCGGTACCGAAATCGTCGATCGCCAGCGCCACGCCCATGTTGCGAAACCGCGCCATCACTTCGGCGGCGCGCTCTGGGTGCTCCATAAACGCGGTTTCGGTCAGTTCCAGACACAGGCTGGCGGGCTTGAGATCGTTTCTCTGCAGCAGGGCCTGGACAAAATCCGGCAACGTCGCGTCAAACAAATCCTGCGGTGTGACGTTGACATCAACGCGTACCTCAAAACCTGCCGAACGCCACACCGCGCACGCTTCCAGCGAGCGCTGGATGATCCAGCGCGTCAGGCCGCGCATGAAACCGGTCGACTCGGCGAACGGAATAAAGTCCTGCGGCGGGATCTGTCCGCGCTGCGGATGGCGCCAGCGCAGCAGCGCCTCGGCGGCGACCACGCGTCGCGACGGTAACGCCAGCAGCGGCTGGTAGTGGAGCTCCAGGTCGCCCTGTTCCAGCGCGCTGCGCAGGTCGCCGAGCAGGGACAGGTCATGGACCGAATTGGTCGCGAGATCGTCGTGCCAGCGCAGCCACGGCAAACGCCGGCTTTTGGCGGCGAACATGGCGCCATCGGACAGGCGCAGCAGATCGCGTGGCGTGGTGGCGTCGGCCGGCAGGACCGCGATACCGATACTGGCATCGACATCGACGCGTTTACCATCGACCTCGATCGGACGCTCGAGCACGGTGCTGATCTTGACCGCCATCTGACTGACCGCGACCGCGCCACTGCCAGGCAGTACGATCACGAATTCGTCGCCGCCCTGGCGGGCGATCACGTCCATCCCGCGCAAAACGCCGCGCAGGCGTTCGGCTACCTCGCACAGCACGACATCGCCGGCGTCGTGTCCAAGCGTGTCGTTGACCATTTTGAAGCGGTCGAGATCCATCATCATCAGGGAGAGTTCGCTGCCGCTTTCCATCGCGCTGGCACAGAGATCTTCGAGCCTGCGGTTGAGCATGGTGCGGTTGGCCAGCCCGGTGAGATCGTCAACCAGCGACTCGGCGGCCGGTTTCGGCCACAGGCGCGGCACCAGGTAGACGATGCCGGCGATAGCCAGCAGCACGCCAAACAGCGCCAGCAAGGTGGCGGTGTGCTCGGCGCGGGAAAGCGGCGTCGCTGACGGCGCGCTGGCGAGGGCGACGACGGTATCGACCAGGCGGGTATCGAATGCGTGGCGCTCGATGATGTAGAAACTGTAAGGGTGTTCGGCGTCGTGCTCGCTCCACAACGCGTGATGGGGCGATGGCGCCGCGGTCGCCGCTTCGAATCTGCGCCGCGGCGCCGGCGGCAGGGTGGTCGCCGGCCAGCGTGGCGACGGCGCGGCGCCGCGCACTACGAACCCGACGTGGAGTCCCGACACCTGCCGCAGTTCAGATGCGAGCGCGTCGTCTACGACGTAGGCCAGGACCACGCTGCGCTGACCGTGGCGCACTGTCACCAGATCGTAAAGCCGCGCCGGGTCCGCCGCGTAGCGGGCGCCCGGCGTGACCGTATCAGCATCGGCAGGGCTGAGGTCTACGAGTTGATCGGCAGCGTCGAAAACGAACGCCTGGTCGGCGCCGAGACGCGCGGCCAGGTCCGCTGCCGTGGTGCGGCTGGTCACTGGCCGAGAGCCGAGGAGTGCGCTGGCGGCATCGACACGTGCAGCGTGCTGCGCCGTGCGCAGGCGCTCGACGACGCGCGCACCAATCTTGAGATCATGGACCACGGCCTGTCCCGCGATACTGCGATTGGCGTGCCGCTGCATAAACAGCCCGACCAGCTGGATCGCAACCAGCAGCGCAATCAGCACGAACACGACCCGCCTTTCGCGATCGAGCATATCCATCGAATTAAACTATTCTTCTGAGCAATTTAGGGCGCAGCGGGTTATAGCGGCACTATGAACCCGTGACTTGAACCGTAGTCGAACCGCGCCGGAAGCCCGCATGCGGAGCTGCGCAATCGTTAACCTGTAACGCTTGTGCGCGGCGCCCGCGGGCGCCTAATGACTCGTATGCAGGAAGATGTTGAATCCAAGCCCGATGCCGATGAGGAGGATCTGGATAAGCGTTTCGCTGAGGCCAATTTTGCGGTTCAGGGCCGGCATCAGGTCGGATACCGCAACGTAAATGAAGCTCGCCGCGGTAAACGTCAGCAGGTAGGGGATCAGATCCGTGATATGGCCCAGCGCGAACCAGGCGATGGTGGCGCCGGCGATCATCGCCAGCGATGACAGCAGGTTGTAGGTGAAGGCACGGGCACGACTGTAGCCACTGTGCAGGAGGATGGCGAAGTCGCCAAGCTCCTGCGGCACTTCGTGGGCAATGACCGCCAGCGCAGTCACCACGCCCAGCGATCCATCGGCGAGAAATGCCGCGGCGACGAGAACGCCGTCGAGGAAATTGTGTACCGAGTCACCGATCAGGATCAGGGTGCCGGCCGGTGCTTCGGCGGAGGCGGGATGCTCGTGCCCGGCGTGGTGGTGGTGATGCCGCCAGATCAGGCCTTTCTCGAGGATAAAAAACACCAGGATCGCGAACAATGCGGTACCCATCAGGCCCTGGGTGCTGTCGCGGGCCTGTTCGAGCGCTTCCGGCAGCAGGTGCAGGAAACCTGCGCCTAACAGCATGCCAATGGCGAAACCGATCAGGTAGTCGAGCGATTTTTCCCGGACCTTTTCCGGCAGCAACAGGTAGATCCCGGCCGCCGCGACGCTGAGCACGCTGCCGAGGACCGAAAAGGCGAGAACCCAGGTAAAAGAACTGTTCAATGGCGGGGCGCGCTTGCAGGTTGATGTTATATTATCACGTCAAACGCGCTCGCCACCGACGGTCTTGCGCACTGCCCCGGCAGGTATCCCATGAGTCGATCAGTCATCCAGGACTTTACCAGCGCCGATCACGACCACAGCTCGTGTGTCGACGACGCGCTCAGGCGTGCCGAGTCGATCTGCGCGACGCGCGGTGAGCGGCTGACCCCGCTCAGACGGCGGGTGTTGAACCTGGTGTGGGACTCGCACGCGCCGGTCAAGGCCTACGATCTGCTCGACATGCTGTCCAGTCCCGGCAAGCGCGTGGCGCCGCCAACCGTGTACCGGGCCCTGGATTTCCTCCGCGACACCGGTCTCGTGCACCGTCTCGAATCGCTCAATGCCTACATCGGCTGTGCGCGTCCCGATAAACGCCATTCCGCCCAGTTTCTGATCTGCACGCAGTGCGGCGCGGTCGCGGAAATGGATGACGAGGACTTGAGCACCAAGATCGACGCCAACGCGCGTCGCCTCGGCTTCACCGTCAGTGACGAAAAAATCGAAGTCGCCGGACGCTGCCGCGACTGCCAGCAACAGCCCTCAAGGAACGCCTGAACACCATGAACACAGACCAGCTGCCCAGCCACGCGCGCGCCGTGATCGTCGGCGGCGGCATCATCGGCTGCTCCACCGCCTATCACCTCGCCGGACTTGGCTGGAACGATGTGGTGGTGCTCGAGCGCAAGCAGATCTCGAGCGGCACCACCTGGCACGCCGCCGGACTGGTGACCACGCTCCGCGACACCGAAGCGCAGACCCGCCTGGCCAGTTATTCGCTCAAGCTGTACCAGGACCTCGAGGCGGAAACCGGCCAGGCCACCGGCTTCATCCGCTGCGGCTCGGTACAGCTCGCCATGGATGAAGCCAAGCGCGAAGAAATGCGCCGCGGCTGTGCGCTGGCGCGTAACTTCGGTGTCGAGAATCACGAAATCACCCCGCGCGAGATCCAGGAGCTGTTTCCGCTCGCCCACGTCGACGATCTGCTGTGCGGTTTCTATTTTCCCGACGACGGCCGCGTCAATCCGGCCGATGTGTGCCAGGCCGTGGCCAAGGGCGCGCGCCAGCGCGGCGTGCGTTTTTTCGAGGACACCGCGGTCAGTGACGTGATCAGGGAAAACGGCAAAGCCTGCGGTGTGCGCACCGACCGTGGCGATATCCGCGCCGACGTCGTGGTCCTGTGTCCGGGCATGTGGGGACGCGAGGTCGGCCTCATGGCCGGCATCGACCTGCCGCTGCAGGCCGCCGAACACTATTACCTGATCTCCGAACCGATCGAAGGCTTGCACAACAAGCTGCCGATCCTGCGCGACCCCGGTCGTTCCGCCTATGCACGCGAGGAAGCCGGCAAAATCATGCTCGGTTTTTTCGAGTCGGTGGCGGCGCCGTGGGCGGTCGACGGCATCCCGCCGGCGTTCTGTTTCGACGAGATCCAGCCCGACTGGGAACGCATGGAACCACACATCGAACGCGCCATGCAGCGCCTGCCGGTGCTGTTCGATACCGGCATCCGGCAGTTTTTCTGCGGCCCGGAATCATTCACCCCGGACCACAATTACCTGATGGGCAAAGCGCCGTTTATCGACGGCCTGTTTGTCGCCTGCGGCTTCAATTCGCTGGGGATCCTGTCCGGCGGCGGCGCCGGCCACGTCATGGCGCAATGGATCAACGACGGTATCCAGCCGATGGATATCTGGGATGTCGACGTGCGCCGCATTCAGCCCTGCCATAACAACAAAAATTTTGTTGTCGATCGGACCGTCGAGTCGCTCGGCATCGCCTACCAGATGCATTGGCCGAATCGTCAGTGGACCACCGCCCGCGGGGTCAAGCGCTCGGTTCTGCACGAGCGCATCGCCGCGGCCGGCGCCTGCTTCGGCGAATCGGCCGGCTGGGAACGCGCCAACTGGTATGCGGGCGCCGGTCAGCAGCCCGAATATGAATATGATTTCGGTCGTCAGAACTGGTTTGAGCACAATGCACGCGAACACCGCGCCGTGCGCGAGGCGGTCGGCATGTTCGAGCAGTCCTCGTTCAGCAAATTGCTGGTGCAGGGTCGCGATGC
>CALOBG010000036.1:0-142497 GCA_942490995.1 uncultured Gammaproteobacteria bacterium
GTCGACTGTGCCGTTCGCCCGGGCTCCTTCAACACCTGCACCGTGGTCTCGTCCATGCGCAGGTAGCCACTTTCCAGCAAGCGATCGCGCAGCAGATTGACGAGCGGCTGGACCAGCACACCACAACGCACCATCCAGCTCGCCAGCGTCTGCCGCGGGACCTCGAAGCCGATGCGCCCGAACTGCCCGCTCTGCCGGTACAAGGGTTGCGCATCGGCGTACTTCGCCGTCGCGATGCTCGCCAGCAGCCCCGCGCTCGCCTGGCTCTTCGGCAGAGGCTGCGCCGGCATCGCCGCCGTCACCAGGTGCTGACGGCAGCACGGGCAGGCATACTTCAGCCGCTGGTGGTGCAGCACCCGGATCTGCGCCGGCACGATGTCGAGCTGCTCGCTGGTTTCCTCGCCCATGACCTCGAGCGGCAGATGAGCCGGTAGGGGACGCCGGTGACCGCGGCGACGCGTATGGCCGGCGACCGGCGTGAGCGACTGCGCGTCGTCAGGCGCCGCTTCCGTATCCGCCTCCACCTCGGCTTCGTTGAACAGTCCGAGTTGAGCACTATCCTCCGACACCCGTTCGCTCCTGGTGCCGAAGCGTTGTGCCAGCAACAACCGCATCTGCGTACGCAGTCGCTCGATCTCTTCCTCGCGCGCCTTCAGCGCGTCGCTGTGCGTCGCCTGCAGGTGCGCGATGATGGATTTCAGTGCGTCGACGTCGTCGGGCAGCAACTCGCTTTCTGGCTTCGTCATGGTGGTCATGCCTGATCCTCTCGATCGCACTTGTCCAGTCCTTCGTGCTGACCGACGAAGACGACGCTGCGAGCGTCACGCAACGTGCGTGTAATGCAGGCGTGCGTGCGGTCGCCAGTGGCGCAGATCGAAGCCGTCGAGCAGCCAGTTCAGCTCTTGCCCGGTCAGCGTCAGCACAGGATCTCCGACCCGTGGCCAACGGAAGCGGTCACGCTCGAGCCGCTTCTGCCACAGCACGAAGCCATTGCGCTCCCAGTACAACACCTTCACCCGATTGCGCTTTCGGTTGGTGAACGCGAACAGGTGTTCCGACAAGGGGTCGAGCGCGAGGTCTTCTTGAACACGCACCGACAATCCGTTGATCTGCAGCCGGAAATCGACCGGTTCCGGGCACAGGTAGACGACCGGTAAATCGTTCGGCGGGCGCATCATCGCAGGCGCGCCGCCGCCGACCGCACCGCGTCGAGTTCGCCGCCGGCGACTTCCACCACCACCTGGTTGGGCAGTGAGATCCGATACACGGCCGACCGCAGCGGTGTTGCCTTCTCAGGCGCGAGTTGCACGCGCACAAACTGTGTGCCTGATGCCGGCCACAATCCTCGCCGGCGCAAGCGTGTCTTCGCTTCGTAAAGGGCCCCGATACTCAAGCCGTGCTCGGCAGCGTAAGTCGACAGCGGCTAGCCGAGCTCGGTGCACTTGCGCAGATGTTCGAGCCAGAGCTGCTGGCGCGGAGTTGGGGACGGCGATTTCGACATCACCGGCTCCTTCGCGTAAAGGAGGCCAACGTGACAGACTGTTCACTCGCTCGATAGAGCGTGGATTACGGACCGCTTACCACTGAAGGGATCGGACCAACCTCCTGCAGGACGCTTCGAGCCAGCGGTAAATGCCTATCCAACTGGAACAGTTCCAATCCTTTACGCGCATCAACTGCATCACTCTTCGCCGCGCTTGGAAAAATCTCGTTGAATCGAGCCAGCTTCAGATTGTTGATGCTGAACAGCCGGTATCCGTGTTTTTGAACCAACGTATCAAACGGTCGTGCCCAACCGTTGTAGCCCTCCATCGCGACCAGGACTTCACCACCGTGACGGCATTGATGGCTATTGACGCGGGCAAAAAAGTCCGCAAACCCCTGCGTACCGTGGTCAACATCAAATTCGTCCACCACCGCGCCGTCTGTTAACCCCACCGCAACACGGTGACCTCAGCAACCCACATCAATACTCACTCGGATAGCTTCCGGCAATTTGTCCATGCGCGACCTCCCGTTTCCGATCCTCAGGAAATCATCCGCTGGTCTCGTCTACCGACTCAGCCACATCAACAAGTGATTGACACCATCCCGTTCGACCCTGCGGATGATGCAAGACGGCGGGGGCGGCATTTCAAGTCCAGCGAACCGACTACTCGGCCACCGACACCGTAAGCCACACCCCCGCCTTCAAGTAGATCGGTACTCAAGGTCGGGCGCCGCTACCTGCTAATTATTACGGTAGACCCCAACCAAACCAACCAAACAGGCAAAAGGCAAGAGACCTGCCACACGCGAACCGAATACGAACCCTCTGGCTTGAGCGAATTGCGAAAGAAGCGCGTTGTGCCGTTACGGTACGGTGTGCAGGCCCGTCACGCCAGGTTGCCGCGGCGACGCCGGCCAGCGACAAGCGTCAGCGGCAGGCCGGCCCCGAGCAGCCACGCACCGGCCGGCAGCGGGACGGGTGCGTCGAAATCGACTTCGAACTCGGTCAGATAGAGTCCGCAGCCGGCGCAGCGGGTGTAGACAAACGTGATCTCAGCAAGCGGATCGGACAAGCCGGACCAGAACAAGTTTCCTTCGCCCTGTTCAACGACCGGGTTCACCACAGTGCCGCCCTGGATCAATTCGAGATCACCATCGACCGCGGTTGGCAGAATCGGCCCGAATAAGACGAGCTGCTCGGGGACGGACGCGTCGAGATCGGCGATATGCAGCCGAAGGCTGTACCACGGCTGACTGAACCTCAGAAAAATGCGGATCGGGGACGGGTTGTCGACGGACAGGAGCAGCGCGGCGTTGGGCTCGGCAGCATCCGGCCGAAACGGGATGCTTCCCGCAACGTGTAACGTCACCTCTGCCCCGTTCGACAGCAGGGTACTCGCCGTAACGCCAGGAGCCGGTCCAATCCACGAAAAATCACTGATGATGGCAGCCCCGGCATCGGAGCTGAGCAGCCAGGTGAGCGCCAATGTGAGCAGAAAGCGGTGGGACTTGCTCGCCGCATGGCTCGACCGCGCCATCACCGCTTGGGCCGAATACCCGCAGGTGTCGGCCGGGTAGGGTTTCCGAACAATCTCCATGCGGCACTCCCTCACGATTGATTACATGTTCACATCGTGCCACAGGCAAATGCGCGCGGCCCCACGCAGGCACCACCCGCGTCATTTACAGTCTACGGTATCGAAATTGCCCCTGCCGGAGCTGCCGGGAACCGATACGAAAATTGACAATGCCATCACCGCGCCATCGGTCGGAGCTTCATCTGCTTGTCGCGCAACGAAGTTTCCATCGCGCCCAGGACGTGCAGGTAGTTTTGCGCGATCGGCGTCTTCCTTCGCAACTAGCTGGTAGCGGCCCCGAAAATCTCCATTCTGGCGAGAAACTTGTTGACGTCATGGCTGAGCATGACCATGTCGAACTTGTTACCTTCGCGATCGCGCACGTGTTCGCTCAGCATCGCTTCGGCATGGAAACCGAGATCCTCGAACAGTGCGACCGCCGCGACCTGGTCTGCGGTCATACACGCGGTCAGTTTTTCCACCCCCAGTCCCAGCGCGATGGAGAAACACTCGTGCATCAGTACACGCCCGATACCCTTGCCGCGCATCGCCGCGTCGACCACGATGCGCATTTCGCCAACGTGTGGCGACCATGACAGTTCGTCCCGAATTATCGCGATACAGCCGTACACGTCCCCGTCCCGTAGTGCGAGCAGCGTGGTTATGCTGCCGTCTTCGAGACTCTTCAACCACGCCGCCATGACCTTGGGCTCGGTGATATCGCGGCGCATGAATAACAAATCGTGCGGCGGCAGATCTCGGGCGAACCTGGACACCGCCGCTTCGTCCGCGGCGGTCATGTAGCGTATTTCGAACGCATCGTCCGCCACTGTCACGGTGCGTGGTAAATCTCTGCTGACTTTTTTGTTCATTCGGAGCGTCTCCCTAACCAGGCATCGAGTTTCGGCCACATCCGTCGTGGCGCATTGGGTCCGGTCACGACGCTGAGATGTCCGCCCTTGAGGACCACTTCTTCCTTGTCCTGTGACCCGACCATTTCGATCAGCGGTTTCGATGCACCGCGGGGCACGAGATGATCGTGCTCGGCAATGACGTGCAGGATCGGAACAGTGATATTGCTGAGCCGCACCGGTATCCCACCCAGCGTGAACTTGTCGTTCAGCAGTCGATTCTCCGACAGCAGTTCGGTGATAAGCTGGCGCATATAGCCACCCGGCAGGGGCAGCGTGTCGGATGCCCAGCCGTCGAACCTGCGGTAATGGGTGACGTAATTGTCGTCCCACATGTTGTCCCATAAGCGGATTTGCTCGGCAATCGCAGTCACCGGCCGCAACATCGACGCCCCCATGAGAAATGCCTCGCCGGGAAAGTTGCCGTTCACATCGATGTAGAGATCGACATTGAAGTTTTGCGGATCGGCGAGATTGCGGTGCAGGGTCATGTGCTCGAAATCGATCGGCGTGGTGAAACACACGAGGTTCGCCAGCGGTCCGTCCGCCGGCGCCACGGCGGCATAACACGAGGACATCAGACCGGCGGCGCAGTAGCCGATCAGTGACACCTGTGATTCACCGGAGTCCCGCAATACCCGATCGATGGCATCGGGAATGAACTTCAGAACGTAATCATCAAACGTCAGCTTCGACTCGTTGGCATCCGGGGCCAGCCAGTCAAGCATGTAGACGTCGTACCCGGCCTGCAGCAGAAACTCGACCAGGCTGAGGCCGGGATGCATGTCCATGCCGTAACCGTGGTTGGACGGCGCCATGACCAGCAGCACCGGAATGCGATAAACCTCTTCCGACTGCGGCGTGTAGTGCAGCACGCGCTGCGTGCCGCGCCGATGGAGTACCCGTTTCGGCGTCATGCCGACCGGCGGTTCGGGCGCGGTGAGGTAATCAATGCCCTTTACCGTGCGCCGAAACGCACGCTGGATTTCGTCGCGGAAGCGCGAGGTGATCGGGACGTCCGGGGTTTCGGCTGTTTGCGTTGAACTCATGATTTGGCCTCCGCAGGCGGTGGTGTATAGCGCTTCGTGCGTTTTACGCGCGGGGCGGCGCCGAGTTTTTCCTGCTCGGTCCCGGCCACGCGTTCAACGGCGTCGGCAACGCGGGTGAGTTGCTCTTCCATTGCCTGCAGACGGTCGCCGAGCGCGGTAAAATCGTCTTTGGTCGGCAGGTTCAGCGCGTCGAAATAGCGCCCAAGCATTTCCTGGCTCACTTTCTGCATCTTCAGCGACACGCCGAGTACGCGGTTCATTTCGCGGCTGAATTCACCTTTCGCCATGGTCTCCGTGGCCATGGCGTTTGCGCCTTTTTCCCACTGCGTCAGCATTTCTCGCCACATCGCGAGGGGATCTTTCGGGTAGTTACCGCTCATAAATACTCCCTATTCAGGCTATTAAAAATTACGCGGATGCCGTTTAGGGCGTTGCGCACTCGCCTTCGGTGCTCATTTATCCGCATAAACTTCGCTCCTCGTCTCGCGCGCGCCTTGTAACCGGCGTTCCTCGTTCACGTTTTTCATCACCCTGATTATTGGTAATGTCTCCGCGCGTCATGGTGCTTATGACGCTGCAGAATGTCGGCCAGAGTCCGGCCGATTTGCGTCGACAGGCGGATCTGCTCCACCAACGGCCACGTCGAACGCTGCCCGTCAATGTACAGTTCTTCCATTTCGAGGGTCGTCAGGTGCCCAAGGACTTTGCGCGGATCGACGAGTCTGAAGGACGGTACGATATTGATATCCCCTGAATATTCCTGCGCATACAGGGAATAAAAAATATTGAACGCCTTGCTGACCTCCGGCGCGCCGCGCAGACAGCGGCGCGAGAACTGCTCGCCGGCGCGCAGCCACTCGCGGTTCGCCTGGCGCCAGATTTTTTTGACCGCGGCGGGACCCGGCCACAATTCGTCGCTTTTCATCAACGCCAGGGCAACCGGGTTAGCCTGGCTGACGATGTAATGATTGACGCCGTAGATCCGCGCGAGACGTTTTGCCGGCAGGTCGTCGGTGACGGCGCCATCGACCCATTGGCTCCCCGGCAGATATGGCTGCGACTCACCATGGACGTTTTTCGCCGTGAGCGTGACCGGCGGAAAAACCCCCGGTACCGCGCACGACGCCAGGATCGCGGAACGGACAAACACGTTCGGGGAGGTGATCGCGTTCATCAACCGGGATGACTGGTGCTGCTCCACGGTCGCAACTGTAACGTTGATCATGCGCCCGGTCTTTTGCCAGGCCTCCTGAAACGTCAGATCCGGTATCACGCGGGCGAGAACGCGGTGCACGTCGGCCTCGGCGATTTTCGGGCGACCGACCGATGACGTCGGCAGCTCGAACGCGGCCTCCGAAATCAAGCCCAGCGCGCCGGCGTCAAAAAACGATCGCAGTTCATCGTCGGAGTTGGTACCCAGCACCCCTGCGATCACCGCCCCGCCGCTCGACCCGGAAATGACCGTCGGCAGCAGCGCCTCGTTGAACAGGGTTTTGATCACACTGGAATGAAAATGAACCAGCGAGCCCGCACCACTCAACATCAGCGCGGAGCGACCGTAGCAATGGTCCGCGCGCTTGAAAAAGTCCAGCCGATCCGCGGCCGAAATGACGTGTTCGGGCAGCGCGGCGATGTGCTCGAGACTGCGCGTCAATTCGTCGATGTAATCGACAATCAGCTGCTTGGTGCCGATTTTTGCGACTTCGTACAGGGCGCGGCGGCCCATGCCGCCCATGTTGCCGTGGATACCTTCGTTGAGCGCGAACAGCAGACCCGTATTGTCGCCCGCATTCCGCAGCGAGCGCAGCGCGTCGAGACGGCGTGCAATATCGGCGTGATCGTAACTGTGCGACGCTTCGGTAAGTTTCCAGGTGTCCTTACCGGACAGCCGATCGTGCTCGAGCGCCGCTGCTTTCCAGTCAGCATAGCTGGCGGCGGCGGCCAGTTGTTCCTCTACGTCGATCAACTGTCGGACGGTACTGCGGGACGACATGCACGCCTCCGATGGCTGCGAGGTGGCGTCATTGGTGAGTATAAGTTACCGCGAATCGAATGCTTTGCCACTCAGTAAAGGTAACGGTCGCGATCGCAGGCCCGTCTTCAACCGTGTCGGCCGTGCTGGTTCGCAGCGCTCCTGGTAGTCTCCGAGGCGGTCGTCGATGACAGCAGCGCCCACCTGTCCGGACAGGATAATGGGGACATTCCACCTTTCTGAGTCGCGCGCGTGCGGGTGTCCGGAGCCACTAATCGCGAAAAGCCGTATATTGAGCTTACGCGATCAGGAATGGAGACCCGCATGCCAGGACCGATGGAAGGCGTTCGTATAATCGATTGTTCCGCTGTGATTTCCGGCCCGCTCGCCACCATGATGCTGGCGGATCAGGGCGCCGACGTGATCAAAATCGAGCCCCCTGCAAGCGGCGATATCACCCGTTCACCGTGGTTTGCGCGGGGCGGCATCTCGGCGCTTTTCGCCAATGCGAACCGCGGCAAGCGCTCGGTTGCCCTGGACCTGCAGACACCACGCGGTCAGGAAGTACTGAAGAAACTGATCCGCAAAGCCGACGTGTTCGTGCAGAACTTCAGGCCTGGAGCCATGGAACGGCTCGGCCTCGGTGAAACGCAGATCCGGGCCGTAAACCCGAACATCGTTTACGTCTCCATCAGCGGCTTTGGCGATTCCGGTCCGTACGCTGACAGGCGCGTTTATGACCCGGTCATTCAGGGGCTGACCGGTTTTATCGCGATCCAGCGATTACCGGGCGGTAGCGGTCCGGTTGATCTCGTGCGCAACATTGTTTGTGACAAGTCGACCGCTTATACCGCGGCTCAGGCGATCACCGCAGCCCTGTTTGCACGCGAACGCGGCCGCGGCGGTCAGCATGTTCGAATCTCGATGATCGACGCCGGCCTGGCGTTCTTCTGGTGTGACGGCATGATCGCGCACACCATGATCGGCGAGGGTGTCGACACCGCGGCGGCGCTATATGACATCTACAGACTGCGCGAAACCGCCGATGGCGCACTGGTTGTACTGGCCGCCTCCGAGTCGGAGTTTCAGGGCCTGACGCGCGCGTTGAACCGCATTGATTTGCTCGCCGACGAGCGCTTTCAGTCGCTCGGCGCTCGAATCAAGAATGTGGTGGTGCTCGAAGAGATCCTGGTCGCGGAATTCAGCAAGTGGCGCGCCGCAGACATACTCGAACGGCTGGTCGCGGAAGACGTCCCGGCCGGCCCGGTCAGTTCGCTCGAAGAGGTAATTACCGATCCACAGATCCAGCACAATCGAGCCATCGTCGAAACCGATCATCCGCAAGCCGGGCGTATGCGCCAACCCGCCCCGCCTGCGCGTTTCGATCGAACGCCGTCCGCGGCTGGTTCTCCGGCACCGCTACTTGGGTCGCATACTGACGAAGTGCTGAGTGAAATCGGCCTCGAACAAGCTGAGCGCGATAGCTTGCGCGAAGCCGGGATTATTGTTTGAGGGATCAAGCTGGTTGCGTCTGACAGCACTCGGCGATTCAACTTCGACGCTTCAGGGCACGATTCTGGGTTACAGTTTACCGCACACTCCTCGAGCGCGACCGCCATGCCCGTCCGATTTACGATCCTGTTCGTGATAATTGCCGGCTTCGCCGCGGCGGTTGCCAGCCAGCGCATGCTACGCGATGACTCGGGCCCGAGGTGGTTTCCGGCGCAGGACTACAGCCCCGACAGTCCGGCTTACCCGCTTGATCGTATGGGCGAGAAGATCGACCTGCTGTTCGCATCGCGCGGCGAAGAACGATTGGAGTTGTGCCTGCTGTTCGCCGATGAAAAATTCGAGGAAGCGCTCGACATGGTCCGCGCGAACGAAGCCGGTCACGCCTGGATCGCCGTTGGCCTGTACAAAGATTACCTGGAGCGCGGTGCGCGAGAACTCGGTTCGAATACTGAAGCAGTCGACCCGGTGCTGAGATCGCGGTTCGTCGAGGCCATTGTCGGTCTCTTGAGACGCCTCGCCACGCAATACGCCGAACTCCCCGATCAAATACGCGCGTTCTCGCTGATCCCTTTGATCAGCGCCACGCTCGATCATTTCGATCAACAATTCGAAATGCTGCCTGTGGAAGAAAAGCAACGTTGGCTGATCGTACGTCAGGAACTCAAGACCCGGATCGCCAGCATGCGCACCGTGGATCGATAGATCCTCGATCGGAGATCAACAAGGTTGGAATCCATTTGGGACATACAGTTGGGACCGGCGATGAGCTTACTGCGCGGTGCTGCGCTGGCACCTGTGCGGCACATCGGTGCATGATGACTGCCTGCCCTGCTCGCGGGTGTCGCACTACAGATGGAACCGTATCGTGCTCCAGTTGAATGACATCATCGGCTACGCCGCCGAACCGGAAATCGCCGAGCGGCTCCACGATATCAGCCATCACGGCACGCTCGAATACCTCACGCTCGCTACACAGGACGTGGGGCGACGGCGGCTACGGGTAAGCGGGGACCAGGGCAGCGATTGCGCTATCGCCCTGCCACGGGATGTCCGACTCGCCGATGGCGCGGTCCTGCTGCTCGAAGCGCAGCATGCGATCGTGGTTCGCCTTGGCGAACAGGCGTGGCTGCGGCTACGCCCGAGAGACGCGGAAGCGGCACTGGAACTCGGTTACAACGCCGGCAACCTGCACTGGAAAGTGAAGTTCGACGGCGCCGATTTGCTCGTCGCGCGCGACGGACCGGTCACCCTGTACACCGCGCGTCTGCGGCCGCTGCTGGATCAAGGCCGGATCCAGGTCGTCGAAACATCCTGAACGCTCGTGTACTCGCGCCCGCTAACGTCCATACAATTGCTGGCGCTGTTGCAACACGGCGACGGTCAGTTCCCGACCGGCGCGTTCGCCTATTCCTCGGGTCTGGAAGGTCTGCTCGACGACGCCATCGCCAGTAGAGCATCACTGCCCGACATTATCGCCGCCATGCTGCGCTGTCGCTGGGCGCCCTTCGACCGCGTCGCCGTGCGCATGAGCTGGCTCGCCAACGGCGATGCCGACGCCCTGACTGCGCTCGACAACGAATTGGAAGCAACCCTGCTCGCTCCCGCTGAACGGGTCGGTTCAAAGCGCGCCGGCGCCGCCCTGCTGACCACCCACGTTCACCTCGATACGCCAGGCGCCGCAGCCCTGCGGCAACTGGTTTCCGCCGGCACGCTGCACGGACACCGCGCACTGGTCGAAGGCAGCATGTGGCGCGGTATCGGGCTCGACGAAGCTTGCGCCGCGTTGCTGTCCGGCTACGGCTTCGTGAGCGTGTTGTGCACGGCGTGTGTACGTCTCGGCCATCTCGGCGCCCTCACCCAGCAGCGAATCGTCACGGCGTTGCTCCCCGAGATCGCGCAGCTCGCGGCAACGCCGCTGCCATCAACGCCGGCCCTGAGCGCGTTCAATCCGCTCGCCGAGATCGCGATCATGCGCCACGCGGCGCGCGACCACACCCTGTTCGCTACCTGACCACGGCTTAAGCGCGCGCCTGCGCCAAACATCAAGGAGGCCACAACCATGATGAACCTCACCCCGACCGAGCTCGAGCGACTGACGATATTTACCGCCGCGGAGTTCGCGCGTCGCAACGAACGCGACGGCGTACGCCTCAGTCACCCCGAAGCGATCGCACTCATTACCGACGAAATGATGCACGCCGCGCGCCGCGGGGTGCCCTACGAGGAGATTATCGACAACGCCGGCAAGCGTCTCACCGCTGCCGACGTGATGCCCGGAGTGGCCGCGATGATCCAGGTGATCTGCGCCGAGGGCGCGTTCCCGGAAGGCACCAAAATGATGGTCGTGTTTGCACCGATCGCGCCTGGGATCGATGACATCAAGCCCGGCGAAATTATTCCGGCGGACGGCGAGATCGAACTCAATCGCGGCCGCGAGACGCTCGAACTCGAGGTCCGCAACTGCGGCGATCGCGATATCCAGGTCCGCAGCCACGCGCACTTCTTCGAAACCAACCGCGCCCTTGAATTTGATCGCGCGCGCGCCTTCGGCATGCGTCTGGACAGCCCTTCGGGGATCGGCGTGCGCTTCGAACCCGGCATCGCGAAAACCGTGCGGCTGGTGGCCCTGGCCGGCGCGCGGGTGGTATCCGGGTTCGCCGATCTGACCAACGGCGCGCTCGATGACCCGACGGTACGTGAGGCTGCGATCGCAACAGCGCGCGAACGCGGCTATCGCGGATGCTGAAGGAGTAAGCATGATGGCAACCATTCCACGCAAAGACTATGCGGCGATTTACGGCCCGACCACCGGCGACATGTTTCGCCTCGCCGACAGCAACCTGCTGGCCGAGATCGAACACGACCACACCAGCTACGGCGACGAACTGACCGCCGGCGCCGGCAAATCGATGCGCGACGGCGAGGGCTTCCACCCGCGCGGCAGCTATGCCGCCGGCGCGCTCGACATGTGCGTTCAGAACTGCACCATCATCGATGCAGTGCTCGGCATCATCAAAGCCGACATCGGTATCCGCGACGGCCGCATCGTCGGGGTCGGCAAGGCCGGCAACCCCGACGTGATGGATGGCGTCGACGCCGGCATGCTGTGCGGCCCGAATACGACCATCGTGCACGGCGACTTTTTCGTGGCTACCGCCGGCGGTATCGAAGGACACGCACATTTTCTCTGTCCGCAGCAGGCTGAACACGCCCTCGCCGGTGGCTGCACCACCATGATCGGGATGTCGCCCGGGCCCCATTTCGACATTTCCTGCTCGGGACCGAACGTCATGGGGCAGCTCATTCGCGGCGCCGACGAATACTGTCTTAACTTCGGTTTTCTCGGCCGCGGCGCCTCCGATCCCGGCGCCACCGAGGAAACCGTCGCCGGCGGCGGTCTGGGGGTCAAGATCCACGAAGATTTCGGCGCCACCCCGGCAGCCATCAATGGCTCGCTGATCGCCGCCGACCGCAACGACTTTGCTGTACATATCCATACCGACACGATTAACGAGTTCGGTTATTGCGAAGACACGCTCGCGGCGGTCGCGGGGCGCGTGATCCACATGTATCACGTCGAGGGCGCGGGCGGCGGCCATTCGCCGGATATCCTCAAGGTCAACGCGTACACAAACGTGATCCCGTCTTCGACCAACCCGACCAATCCGTTTACGCCGCTCGCCCTCGAAGAGGGGGTGCCGATGACGATGCTGGCGCACATCATGAACTTCAATCTTCCGGAAGATGTCGCGTTCGCCGAATGCCGGATTCGGCCGCAGAGCATGGCCGCCGAAGATTTCCTGCACGATATGGGCGCCATCTCGATCTTCGCGACCGATACCCAGGGCATGGGTCGGCTGGCGGAAAACATCGCGAAATGCTGGCAGCTCGCCGCGGTCATGAAGGAACGCACCGGGCGTCTGCCGGAGGAACGGACGGCGCGCGCTGACAACGAGCGCATCAAACGTTATGTCGCGAAATATACGATCAATCCGGCGCGTGCGGTCGGCATCGCCGATCACGTCGGCTCGCTCGAGCCGGGCAAGATGGCCGACATCGTGTTGTGGCCACGGGCCTCGTTCGGGGTCAAACCCTGGCTCGTGATCAAATCCGGTTTCGTGGCGTGGGCGGCGATGGGCGACGGTAACGGATCGACCATCAACGCCGAACCGATCGTACAGCGACCGATGTGGGGCGGGATCGGCACCGCCAAACACCACCTCGGCGTAACCTTTGTTTCGCGGCTGGCGATTGAGGCCGACACCCACCGCAAGCTCGGCGTGCAAAAGCGCTTCGTGCCGATTACCTCGGTACGCACACTGTCCAAGCGCGACATGTTGCATAACGATGCGATGCCGGACATAGCGGTCGATCCGCAAACCTTCGAAGTGCGTGCCAACGGCTCCCTGCTGGCCTGCGAGCCGGCGACGCAGGTCCCGTTCTATCAGAAGTACCTGCTCAGATGAGCACTCGAACGGCAGACACAGCCGGGCGTGGACCGCTGCATGCTGCTGCAGCGCGGGTCGGCATCGGTGGACCGGTTGGATCGGGCAAAACTGCGCTCGTCGAGCGGCTGCTGCCGGCGTTCGCCGCTGAGGGAGTCGAGCTGGCCGTGATCACCAACGATCTGGTTACCAGGGAAGACGCCGAGCGGGTCCGACGCAGCGGACTGATCGACCCGGTACGGGTGCTGGCGGTGGAAGCCGGCGCCTGTCCGCACACGGTCATCCGCGAAGACCCGACCCTGAACATGGCCGCGGCGAGCGAACTCGACGCCCGCTATGCGGGGCTCGAGCTGATCCTGATCGAAAGCGGCGGCGACAACCTGGCCTCCACGTTCTCGCTCGATCTGGTCGACTACTGGTTGTTTGTTATCGACGTCGCCGGCGGCGGTGATATACCGCGCAAACGCGGCCCGGGCGTGGTCCAGTGCGACATTCTGGTGATCAACAAAACCGACCTGGCGCCCCATGTTGGTGTCGATCTGGCGATGATGGAAGCCGAAGCGCGCATGGTGCGTGGCGACCGAGCGGTGGTGTTGACCAACTGCCATACCGGTGACGGCGTCGACGCCATCGTCGCGCTGCTGAAACACCACGTGTTGTTCCGTTAAACGCTCGCGAAAACGACTTCAGGTGAACGCCGTAACAGACAGGTTTTCGGCGCAGCTCGAGCTGGCGTTTGCGCCGGACGCGGACGGCTGCACCCGGGTTGTTCAGCGCCGAGTACGCTATCCGTATACCTTCCTCAAGCCGTTCTGGTTCGACGATCGCCCGCGCGGCATAGCGACCGTGCTGCTGCAGTCGGGATCCGGCGGCCTGTTCGGCGGCGAGCAACTTGCTCAGCAGGTTAGGCTCGAACCCGGCGCGGCCGTGCACGTGACGACCCAGGCGGCGACCATCGTGCATGCCGCCCGCGGCTACCCTGCCACGATCCAGAACGTGCGACTGCAGGTCAGCCGCGATGCCTTTCTGGAATATTTGCCGGAACCGCTGATTCTTTTTCCCGGCGCGCGTCTGCAGCAGCATATCGTCGCTGAGCTCGACACCTGCGCAACGCTGGTCATTGCCGATGGATACATGAGCCATGACCCTGACGGCAACGACACACCGTTCGACAATTACAGCAACAACCTGGAAGTGATTTCACCGCAGGGACGACTGCTGTTCGCGGATCGTGTCGCCGTAGCCGGCAGCGACTTTGCAAGGTCGCTGCGCATCGACAACGTGCCGTGGCGCGCGACAGGTTTATTTGTCGTCGCCGCGCCGCATCTGCACACCCGCCACGCAGAAATCACGGCTGCCCTGCAACTTGCGATGGATGCAATCGCGGCCTCCCGGCGGGAGGCGCTGTACGCCGCAGCAGCCGCATTGCCGAACAGCGCCGGGGTGGTGTGCCGGATTGCGGCGCGACGCGGCGAGGATCTGCGTGCGGCGCTTGCTGTGTGCAGCCAACACGCGCGTATTCTCCTGACCGGCTCGCCGCCGCCGCGACGCCGCAAATAGTGATCATCGCGCATCGAGCCTGACGTTGAGAGCAACCGTTCCGTTCGGATGGAGTGGCCGCCCTCGCAGGCAAAAAGAAACCCGCGCGCTGCGGGTCGAATTTCCGTCGCTTAAGCACCCTGCAGGACCGGGCGCGCCGAGCAATGGCTGCGGCGGCGACGTTATTAGTTGATTGTTGGTGGATTCAGGTCAAAGCAAACACACCGCCACTGGTTGCGAAGCCGTCAGCGGACATCTTGATCTGTCCCTCTACGACCATCATCTGATCGCCCATGATGACCGCGGCGCGGGTTTCCCAGTTGCCCTGCTTGGTGGCCCAGTAGACGCCCTGTGCGGTATACGGCGCAGCTTCGCCGGAATCGAGATAGCCCATGCCAAGGTCTTTCAGCAGACCTCGCTCATTGCTGCCGGTGAATGTCATGGTGCCGCTGGCCGTACCGGCAATGTCTCCGGTGACCTTGGCCATATAGGAGCCTACGACCGTATCGACGTCACGGTTACGATCGGTGATGGCAACGCTCGAGAACGATCCCTTGAATTTTCCGAGTTGTTTTCCTACAGGCATAACTTCTTCTCCCCTTGGGTGATTGTTGAATCGTTGTGATACTTGAACAGTCCTCCAAAACTGATTCATAAGCTTTAACCCTAGTTGAGAATGCACGGTGCCGCCGAGCCATGGACCGGGTCATGCGTATTTCACGGGTTTACCTGATCTGGATCAGTGCTGAGCACCGTTTCGGCGAAAATATTGCCGGTGCGCGATCGAATCCGGCCCGTTTGAAACGCTCTGCATGGTTTACGCCGGCGCCGCCAACGTGCGGGCTGCGGATCTACAGGCAACGCCGCGCACGACCTCCGCAGTAGTTTTTCACCAGCCTGGGCAGGCTGGTGAAAAACGTCGCGAGGAAGGTCGGGCGCAAGGCGCGGGCGAGACGAGGACCGGAGTTTACTGGTGTAAATGAGGCTGGCTGCCGAACCCGCAACGCCGCGCACGGCCTCCGCAGTAGTTTTTCACCAGCCTGTCAGGCGTCGAGGAGTACGCCGGGATTAAGGATCCCGTTCGGATCGAGCGTGCGCTTGGCCGCGCGCAGTACGTCACCGAACAGGGCCGGACGTTGCCGTGCCCAGCCTTCGGCGTGCAGACGACCGACAGCGTGGTGATGGGTCACGGTACCGCCGGCGTCGACGAGTGCCGCGGTCGCTTCCTGCTTGATGACCCGCCAGATTTCCGCTTCACCGCCGCGTGGTGCGACGCCGCTGAATGAGTAATAAGGCGCGGGGCCGTCGGGGTAGACATGGGTGAAACGGCACGACAGTACGGCGCTGTCGCCCATCGTTTCGCGCAGTACACGGCCGACGCGTTCGCGCACCGTGGCGTCGAATTGCGGCCAGCGGTCCCAGGTGATTGCGGTCTCAAAGGTGTCGGCGAGCAGGCCAAGACCGGCGGTCAAGCCGGCGTTGACACCGATGAAGGCATTGCGCCACGCACCCACGGCACCTTCACGACCGGTTACCCGGCCCTGGCCATCGTCGATCAGGATCTCCTCGTCGGCAATCAAGCCGCCGCACTCGCGCGCAATGGCGACGGCCGCATTGATATTGGCGCCCTGCGCAACGTCGGACGATTCGAAACCGATGATCACCAGCGCCTGGCGACCGTCCAGCCCGGCATTGTTGCCGGCTTCGACCGGGTCGAGGATGCGCAGATTAGCCGGCCACAATTTAGCCTGCACGATATGCCTTACCGCACTGCAGCCGGACGCCCAGGACGGGAACAACACACCGGCGGTTGCGCGGAAAGTCGGGCGCTTCTGTAAGCGCAGCCAGCATTCGCTGATGATGCCGAGCGTGCCTTCCGAGCCGATCACGAGCCGGTCCGGACTCGGCCCGGCACCGCTGCCGGGCAGGCGCCGCGATTCGAACCAGCCGGCTGGTGACAGCATGCGCGTCGACTCGACAAAATCGTCGATGTGGGTGTGATTGGTGGCGTAATGGCCGCCGGAGCGCGTCGCGACCCAGCCGCCGACCGTTGACCAGGGAAAGCTCTGCGGAAAATGGCGCAGGGTCAGTCCGTGTGGTTTCAGTGCCGCTTCGAGATCGGGTCCCAGGATGCCGGCCTGGAAACGCCCGGCACGCGAAACTTCGTCGATTTCCATGACCCGGTTGAGGTTGTCCAGATCGATAGTGACCGCCGACTCGCATGCGCGGGGCACGTTGACACCCCACACGACCGAGGTCCCGCCACCGTAGGGGATCGCCGTATGGCCGTGCTGATCGCACCACGCCAGGGTCGCCTCGAGTTCGTCTTCGCTGCGCGGGTGAGCGACGGCGTCGGGGGGATCGATAAACTCGCTGCGCAGCGCACTCAACAGCTCCAGCGGATGCCCGCCGTAGGTATGCGTAACGCGCTCGTGGTGCGCCGTACTGGTCCAGTCGGCAAGCTGACCGGGCACCTCGAGCCGCGCTGGCCTGAGCGCGATGTGGTCGATGTCCGGGATCGGTGGCGGTTCGACGACCGCGCCGAGCCGCCGAGCAAGTCCGGCGGCGGCGGCGGCGCGCGCGCCCTCGCTGGGTTCGTCGGATACGTAACCCCAGGTCCAGAAACTGCGTCGCTCGGTCCGGGCTGCCATGGTTTTCCTCCGCGAGGAAACCCAGCATAGGTGATCGCTCGAGTACGCGCCAGAACACGCGCCGGCGGGTGAACGGCCCTCAGGTCACGGTGCGATTGCCTGTAAGATCGAAGCCAGGTGCGCAGCGCGGTGTCGTCGGGACCATGTCGATATCTACCAGTGCCCACGTCATCATCATCGGTCGTGCCGCGTTGGTTGGTCTGACCCGGGAGCACAACAATCACCATGTGGCTATTCGTATACCTGCTGTTCGTGAACGGTCTGGTACTGCTCGGGCTGTGGTTGTTCGCGCGGATGTTTCTGCGCGGCCAGGACCTGGCGCGTTACGACCAGCCGGCTGCGTCCGTGCTTAGCGTTCCGACCGACGCGGTCGGCGGCCAGCAGGCAGTCCTGGATTTGATTGAGGACATGCGCACGCGCACACGCCGCGCACCGTTCGGCCGGCGCCTCGCCGTCGCACGCGAACTCGCTAACCAGGGGTTTGCCGGCACGCCGTCGGATCCGGACGTGTTAGGGGTCAAAGTGGTCGAGGTCAGCGCCGACGGCGTCGCAGCCGAATGGGTAATGGCGCCGCAGGCCGATCCCGAACGGCGCCTGCTGTATATCCATGGCGGTGCGTTCACCCTTGGCAGTCCCGCCAGTCACCGTGCCATAACCAGCGCGCTCAGCCACCGCGCCGGGGTGGCGGTACTGGCTATCGACTACCGTCTGCTGCCGGAACATTCGCGCACGGCGCCGGTAGAAGACTGCCGGACCGCATACCGCTGGATCCTGGAGCACGGACCGGACGGCAATACGCCGGCGCGCGATGTTTACATCGCCGGCGATTCGGCCGGTGGCAACCTGACCCTGGTTCTGCTGGCCTGGATCCGCGATCGCGCCGTGCGGCCACCGGCCGCCGCGGTGGCGCTGTCGCCGGCCACGGACAGCACGTTTCAGAGTCCGAGCCTGCGCGCCAATATCGCCAGTGATGCGCTGCTTGGCCCGGCCCTCGGACGGCTGATGCGCGTACCACCAGGCGCGCTGGCCTGGATGACCCTGCTCACCACCCGTATGCGTCCGCAGCATCCAGTGCTGTCGCCGATCCACGGTCGACTTTCCGGCCTGCCACCGGTGCTGGTGCAGGCCAGCAGCAGCGAGATGCTGCGCGACGACGCCATCCGCTACGTGAACAAGGCTCGCGCTGAAGGCGCGAAAGCCGAGCTCGAACTGTGGCCGGACATGGTCCATGTGTGGCAATTGTTCGACCACGTCCTGCCAACGGCGGGCGCGGCGTTACAGCACATTGCCGATTTCCTTAATACGCATCGCGCGGCCACCACGCCCGAGCTGTAACAGACGCCGCCAGCACCCGCCCTCGATCGGGTAACTTGCGACTCCGCCGCCAATCGGCACAATACGTGGCTGCGAAAAAATAAAACCCGGAGAAGACCATGACCAAAGTAAGCGTGACTGAGACCGTGGCGGCACCCGCCGCGGACGTGTGGGGGATCCTGAGTGATTTCGGCGGACTCGAGCCGAACGAAATGATTGCGGGCTGTACCCTCGCCGGCGAGGGCGTGGGCGCGGTGCGCACGATTGCGCTGGTCGGCGGCGGCGAGATCGTCGAGCGGCTGGAGAGCCACGACGACAAAGCGCGGGTGTTCAGTTACTCGATCATCAACGACTGCCCACTGCCGGTAAAAAACTACGTCTCGACCGTCAAAGTCTCGGACAGCGGCGCGGGTAAATCGACCGTCGACTGGTCGAGCACCTTTGAGCCGGCTGGCGCGCCGGAGGCCGACGTCATCAAGCTGATCGAGGGCGTCTACAAGGGCGGCATCGAGCGCGCCCGCAGCAAGCTCAGCGCCTGAACCTCGTTCGCGAACTCAACGTGTGCGCCGCCGCGGCGGCGCCGCGTTACCCGCCTCCCTGACCCGCTGCGGTGTTCTCGACGCCGCGCCGGCGCTCAAGAAATACCGTCCGTGACCCGCTATTCGCATAGAGGCCCGCCGCCAGCCCGGCGCGGCCGTGCGTGAGCGAGGGTAATGTCGCGAACTAAAAAAATCGATACGCAGGCCGAGCCGAACGCTGTCGTGGCCGGCGTCGATGAGCGTAAGGCGAGCGCCGCCCTGCACGATGAAGTGCAGGCCAAGCTGCTCGCGCTGGGCTACTCACGGCTGCGTCTGAACGTCGTCCTGACCGTTGTCGTGACCTTGTTTTTCCACAGCCTGATGTTGTCCTTCCTGCCGCGCGGGCCGATGATGGCGTGGCTGTACGTCTTGCTGCTGATCGCCGCCGCCCGTTATGTGCTGCATTGGGTCTACCGGAGACGGCAGCCCGATCTTGCCCACAGCACGGGCTGGGCGGTGTTATTCATGATCAGCGCAACCGCTGCCGGCGCGAGCTGGGCGTTCGGCCCGGCGACCATGATGGCAACGGCGACCGGCAACACGGCGATGCTGTTGATCGTGACCCTGTTCAGCGTGTCCGCGGTGGCGATGACGTCGTTGTCGGCGCACCTGCCATCGATGCTCTTGTTTATATCCTCGGCGCTGATGCCGACCGGCATCGCTCTAACCGCCTCACCGGATCCCGTCAAACACGTCACGGCATTCGCGGTGTTCGCGGGCATGGTGATGTTGCTGGTCGTGGGGCGCAATGCGCACGAAACGATTAAAGCACTGCTCACAACCGAGCTGCGCCTGTCCCGGACGGTCGATGCCCTGAAAATAGCCCACGACGAGGCCGAAGCCGCCTCGCTGGCGAAATCAAGATTTCTCGGCAGTATGAGCCACGAGCTGCGCACGCCGCTGAATGCCGTCATCGGCGCCGCTCAACTGCTGGAAACCGTGCGTACTCAGAATGACAAGGAACAGCATCTGATCGATGCGATCAAACACAGCGGTTCGAATCTTCTGCACCTGATCGAAGGGATCCTCGATCTGTCGCGCATCGAGGCCGGCGCGCTGAAGGTCTCGAACGAGGACTTCAATCTGCTCGAGTGCGTCGATGCCACGGTCGCTACCGCGGCAGTAGCAGCGCGTATCAAGGGTCTGAGCATGGCCGTGATCGTCGATCCGATGCTACCGATGTGGCGTCGCGGCGACGCGGCGCTGTTACGCCAGGTGCTGCTGAACCTGTTCGGCAATGCGGTGAAGTTTACCGTCCGTGGCGAGGTCACCGTGCGGATTGCGGCCGGCGCAGATGACGACACCGTGGTGATCAGCGTCATTGACACCGGCATCGGCATACCGGAATCAGCGCTGGGGCAGGTGTTTGCACCGTTCAGCCAGGTTGACACCGGCAGTGACCGTCGCTTCAGTGGCAGCGGCCTGGGGCTGGCCATCGTCCGCCAGTTGGTCGAGGCCATGCACGGCCGCATCACGGTCGAAAGTGAACTCGGTGCCGGTTCGCGCTTTGATATGCACCTGTCCCTGCCACACGGTGACGAACGTTTCGGCCCTGCCACCCACGCGCGCCACCGGGTGGCCTGGTTCGAACCTCACGAAACCAGCGCCGAGGCGCTGGCGGCGCTGCTCGATCGACTCGGCTGTAACGCGCGGCGTTGCCAGTCGCGAGCCGACCTGGTCGCCTGGCTGCACGATTCGGAATCCGCGCCGGCCGGCCGCTGGCTGTTGATCAACTGCGATGCGCCGGCGGCCAGCGAATTGCTCGAATGCGCGCAGGCGACGCTCGACCCGGCGCGGATCATCGGCATGACCAACAGCGAATCCCACGGCGCCGATTCGCCGTGTCGGCATTTCAAACTCCAGCGCCACCTGGTCAAACCGGTACTGCGTCCCGCCCTGGTGAGCTGTCTGACCCGGGTCAGTTCACCGGGTGCGGGCGCCGATCCGCGCCCCCTGACGCGCCGCCCGCGGTCGAGTCCCGCACCGATCGACACCGGCGGCGTCCACGTACTCGTGGTCGAAGACGATCTCCTCAACCAGACCATCGTCTGCGGGCTGCTTGCGCATGCGGGCTACACCTCCGACATTGCCGTCAATGGCGCCAGCGCACTCACCCTGATCGCCGAGCGCGATTTCGATATGGTTTTGATGGACTGGCACATGCCTGACATGGATGGTCTGGAAGTGACCCGTCGGCTACGCGCCGGTGCGGCAGGGATGGCGGGACGCAAGGTCCCGATCGTCGCACTGACGGCCAACGCCTTCGCCGAAGACCGTCAGATCTGTATTGACGCCGGCATGAATGATTACCTGACCAAACCGGTAAACGCCGACGACCTGGTCCACATGGTGACGCGCTGGACCGCGTCCGGGATCCGCCGAGAGGACGAAGCGTCGGCGGCCGTCAGCCCGGTATTGGGCGCGGCGTAAAAACGAAAACCGCCGCTGGCGGCGGCGACCCCGCGTTCAGGCAGGCTCGAGATCGCGCACGAAGATCACCTTGCCGTCACGCTCCGAGTAGAAACCATCCAGTTCGGCCGCGACCCGGTAACCCATGCGTCGATAAAAACGTCGCGCCGCGACATAGGGCTCGCTGCTCGAGGTGTCCACATAAATCCGCCGGCCGCCGGCACTGCGCACCGCTGTTTCCACGCGCCTGACCAGCTGCGCACCGACGCCGAGGCGCTGACCGGCCGGACTGACTACGATCCAGTACAGATCGTGGCGCCCCTCGGTGCCCCCGATCGGTCCGTAACAGGCGTAGCCGATAACCTCACCACCCTGTTCGGCAAACACGAATTCGTAGCCGGACGCCCGCCCCATCGCGATACGCTGTTCGGCGAGTTCGCAGGCGATGGCGGTTTCTTCGGCATTGAACACGCCGCTCATGGTGACCAGTTGTCTGATCCGGGCGACGTCCTCGGCAAACACCGCGTCACGGAATTCGAGCGCCAGATCACTGGCCTCAAGCGTTGGTTTTGCCACTGGCGTACGCTGCGGTGTGCGCGCGCTGGCCGCGGCCAGGCCGGCAAAAAAGTTACGCGCGTTGATCCCCAGGGTGCGAACCAGATAGCCGCCTTCCTGCACAACGGTGGTCGGTAATCCGAGCGCGCCGATCATCTCGCCGATGAGGCGAAAATCGCGCGCCCGGTTCGTCCACGTGCCGGTCGGATCTTCCTTGGCGGTATCGAGACCCAGGGCAAGGACCAGGTAGTCGGGCTGATGGCGCGAAATGCGCCGCAGGGCGCGCGCGAGTATCTCGCGATAACGCTCCGGAGTAACCACCTCCGGCAATGGCAGGTTGAGGTTGTAACCGGCGCCCGGACCGCGACCGGTCTCGCCGGCAAACCCACTGAAATAGGGGTAGGCGAAACTGGGATGGCCGTGGATCGAAACGGTCAGCACGTCGGCGCGCTGGTAGAAGATATCCTGGGTGCCGTTGCCGTGATGGTAATCGATGTCGAGTACCGCCACGCGGCCGTGGTGCGAGAGGTACTGGGCGGCAACCGCACTGTTATTGAAATAGCAGAAGCCACCGAAGGCGCGCCGTTCGGCGTGGTGGCCGGGTGGCCGCACCAGGGCATAAGCCAGCGGCGCGCCTTTGTGCACCAGGCTGGCGGCGGTCAGCGCACAGTTGACCGCCCCGCGCGCGGCCGGGTAAGCGTTGCGATTGAGCGGCGTGAAGGTGTCGATACAGTAGTAACCGGCCAGCACCGAGCGGTCGCGTGGTTTGCGATCGGGATTGCGGATCGGAAACACGTACGGGTAGAGCGATTTCTCCACCGGCGTTTCAGCGCAGGCGCGCTTGATGAACTCGACCAGGCCGCCGTCGTGCACTTCGCGGATGTGGCGTTCGCCGAAGTGCGCACCGGGGTCGGCGCGGAACAGGCTGGGTGCGGGCGAACTCGCGCAGGATATGGCCGGAGATGCGCACCGGTGCTTCGACGTAACCGCGGTCGCGCATATGGTGGATATCATGATCCTCGTTGACGATGAGGGGGATCGGGGCAGGCTGTTCAGTTCCTGCCGGTTCATCAGCGACCGTGCCGGTGTAGCGCGGCACCCGCAGTCCGAACGAGCGCCCGCGTATCGAACGCAACACCATGGCTACGTAGTCGGGCGGACACAGATCGCCGTACTTGCGTTCGAGGATCGCGCGCGATGATCGCGCGCAGCTTCGTGACGCCCGGCAGCGAATACTTGTCGAGTCCGTCAAACACCAGGTAAGGCGGATCGCTGCTGCCGGGGGTGATCGGGGTTTCGTACGCGGTACCAGTAATCGGCCTTGCACCGAAACGTTCGTAGAAACGCAGCCGCGCGATATTCTGCGCGCGGGTTTCGGCATCGGGACTCAGCAGCGGATCATCGGGCAGACACTCGAAGTACAGGCCTTGCGCGCCGACCGCGCGCGCCTCGTCGCGCACCGCTTCATACAGCGCCGCGCCGATCCCACCGCCATCTTCTTCCGGTGCCGCCGAGATGGTATCGAGATAGGCGAACTTGAGATCGGGCGCGATCAGCAACAGCGCGAAAGCGCGCGGATGATCGTGCGAATCGTCGGCGACGAACAGTTCGCTGACGAATCGATACGTCAGCGGGTCTTCGATCTGGGCCGGCAGTTTCTCGATATCGGCGGGGTCCATGTCGGCGAACTGCGCGCGCATGATGCGCTGCGCTTCGCTGATCGCACGGCGGTTGGCCGGCGAGCGGGCGTCGGTGATCTTGCGTATGCGCAGCATCAAGCGGCGCGCCGCAGACCGGCATCGACCAGGGTCCCGACCACGCTATCGAAATCGAGGCTGGCAGCCGCCGCCGCGGCAACGAATCCGGCGTCCGGGCCGAGTCCGGGGTTGGCGTTGATATCGATCACCCAGAGTTGTTCGGCGGCATCGACGCGCACATCGATGCGCGCGTAACCGCACAGTCCGAATGCCGTCCACACCTGCCGCGCGCATGCGCCGAGGCGCTCGGCGAGAGCCGCTTCGCAGCTCTCCAGCCCGAACCGGCGCGGGGTCCGGACGTAGTTCGCCGAGTCCGGCGCCCACTTCGCATCGAAATCCACGATCCGCGGATGGTCGTCCGGCCAGTCGACGAACAAGGTTTCCTGGATCGGCAGCACGCGCGGTCCGCCGACCGTTTCGATGACGGCCACGTTGAACTCGCGCCCGGCGATGAACGCTTCGGCGAAAAAGCGCTCCTGGTACCGCGCCGAGCGCTCGGCCAGTTCGCGCGCCATGTTCGCCGCCGGTACTACCGACGCCGCATCGATGCCCAGCGATCCGTGTTCCCATTCCGGCTTCAGGATCACCGCGCCACGATAGCTGCCGCCGTCGTCGATCAAGGCCGGCGTGGGCACGCCGTGCGCCAGCATGAGTCCCTTGGCCATGAGTTTGGACGCCGTCGCGATGCTGGCCGCGAACCGATTGCCGGTGAACGCCAGCCCGGCACGTTCCAGCGACCACGGCGCGAGCACGCTGGCGACGGCCTTGCCATCGATGGCTTCGACCAGGTTGAACACCACCTGCGCGCCGCGCCGGGCGAGCTCGTGGGCGGCGTCGCCGGCGACCGAGAAGCGCACGATCTCACTGGCGTAACCGCTGCGCTCGAGCGCGGCTGAAACCAATTCGGCGGTCTCCAGGGTATCGAGTTCGTCGGCACGAGTAGACAGCGCGGCGTGCATCACCGGCACCAGCGGGCGCTGTGCACGACGCGCGCGACCGGTGTCGGCGGCAAGCCCGTAGCGTTCGGCGGCGCTGGTGACAATCGCGTTCAACAGCCAGTCGTAGCTGTGCCCGGCGCGGATCACCGCCATCGGCAGATCGGAATGCGTGGGATGCAGGCCGGCCAGCGGGTTGGCCTCGATAAAAAATGCCTGGCCATTGGCATCGCAGCGGATATCGATGCGTCCGGCATCGCGGCACTCGAGCGCGCGATAGGCGGCCAGCGCGCACTCTACGGCACCGGCGGCGATAACATCGTCGGGTACGCCGTAGCTGATCAGGGTTTCGCTGGCTTCCTTGTTGCGGTAGGAATAAACCCCGGCGTCGGCGCCGTTGTTATAGGCGATCTCGAGTACGCCGGCGACCTGCGGCACACCACCGCGGTCGACGATGGCGACGGTGAATTCGCGTCCGCACAGATACGGCTCGATGATCACGTCCTGTTCGAAGCGTGCATGCAATGCCCGCACCGCGGCCAGCAGCTGTGCACGATCGTGACATACCGAGGCGAGCTCGCAGCCTTTGCCGGTGCCCTCGGCAACCGGTTTGACGAACACCGGGTAGTCAAACGCAAGCTCCGGCAACACCTCGGCGCTGCTCGCCAGGGCGAACGGCGCGGTGGCGATACCGGCCTCGCGCACCACGCGCTTGGCCGCACCTTTGTCCAGCGCCAGCGCCAGGGTCAGCGGGTCGGAGAACACGTAGGCCTGCCCATACAACTCGCATAGCGCCGGCACCTGCGCTTCGCGCGCGCGCCCGCCGAGCCCCTCCGCGATCGAAAATACCAGGTCGTAGCGGCAACCGTCGGCCAGGCAGCGCGCCAACGCGCGGCCATTGCCGATCCTGGTCACGCGATGGCCGAGCCGGGCCAGCGACTCGGCAATCAGGTCAATGGTTTCCTCGGAGTCGAACTCGGCGATCGCGTCTGCGCTGTAACCGAGCGCGCGGTATTCGCTACGCAGATCGTAGACCAGGGCAATGCTGAAGCCGCTCACGACGGCAGCTGGGTTAGGTCATCACCGTGCGTCGCTGCCGTCATTGCCGGCGGCGAGTCGGGATAGCGATAGGTATTGCCTTCGAAGTTGCGCAGGATCAGATCGTTACCCTCGCGGCCGACAACGTAGTCCGGCAGCAGCGGGATTTTGCCGCCGCCACCGGGCGCGTCGATGACATAAGTCGGCACCGCGTAGCCGGTGGTGTGTCCACGCAGGCCTTCGATGATCTCCAGCCCCTTGCTCACCGGCGTGCGAAAATGCGCGGAACCGGTGATCGGATCGCACTGGTAAAGGTAGTAAGGCTTGACCCGCCGCATGAGCTGGCCGTGAACGAGCTGTTTCATCACCGCGAGGTCGTCGTTGATCCCTTTCAACAGCACCGTCTGACCACCGAGGGGAATACCGGCATCGGCCAGGCGCGCCGTGGCCTCGGTCACCTCGGGGCTGAATTCGCCGGGATGCGTAAAGTGAATACTCATCCACAGCGGATGGTATTTGCGCAGTATGCGGGTCAGTTGCCGGGTTATACGCTGCGGCACCACCACCGGGACCTTGCTGCCGATGCGGATAAACTCGACGTGCTTGATCGCGCGCAGGCGCCCGAGCAGGTAGTCGAGCTTATCGTCCGACAGGGTCAGTGGATCGCCGCCGGACAACAGCACATCGCGGATCTCCGGATGGGCAGCGATATAGTCCAGCGCACCCTGCCACTGGTTGCGATCAAAGCGGTAGTCACCACCGGCCTCGCCGACCATGCGCGAGCGGGTGCAGTAGCGGCAATAGGTCGAACAGAAACCGGTGGCGAGGAACAACACCCGATCGGGATAGCGGTGCACCAGACCCGGCACCGAGGTGTCGTGGTCTTCACCCAGCGGGTCGTCGGCTTCGCCCGGCGAACGCAGGTATTCGTCGCCGACCGGGATATGCGTGCGGCGCAGCGGCTCAAAGGCATCTTCGCGACTCATGCGGCTGGCGTAATACGGCGTGATCCCGACCGGCAACGAGCCCTGGTGGCGCGCTACGGCGGCACGTTCGTCGTCGCTCAGGACAAAGATCCGCTCGAGGTCGGCCACGCTGCGTACCCTTTCGCGCAGCTGCCAGCGCCAGTCGTTCCATTGACGGGCGGTCGATCCGGGGAAGCAGGCCTTGTAGAATTCGCGCGCCGTCGGACTGACGACGAAAGGATTCGATTTGAGGATCCGCGGCGCCTTGGCGGCGGAAATCGAAATGACATTGGGAGGAGTGGCGGGATTGGTGGATGCAGCAGGCGCGGGTGCGCGTGCCGAACGAGGGGCAACGCGTGCCCGGCCCGAGGGAGGTTCCTCTGCTTCAGCGCTACTCTGGGTTTCCAATGTCATGGCTGTGTTCCTTGTTTGAACTTGATGTCTTATCTCTGCCCGTCGCGCTGAGGCTGGCCCGCAGGTGCGCCGTTCAGTCGCAAATCGCGCGCGTATATTGTGCTTTTTTTTCCGCAATGCAAGTATTTTTTTTGATCCCCGCCGATGTTCTGCCGGCCCGTGAACCAGCCCGCCGCCGGCACTGCGAGCCGGCTTGAAACGTAACACCCGCCTGAGCCGCGATCAGCGACACGCACTGCGCCAGTCGCAGCGTGAAGCGGTCGCGACTTCGGTCATGAGCGGCGTGTGCGACAACTACCTCGGCGCCTTCGCGATCTTTCTCCAGGCCACCGCGCAACAGGTCGGTTGGGTGACCGCCCTGCCGCAGTTTGTCGGCCCGTGGTTGCAACTGCTGTCGGTGTGGCTGGGCCGACGCGGGATCAGTCGCATCGGCCTTATCGTCGGTGGCGCGCTGTTCCAGAGCGTAACCATCGCGGTGCTGGTCCTGCTCTGCGCGCGTCAGCCCGCGGACGCGGTAGCGATCCTGATCGTGACCGCCGTGCTTTTCCAGGCCGGCGGCCATTTCGTGCAGCCGCAATGGCGGGCGGTGATGGTGATGCTGGTCCCGGAGGAACGCCGCGGCCGCTATTTCGCGCACCGCTCGCGCCTCACCGCGCTGGCCAGCTTCGCCGCGCTGGCCGGGGGCGGCGTGGTATTGCATGCCGCCGCGGTCTACGATTTGACCGCGCTCGGTTTCGTCGTGCTGTTCACCAGCGCCCTGATCGGACGCGTCCTGGCGGTGCGCCTGCTGGCCAGGCTGCCGGATTTCGAAGAACGCCGAAGCGCACCGGAGCGGCGCTCGTTCGCGACCGTCGCGCTCGAGATCCGCAACACCCTCGCCGACAGCAACTTTCGCCGCTTCACCCTGTTCGTGGCCAGCATGCAGGGCGCGGTGGCGATCGCCGGGCCGTACTTCTCGGTCCATATGCTGCGTAATCTCGGTTTCAGCTACGTCGAGTTCATGGCCAACCTGGCCGCCTCGATCGTCATGCAACTGTTGACCCTGAACAGCTGGGGTTATATCGCCGACCATCTCGGTAACCGCATCGTACTGGTGACCACCGCGTTTCTGATCCCGGCGCTGCCGATGCTGTGGATCTTTTCCGACAACTTCTGGTACCTGCTGTGCGTGCAGGGCGTGGCCGGCCTGGCCTGGGGCGGCTTCACCCTGAGTTCGAGCAATTACCTCTACGACTTGCGCCCGGCCGGCAGCGAGCTGGCCAGCTTCGCCGCGGTGCAGTCGGTGATCAGCGGTATCGCCATCGCGGCCGGCGCGGTGCTTGGCGGGCTGCTCACCGTCCACCTGCCCGAAACCATCGTCCTCGGCGGTGTGAGCATCAGTTTTACGCGGACCCTGTTCGGGGTGTTCGCCCTGTCGGCGATACTGCGCCTGAGCGTCGCGCTGTGGTTCACCTCGCGGGTTGCCGAGATCCGTCTGAGCGCCGACGCCACCGTCAACCAGGTTATCTACCGTATGGCGCGCTTCAATCCGGTCACCGGGGTAGTGATGGACGTGATCGGCGTGGTGCGGCGGCGACGCAAGTAGCGCCGGTAGCGTCTGTGCAGTCGTGATGCCGCACAACCTCGGCGATCCGAACAACGATGCCGAAACGCTGACCGGAGCCGTCGCCAGCCATCAGCGTTTCACGATCCCGGTGAGACCTCCGGCGATCAATGCCGAAACATCGAGCAGCACCAGGGGTAGCGACACCCCGCCCCGCGTCACCAGGTAGCGCGGGCGCCACTCGGGATCGAACTTGTCTTTGTAGGCACGCAAGCCGGCGAAATTGTAGAAATGCTCACCGTGACGAAACACTGCCGTGCCGAGTCGATGCCAGACCGGAGCCATCGGATGATCCTCCAGGCCCGACAACGGCGCCATGCCAAGGCTGAACTGGCGATATCCGTTCTGTGCGCCCCACAGCATCAACTCGACGAACAGATAATCCATTACCCCTTTCGGCGCGACGCTGGTGTGGCGCATCAGATCGATGGAAAGCTCCTGCCTGTCGCCGCTCGTCCACAGGTTGGCGAAAGCGACCACCTGCGCGTTGACGCGCACCACGGCGCAGGGTGCGCGTGACAGGTACGCCTCATCGAAGCGGCCGAGCGCAAAGCCTTTCTCGCGGGTGTGTTTGTCTTCCAGCCAGGCGTCCGAGATGCGTCTGAGCTCCGGCAGCAGTGCCGGCACGCCAGCGGCCGGCACGATTTCGAAGCTGGCGCCGTCGCGCTCGGCACGTCGCCGCGCCTGGCGCAGGTCCGCGCGCGCTTTGCCGTCGAGCGAAAAGCTGCGCAGATCGACGCACGCCTCTTCGCCCAGCTTGAACGTCGCCAGGCCCATATCGATATAGGTGTGCAGATCCTCACCCGGAACCTGGTAGAACACCGCACGCCCGGCATGATTTTCGGCGAGTTCGACGAAATCCCAGGCCAGATCCTCACCCGCGCCGGCCTCGCCAATCGGGCCGCCCATCGCGATCCACGAACGGCCCTGGATCTGATACATCAACAGCGCGCGGTCTTCGGCGTCGAACAACAGGCGTTTGTCGCCCAGCAACGCGAGTTGCGCGGCGGCGTCGGGACTGTTTTTCACCAGCGGCAGCGCGCGCTCGAGTTCGGCTGCGCCGGCGGTAGCGGGCGCGGGGGACAGCGGCCGAAACAGACGCGCCAGGGCAAGTGTCGAAACGACCAGTACCAATGCCAGGCTCGCGCGCAGGGAGCGCGGCGCGTTGCCGTCGAGTGCGAACTGCCACCATAAAGCATCGGCGTACTCGACATGTTTATAGGCAAAACTCACCAGCCACAGACTCCCGGCAATCACGATGGCAATCGCGAACCACCAGTTTGCGTTCAAGGCCAGCACCGAAATTTTTGACGCGCGACGAAACTCGCCGCGCGCCACAATAAGTACCGCGAACAGGGTGACAAGCATCAGCGCCTGTTCCCAGTCGAAACCCCTGGCCAACGACGCACCCGCGCCGACCAGCAGCGCCCCGGCAGTGAGCCGGAAGGCGAGCGCGCTGCGACGCTGCAGGCCGCGCGCCAGAAACATCAGGCCCAAGCCGATCAGGCTGCCGGCGAGATGGGAAACCTCCATCAGCGATAGCGGCACCCATCGCGCCAGCGCCACGCTACGCGCCAGGATGGCCGGAGTTGCACCGGAAAACACCAGTAAGGCGCCGCTGACAAACATGACCCCGGCGAGGATCTGCGGTACGGTGGCGGTCAGCACCGAATGCGCCTGTTCGAGGCTTCTCCCCAGCGCGCTCGCGCGCAGACGCCGAAACTCGTGAACAGCGACCGCCAGCACGGCTAAGGCCAGTGGAACGAGGTAGTAGATCGCGCGATAGGCCAGTATCGCGCTCAATAATTCGGCCCGCGGGATCGCCGGCAGGGCGACGATGAACACCGTTTCGAAAACCCCGATCCCGCCCGGAACATGACTGATGACCGATACCACGACCGCGATTACGAATACGCACAGCACGGTAGGGAAACTCAGCCCGGCGGCGGTAGGCACCAACATGTAAAGGACACCGGCGGCGGCGACCAGGTCGACGATTGCCAGGGCCAGTTGTCTGAGCGTAATCGAGATCGCGGGAACCACCAGCGTGCGCCGGGCCAGACGGAGCGTCGGACTGTGTAGCAGCCCGGCCGCGATCTGGACCGCGACTGGCAGCAACAGCACTACCCCGAGGCCCGTTACCAGGCTGCTGTCGAGACCCAGGATCGCGCTCGCCTGTGCCGTCTGGAAAACGAATATGCAGCCGGCCACGAACGTCACTCCGGCGCCGAAGGTCAGGCTAACGAAACCGATCAGACTCGCGATCTCGAGCGCGCCGAGACCCAGCGCCGAATACATACGATAGCGGATAGCGCCGCCGGAGATCAGCGCTAACCCGACACTCTGCCCGATGGCGGTCGCGGTCAGGCTCACCGGCGCAACCATGCGATAGGGTAATGACCTGCCGAGATAGCGCAGGGCGAGCATGTCGTAGCCGCTGATGGCCAGGAAACTGACCATCGTGCAACCCACCGCGGCCAGGATCGCGAACGGCGGCAGCACGGAAAATTCATGCAGCACATCGCGCAGGTGCACCTGCCGAAGTTCGTGGTGCAGCACCCAGATGGCGACGCAGAACAATACCGCACCCAGAGCGCCGGCCGCCGCACCGGCGATCGGCAAGCGTCCCGCTGCCGGCTGCTGCCCGGCTTCGTCGCGCGCACCGCCAACCGCGCCAGGACCATTCAGGCTTTCCATCGGCACTCCCGGCTGAGTTGTTCAAAAACGCGACAGCTTCCTGTCGTCGAAACGCATTGCCCCGTCACGGATCTACAGCGACGGACCTGTTTGTTCGATGGCACGCAGCAGGCTTTTCGATGCGGCGTAGAGACTGGTCTCTACTTCGAACATATCGAGCAGGGTATGGAATAATTCTTCGTGCGTTACCGGCCGCTCGGTATTCACGGCAATCGCGGCGGACGCCACGTCGAAATGTGCACCGACCCAGATCATCGCCGCGACATGGGTTTGTTCGTTCGGCGCTATCAAATAAGGCATGCCGTGCAGATACAGGCCGTGCTCGCCGAGCGATTCGCCGTGGTCGCTGATGTAGAACAGCGCCGTTTCGAATTTGTCCGCGTTACGCTTGAGCAAGTCGATCGCTTCGGCGATGAAATGATCGGTATAGACAATCGTATTGTCGTAGGCGTTGTTGATCTGCTCACTGGAACAACTCGAAAGCTCGTTCGATGCGCATACCGGCGCAAAGACCCGGAAGGCATTGGGGTAGCGTTTATCATATTCAGGACCGTGGCTGCCCATCTGGTGCAACACGATGAGGATATCGCCGGAATGCCGGTCGACATAGTCCTGCAGTCCGCTCAGCATGCCTTCGTCGCGGCATTCTTCATCACACAATGGATTGTTCGCGGGCGATCTGAAATCCTCGAACGCGACCCGATCCGCAACGCCCTTGGAGCCGGAATTGTTATCGCGCCACAGGACGTCGACCCCGGCGCGCTTGAGTACGTCGAGGACATTTTCGTTGTCGTCGGCCGTACCAACGTCAAATCCCGCGCGCCCCTCAAAAGCGAACATGCACGGCAATGATTGCGCGGTCGCGGTGCCGCAGGATTGCATGTTCCTAAACGAGATCAGATTATCTTCCTGCTCCAGGCGCGGATTGGTTTTTTTTGAATAACCATTCAGCGAGAAGCGATCGACGCGCGCCGTCTCACCTACAACCAGGATCACCAGTTCGCGCCCGACATCGGACGCCGGGATCTGAGCGTCGGTCGCGATCTGTGTAATCGGCTGCCCGTGATCCCTGGCGGTGCGCCGGGAGACGAAAAACTTAAAGGCGCCATACACGGCATAAGTGGGATTCGTGTAATAGCGCACCGGTTTGTGTTCACGGATGAAGCTGGCGTAGTGACCGCCGAACACCGCCACGGAACCGGCGATGAGTGCGAGCGCGGCTGCCGCGGCACGCAGGCTTGCCACGATACGGGCGCGCGATGTCTGCGGCCGCAGGCGCAGACGCATCACCAGCAGCGACGGAATGAGCGCGAGCGCCGCCATGCGCACAAACAAATCCACGTTCAGCAAACCACGCACCTCATCGCCGTCGGTTTCGAGCAGGTTCTGGATCATGGTCTGATCCATGACAACACCGTAGCGATCGGTGTAATAGCCGATCAGCGCCGCCGCGATCAGCAGCACGACGAGGACCGGTTTCAGGGCATAGCGGTTGTTGAAAGGCAGTATCAGCAGGACGATGAAACTGATCAGCACCGCGACGGTGGAAACCAGGAAACCGAGGTTGGCCGCGCCGAGCGAATAGATGTCGAGCAGGCGCTGGAAAAATTCAACATTGCCGGTGACCGCGATGAACGCAGCAACGAGAACCAGGACGGTGGTGGATTTCAGCATGACGAAGCCAGGGAGTTCAGCGTTGCTCAAGCGTTGGACGGTAGAACATAGAGAACAGCAACGGCGCGGCATTATGCATCAGCGATACGGTCGGGACACCCACAAAGAAGATTGCGGCCTGCGGCCGCAAACGCGGTTCCTGTCGAAACCAACACCGCAAGCCCGTCTTAACCGTTTCATATCATTCGAAGTGATACCCTCGACATATCGGGCTGAAACCGACTCTCCCTACACCCGCATGAGCTATCCACAGGATCGCAGGCCGCAGCCATCTCGCACAATCCCCGGACCACCATGAAGCGCCTCGCTGTACTCGCGGCAGGTCTGCTGACAGCCTGCGCGCGCTACGCCCCGGCGCCGCTGGATATCGGCACGGCGCAGGACCCGGTCGCGCCGGCGATCGGCGAAAGCGCGGCGGCAGGCTATACGCTCGATGACATTGCGGCGCTCGCGGTGCGACGCAACCCGGAACTGGTTGCGCTGCGTAAACAACTCGAGATCGCCGATGCCCAGGTCTTCGCAGCCGGGCTGTTGCCCGATCCGCAGGTCGCCGCCAGTTTCGATCATCCGTTCGACGCCATTCCCGGGCTGGTCAATGCCGTCGGGGGGACGCTGAGTTACGAACTCGTCGCCCTGCTGACACGGCCGGCGCGACGCACGGCCGAACGCCAGCGCGCCGAGCAGGTGCGGCTGGACGTGGTGTGGCAGGAATGGCAGGTCGCCCAGCAGGCGCGGCTCGCGGCGCTGCGTCAGCTTGCCGAACTGCGGCGTCTGCAGGTGCTCGAGACCAGCCATGCGCTGTACGCCGATCGTTACCAGCGCTCGCGCGGCGCGCTCGCAGACGGCGACCTGACCCTCGATGTGGTCGGCACCGATCTGACCGCGCTGCTCGACATGACCACCGCCATCAATCAGGCCGAACAGAATCTGGCCAGGACCCGGCAGGAGCTTAACCTGCTGGTCGGCACGACGCCCGCCAGTGAACTGGTCCTGGCCGCGATGCCGGATTGTGCAACCATTGCCGCCGAACAGGTCAGTGGCGAGCTCGCCACGCTGGCCGAGCGACGCCCGGACCTATTGGCCCTGCAGGCCGGTTATGCGAGCCAGGAATCGCGGCTGCAGGCCGCTATCCTGGCCCAGTTTCCCGCCATCAGCGTGGCTTCGGCGGGTGCCCGCGACACCGGCGCCGTGCACACTGGCGGCCTGAGCGTTGCATTGACGCTGCCGCTGTTCAGCGGCAACCGCGGCGCCATCGCCAGCGAGCGTGCCACGCGCGCCGCGCTCGGCGAAGAATTCCGCGCGCGTCTGGCGCAGGCGCACGCCGATATCGCCACCATCGGCGACCTGCAACGTGTCGTTGCACGCCAGCAACAGCGCCTGCTCCGGTACCTGCCGACCCTGACACAGTTCGTGGTGCAGGGGCGACGGGCGTACGCCAACGCCGATATCGACGCGCTGACGTTTCTCAACATGGAGCTGACCTTGACCAACAAGCAACTCGATTTGATCACCCTGGAGCAGGCCACCTGCGAAAACCGCATCGCGTTGGACACGCTGCTGGCGCGATTTACTGCCGACCCTGCTGAGTCGGCGCCGTGAGTCCGAGTGCGCGCAGCCGGCGAGCGTCGCGAAGCTTCGGGGCGTGCGCGCTCATCCTCGCCGCGCTCAGCGCTCTCGCCGACGTCGGCGCGCCGACGGTCGAAGTGCGGCTCGAACCCGCCCGCGCGCAGTCACTCACCGAGACGGCGACCGCCTACGGCGTCCTGGAACCCGATCAGGAACACATGATCGCGGTGTCGATCCCACACGCGGGGCTGATCACCCGGGTTTCGATCGAACTCGGCCAACGCGTCGCCGCCGGCGATCAGCTGCTGGAGATCTCGACCGCGCCGGATGCCGTCATGCAGTTCCAGCAGGCGCAAAGCGCCGTCGATTTCGCGCGGCGCGAAACCGCTCGTAACGAACGCCTGCTTTCCGAACAGCTCGCTACGCGGGCCCAGGTCGATACCGCGCGACGCGCGCAGCAGGACGCCGAGTCGACCTATGCGGCCCTCAGCGCGAAAGGCATGGGGCGTTTTACCGAAACCATACGCGCACCGGTCGCGGGCATCGTCGCGCGCGTCGATGTCCAGCAGGGTCAGCGCGTCCAGGCCGACAGCACCACGCTGCTGCTGGCCAGCGAACACCATCTGGTCGCGCGCCTCGGCGTCGAGCCGGAAGACGTCGAGCGGATCAAACCCGGCACCGTGGTGCGGGTCGCCGATGTGTTCGACGACCGGGTCGCGTTCGACGGTCGGATCTCCGAGGTCCACGGCATGCTGTCCGCACAAACGCGACTGGTCGACGTGTTTGTATCGGTACCGACGCCAGGGATCGAACGTCTCGTCCTTGGCAGCGCTCTCAGCGCGCGCATAGTGCTCGCCGAACAGACCGGCGTGGTGGTACCGCGCAGCGCTGTACTGCGCGACGACGACGGCGCCTATGTATTCACCGTCGAGGCCGGTACGGCGCGCCGCATCAATATCAAGCCCGGCATGGCGGCTGATGACATGCTCGAGATCATCGGACCGGTGAGCGCCGGCACGCTGGTCGTGGTCGAAGGCAATTACGGACTCGAACACGGCATGGCGGTGCGGGAGCGCCGACCATGAGTCTGGCCCACTGGGCTGCCGCGCATCGCCGTTCGATCCTGTTTCTGACCGTCCTGCTCGCGGTCGGCGGGGCCATCACGGCCTTCAAGCTGCCGATCGCGCTGTTTCCGCAGGTCGATTTTCCACGCGTGGTAGTGTCCCTGGAAGCCGGCGATCGGCCCGCGGACCAGATGGTCATCGCCGTCACCGAAATAGTCGAACGCGCGGTGCGCGCGGTACCCGGCGTGGTCGGCATCCGTTCCACCACCAGCCGCGGCAGCGCCGAACTGTCGATCAACTTCGCGTGGCGGCAGGACATGGTCGCCGCGACCCTGCAGGTCGAGTCCGCGGTCAATCAGAGCCTGCCGACCTTGCCCCCTGGCACCGCGTTTTCGGTCCGACGCATGGACCCGACCGTGTTTCCGGTACTGGCCTACTCGATGGTGTCGCACACCGTCTCACCGGTCGCTTTACGCGATATCGGCGTTTATCAGCTCATCCCCCTGCTGTCGTCCATCGAGGGCGTCGCCACGGTCCAGGTCATCGGCGGCGAAGACCGCGAATACCGCGTCGAGGTTGCACCGGACAAGCTCGCGGCGCACGGCATCAGCCTCGACGAACTGGCCCTGGCCTTGTCGGCAACGAACGTACTGCAGGCCGTTGGCCGCCTCGAGGATAACTACAAACTTTATCTCCTGCTCTCCGATACGCGTATTCGATCGCTGCAGGAGATCGAGGACACCGTGGTGCGCAGCGGCGTGGATGGCAACGTGCGCCTCAGCGATCTGGCCAGCATCTACCCGGCCAGCGTACCGCAATGGCAACGGGTCAGCGCCGACGGCAAGCCGGCGGTACTGTTTCAGATTTATCAACAGCCGGATGGCAATGCGGTCAACATCGGGCGCGATGTCGAGGCCAAACTCGCCGCCTACGCCGGCAATCTGCCCGCCGAGGTGACCCTGTCGAAGTGGTACGACCAGAGCGAATTGATCATTGAGTCGGCGCGCAGTGTGCGCGATGCGATTGCAGTCGGCGTGCTGCTGGCCGCCGCCGTCCTGCTGGTGTTCCTGCGCAGTGTGCGCATCACCGTGGTCGCCATCGTTGTTGTTCCGACGGTACTGGCCGCCACCATGCTGCTGCTTGAACTGTTCGGCATGAGCCTCAACATCATGACCCTGGGCGGCATGGCAGCGGCAGTCGGGCTGGTCGTCGACGATACCATCGTCATGATCGAGCACCTGGTACGGCGCCAGCAGGAAGACGGCGGAGTACGCACCGCGACCATCCGCCGCGCCGCCGCCGAATTTACCGCGCCGCTGGCCGGATCGTCGGCCGCCACGATCGTGATCTTCGCGCCGCTGGCATTTCTGACTGGCGTCACGGGCGCGTTTTTCAAAGCGCTATCGATCACCATGGCCTCGGCGCTGGCGATCTCGTTTGTCATCGCGTGGTTGCTGGTGCCGTTATTGGCCGAACATATTCCGGTAACAAATACCCATGGTCCGCGGCCCGCCGGGCGATTGGCGCGGGTCGGCGCACGCGCCTACCGGCGGCTCATGCACGCGCTGCTGGCGCGGCCGGTGCTGGTTGTCGTGCCGTTACTGGTGCTTGCCGGAGCCGGTTGGCTGGCCTATCAGCAGGTCGGCTCGGGCTTCATTCCGGTCATGGACGAAGGTGGTTTCGTGCTCGATTATCGCAGTCCCTCGGGCACTTCCCTGACCGAAACCGCTCGCCTGCTTGGCCAGGTCGAAACGATCCTGACCCGTCACCCGGCGGTGGCGACGTTCTCGCGCCGTACCGGCGTGCAGCTCGGCGGTGGCCTCACCGAAGCGAACGCGGGCGACTTTTTTGTGCGCCTGAAACCGCTGCCGCGGGCGCCGCTGGAAGCCGTGATCGATGAACTCCGCCAGACCATCGAAGATAAGGTGCCGCTGCTCGAAATCGAAATGGTGCTGCTGATGGAAGATGTGATCGGGGATCTCACCGCCGTACCGCAGCCGGTCGAGATCAAACTCTACGGCGATGATATCGGACAGTTGATGTCGGTCGCTCCCGCCGTTGCCGATTTGGTCAAGACGATCTCAGGTACCGTCGATGTAAAAGATGGCATCGTGCTGGCCGGCGACGCCGTCAGTATCGTCGTCGATCGCGACAAGGCCGCACTTGAAGGGATCGAACCCCAGGCGGTGACGCGTCTGGTCGATGCGTGGTTCACCGGCCTGGTGCCAACCCAGGTTCAGGAACCGTTGAAACTGGTCGGCGTGCGCGTGTGGATCCCGGGCGAGGCGCGCCGCTACGCCGACCAGATCGGCGACATGCTGTTGCAGGCGCCGGACGGCCATCGCTTCCCGCTGCGCCGTATCGCGAGTATCACCACGGAATCGGGTCAACCGCAGGTCAGTCGCGACAACCTCAAGCAGATGATTGCCGTCACGGCACGCATCAGCGGCCGCGACATGGGTTCGACTGTGCGCGAAGTCAGACAGAAACTTGATGCTTCCGGGGTGCTCGGCAAAGGCATGTACTACGAACTCGGCGGTCTCTATCAACAGCAACAAATCGCCTTTCGCGGCCTGCTCGCGGTGGGCGCCGCGGCACTCGCGCTGGTGTTCGTGCTGCTGCTCGGCATGTACGAATCATTCCGTGTTGCCATCGCCATACTGAGCTGCCCGCTGCTGGCGATGAGTGCGGTGTTCGGTGGCTTGTGGGTGTCTGGCATCGATCTGAATATCACCGCGTTGATGGGCATGACGATGATCATCGGGATCGTAACCGAGATCGCGATCTTCTATTTCTCCGAGTTTCACGAACTGCGGGAGAACGGCGCCTCGTTCGACGAGGCAGTTATGCAGGCAGGTTTGAACCGGATACGTCCGATTACGATGACCACACTGGCGGCGATCCTCGCCCTCACACCGCTGGCGCTGGCACTCGGCCAGGGTGCAGCCATGCAACAACCGCTGGCAGTTGCGATCATCGCCGGACTGGCGATCCAGATCCCGTTGGTACTGGTGACCATGCCGACACTCTTCGCGCTGCTCGGTGGGCGGGTGCAGGCGGCGCCTGCCGGGTAGACTTGCTACGATTGCGCGATAATCGTGCGAACGAATCGCCTGGTATGAATACTCTGGAAATCATGAACTCGACGCTTGTGCTCGACACGCTGGCCGTCCTGGTTATCGTGGTTTACCACGCCCGGCTCGCTTGCGCCGTGCGTCGCCGGCCGGCAACGACGACGATCGGGAGCAACCGGCTGGCACGCGAACGCTGGGTCGAACGGGTGATGTCGCAAGGCCTCGACCTGCTGGCCGTACAGACGCTGAGAAACTGGACCATGGCGGCGACCTTCCTGGCGTCGACCGCTATTGTTGTTGCACTCGGCGCGCTGCATCTGCTGACCACCGGATCAAACAACAGTGGCGATCTGGGATCGGCATTAGACCTGAGCATAGCGGCCGCAACCCCAAACTCCGCCAAAGGATTATTGGTAGCACTGATCCTGTTCGCGGCCTTTTTCCACTTCACACAAACGCTGCGCAACTTCAACCACGCGGCGTTCCTGCTGACCACGCCCGATTGTCATGACAGTATGAATGTTGCTCGAGTTGTCTCACGTGGAGCCAGCCATTACACGTTCGGTATGCGCGCGTACTACTTCGTGATACCGATCAGCCTGTGGCTTTTTGGATCGCTGGCCTTCCTCGGCTCAAGTATTGCTATCGTGCTGATCCTGTGGCGCATCGATTACACCGTAAATTAGCCCCCTCACCCGCGGGAAATCAGCAGGAAACTTCTCAAACCGGGCTCGAATAGTGGACTGCGAAACCGGCCAGCGTGCCGGGATCGGGCGCGCCATCCGGACACGGCGAAACCGGTCGCTACAGCAGGGGACTGGCGAGTCGCGCGGCGTTGTCAACGAAACGGCTGCGACGCGTGCGTCGCAGCCAGAACTGTGGCTCGATGTAGGTTGCCCGGCGCAGATAGTCACGCTGCAGCGCCGCGAGCTGCTTTGCGAAAGGATGTCCATACACAAACATGGATACCTCAAAGTTCAGAGACACACTGCAGATATCCAAATTCACCGATCCGAACATGCACAGGGTCTCGTCGAACACGTTTTCGCTCCGGTATCGACGCGAGCCAGCAATTCAAAGTCATGATCCACCTCGGTTACCTTGGCGGTCGCACCGATGATGCGCTTACCGGTCGAAGCAGCCACCGCGTCGCACCAGGCCGGCTGTGCGAATGATGCCGCGCTGAGAGTAGCCAGGATCAACGAAAAAACGCGCATAGGGCTGCTCCAGAACGCTAGTTTCTGCATGTCACATCCTTCTCTTGATTAAGAAATTTCTCGATAAAGTGATTGACTGCATCGGCGGCCTCATAGGGCACGCCGTGACCAATACCTTTGAGGATATGCACGCTCGAACGCTTCAACGCCGCATCGAGTTCATACTGATGATCAGGATCGATGAGATCATGCTGGCCGGCAAGGATCAGCGCGGGCACCTGTATCCGCCCCAGGTCGGCCACGCCGAGCTGCGGCAGGCTATGCCATAGCTCACGAAGTTCAGCCTCTCGCGCCGGTTTTCTGCGTGCGGCGGGCAGCAGGCGGTACAGCGCTTTGGCGGTGCGCAGCGACCAGGAACCGTGGTCTGGTTCAAGACCCGGAACAGACGCTGCCGCAGGCGTTCCACGCAGGCCGGAAGGATGGAAGTTGGCGCTGATCAGGACCAGCCGACAGACCTGGTCAGGGAAATCGAGGGCGAAACGCAAAGCGGTGTTACCACCGTCGCTCCAGCCGATCAGGGTCGCGTGCTCGATCCCGAGGTGATCAAGCAGCGCGGCGAGGTCGCGCGCATATAGCGCGTAGCTGAGCTTTTCAGTGCCGCGCATGCTCCTGCCGTGTCCGCGGCTGTCGAGGGCGATCACGCGATAGTTGGCCGCGAAACGCGGCAGTTGGGCAAAAAAGACATCACGGTCGGCGCCGCCGCCGTGAAGAAATACCAGGCTCTCGCCCTGCCCTGCGTCAAGATAATGTAGCTCTACGCCATGCGCGGTGAAGCTCGCGCTGTGCACGTCGCTGAAAAGCTTCCATCCGAGGTAGCGCACTGCCTGGCGCAGGGTGCTACCCCCGGGTAGCAACCACGTCAGCGCCGCGAGCAGCGCCAGCCCGCACAGCAAGCAGGTAATGATCTTAACGATGGGGCAAACTCCAGCACCGCGACAGTCGGCGCTTGGACCAGATCGATTGAAGCCGGTTCATTTTCGCCGGCAGCGGCGCGGGCAAGGGTTCGCGCGGTCCGGTCACGCGGCGGTCGGTGCGATCCCGGGCACGCACATCCAAGCAAAGCTTACTGCTTTCTGATGATCTCCGGCGGCTCGTAACAGCGCGGCTCGATGACCTCGCCGGTGTACTTTTCGACGTTGACCAGGCAGCTATGTGAAGTCGGGCCCTGGCCGAGCGCGGAGGTACCAACATCGCGCGTCAGCACGTTGGGGTTGCCGTTCAGATCCAGGCCCAGGCCGTCGGCGGTGTCGATGGGATCGAACCACGCGCCGGTCGCGAGCTGGACCACACCCGGACGGATGCGGTCGGATACGCGCGCGCCGGCCAGGCATGCACCGCGATCATTGAATACCCGTACCACCTCGCCGTCCTCGATACCGCGCGCGCTGGCGTCGTCGGGATGCAGGGTCAGCGGTTCACGTCCGGCGACCTTGGTGGCGAGGCTGGGGCGGGCGAAGTCGAGCTGACTGTGCAGGCGCGGCTGCGGCTGGTTGGAGATCAGGTGCAGGGGATAGGTCGCCGCACGCGGTCCGCCCAGCCACTCCTGTTTGTCCAGCCATACCGGATGTCCGGGACAATCAGCGTAGCCGAAACTGTCGATCGTCGCCGAGAAAATCTCGATTTTTCCGGACGGCGTACCGAGCGGACTGCGTTCGGGATCTTCGCGGAAGGCTTCGAGCAGAAACTGCTGCTCCGGATAATTGTCGGCCATCGAAAAATGTTCGCCCTCCCAGAAGGTTTCGAAATCCGGCATCTCGATGCGGGCCGCCGCGGCGCGGGCGCGCGATTCGTCGTAGATATGCCGCACCCAGGCCATTTCGTCGCGACCTTCGCTGAATCGTTCGCCAAAGCCGAGGCGCTCGGCGAGCGCGCAGAACACGTCGAAGTCGTGGCGCGACTGTTGCCATGGTGCCACGGCGCGTGGCATCGGCGTTATGTAGGGGTCAAACGTATTCAGCCCCAGATCGTTACGCTCCAGGGAAGTCGTGATCGGAAAAACAATGTCGGCACGGCGCGCGGTAGCGGTCCACACCTGCTCGTTGACAATCACGGTTTCGGGTCGGGCCCAGGCGCGGTCAAGGCGATTGAGATCCTGGTGGTGGTGAAACGGGTTGCCGCCGGCCCAGTAGATAAGTTTGATATCCGGGTAGGTCAGCCGCTGGCCGTCGTAATCGAACGGCGCGCCGGGACGCTCCAGCATATCGGTCACGCGCGCCACCGGGATCACCGAAGCGATCGGATTGTCGCCCTGTTCGAACACGCCCCACTTGAACGGCACCAGGCGCCGGCCGATGAAGCCGATCGTGTGCAATGAGCCAACGCCGTGACCGATGCCGGCGCCGGGCAGGCCAATCTGGCCGAGCATGGCCATCAGCACGGTGCCGGCCCAGAACGGTTGTTCGCCGTGTTCGGCGCGCTGCAGTGCCCAGCCCATGGGAATAAAGGTACGCGAGGACGCCATCTGCCGGGCCAGGTCGCGGATGGTTTCGGCCGGCACGGTGGTGATCTCAGCGGCCCAGTCGGCATCGCGCGCGAGGCCGTCGGTCTCGCCCATGATATAGGCGCGAAACCGCTCAAAGCCGACGCAATAGCGCGCCAGGAAACGTTCGTCGTGACGCCCCTCGGTAACCAGGGTATGGCACAGCGCGAGGATCAGGGCGGTATCGGTACACGGCCGGATCGGGATCCACCGCGACTCGACGTTGTCCGGGGTGTCGTCGCGCAGCGGGCTGATGTTGATGAAGCGCACGCCGGCTCGGCGCACGTCGCGCAGTTGCCCGGGCGCGGTATGCGCACCCGGTCCGCCCATCACAACCTGCAGGTTCTTGGGACTGATGCCACCGAAACACACCACCAACTCACCGTGTTCGGCAATCTCTTTCCACGGCGTGGTGTGCAGGAACAGGGTATACAGATCGCGTCCGAGGATATGCGGCAGCAGCACTTCGCCGGCGGCCGCGGAATAGGTGCGGTCGGATTCGGTGTAGCCACCGAATTGTTTCAGGAACCGATGCAGCTGGCTTTGCGAATGATGAAAACGGCCGGCACTCGCCCAGCCGTAGGAACCGCCGTAAATCGACGCGTTGCCGTAAGTGTCGCGCACTCTTTGCAGCGCCTCGGCCGCGAGATCCAGGGCGACATCCCATGCCACCGCCACGAACGGCTCACGGCCGCGCCTGCTGCCATCGCTGGCGATACCACGCTCGAGATAACTCTGGCGCACCATCGGCTGATCGATACGGGTGTTCGGATCACGGCTGTCGAGCAGCGACTGACCGATCGGCGACGGCGTTTCGTCGTCAGCGTAGTTGTGTACCGCGACGAGTTTGTCGTTGTCGGCCTCGACAAGGAAATTGCCCCAGTGCGTGGCGGTCGGGAAGAAGCGGCGTTTACCAGCCTTGTCTGCGTTGCTCATGCGCCTGACTGTAGCGCAGTGTGGCTGGCGACGGCAGCCCGCCCACCGGGCTGGGTGCTGGCATCAAGGAACTTGTCGAAATAGATCGCCTGTTTGTTCATGCCCAGGCGCACCAGTTCGGCGATACCGGCATCGACCATCGGCGGCGGGCCGCACAGATAGGCCTGGTCGTCGGCGAAGCCGGCCGCCGCCAGCGCCGCGAGTTCGGCGGTCACCAGGCCGCGCGCACCACGCCAGTCCGAGCCCTCGGGTTCTTCGTTCAGCACCGGCACCAGATCGAAACTGCCGCGCCACTGGCGGCCGAGTTCGGTGAGGCGCGCGAGGTAATACAGATCGGCCTGGGTGCGGGCGCCAAACAGCACCGTGCAGGGATCTGTGCGGTGATCGGCGACGCCCTGCTCTAACAGCGCCACGATCGGTGCGAGACCGCTGCCACCGGCAATACACAGCATACGACCGGTCTGCGCGCGCAGATAAAACTGGCCAAAGGGTCCGCTGATCTCAAGCTCGGCACCGCTGCGTTCGGCGCCGAACAACCAGTCCGTGAATTCGCCACCAGGGACATGGCGAATGGCGAACAGCAAGGTTTCCGAACCGCCCGGCGTCGGGCGTCGCGCAAACGAGTAGCTGCGCGGTGCGGCCAATCCGTCGCGGCTGAGCTCGACGTACTGTCCGGCCTGCGCGCCGGCGAAAGCCGCCGTGTCGAGCGCCACTTCGACTTCCATGATGTCATGCGTGAGCTGCGCAGTGCGGCTGATGCGCCCGCCCATGCGCTGCACCGCGATCACGCTGTCGCCGAGTTCGACCTCGAGTTCGACATCGCTGCGCAACTGGGTCTGGCAGGCGAGGATCACGCCGCGCTCGATCTCGGCCGGGTCGAGCGTATACGAGAAGTCGGTCAGCGCTTTGGTTTTGCCGCTGAGCAGGACACAGCGGCAGGTGCCGCAGCTACCGACACGGCAGTCATGCGGCCAGTCGAGGCCGGCCTCGAGCGCGGCGTCGAGCAGCTTGTCACCGCCGCGCACGGTGATAGCGCGGCCGTGAGCAGGCACGCTGGCCACGTAATCTTTCTTTTTGAACAGATCAAACACCGTGTCACCTCAACGCCACACGCATTTCGCACGCCTGGGTATGGATACCGTCGCGCCGCGTTCAGGATTGTGACGGCGTGTCGACACGTTCGCTGCCGCTATGCTGGATCCGAGCGGTAGCATTGCGAGCGGGCGACAGTACCCGCAGCGCGGCGCACGCCGCACCGTAACCGTTATCGATGTTGACCGTCACGAGCCCGGACGCGCACGACGCCAGGATCGAATTCAACGCCGTGTGACCGCCGCTCGCGACCCCGTAGCCAACCGAGGTCGGTACGGCCACGATCAGACCGCGGAACAAGCCGCCGACCACGCTCGGTAGCGCGGCATCCATACCGGCAACAACGATCACCACCGGCAACGACTGGATCTCTTCGACCCGCTCCAGCAGGCGCCACAGGCCAGCCACGCCGACGTCGAAAATCGGCAGCGCGTTGACGTGAAAATAGCCGAGCGTGCGCAGCGCTTCACGGGCCACCGGAACATCCGAACTGCCGGCGGTCATGACCGCGATCTCGGGATCGCGGGCCGGCCTTGGCTGCCAGCGAAAATAGGCGGTCGCGGAAACTTCGTCGTAGTCGATGAGGGCGCGATAGCGGGCCGCGATCGCGGCGTACTGGGCCGGCGACAGACGCGTCAGCAGGCAACTGCGGCGTTCCTGCTCAATGCGTTCGAGGATGACCTCGATTTGATCATTACTTTTGCGCGGGCAGAAAATCGCCTCTTCCAGACCCATACGCTTCTCGCGTTCGAGATCGAGCTTGACTTCGTTATCGGTCATATTTTTGCCGGACCCACGCTAAACAAGTATGCGAAAACTTCTTACGTTATCTGTGGCGTGCGGGTCGCGCGTCTGACTAGCGTTCGACCGTGCGTCCGTGCACGGTCTCTCTGCCCTCGCGCTACGCTGAACCATCCTTGGCCCGCTTGCGCTCGAGGCCGTCTGACGCGCGACCCGCACGCCACTGACGCCTGCCTGTGCAACCGTTTCGAACATTGGTTTAGCGTAGAAACGCACTGCCGCGCCGGTACGGCGCAAAATCGACCGGACCGCTGACTCCGCGAGCCGCCGCCAGCGCGGTAATTTCCGCGACGAGGGCGACGCGCTGCGCAGTGTCGATACCGGCATGGGCGTCGGCATCGAGTTCAACCACGATGCCCGCGGCGCGGATCCGGCAGCGTACGGTGTGCGCCGTGAGTGTGCGGCGCACGAGCTGTTCAGCGGCATCGATGAAGCCGAGGTCGCGCGCCTCGATACGAATACCGGTTTCGACCCGGCTCGACAGGCACGGCGCGGCCGGCAGTTCGGCCACGTCATCGAGACCATGGTGGGCGGCCAGGGCGCGGACCGTACGTTTATCGATGCCGGCTTCGACGAAGGGATGTCTGACCGCGTGGTCGGACGCCGCTTTCAGGCCCGGCCGCCAGTCGCCGAGGTCGTCGAGATTGGTGCCGGATAACAATTGGTCGACGCTGAACGTTGCGATCGTGCCATACAGATTGCTTTTGCAGAAAAAGCAGCGGTTGGCCGGATTGGCCAGGTAGTGTTCGTCGTCAAACTCGTGCGCATCGATAATGTTCAGGCGCCACGCCTGCCGTGCGGCGTAGTGTTTGACCCGCGCGCTGGCGGCGGGCGGCACCGCGGCCGAGACGGCGTGAAACATGGTCACCTCGGCACCGAGTTCGCGCGCGGCGATAACTGCCAGGGTCATGCTGTCGACACCGCCGGACACCGCCACGGCGGCGGGCGCGCAGGTTTTAAGCACCTCACGCAATCGGCCCAGCGCGGCGATAGTCGACTCATTGCTCATCGAATGGTTCCCGCAGCACTTCCTGCTCGGCGCGATGCCGGGCAGCCTGCCTGGCGCCGTGCCCGTCGCCCTCGCTGATGTCCACCAGATCCGCCTTGGCACTTTGTCCGGCCGGCCGTTCGACAACCTTGACGTTTAATCCAGCCTTGGACCTGAGTTCGCGTCGCGGCAGGATCAGGCGCTCGACGGTCTGCACGCGCATGCCGATGGTGCTGGTTTCATGGAAACAGGCGTCGCTCACACCGGCAAGTTTTTCAGGGTCGGCGAGGACCTGTACCGCGCTCATCATGCGCCCCCGCTTGCCGGCCACCGTGCCCATCGTCACGTCGCGTACGCCGGGCACGGCACGCAAACGATCGAGCGCCAGCGCGAGGTCCTCGGCGGTCTGGTCATCGATTTCGAACTGGATCAGGGCGACCTGATCCGACCCGGTCGCGGTGATCGCGTCGGGAAAAAACTGCACGGCGCGCAGCACATTGCTGAGGCCCTTGAAACGCTTGGTGCCAAAACCCAGTCCCGTCCCGCCCAGGCGCCGCGGCCGCGCACCGATGGCAGCCTCCGGCTCGAGGTAACGAATGATCGCGGCGCCGGTCGGGGTCACGCGTTCACCGGGAAAACCGTCATCGAAACAGGCGTAGCCTTCGAGCAACAGCACCGTCGCCGGGGCCGGCACCGGCAGCAGACCATGATCGGTCTTGACCCGCCCGCTACCGAGCGGGATCGCACCGATCGACCAGCTCGCCGCCAGCGTATCGATAAGGAATGCCGCCGCAACAATATCGGCGATCGAATCCCAGGCGCCGACTTCGTGAAAGGCGACGTCGGCGACCGGCTTGTCGTGGACCCGCGCTTCGGCCTCGGCGAGGTGGGTAAATATCTCGACCGCGCGCCGGCACACCTCGGGCGCCAGGGCACTGTCCAGCAGACGTCGCCGTAGCGCCGACCAATGCACGTGATGATGGTGATCTTGGCCGACGCCTGCATGACCCGGCTCACCGCGCGGCGCGCTGACCACAAAGCGACTACCGGCGAGGATGCCATCGTTGTACGGCAAATGCGCGAGGTCGACAGCGTCGCCGAGGCCGGCATCGCGCACCGCGGCGATCGCGCCGCCGGCCAGGTCTGGAAACAGATCGAGCAGCGCGCCGACAAACATGTCGCCCGCGATCCCGCCGACCGGATCGAGGTGGATGTGCATCGCGCCGGTCAATCAGCCAGCTTCGCGGTCAACCAGCGCGCGCGGCGATAGCGCGTTGAATGACGAATCCGCACACCAGCGCCGCGCCGACCACGGCGCACAGCAGCGCCACGTTCCCACCGACGGCGTGTAACAACTGGTGGACGAGACCGTCCGGGTGCATGCCCTGGTGGGCGCCGGCCGGAGCGGCGAACAGACCTGCCAGGCCTGCGATCGCTGATTTATTCATGGTGTCTTCCTCCTCGGTGATATTTGATTCTGAATGCCTGTCAGGCAAATTGCACGACCAGGCGCGGGCGCTCGCCGGGTTCGATGAGTGCGCTTTCGACCCGCGCTTTGAGGACCGCGAGCGGCAGGGCATGCCCGGCGTCGCGCAGGGCCCGGCAGATAGCCGCCAGATCGTCGTGCTCGGCCTTGATCCGCAGCACGCGCCCGGCCAGCGAAATACGTTTGGCGCGCAGATCGAAATCAAATTCCACGGCGCTGATTTCCACCCTCAGCGCGGTATTGAAACGCTCGATGTCGAAATGTTTGTGTTCCGCCGCCAGCACGCGGTAACCCCAGGTACCGAGCTCGGCACCCAGCAGCTCGGCGACCGCGGCTTCGCCTTCGTCCGCCACATCGATATAGACGATATAGCCGGGACGCCCCTTCTTGGTGACGCTCGACACGATCTGTACGTTGCGCGCGCCGAGCGCCTCGGCGCGGCTGATAAATTCCCCGAGCAGCTCGCCGGGAACGTCGTCTACCTGCGCCATCATCAGGCGCATGACTTCGCTCATGGTGCGTTCATAACCTCGACCGCGAGCTTCGCCGCGGCCTCGGCGTTTACGTTCGAACCGGGGATCCCGGACGATACGAAGCCGGCCTGCTGGGCGGCAAGCCCGGCCTCTTCCGGGCTCATTTTGCCCATTGCCGCGGCGACCGCCGCCGGTACCGTGACATTGATGATGACGTTGGAGGCGAGCAGGATCTCGCTCGCCAGGGGCGCCACCATCGGCACCGCCCAGGCGATGTCCTGGCGCTTGCCCAGCGCGACGTCGGGAATGATCACGTCCGAATAACGCTCCAGCCGGGTGGTCACACCGTCGACGGTGATTTCGGCGTCGATGTGCGCATCAAAGGCGAACCATTCCTTGGCGAGTTTGCTCGAGCGTCGCGCGCCGGGCCCGACGTGGGTCAGACGAATCGCAACATCCTTGCCGGTCATTTTGCTCAACAACGCACCGACTCGCTGTTCGACCGTGCGTTTCCGTTCGCCATCGAGGTCGCGCACCACCGCGGCGAGATCGCCGCCGTTCGACAGCGCATCGTAGGTTTTCGCGGCGCGACGGTAGAGGGCCTTGGCGCGCACCGGCTCGGAGGCCAGGATCATGGCGTTGGTGACCGCACCGGTCTGCAGTTGGGCGGCCTTTTTTGCGACGATATTCATGGCCACCATCGAGGTTTCCGGGTCGAAAGCGAAATCGTAGCGACGCTTGAGCAAGGCCGCGCTGACCGAGGTCTGCGTGGCGCCCTCTTCGAGCAGGCATTTCATCGCGATCACCGCGTCGGTGCACACATGCCCGAGCGGCGGATTGACCGGTCCGGCCGAGGAACCGGCGATGCCTTCTTCGAACACTCCCATGATTTCGTCGACCGCCATGATCCCGATCACCGTCGGTCCGCCGATGTCTTTGAGGATCAAACCAAGGTCGCCGATGATCTGACCGGTCTGGTATTCCTGGCCGGTAATGCGTATATGCAGTTTTTCCGGCAGGCCGGCGGTTTCGGCGGCAACCTTGCCGGCGACGAACGCCGAGGTGACCTTGCCGTGCGGGCCGTATTCCTCGGCAACGTCCGCATCCGGATGAATGATTTCCAGGATCGCGGCGGCGCCGAACACCGCGGCGTTCAGGGCGTGCGGCTTGATGCCGGCGCCGGCCATGCAGTCCATCATCGCCTGGGTGCCAATGCGCGCGCCGTTGGCCGCCATGGCCGGGAAAATAATGTCTTCGCCAAGCCGGCCGTGGCCGACCAGCGGTCCGCCGGAGACAGCCATGTCATAGCCACTGACCGGCGACAGTTTGCCTTCCATCATGGCCTGGTGAATGGCCATCACGGCGGCGAAGCCGGACACCTTGTTGTTCTTTTTAGAGGTCGGGATCGACGCCACGCCGCAGCGGTCGACGCCGGCGATCATGCGCGCGCTGGCGCCGAGCTTGCGGTTGCCGGCAGGGATCCCGACCTGCGCCTTGGTGCCGGTCAGATACATCATCACCGCGGCGAGCAGCGCGGCGTTGGCCGGCGCCGCGCCGGCTTTCTCGGCAGCCCGGATCGCCTTTGCCAGCACGTCGTCGACCGGCAGGTTCGGCGCATTCGCAAAACGCAGCTTGGTATCGGCGCCGCGCTTCAGTTCGGTCACCAGCACATCGGCGATATTGATCACCGCGATGTTGAGCATGCCGTGCCCACCGAGCAGGGCATCGACCAGGTCACTGGTCATCCAGTTCGGGCTGGCGTTGGCCCCGGTGATTGCCGCGAGCAGGACCTGCTCGCGCTGTGTGCCGCTGGTCTCGGTCATGGTTCATTCCTCAACTTGTTTCGTCAGACGGAGGGCAACACACGTCACGCGCCAGCACCAGCAAACCCGGCCAAGCCAAACGGTCAGCAGCTGAGCGCGGCGCGGCAAGGCCCAGTCGGGTATAAGCAGCCGCGGCAAGGGCCACGGGCGCATTGCCCAGCGACAGACGATAGCGACGGGGCCGCAGAGAAACCGACCGCCAGGTCGCGATGCCGGCCCCGGCTTCAGCGCCGCGGCGGGATCGGCCTGAAACGCCGGACCCAGGGGGAATCGCGGCAAGGGGTGGGGGCCGCCGATGCCGCCGCTCGAGCAGTCGATCAAATCGACGCCGTCGTCCCGCAGCGCACGCGCCAGGGTGATACGCACGACCGTCCAGCGGACTCCAGCCAGTCAGCGCCGAGATCCGAAACGCCAGGATTGCGAGCCAGCCGCGCGAAGGCGCGCCACCTCGCGGGCAGGCGCGGCGCCCGAAAAATCACCGCCGTAGTGACGTCGCGCGTATTGACAACCAGCGAGTAAAACTGGTGGAGCAGAAATCCGTGCGCGGCGTAAACCCGATGCAGGCGAAACCGAGCGCGTCGGCGCGCGCAGCGGCGGCGCAAAAGCGCACCGCGGCGATATCGCACGCCATCGCGGGGGGGCATGCGGAGGCGGGGCGGCGAGGGCAGGCGTCGCGCGTAATCGATGTCCCGGGTGCGGGGTCACCGGCACGGTAAGGCGCGGCTGCGCCCGGCGTGAGCGAGTTGAACGGCCGGCACAGCGCCTTCGCTGCGCAGGAAATCGACAATGCGTTTGAGGGGTGGAACCTGGGCATCATTCCACAGGCCGAGGTCACCGTGGGTACGTCGACCGTGGGCACAGACCGCCGTTGCCTCGGTGAATATCAGCCCGGCTCCGCCCAGCGCGAAACGCGCGAGGTGGGCAAAATGCCAGTCGTTGGCCATGCCGTCGCGAGCGCGGTACTGGCTCATCGGCGAAACCGCGATGCGGTTGGGGAGGTCGACCGCGCGCAGGCGCAGTGGCGAAAACAGGTGCGTGGCTTGCGACATATTGCGGGCCTGGCCTCGATGATGTCGTGACAGGATTGCGCCAGTCTAGCACCGCAATACTGGCGCATCGACACTTGTTGACTATAGTATCAGTAACGGATCAGCGCATGTCGGCTGCCACAGGCGGGCCTGCCCTGTTATCGATGCCGCACCGGAAGAGGAGCCCGAACATGGCCGCACGCATGCTGATGAACGTCTTTTCCCAATGCTGCCCGACGCCACAATCGGAAGGTCAGTGGAAAAACCCGCGCGACCGTTCGGTGCCCGGCTTCAACGATCCGGAGTTCTGGATCGACCTGGCCAAAACCGCCGAGCGCGGCTGTTTCGATTCGCTGTTCTTCGCCGATGTGCATGGCGTTTACGATGTGTATGGCGGCAACATGGATGCCGGCATACGGCATGGCGTACAGGTTCCGGGCAACGATCCGACCCTGCTGTTTCCGATGCTCGCGCGCGAGACCAGCCAGCTCGGCTTCATCTCGACTTACAGCACCACCTACTTCGAACCATTCCTGACCGCCAAACTTTTTTCTTCACTCGACCATTTCACGCGCGGCCGGGTCGGCTGGAACATCGTCACCTCGTATCTGAGCAGCGCACAACGCAATGGCCTCGGCGAACTGCTCGAACACGACGAACGCTACGACAAGGCCGAGGAATATATGGACGTCTGCTACAAGCTGTGGGAACACAGCTGGCAGGACGATGCCATCGTTTGCGACCAGGCGCGGGATACCCTCATCGACCCGCGGCGCGTGCACAAAATTTCCCACCAAGGTCAGCACTACAGCGTCGAAGGCCCCCACATGTGCACCCCTACGATCCAACGCACGCCGTTTCTGGTCCAGGCCGGCCAGTCACCCCGCGGCTACGCGTTCGGTACCAAACACGCCGAGGCCCTGTTCGTGGTGTTTCAGAACATCGCCAAAGCCGCCGAGGGTGCGGCCAGGGTGCGCGAACTCGAAGCCGCGATCGGACGCGCGCCAGGCAGTGTCAAGATGATGCATGGAATCGGCGTGGTGGTGGCCGAAAGCGAGCGCGAACTGAAGGCCAAGGTCGAGCGCTACAAAAGCTACGCCTCGGTCGAGGGCCTGCTGGCGTTGTTCGGCGGCTGGACCGGCATCGATCTGTCCACCTTTCAACCCGACGACATCATCGATTCGTTAGAATCCAATCAGATGAAACACCTGGCCGCGTTTTTTGCTGACATCGATCCCGCCCGCAAATGGACGTTTGCCGACATGTGCGACTACATGAAACTGACCTCGATCAGTCCGACCGTGATCGGCACCCCGACCCAGGTCGCCGACGAACTCGAGCGCTGGGTCGACGAAGGCGGGGTCGATGGCTTCAACCTCATTCCCGTCGACCAGCCCGGCACACTGAAGGACTTCGTCGACCTCGTGGTGCCGGAACTGCAGCGGCGCGGCCGCATGCAGAAAACCTACCCGGACGTTGCGGTCAGCCTGCGTGAAATCTATACCGGCAGCGGACAGCCACGCTTACCGGCCGACCACCCGGCGCACCGGGTCGGCATCGAGCGCGAAGCCGCGACGCGGGCCGACGCCAGCGCCGGCTAAGTGAGGACTCTGGTGGAATAGCGGGAGACGCACACCGCAGATCGGCCAGCTACCTCACGCGTCCTAATGGCATGCACGCTGATTGTGGAATGTTTCCGGCGATTTCGACGAATAACTCCCACAAATCCATATCGATCCATCTATAAACCGGTTCGAGCCGACGCCGAACAGACGATCCGAAGTGCCTTCAACCACCGAAAATTCCAAAAATCGGTAAATCAAGTAGTCGTGTTGTCCTTGCCGGCCGCCCATCGAACCTGAATCCAGCGCTTTCTCGAGGGCCTGGATTCTGGGCCCACGAATGCTGAGCCCACCGAGCGTCAATCAAAGTCCTACCATCGAATTCAGGCTATCCGGGCGCATCTCGAGCATTCCCTGCATCGGCCAGGTGTCCGTTGGGCAATCCCTATCGTCATCGCGATTCGTTCTACTTTTTGAAGAAAAGACGTTACTACGATTGACCAGACCTGCGGTTTGGTCTAAATTCTCTCGGGCTTTGATTTTTGTAGTAATGCGATTTTTTCAAAATGCTTCTGGAAAACCTTGCCGACGTGCAGATGGGCTATCCGTTCCGGTCGCGCCTTACGCACGACCCCAAGGGTAATACCACCGTGCTCCAGATGAAGGACATCGACGATACGAACCTGCTGCACCCCGAAGCTGCCAGTCGGGTGTCCTTGCCCAAGGGCAAAGCGCATCACATGCTTCGACCGGGCGATTTGCTGTTCCGGTCTCGCGGGCGTAGCAACGGTGCGGCTTTGGTCGGCGACGCGATAGGGCCGGCGGTACTGGCCGCGCCCATGCTGCTGATCCGCCCGATTTCCGTATTACCGGCCTACCTGTGCTGGTTCATTAACGCGCCGTCTACTCAGGCCCTGCTCACCACAATGTCCGCCGGCACCTCGGTCCGGATGATCAGTGCCGAGGCTCTCAAGTCCCTCGACGTTCCGGTGCCGAGTCCAGAGCAACAGCACCAGATCGCCACTTTGGCCGACCTCGCGGACCGCGAGCAGACATTGCTTTTGAACATCGCCCAGGCCCGTCATCGGCTTATCACCCACCTGCTCACCAGGCACGCCCGCGAGGCCACCCCATGACCGACCAGCTCACCCAACAAGACGTCAACAACGCTGCCTGGGCCGCTTGCGACACCTTTCGCGGCGTCATCGATCCGGCGCAGTACAAGGACTACATCCTGGTGATGCTGTTCCTGAAATACATCAGCGACCAGTGGGCAGACCACTACGCCGAGTACCAGAAAGAATACGGTGACAACGAGGAGCGCATCCGCCGCAAGCTGGAGCGCGAGCGCTTCATCCTGCCCCACGTGGATTTCAAGGACGAGAAGACCGGCGAGGTCACCGACCGATTCCTGGCCGACTTCCACGCCCTGTACGAGCGGCGCAAAGCGGCCAACCTCGGCGAGCTGATCAACATCGTGCTCGATCACATCGAAGAGGCCAACAAAGCCAAGCTCGAAGGCGTGTTCCGCAACATCGATTTCAACTCCGAGACCAACCTCGGCAAAACCAAGGATCGCAACCGCCGGCTGGAAAACCTGCTGGGCGACTTCGCCAAATTGGATCTGCGCCCCACGCGCGTCTCCGAGGACGTGATCGGCGACACATACATCTACCTCATCGAACGCTTCGCCTCCGATGCCGGCAAGAAGGCCGGCGAGTTCTATACACCCAAACAGGTGTCCAGGCTGCTGGCGCAACTGGCCGCACCCAAACCCGGCGACCGTATCTGCGACCCCACCTGCGGCGCCGGCGGTCTGCTGATTGAAGCCGCCACGCTGGTGGAGCAGCAAGGCAGCCCAGGGAATCCAAACAAGGATTTCGCCCTGTTCGGCCAGGAAGTCAACGGCAGCACCTGGGCGCTGGCGCGCATGAACATGTTTCTGCACGGTAAGGACGCCGCCCGCATCGAATGGGGCGACACCCTGAACAGCCCGGCGCTGGTGGAAGCTGACCGCCTGATGCGCTTCAACGTCGTGGTCGCCAACCCACCCTTCAGCCTGGACAAATGGGGCGCTGCCGAGGCCCAGGCCGACCGCTACAACCGTTTCTGGCGCGGCGTGCCGCCGAAATCCAAGGGCGATTACGCCTTCGTCACCCACATGATCGAAACCGCGCTGCCGCAAGAAGGCCGGGTGGCCGTGGTGGTACCGCACGGCGTACTGTTCCGCGGCGGCGCCGAGGGCCGCATCCGCCGCGCCCTGATCGAGGAGAACCTGCTCGACGCCGTCATCGGCCTGCCGGGCAACCTCTTCCCCACCACCTCCATTCCGGTCGCCATCCTGGTGTTTGACCGCGCGCGCGAAAAGGGCGGCGCGCGCGAGGATTGCCAGGACGCGCTGTTCATAGATGCCAGCCGCGACTACCAGTCCGGCAAGAACCAGAACACCCTCCTGGACGAGCACATGACCAAGATGCTCGCCACCTTTTGCGCTCGGCAACCGGTGGACAAGTACGCTCATGTCGCGAGCCTTAAGGAGATCGCCGACAACGACTTCAACCTCAACATCCCACGCTACGTCGATACCTTCGAGGAAGAAGAAGAGATCGACGTTGCCGCCGTTGAGCAGGAGATCGAGCGCCTGGAAGGCGAGCTGGCCGAGGTGCGCGTGCGCATGAAGCAGTATCTGAAGGAACTCGGCGTATGAGCGACGGCGAGATGATCCTCTACACCCTGGAAGATGGCAGCGCCGCTATCCAGCTACGCGCTGAGGGCGGTACGGTCTGGCTCGCTCAAGCCGAAATTGCGGCGCTGTTCCAAACCACGCCGCAGAACATCACCCAGCACGTCCGGGCCATCTACGCCGAGGGCGAGTTGACTGAAGAGGCAACTTGTAAGGAAGTCTTACAAGTTCGCCAGGAGGGCAAGCGCCCAGTCAAACGCAACCTCAAGCACTACAGTCTCGACATGATCCTGGCCATCGGCTATCGCGTGCGCTCACCGCGCGGCACCCAATTCCGTCAGTGGGCCACCGCCCACCTCCGCGAGTACCTGGTCAAGGGTTTCGTGCTGGACGACACCAGGCTCAAGGAGCCCGGCGGCTGGGACTACTTCGACGAGCTGCTTGCGCGCATCCGCGACATTCGTGCCTCCGAGAAGCGCTTCTATCAGAAGATCCGCGATATCTACGCCACCGCCGTGGACTACGACAGCAAGTCCGAGGCTGCCCTGCTGTTTTTCAAGAAGGCGCAAAACAAGATGCTGTGGGCCGTCACCGGCCACACCGCACCCGAACTCATCGCCGGCCGCGCCGACCCTGCCCTGCCCGACATGGGCCTGAGCACGTGGGCCGGCGGCCAGGTACGCAAGCAGGACGTTACCATTGCCAAGAACTACCTGAGCCAGGACGAGATCGAGGCGCTGGATCGCATCGTCGTCATGTACCTCGACTACGCCGAGGACCAGGCGAGCCGCCGCCGCACCCTGACCATGCGCGACTGGGAAGACAAACTCGACGCCTTCCTGCAGTTCAACGAACGCGAGGTGCTGACCCACGCCGGCAAGCTGCGCGCGGATGTGGCGGAAAAGCTGGCGCTGGAACGCTGCGAGAGCTTTGACGCCGCCCGGAGCGAGGCAGCGCGGCTGGCAGAGGATGCCGAGGATTTGGCGGCACTGGAACAGACCGAGCGGCAGTTGGAAGGCAAAGGGCGTGGGAAGAAGAAATGACTGAAAAACCCTCACTGCTTCGATTGGAGGAGGTCGCGCAGTTCTTAGGAGGCAGCACTCCGTCTCGTGCTAACCAGGCATACTTTGGCGGAGATATCTCTTGGGTAAAAACTACCGATTTAAACAATGGATCGATTTCCGTGACCGAGGAAACGCTAACGGAGTTGGGCCTCAAGGAGTCATCCTGCAAAATGGTCCCCGCCAGTGCTGTGTTGGTTGCAATGTATGGTGGCTTCAATCAGATCGGGAGAACCGGCCTTCTGCAACAAGCTAGCGCTATCAATCAGGCGTTGACCGCGATCATTCCGGATCCAGCCAAACTAACGCCGGAGTTTCTATTGGAGTGGCTGAATTTTCGCGTTGGCTATTGGAAACGCTTTGCGGGAAGTAGCCGCAAGGACCCCAACATCACAAAAGGTGACATCGCGGAATTTACAGTGCCTAGCATTCCTATCGACCAACAGACCGACGCCGTCCGTGTGCTCCATTCCTGGAACACCGGCATCCAGAAAGCCGAGCAACTGGTCGCGGCGAAGGAACGGCATCGCAATGGGCTCATTCAGCGGCTTTACGCGCTTAGTGATCGTCGTGGTAACGCATCGCGCTTTTGCGAGCTACTCAACGAATCAACGGAAGCCGGAAATACCGGCCGACACGCGAAGAAGATCACCGTAAAGCTCTATGGCAAAGGCGTGCTCGCCAAAGAGGAAAAGCGGCAAGGAAGCGAACAGACTCAATATTTCGTCCGTCGTACGGGCCAGCTCATCTATAGCAAGCTTGATTTCCTGAACGGTGCATTCGGGATCGTTCCACCCGAACTCGATGGCTACGAATCTACACTTGACCTTCCAGCATTCGACATAACGCCAACCGTCAATTCCGTCTGGCTGCTTGGCTATCTCACCCGTCCAACCTACTACACACGGCAAGTGGGCTTGGCCCGGGGCCAACGAAAAGCCCGGCGCGTTCACCCATCGGACCTCCTGGCGTCGATACTTCGAGTCCCTCCGCGCGCTCATCAGGATCGAATTGCAGAGATTTTGACTTCCTCGCAAGGCGACATCGACATCTCGAAGCGCCTGCTCGAATCCCTGAAGACCCAGAAGCGCGGCCTGATGCAGAAGCTGCTCACCGGGCAGTGGCGTGTGCCTGTCTCCGCGCCCCAGTCACAGAATGGCAGTCGTTGAGGAGAGAGACCAATGCCTATAGTTTTCGAACAAGGTGCACAATGGGTCCGCGCAGATTTTCATCTGCACACCCGCGCAGACCGCGAGTTCAAGTTCGCGGGCGACGACAACTTCTACAACAGCCACTATGTGGATGCGTTGGAGAACGCGAACATCCAACTAGGGGTCATCACCAATCACAACAAGTTCGACTTCGATGAGTTCAAGGCGCTACGCAAAACAGCCCAGAAGAAGGGAGTTGCGCTGCTTCCAGGTGTTGAGCTCTCAGTCAACGATGGAGCCAACGGCATTCATACGTTGGTTGTATTTTCCAACGAATGGTTGACGGATGGTCACGATCGTATCAATCCCTTCTTGGGCGTTGCGTTCGAAGGGAAAGTCCCTGCCCAGTATGAGCAGGAAAACGGACGATCCTCTCTGTCGCTGTTGGAAACCATCAAGAAGCTAGAGAGTTACCACCGCGATTTTTTTCTTGTATTTGCCCATGTCGAAGCGCCGAGTGGGCTTTGGGCCGAGCTGGATGGGGGACGCCTTTCTGAACTGGGTCAAAACGAATTCTTTCGCCGCCGAACGCTTGGCTTCCAGAAGGTGCGCACCCACAACAAGCCGCAACAGAAAAACAAGCCCTGCCGAACTAAAGTTCAGCAGCATCTTGGCGACTGGTATCCCGCTGAACTTGAAGGCTGCGACGCCAAATGCATAGAGGACATCGGTCAGGGGGTAGCCTGCTATCTCAAATTGGGCGAACTGTCCTTTGAGGCGGTCAAGTTTGCCTTGAGCGATCCCGCTGCGCGGGTCGGCCCGAAGCCGCCCAAGCATCAGGCGTCGCATATTCGCAGTATTCACTTCGACGGCGGAATCCTCGGCGGGCAGACAATGCATTTCTCTCCCGAGCTGAACACGCTGATCGGCATTCGCGGCAGCGGCAAATCATCCATCCTGGAGGCCGTGCGCTACGCCCTCGACATTCCTCGAGGCGAGAAGGCGCAGGACACCAAGTACAAGGATGAACTGATCCGCCACACCCTTGGTAGCGGCGGCAAAGTGACGCTGACTGCCTGCGATGTGTACGGGCAAGAATTCACCATCTCCCGCATCTTGCGCGAAGCGCCGAACGTCTACTTGGACAGCAAATTGCAACCCGGTGTTTCGATCCGAGAAACCGTGCTGCGTCACCCGATCTACTTTGGTCAGAAAGACCTGTCCAGCACAGGAGAAGGCTTCGAGACCGATCTGGTGGAAAAACTGGTGGGCGAAAAGCTCCGAGTGCTGCGGGATCAAATCGAAACCCAACGCCAGCATGTGCGGGATGCTGCTCAGCGCTGGATCAAGCTCAGCAATACCGCCGAACTCAAGCGAGACTTCGAGGCTCAGCTGACCGATGCCAATTTCCGGCTTAGGAAATTCGAAGAGTATGGGGTTGCCGACAAGCTTCTAAAACGCCTTGGCTTCCAGCAGGATGCCGCTGCGTTGGAGCGCATGATGGAGCGGGCGAACAACTTCGTCCTCGCCCTCGAGCAATTGATCGCCGAGCACGAGGACGAGCTGCGTAACGCGACGAGTAACGCGTCCAAGCAGAACCCGGACTTCTTCACGGCCTACTACGCCGAGTTTTCCCACCTCGTCGCCAAGGTCGAGCAACTCAAAAAGATCGAGCAAGAGGCGCGTGCCATTACGGCCCGCCTCCACACCAAACAAGGGGAGTTCGAAGGCGCACGCACCAGCCTTCAGGAGGAGTTCGCCCAGATCGAGCGGCAACTGGCACAGGAACTCAAGCAGACCGGCATGACGGCCATCCAGCCGGACGACTTCCTGGCTCAGCAACAGCGCAAAAGCAAGGCGGAGCAAATGCTGGAGGCGCTGACCAAGCAGGAAAGTCAGCAAAGCACCATTCGTGACGCGCTGTTTGCTGAGATTGACAAGGTCAACGAGCTTTGGCTGAGCGAGTTCAACACCATCAAGGCCGAGCTGGATCGCGTGAACGCAGGCCATACAGCCTTGCAGATTGAAGCTGATTTCAAGGGCGACAAGGAAATCGCCATCAGCTTCATGCAACAGCTTTTCAAGGGGAGCAATATCCGTGAAACCACCCTCCGCGCAGTCATGGAGGATTACACCGACTTCGGCGGCCTATTGCGCGCTCTGCCGAGTGCCCTGGCCAAGGCAGGGAGCACCCCGGAGGTCTTCGCGAAGACCTTCATGCAGAACCTGGTGGAGTTTGTCACCTGGCAGGTGCCCAACCGTTTCGTCATCCGCTATCGCGGCAAGGAACTGAAGCATCACTCGCTAGGGCAACGCGCTTCGGCGCTGCTGCTCTACGTGCTCAGCCAGCGCCAGAACGACGTGATCATCATCGACCAGCCGGAAGACGACCTGGATAACCAGACCATCTACGACGACGTGATCAAGTTGCTGCGTGAGATGAAGCCCGACGCCCAATTCATCTTCGCCACCCATAATGCCAATTTCCCGGTGCTGGGTGACGCGGAGCAAGTGCACGCCTGCCGCTACCAGGACGAGAAAGTCGCCGTGCAAAGCGGCAGTATAGATGCCCGCCCCGTGCAGTCCGCCATCATCAACATCATGGAAGGAGGCCAAGACGCCTTCAACCGTCGCAAAGAGGTTTACAACCTATGGAAACCACAGAACTGATCGACATCCTCAGCCGGGGAGAGGACAGCCGCCACCAGTTCAAAGCGGATATCACCAATGCCAATTCACTTGCGGCAGAAGTGGTCGCCTTCTGCAACTCGTCCGGCGGACGGATTTTCATTGGCGTGAATGATGACGGTTCGGTGCGTGGGCTGTCCAGCGATGACGTAGCCCGTCTCAATCAATTAATTGCCAACGCCTCCTCGAACAATGTGCGTCCGGCAATGGCTCCGTTGACGGAAAACGTGCCGCACCCGAATGGGACCGTGTTAGTTCTCACCGTAGCAGAAGGAATTAGTAAGCCCTACATGGTGGCCCAGGACGGCGCCCTTTCAATCTGGGTAAAAAAGGGGGCAGACAAGCGCCGGGTCAATGACCGTGAAGAAATCCTGCGCCTTTTTCAGCAGTCCGGCTCGGTACACGCAGACGAAGCTCCCGTCCCAAGACTCAGTGCTGGAGATATAGACCTACCTTACTTCGAAATATTCTTTGAAAGACAATTCGGCGAGTCGCTCGCGCAGCATAACCAACCATTGCCACAGTTGCTGACCAATATGAATCTGATGAACCAAGAGCGGCTCAATGTGGCCGGTAGCCTGCTGTTTGCAAAGGCACCGCAATACGCGCTTCCCGCTTTCATAGTCAAGGCTGTAGCCTTTGTCGGTACTGAGATCGAGGACGAGCGCTACATCGACAACCGAGACATCACCGGCAAGTTGGCCGATGTCTTCAGGCAGACACTGGGCTTCGTCGTATCCAACACCCGGGCCACTCAAGGCGAACAAGGCTTCAATTCTCAAGGCCAGCCTGAGATTCCCCGAATCGTCTGGGAAGAGCTGGTCGCCAACGCCCTCGTCCACCGAGACTACTTCATCAGTGCTCCGGTGCGCGTGCTGGTGTTTGCTGATCGCGTCGAGATCATCAGCCCCGGCCACCTGCCTAATAACCTAACTATCGAGAACATAAAGGCAGGCAACTCCAATATTCGCAATCCTATCCTGGCGTCATTCGCTGCCAAGCTCCTGCCATATCGAGGCCTGGGCAGTGGCTTACTGCGCTCCCTGCGGGAATGGCCGCATATCGAACTGATCGATGACCGCGCGGGCAATCTGTTCAAGGCCATCGTCCTGCGCCCAGACCCTGCGTTAGGGCCACCGGGTTGAGGGGGGTGGCATGGACAGCTTCCACTTCGACGAGAAATATCTATCGCAGCTCCCGGCCCTGCAGGTGCTGGTCAATCTAGGCTATAAGTACCTGACGCCTGCCGAAGCACTGGCCGCCCGGGGTGGCAAGGCCGGAAACGTGTTGTTGGAAGAAATCCTGCGCGAACAGCTGAAGAAGTTGAACCGCATCCACCACAAAGGCGCCAGTTATCTGTTCAGCGAGGAGAACATTCAAAGCGCCATCCAGCGGCTGAAGAATGTCAAGTACGACGGCCTGCTAAAGACTAACGAGACGGTCTACGACCTGCTCACCCTGGGCATCGCGCTGGAACAGTCCATCGAGGGCGATCTTAAGAGCTTCACGCTGAACTACGTGGATTGGCGGGACTTTTCCAAGGGTGGGGCCAGCAACATCTACCACGTAACCGCCGAGTTCGCGGTGGAGCGCGCACGCAGTGTCGAGACCTGCCGGCCCGACATCGTGCTGTTCGTCAACGGTATCCCCTTTGCAGTGATCGAATGCAAGTCGCCCAAGGTCGAGGTAGCCCAGGCCATCTCGCAGACCATCCGCAACCAGCGCGACGAATACATCCCGCGACTGTTCACCTACACGCAGATGGTGCTGGCGGTGAACAAGAACGAGGCCCGCTACGCCACCACCGGCACACCGGCCAGGTTCTGGTCGAAGTGGAAGGAGGGCGTGGCGGATGCAGAGCTGGCGCCGCTGCTGGAGCGTCCGCTGCCGGAATCGGTGAAAGCCTCGTTGTTCGATCTGGCCTTTGCCGAGCTGGGCGTGCGCGAGGAGATTGCGCCCTACCTGGTGGGCCGCCAGGTGACCGAACAGGATCGGGCGCTCTACGCCTTGTGCCGCCCCGAACGCCTGCTGGATATGGCCTGGGCCTTCACGGTGTTCGACGGCGGTGTGCGCAAGATCGCGCGCTACCAGCAGGTGTTTGCCGTCAGCGAGGTGCTCGCCCGGGTCAAGCAAACAGACGGCAGTGGCAAACGCCGGGGCGGCATCGTCTGGCACACCCAGGGTTCGGGTAAGTCGCTGACCATGGTGATGCTGGCCCGCGCACTGGCGCTGGAGCCTGATATTCGCAATCCGCGCATCGTGCTGGTGACGGACCGGGTGGATCTCGACAAGCAGCTCGGCAATACCTTCGCCGCCTGCGGACTCTCGCCCGACCGCGCCGAAAGCGGCCGTCACCTGGTGGAGCTGGTGGCCGACGGCAAGGCGCACATCGTCACTACCCTGGTGCACAAGTTCGACAAGGCGCTGGCCTACAAGAAGTTCAGCGATGCCTCCCCAGATATCTTCGTGCTGGTGGACGAGACCCAGCGCACCCAGTTGGGCAGCTATTCGGCGCGCATGCGGCAGATGTTCCCCAATGCCTGCTACATCGGATTCACCGGCACGCCGCTGCTGACCCGCGAGAAAAGCGACGTGGCCAGGTTCGGTGGCGTGATCCACACCTACGCCATCGACCAGGCGGTGGCCGATGGCGCCATCGTGCCGCTGCTCTACGAAGGGCGCATGGTGGAACTGGAGCAGAACCAGGCGGCCATCGATATCTGGTTCGAGCGCCACACCCAGGGGCTCACCGACCAACAGAAGGCCGATCTCAAAAAGAAATACGCCCGCGCCGAGATGTTGAACAAGGCCGAGCAGGTGATCTACATGCGCGCCTTCGACATCAGCGAGCATTACCGGCAGAACTGGCAGGGCACCGGCTTCAAGGCGCAACTGGTAGCGCCCAACAAGGCCTCGGCACTGCGCTACAAGGCGTTTCTGGACGAGCTGGATACGATCACCAGTGAAGTGATCATCTCGCCACCCGATGAGCGCGAGGGTTTCGACGAGATCGACGCCGAGGAATCTACTGACGCGGTGGTGGCCTTTTGGCAACGCATGATGAAGCGCTACGGATCGGAGGACGACTACAACAAACAGATCGTCAACGCCTTCAAGTTTGGCGACGAGCCTGAGATCCTGATCGTGGTGGACAAGTTGCTGACCGGCTTCGATGCGCCGCGCAACACGGTGCTCTACCTTGCGCGCCGGCTCAAGGACCACTCCCTGCTACAAGCCATCGCGCGGGTGAACCGCCTGTATGAGGACGAATCTGGCAGCAGGGCCAAGGACTTCGGCTACGTCATCGACTACGTCGGCGTGCTGGGCGAACTCGACCAGGCGCTGACCACCTACAGTGCACTGGAAGGTTTCGAGACGGCTGATCTCGAAGGCGCGCTGACCTCGATCCATGAAGAAACCAAGGCGTTGCCACAGCGCCATGCCGAACTGTGGGACCTGTTCAAGGCGGTGAAGAACCGCCAGGACGAGGAAGCCTTCGAACAGCTGCTGGCCGACGAGAAGTTGCGCGCCGATTTCTACGAGCGGTTATCGGCCTACGCCAAGACTTTGGCCATTGCGCTCTCCAGCGAACGCTTCATCACCGACACGCCCGAGCAGAAGCTTCGCGCCTACAAGAACGACCTGAAACGCTTCGTCAATCTCAAAGCCGCGGTGAAGCTCCGTTACGCCGAGTCGGTGGACTACCGCGATTTCGAGCCGCGTATCCAGAAGCTGCTGGACACGCACATTTCGGCCTCCGAGGTGGTGCAGATCAACGCGCCGGTAAACATCTTTGACGAGACCGCTTTCCAGCAGGTGGTTGAGGAGCAAGGTGCGGGTGGCGAGCAGCACTTGGGCGCGAAGGCCGACATGATTGCCCACGCCACCAGGCGCGCAATCAATGAGCGGCTGGAGCAGGATCCGGCCTTCTACGAGAAGTTCTCCAGGCTGATCCAGCAGGCCATCGACGACTACCGCGCCAAGCGCCTGTCTGATCTGGATTACCTTCGACGTGTTACCGAGATCAAGGATGCTGTCGTCTCCCGCAAGGGCGATAACCTGCCGCCCGCGCTGAATGGCGACGCCGACGCGGCCGCAGTCTATGGTTTGCTGCGGCCGTTTGTTGCAAAACACCTGAGCGACGCCGAGAAGGCGGAGACCACCGCCGCCGAGGCGGCTAAGGCGGTGTGGGACATCTTTCGGCGCAACCGCAAAGTGGGCTACTGGGATGATCTCGATGCCCAGCGCCGCACGATGAACGAGATGGACGACTTTCTCTACGACGATCTCAAGGGAACACGGGGGATCGCGCTCTCGACGGACGAGATGGACGCGATCATCGAGAAGACCATGCAGCTCGCGCGCCACCGGATGGCGGACTGAAGGCAATGGTCGGCACACTAATGTACGGTAGAAATACCATCCGCTACGAGATCCGCTTTCTGACTTCGCGCCGGACGCTTGCGATCGAAGTGCATCCGGACAGCAGCGTACTGGTACGTGCGCCCGCCGGCACGCCCGAGGCGGTGATCGCCGCACGCATGCGGAAACGTGCCGCGTGGATCAGCCGGCAATTGGCGGAATTCGAGCGCTATCACCCCCGCACGCCACCCCGGCAATTCATCAATGGCGAATCGCATCTTTATCTTGGCCGGCAATACCGCTTGAAGGTGGCCCGGCATAATTCCACTAGCGTGAAACTCGCACGCGGCCAGCTATGGGTGGGCCTGCCGGGTCACCCCAATCCGGAACGTGTTCAGGGGGTGCTGCACCGCTGGTACCGCGACCGCGCCAGGGTCGTGTTCGGCGAGGTGCTGGATAACGAACTTCGTCATTTCAGGCAGGCGGAGTCCCCGCGCCTCGTGGTGCGCACGATGCAGTCGCGCTGGGGGAGTTTGTCCCGCGCCGGAACCATGACGTTGAATCTGAACTTGATACGCGCCCCACGGCCGTGCATCGAGTACGTGGTGACCCACGAGCTGTGTCATATGAAGCACCGTAACCATGACGCGCGGTTCTTTAGGCTGCTTGGTCAGGTAATGCCGGATTGGGAGCGGCGTAAGCGAAGACTGGAAGCGGCGTTGTTATGACTTGCGCATCAGGGTGGCGGCAGGACGGGTCCGGGTGACACTACAGAACGATAAAGAAAACAATCAGTTGAAGCCCGGCGGCTATTCTCATTGAGCGCACCAGCTCAATGCACCAGCTACCGCCGCGCGCGCCGGGCATTGCCGCTCGGCAGATCGTGCAGCGCCAGATGAATAGTCTGGTCGATGAAACGGTTGATGGCGCGGCGATTACGCCGCATGAAGCGCATCTGGGTGACGGTATAGGCCGAGGCCACGAACAGGCGCGCGGCATCGATGGCGTTGATTGACTTCAGCACCGCACCCTGGCGTTGGCCACGGCGAATCGAGGCCGCAACCATTTTCACCATACGTTCCTGATAGTCCAGAAACGAATCCCAGATCCCGCCTTCGTTGCGCACCGCGGTGCTCCATTCCAGCCACACCTGGGCATGCTGTGGATACTGCTCGACGGAATCGGCAAACGCGCGCACGTGCCCGAGCAGCGCCTCGTGGGCCGGGATCTGTGATTGGTGCCAGCCTTCGCCCTGCTCGATGTAGAACGCCTTGACCGCCTCGACCACGGCGTTGACCAGCGCCGAACGGTTGGGAAAATAAGCAAAGACCGTGGCAACCGAAACACCGCACTCGCGCGCCACTTCGGCGTGAACCAGCCGGCCGAGACCGAGGCGCGCGGCGACGATGACCGCGCAGTCGAGCAGCTGTGCGTGGCGCTTTTCGGGCGCCAGGCGTTTACGCGATGAGTCAGCCATAAGTGGACGGACCGGTGCCGTCCGCGCGCCACTCGGACGGACGCTCTCCCCGGCCCAACTTCCTAGCTTCGCACCGGCGCCCGCACGCCACTAGCGGCGATCGATAAACACCCGCTCTTTGCCGATCCACATCGCGGAACGCTTGAAGTCGATGAACTTGGCTTCGTCTTCGATCGCCAGTTCCATCGCGCGGGCGGCTTCCGGTACGTTCGCCATCGTCATCAGATCGGCGCGGTTGAACCAGGCTTCGGCATGCCCCGCATAAGGCGGAACCTTGGTGCCGCGCGGCCCGGTCAGACCGGCTTCGAGTTCATGCGGATGGTAATGCACCTGCAGGTAACGCTGCATGCGAAAGCCGGTCGACACGCCGCGGATCAAAGGGCCATGGTTGGTACGCCAGTAAAGCTGAGCATCGTCGAGTTTCTGGCTGGTCGGCTGGCGCAGGCAGAAAAACAGTTTCACCAGCGGACTGTGTTCGGTTGCGACCATGTACTCGGTCGGGTTGACCTGCGGGTATTCGTAGGCAAACCACAACGGTGAGTTCGGCAGGTCGATGAAGTTTTTTTCATCCTCCAGCAGTTCGTTCGCCGCGGCCTGGCCGGCCGGTGTCGTAAACGCCGCGAGGGCGTCCGGGCTCGTCCACCACAGCTCGGCCACGCCGTCGTACTCCGGCTCCATGCCGCCGCGCGCCTCGGCGAGGGCGTCGTTGATCGGATCGTCGAGGGTGTGCAGCTGGATGTAACGGTGGATGGCGAGGGTTGTCGAGTGCCTGGCCACCAACGGACCATGCACATCGCGCCAGTACTGCTGAAAATCCGCGCGGGACATACCGGCTTTGCGGCGCAACGGGTATTCAATACGGATCATGAAGGTCTCCTCCTGTCGGTGACGTGAATGGTCTGCGGGTCGGCCCCGACTATCGAATATACACCCAGCATCGAGCCAGATCCCGCGCACCGCATCGCTGTCGCGGCCCGATACAGGTGTGGACGGTCCGCGCATTTTGCCCTACCGTGCGCTGAACCGCGGCCGCGGGCGCAACCAACAAGCTACGTGCAGGGAACCAACTCACATGAACGCCAAGACCCAGATTTTCTGCGCCGGGTGCGGGATCGCCTTCGTGATCCTGTTAACGATAGGCTGGTGGGTCATCGCCGGCTTCATCCCGGCGCCATCACCGGCACTTGGCGCCAATGAGATCGCGGAAATTTATCGCTCCAACACCGGCATGATCCGCTTCGGCGCGATGCTGTCCATGACCAGCATGGCACTCACCATCCCGTTTATCGCCGTCATCGCAATCCAGATGCGGCGTACCGAGGGGGAGTTTCCGGTCCTGACTTACACCCAGCTGGTGGCCGGCGCGGCGACGCTGATGCCGCTGCTGCTGCCGACCCTGATCTGGAATATCGCCGCGTTCAGACCGGAACGAGATCCGCAGCTGACCCTGTTGCTGAACGATTTCGCCTGGATCATTTTTATCATGACGTTTTCGCCATTTTTTGTTCAACTGGCATCGATCGGCATGGCGATCGTATCCGACCGCCACGAGAAGCCGGTCTTCGCGCGCTGGATTGGTTATTTCAATTTGTGGGTGGCAATCCTGTTCATCCCCGGCGCGCTGATCACTTTCTTCAAAACCGGACCGTTCGCCTGGAACGGATTGCTCGCGTTCTGGATGCCGCTGACGGTTTTTTTCGGCTGGTACCTGGTGATGTTCTTCGCCTTGCTCAAGGCTATACGCCAACCGTCGACCTCGCATTAGCCGCACTGTGATGTTTTCGCTCCGCCCCACAGGCAGCTGTTCGGCATGTCTGAGATAAACGCGCACCGCGCACCACGCACCGCACACGCGGTGCCTGGCGAAGTCGGGGTATGGGTGTTTGTCCTGGGCGATATGCTGGTGTTCGGCTTGTTTTTCAGTGTTTTCGTTTATTACCGCGGTCTCGACCTCGAAATCTTTCGCGCCTCACGCGCGACCCTGAACGAAAACTACGGCGCCTTGAATACGCTGCTGTTGCTGCTCAGCTCATGGTTTGTGATCCTGGCGGTGCTCGACCTGCGCAAACGTGCCGGCACCCTCGCCCCACGGCTGTTTCTGCTCGCGTTTACCTGCGGCGCCGGATTCTCACTAGTCAAGTTCGTCGAGTATCGAGAAAAATTCGTTGCCGGTATCGGTATCATGACGAACGACTTCTACATGTATTACTACATCTTTACCGGGCTGCATTTCGTACATGTCGTGATTGGTATGGGGGTGCTGGTTTTCCTCTGGCACCTGGCGCGCGCCGGCGTTTCGAGCGATGGCGAAATGCGCATGGTCGAAAGTGGCGCCATTTACTGGCACATGGTCGATCTGCTGTGGATAGTCCTGTTTCCCCTGCTTTACCTGCTGACGTGAACGAGCCGCTGATGCCCCTGCTGCTGAACCGCGCCAGCCTGGTGTGGCTGGTGCTGGTTGCGGCCACCGCGTTCTCGTGGTGGATGGGCTCGAGCGCCGGCGCCGGCGCCGATCACCGTTACGTCGCGACCGCCCTGATCATTGTCGCGTGCATAAAATGCCGCCTGGTGATCCGCCACTTTATGGAGGTGCAGCACGCGGGCCGGATACTGAAGGCGATTACCGATGTGTGGGCGCTGGCCGTGGCCGGCGCGATCCTGGCCCTGTACTGGAACGCGAGCTGAGCCGTGATCTGGAATGCAACTCGAACAAGCAAGGAAATCCCATGAGCGACGAACTTTTCCCGCTGGACCTGGCCAGCGTAGACCATGTCCTGACCACCACGCGCAGCGTGCGCCTGCGTCTCGATCTGGACCGCGAAGTGCCGCGCGCACTGATCGAACAGGCGCTCGAAATCGCGCTGCAGGCACCGACCGGCGCCAACACCCAGACCTGGCGTTTCGTGGTCGTTACTGATCCGGATCTCAAGGCCGGGATCGCTGACTGCTACCGTAAAGGTGCAGAGCGTTATATCGCTGACGAAACCGCGATGTCGCGCACCGGGGTGAGCGCGAATCGCGAATTCGACGCCGACGATCTGCGCCACCAGCAGAAGGCCGGCGTCATGAATTCATCGATGCACCTGTTGGAAAACATGCAGCGCGTGCCGGCCCTGATCATTCCCTGCATCGAAAGCCGCTTCGAAAACGAAAACGTGTTTACCCAGGCTTCGATGTACGGCTCGATATTGCCGGCGACGTGGTCACTGATGCTGGCGCTGCGGGCACGGCGGGTGGCCTCGGCATGGACGTCGCTGCACCTGCTATACGAACGCGAAGTCGCCGACCTGCTGGGCATGCCCGCCGAGGTCACGCAGGCCGCACTGCTGCCGGTGGCATGGCTGAAAGGCGGCGAACTGAAGCCGGCCAGAAGATTGCCCCTGGCCGAGGTCGGTTACTGGAATCGCTGGGGCGAGTGGTAGCCCGCCGCCGGGATTTTCAGCTCAGCAGGCGGGCGAAATCCGAGACCCGGAATTCGCTGCACACGGCGCCGGCGTCATCAAAAAATTCGACCAGCAGATCGCCATCACCGCGCTGACTGGCGAATACCGTCACCCCATCGGGCCCGGACTCTTCGATATGTTCATCCTTGTCCGGTTGATAACAGAAGTCGCCCGCGGCGAAGGTACAGCCGGTGGTATGGTTGATGACGCTGCCGTCGATCACGTAGATGTAGCTTTCGCTGTGATGACGATGGCGTCCGGCGTTGTGCCCGGCGCCGGTACGCGCGAGATATTCGACCGAGTGGCGCTCGCTGTCGACCGCAAGTACCTTGATTTGAATACCGGGCCCGCATTCGCACCAGTCGGCCTGGCTGGCGGCCTGCGAAATCACATTAACCCGCGGTTCTTTCATGACTGCTGACATCGGTAACCTCCTTTGTACAGGGCCACTCGAGTATAGCCCAGGCGCGTGCGTGCGGACTGTCCCGCGCCCAACCTGACCGGGAGTATCGCGAAGTGTCGCTACAAAGTCGTCCACTGCTGGCGTTGCTGGTGATGTCACTGCTGTGGGGATACGGCTGGACGGCACTGAAAATCGGACTGCTGGACGCGCCCCCGTTCGTATTCACCGCGCTGCGCATGAGCTTGAGCGCGATATGCCTGCTGCTGTTACTACCGCTGACGGGGCGATCGCTGCGACCGCAACGGATCCTCGAACTGCTGGCCCTGGGTCTGGTACAGACTGCATTGTTGTTCACGCTTTCGACCTGGGCGGTCAACGAAGGCACGCCAGGGCGGGTCGCTTTTCTGGTTTACACGATGCCGTTTTTCACCCTCGTGCTGGCCTGGCCGCTGCTCGGCGAACGTATACGTGGCTTGCAGTGGCTGGCGGTGGCGCTCGCGGCGGCCGGGATCGCCGCCATCATTCAACCCTGGCATCTGCACGGCAGCATCGGCGGCAACGCCCTCGCCGTCGGCGCCGGTATCGCCTGGGCACTGGGCGCGATCATGGTCAAACGCCTGCAGAGCCGCGCGCCGATGGATCTGCTGTCGATGACCGCCTGGCAGATGTTGTTCGGCTCGGTGCCGTTGTTGGCATTAGCTGCCACGGTCCCGGAAACACCGATCATATGGACAGTGCGATTCGTTGCCGTGCTGGCGCTGATCTCGGTCGTGATCACCGCGCTCGGCTGGATGTTGTGGGTCTATGCCCTCGACCGTCTCGAGGCCGGTACCGCCAGCCTGGCAACCCTGGCGGCGCCGGTCATCGCGATCCTGAGCTCGGCCTATCATTTCGGCGAGCGACCGGACGGCTACGAACTGGCCGGCATGGGATTGATCGCGGGCGCGCTGCTGGTTCTCAGCGTCAACGTCATGCGCCGGTACCGACACGCTGCGGCGTCGCTGCGCTGACCGGGAGCTCGATCGAAAACGATGCACTACAGATCTGCTATCATGCGCGCACCGGATAGACCCCCTGCGGCGCGGAACTGCAACGGCGCCGCACGGTCTTAACCTGCCAGGACGGCCACGGCGCCAGCCCTTCCTCCCGCACAACGGTCGCGTACCCGCCTTGATATCGGCGGCACGCCCGACTCCGGATGCGCGCTTTGTTTCATCGCTAAGGATTATTTAATGAATTCCATCACCAGAATGCTGGTTGTTCTAGCCGCCGCAAGCTTGGCAGGCTGCGCTTCTCCCGGCGCGAAACAGATCATGTGCGCCACCGCCGGCGCACTGGTAGCGGGCGCCGCCGCCCACTACGGCACCGATCACAGCGACGGCGCAACCGCGGCCGCCGCGGTCGGCGGTGGCGTGATCGGCTCGCTGTTGTGCCAGGAGCCCGAGGCCAAGCCGGAACCGAAACCGGCACCCAAACCGGCACCCAAACCGGCACCCAAACCGGCCCCGAAACCGGTGCCGAAACCGGTCGTGAAAGTTGACCCGGACAGCGACGGCGACGGCGTGCCGGACAGTCGTGACGACTGCCCGGACACCACTCCCGGCACCCCGGTAGACGCGCGCGGTTGCCCGGAAATACCCGACCTCAAAGGCGTGCACTTCGAATTCGATAAAGCCGCGCTCACCAGCGAAGCCCGCGGCATCATGGACGCGGCCGCAGCCACCCTGAAGCGTAATCCGCATGTGCGGGTCGAGGTCGTTGGTCATACCGACTCGGTCGGTTCCGATGCCTACAACCAGAAACTGTCGGAACAGCGCGCCAACGCGGTGCGTAGCTATCTCGAAGCGGCCGGTGTCAGTGGCTCACGCATAGCCGCCACGGGTCGAGGCGAAAGTGCGCCGATCGCGAGCAACGACAGCAGTGAAGGTCGTCAGCAGAATCGCCGCGTGGAAGTAACCGCCCGACCGATCAAATAGGTCTGGCGCCATCGACACTGACGCGCGTGCGGTAGTCCCGTCCCACTACCGCACGCGCCGATACGCTTGTACCCGCGCTAAACGGGCGTGCGAAAACTTCGTGCGCGATCCGTGGCGTGCGGGTCGCGCGTCCGGCTAGCGTTCGACCGTGCATCCGTGCACGGTCTCTCTGCCCTCGCGCTGCGCTAAACGATCCATGGCCCGCTTGCGCTCGAGGCCGCCTGACGCGCGACCCGCACGCCACCAGCGCCTACGTGTCCGATTATTCCGCACACTTCTTCAGCTTTCGCCGGGGCGCGGTACTTCGACGGGCGCCACCGCCTGCGCCTGACGTCTTGCGCGCACGATGTCTTCGTGCTCGAGCTGGGCGTCGATACCCTGTTGACCCGCGACGGGCGTCGGACTTAATTCCAGTTCCGTCAACAGCGCAAAATGGTCGGAGCCGAAACCGCCCAGCCGCGCCAGCCGCACCAGCGTGAAATGGCGGCTGTGGAACAGGTGATCGAGCGGCCAGCGGATAAACCAATAATTTGCGTGGTAGGTATTGAACAGGCCACGTCCGATGCGCGGGTCGAGCAGACCACTGATCTTGCGGAACAAGCGGGTGGTTTCGGACCACGCCACGTCGTTCAGATCGCCGGCCACAATCACCGGCTGCTCGGAGTCCTTGACGCTGCGGGCTACGACTATCAGTTCGGCGTCGCGCTCGCGGCTGGCGGTGTTCTCGGTCGGACTTGGTGGCGCCGGGTGCAGGCAATGTAATCTCACCGCATCGCCGCTTTCGAGGCGTAGCAAGGCATGCATGGACGGCTTGTCTGCTTCGACGAGGTATTCGATCGCGGTATCTTCCAGCGGCAGGCGCGAATACAGGTGCATACCGTAGAGATTGTCCTGCGGGCACTTCAGGGTGTGCGGGTAGTCGCCGTCAAGTGCGGCCAGCCGCTGTTCCCACCAGTCGTCGGATTCGAGCGTCACCAGTACATCGGGTGTACAGCGGCGTACGAGTTCGAGCAACGCCGCGGCGTTGCGATTCGGCATCAGTACGTTGGCGGTCATGATCGATATGCGCCGCTGTCGGTGTTTGCCCTTGGCGCTAAGAACTTCGCACGGGAAGATACGCGTATAGGGCACGATCAGGACGACGTGGCGGGCCAGGCAGGCGGCGCACAGTCCGATCAGCAACGCCGCGGGCAAGGTGGTGGGATCGAGCACCGCGAAATCGAGTGCCAGCAACAGCATTCCGAACAGCGCGAACTGCAGGCGCGGAAAATCAAACCCGCGCACCCACCACGCCTTACGCCGCGATAGCGGTATCGCGGTGCAGAACAACAGGATCAGGGTAAGTACCAGGCAGGCGGTAAACATGGCTGTTGGAGCCGGCGCTTCAAGTACGGAGCGATGCTGGCATTGTAGCGGATATCAGGATCGCCGCAGCCGAGGCCTGTTGCCCCAATCACTGCGAGCATCGGCGGCGCCGAGGGCGGGCTGCTTGACGCTCCGCGCAGGCGGTGGGAGCATCGTTTGAACCGCGCCGCCTGACGCTGTTGGAGGATCCACATGCTGCAACTATCCGGCCTCGATACCGCTTTCCTGAACATGGAAACGAACGCCACGTTCGGGCATGTTTCACAGCTGATCCTGCTCAAAGCGGGCAAACTCGCGCCCGGTGCGGCGCACGCCGCACTCCGCGATCACTTTGCCGCGCGCGCCGAACTGCTGGCGCCGTTTTATCGCCGCCTGGTACCGGTGCCGATGGGTCTCGACCGGCCCTATTGGATCGATGGTGGCGAGGTCGATATCGATTTTCACGTCCGTCATATCGGGCTGCCGCCGCCGGGTACCCAGGCGCAGCTCGCTGAACTGGTGGCGCGGACCATCGAGCGTCCGCTCGATCGACGCTATCCGCTGTGGGAGCTGTATGTCATCGAAGGTCTGGCGAGCGGTGAGGTAGCGCTGCTGCTGAAGTTGCACCACGCGGCGATCGACGGACAGTCGAGCATGGAAATGTACAAGGTCCTGTTCGACGGCGAAGCGCAACCGGCGGCCGCACCGCCGCCGCCCGAGCGCGCCACTGAAGCGGAACCCGAGCCCTGGGAACTGCTCACGCGCAGCTACATTTCGATGCTGAGAAACCCGCGCCGAGTTTTCGACCTGCAGGTTGACGCAGTCAAGACATTTACCCGTTTCGTTGCCGGCGGTGCACGCTCGCCGTTTCTGCCAGGACTGGAAAATTTCGGGCTCGGCTGGCTCGGCGGTGACCCGGGCACAGCGCTGCTGCCGAACCTGCAGGCGCCGCGTACACCGTTCAATGGCTCGATCTCCGGCTACCGCAGCGTTGCCTTCGCCGAATTCCCGCTGGACCAGTTGAAAGCCATCAAAACGGCAGCGGGCACGACCCTGAACGATGTCGTCATGGCAATCTGCAGTGGCGCACTACGTCGCTACCTGATGCGCAAGGGCGTGCTGCCGGCCGAACCCCTGATCGCAATGGTACCGGTCTCGGTGCGCACCGGTGAGGAAACCGAAACCTATTCCAACCAGGTTTCGGCGATGCTCGGTGAACTTGCCACCGACGAAGCCGATCCGCGCGCGCGCCTGGCGCGGATCAGCGCGGCGATGACTAGCGCCAAGGAACTGCACAATGCGATCCCGGCGAGCCTGCTGCAGGATTTTTCCAAGTTCGCTTCACCCGCGGTCGCCGCGCAGGCCGCGCGCACGGTTGCCAGCCTGCGCCTGGCCGATCGCGTCGGACCGTTGTGCAACGTGGTGATCTCGAACGTCCCCGGGCCGCGTGAAACGCTGTACATCGCCGGCTGCGAAGTGGCCGCCCTGATCCCGGTTTCGACCGTTGGCGACGGCATGGGCCTGAACATGACTGTAGTCAGTTACCGCGACCGGCTCGATTTCGGCTACGTCGCCTGCCGTGAGCGGGTTCCTGACCTGCAGGCCTTGATCGACGATACCCGCGACGCCATCGCCGAACTCAGCGCCGAATACCTGACCGCGACACCCTGATCGCGGCCGCGCCGAGGGCGTTTTTCAGCGCCCGCACGGGCACAATTTAATTACTTGTTTGCACGCGCCCACGATCGTGTATGCTCCGCGCATGACCTACTGCCTCGCCATCGCCCTCAAGAGCGGCTTGATCTTCGCCTCCGATTCGCGTACCAACGCCGGCGTCGACAACATCAGCACGCACAGCAAGATGCACCTGTTCGGCGTCCCCGGCGAACGCCAGTTCGTGCTGCTTTCGGCGGGAAACCTGGCGACGACGCAGGCCGTGGTCGGCCAGATCAAACAGGACCTGCGTAACGGTTCGGCGGTCAACTTGATGACGGTTTCGGGGATCCCCGAAGCGGCCGATTACATCGGCAGCGTCAACGTCGAAACGCAGGGCAAATTTGCCCACGAAAACACGCTGTTCCAGGCCAGTTTCATTATCGGCGGCCAGGTCCGCAACGAACGGCCCAAGGTGCGCCTGGTGTACCCGGAGGGTAACCACATCGGCAGCTCGAAGGGCACGCCGTTCCTGCAAATTGGCGAAAGCAAATACGGCAAACCGATACTCGACCGCATCCTGTCGCCGGATTCGAACCTAGATACCGGCGCTTCGTGCGCGCTGGTATCGATGGACTCGACCATGCGCAGCAACCTCACGGTCGGGCCGCCGATTGAAGTCATGATTTACGAGGGTGACAGTTTCGCGCTCGAACGCCACTACCGTTTTGAGGACGACAGCGAATACCTGCGCCAGATCAGGAAAAGCTGGGATCAATCACTCAAAGAGGCGTTCAAGAAACTGCCACCGATCAGCTGGGGCCCGACCTGGGACCAGGAAGCCAACGACGGCATGGCCAACGAGGACGTCGGCTGAGTTCGCCTGCGGCGTCGGCAACGACGACGGCTCACATCACTGCCACCCCATCAGTTTGCCACCAGCGCTGCCGCGCCTGACCGTTATTCAGGCTTCCGCACGCGCGATGCGCAGACTTGAATGGTCGAACGCAAACCAGGTTTTAACGATTACTTCGTGAATCTCCGCGAGCTCGACCTGTAGCGCATCGATATATTCGTGCAGCCCGGTCTCGAGCATGCGCGGCACATCCAAATCGGCGATATCACGCGCCACTGTCGCCAGTACCCGCTGCGGGTCCTCGCCACGCGGCAGATCAGCGCAACACAGCTTGAGTTCGTTGATACAGTGCGACACGGAACGCGGAAAGTGCGCGTCCTTGAGCAGGAACTCGACGACATCTTCGGCGTTGATGCGGTCCATAACGTGCTGACGGTACATCTGATAGGCGCTGATCGAGCGCAACACGCTCATCCATAGCGAGGTGTCATAGGTTTCCGGCAGTTCCTGCCCCTTGGCCAGCAGGCGCGTCGACCCCACGTCCAGGATCCGCGTCGTCATATCGGTGCGCTCAACGTTACGTCCGAGGCGAAAATAGCTGTAACCGAGATCGTGGCTCATGGTGCCGAACAACATGCCGGTCAACTGGTGGCATTGATTGACGATGCTGTCCAGGTATTCGTGACGACCGGAACGCGCGAGCGCCTGGTCGACGTTGCCGCGGGCAAAAAAGTTCAGTTCGGTGATCAACTCGAAAGCCTCGGTCGGCAGAATCTCGCGCGTAGTCCGTGCGTTTTCACGGGCCGCGCCGACGCTTGACAATAACGAGCTCGGGTTGCGCTGGTCGGCGAGCATGAACTTGATCACCGAACGTTCGTCGGCTTTCGAGTGATATTCGAAAAACTGCTCGGTCAGATCCATGATGTCGGTAAGCGCGTGCCAGGGTGGTTTGACCCCGCGCGGCAAGTCCAGCTGCAGACTGGCGTTGACGTTGACCAGACGCGCAATGTTTTCGGAACGTTCGATGTAGCGCCCCAGCCAGTACATACGTTCCGCGACTCGTGACAGCATCAGGATCCCTCCGTATCCGAAACGACCCAGGTATCTTTGCTGCCGCCGCCCTGGGAAGAATTTACGACGATTGATCCCTTGGGCAGAGCAACGCGGGTGAGACCGCCGGGAGTGACACGACTGCGCAGTCCCTGCAGCGTGAACGGCCGCAGATCGACGTGTCGCGATTCGATGGTTTCGCCGCACAGGGTCGGGACCGTCGACAGGTTGATCACGGGCTGAGCCATGTAGTTCCTCGGATTGGCCTTGATGCGCCGGGCGAACTCGGCGCGTTCGCGCTGCGAGGATTTCGGCCCGATCAACATGCCGTAACCACCTGATTCGTTGGCCGGCTTGACGACCAGGTCTTTGAGGTTGGCCAGCACGTGTTTCATCTGCACCGGATCGGAACAGATGTAGCTCTCTACGTTAGGCAGGATCGGATCCTGGTCCAGATAATATTTGATGATCTTGGGCACGAAGGTATAAACAATCTTGTCGTCCGCAACGCCGGCGCCCGGCGCGTTGGCAATGCCGACATTGCCGGCTTTCCAGGCCCGCATCAGGCCCGGCACGCCGAGCAGCGAGTCCTTTTCGAACACTTCCGGGTCGAGAAACGCGTCGTCGATACGTCGGTAGATAACGTCGACCGGCGCCAGTCCTTCCACGGTTTTCATGTACACGCAGTCGTCGTCGGCGACCAGCAAATCGCTGCCCTCGACGAGTTCGGCGCCCATGCGCTGAGCAAGATAAGCGTGTTCAAAGTACGCGGAGTTATAGATACCCGGCGTCAGCACGACGACTTCCGGATAATCGATCGGGCGCGGTGAAATCGAGGCCAGGGTGTCGAACAGTGCATTGGGGTAATCGTCGACCGGCAGGATCTGATAATCCTCGAACAACTCGGGAAACACGCGCTTGGTAATGTTGCGGTTTTCGAGCATGTAAGAGACCCCGGACGGGACCCGCAGATTGTCTTCCAGAACGAGAAAACGACCGTCCTTGTCGCGGATCAGATCGGTGCCGCAAATATGCGCCCATACGCCGTGCAGCGGCTTGACACCGCGACATTGTTTACGAAAATTTTTGGAATCGGCAAACAGTTCCTTCGGTACCACGCGGTCCTTGATGATACGACGCTCGTTATACAGATCATCGATAAACATATTCAGCGCAGCCAGGCGCTGGATGAGGCCGGCCTCGGTATCGCGCCATTCCTTCTCGGCGATGATGCGCGGCACAATGTCGTAAGGCCATTCGCGATCGATATTGGTGCCTTCGCTATAAACCGTAAACGTAACGCCCATACTCTTGATAGCGAGTTCCGACGCGGCTTTGCGCTCGGCCAGGGTTTTCATACCCAGGCGCTTCATGTAGGCAACCATGCGGCGCGCCGGTGCGCGCGGATTGCCCTTCGCGGTCAGCAGCTCGTCGTATGAATCCGATACCATGTAGCTGCAGAATGTTTGTCTCATGTAGTCTGGATCTCCCTGAACGTTACCGTGTCGGGGTACGTTCGATAGGCGTCGCAGGCGTGCTCGGCAACAGTGTGGCCACAGTGCGTTCGTCCCTGATGAATGTTCGCCGCAGCGCCATGGCGACATCGGCCGGACCGATAGCTTAACAGGTTGGTAAAAAGCCGTAGCGGGAAACTTCGGGCGCAAGGCGCCGGCAAGGCCGCGATTTTACCGGGCGGCGGAATCAGTGTAGAACAGCGGTGAACCGCGCCTGTTGGGAGGATGCCGTGACCCTGCTGCTGACCGGACTGTTGCTGTTTTTTGCCGCGCATACCTTCAGCATGTTCCGCGGCCCGCGGCAGCGTGTCGTCGACACCCTCGGCGCGCTACCTTACCGCGGCCTGTACTCGCTGGTTTCGCTAACCGGGTTTGTCCTGATCGTCATGGGCTATGGCGATGCGCCGCGCATCGCGGTGTGGACGCCACCGGCGGTGCTGCGCCCGATCGCCCTGCTGGTGATGCTGCCGGTGTTTGTGCTGCTGGTTGCGGCCTACGTTCCGGGACACATCAAGGCGCGGCTCAGGAACCCCATGCTCATCGCCCTGAAGACCTGGGCGTTCGCGCATTTGCTGGTCAATGGCGACCTCGCCTCGATGCTGTTGTTCGGGGCCTTTCTGGCCTGGGCGGTGGTCGATCTGATTGCCGTGAAACGCAGCGGACGTGGTTCCGTGGTGGCGGCGCCGCGCGCCACATTTGACGCCGTAGCGGTGGTCGTGGGCCTGGCCATCTATATGTTCATCCTGCGCTATGGCCACGTTTATCTGGCCGGTATTCCGCTGCAGGGCTGAGTAGTGGACGGCCGGCGGGCTGCGGCGCCGGGCGCGGCGGTGTAAAATCCTGCTGCTCAGCACCGCAGCGCACAGGCAGACATTATGGGCCCGGCCCCAAGCACCGCAGACGAACAGTTCCAGCATCATATCCTGCAAGGGGTATCGCGGACGTTCGCGCTGACCATTCCGCAACTGCCGCCAGCCCTCTATCGCGCGGTTGCCAATGCCTACCTGTTGTGCCGCATAGCTGACACCATCGAAGACGACGCCGATCTGCCGTTTGCGGACAAACAGCGTTATGCCGAGACGTTCATCGCAATCGTCGCGGGCCAAACCAGCGCCGACGCTTTCGCCGCGGAACTGAGTGCGCGCCTGGCCGACCACGCCACTGCGGCGGAGCGGGAACTGATCGCCGGCACCGCGGCGGTGATCCGCATTACTCACGATTTCAACGCCAACCAGCGCGCCGCCATGCTGCGCTGCGTGACCACCATGTCCGAGGGCATGGTGTATTACCAGGGTCAGGAAACCCTTGACGGCGTCGCCGACCAGGGAGCGATGGACCGCTACTGTTACTTCGTTGCCGGCGTGGTCGGCGAAATGTTGACCACCCTGTTCTGCGAGCACTGCCCGCAATTGAAAGCCCGCGAAACCGAAATGATGCACCTCGCCGTGTCGTTCGGGCAGGGGCTGCAGATGACGAATATTCTCAAGGATATCTGGGACGATCGCGCGCGCGGCGCGTGCTGGCTGCCGCGCGATACTTTTGCCCGCTACGGCGTGACCCTGAGCGAGGTCGAACCCGGCCGCGGCGGCGCGGGCTTTGAAGCGGCCCTCGGAGAACTCATCGCCACCGCCCATGGTCACCTGCACAACGCGCTGCGCTACACGCTGATCCTGCCGGCCGATGAAGCCGGCCTGCGCCGCTTCTGCCTGTGGGCGCTGGGCATGGCAGTCCTGACCCTGAGACGGCTCAACGCGCAGCGCAATTTCGCCGCTGGCAACGACGTCAAGATCTCGCGCCGCGCGGTCAAAACCACGATCGTCGCCACCAACCTCGCGGTACGTTCCGACCGCGCCCTCAACACCCTGTTCGCCCTTGCCTCGCGCGGTCTGCCGCGACAACGCATTACCACGCCCATCGCCAGCGTGGCCGATATCAGCGGCAGTCGCCTCGCGCCCTGAGCGCGCGGGACTGCGGCTCGTCACAACGTCCGGTGAGGTTGGGCATCATTGCAGCACTCGGATCTGAAGCGGGTGTTTTTCGCCGCGCGCGCGGCACCCTGCCGGGCGGCGATGACTATCTGGTCACAGTCGGCGGGCCAGGTCCCGGAAACGGCGCACACGCGGCTACGGCAATGCTCGGCGAAGGTTGCGATACGCTGCTCAGCTGGGGTGTTGCCGGCGCGCTCGCCGATGACCTGCGCGCCGGCGATGTCATTGTCGCTGCGCGCGTCATGAGCGAGTCAGGCGCAGTGCTGGAGTTTGATCCGACCACAGCCGAGCGTGTCGTTGCGCCGCTCGGACATCCCCCCTGGTTGCGCAACGGGACCGTCATGAGCTGCGCGACCACGGTCGCTCGCAGTGCGGACAAGGCGGCGCTGCAGCGCCGCTACCAGGCCGATGCGGTCGATCTGGAATCGAGCGCCATCGCCAGCGTTGCTCACGCTGCCGGATGCGGCTTTGTCCTGGTCCGCGCGATCGTCGACGAGGCCTGTTTCGAGCTGCCGCCGGCCGCGCTAACCGGGGTCGGAAGCGACGGCGGCGTGCGGCTGACTCAGGTCCTGGCCAGCGTCTGTGCCCAGCCGCGTCAGCTTGCGCAGTTGATCCGGCTGGCCCGACATTTCAACCGCGCCCTGCGGGGACTGCGCCAGGTCGCACAAGCGATTACGCCGTGACCCAGATATTGACCCAACTCGTTGCGCGCGTCGTGGCCGCCACCACCGGCTGGAGTGTGCGCCACAATATCGTCGTCATCGTCGTGGCCATCGTTTCGAGCGTCGGCGCTGCGTGGTACAGCGCGACCCATATCGGCATCAACACGAACACCGCCGACATGCTTTCCGAACGGCTGCCGTGGCGCCAGGCGTACATGGAGTTTGCTCACGCATTTCCGTACTTCTCCGATTCGATCGTCATCGTAGTGGATGGCGCGACCACCGATCTCGCCGAGCAGGCTGCCAGTACCCTGAGCCAGTCACTGGCGGCGGACGGCACCCACTTCAGTGAAGTTTTTCATCCTACCGACAGCGCATTTTTTCGCCGCCAGCAGCTGCTCTACGCGACGCTGCCGGAACTCGAGCAGCTCGCCGATCAGCTGAGTGGCGCGCAGGCCCTGCTCGGACGCCTGGCCGGCGATCCCGGACTGCTTGGCCTGCTGCAATTGCTAGACGACATCACACTCGCGGAACCCGGCGAGTTGCCGCGCGAAGCGCTGACGCTGCTTGATGCGGTCAGCAACGCACTGCAGGAATTCGCGGCCGGGAACACCGTGCCGCTGTCGTGGCGCAGCCTGCTACTCGGCAGTGAGAACAGTGCATCGCGACGGGTCGTATTTACTGTCTCGCCGCGCCTCGACTACAGCTCGATACTACCGGCGAAAGACGCCATCGGCGCGATCCGCACGCGTGTCGAGTCGCTCGGCTACAGCGAGCGCGACGGTGTCAGCGTGCGCCTGACCGGCGAGGCCGCGCTCGCTTACGATGAACTGACCAGCGTCATTCGCGGCGCCGAACAGGCCGGTTTGCTGGCCTTCGCCATGATCACGGTGTGCCTGTTGCTGGGACTGCGTTCACTCAGCCTGGTCGTGGCGACCCTGGTAACGTTGATCGTCGGGCTGGTTTTCACCGCAACCTTCGCCGTCGTCGCGGTCGGAACCCTGAACATGATCTCAGTGGCGTTCGCGGTACTCTACGTCGGCCTCGGCGTCGATTTCGCCATCCACCTCAGCCTGCGCTACCGTGAACTGGCCGCGGAGTTTGACAAGACCGCCGCGATCGGCGCCACGGCGCGCCACCTCGGCGGCTCGATCGCATTGTGCGCAGTCACCACCGCGATCGGCTTTTTTGCGTTTCTGCCGACCGCTTACCGCGGCGTCGCCGAACTCGGCCTGATCTCCGGGGTCGGCATGTTTATCGGGTTTGCCGCCAGCTTTACCGTGCTGCCGGCCCTGTTCCAGTCCCTGCCGGCGCCCCGCATGCCGGCCGCGAAACCGGCCCGCGAAGTGCCGGCGGGACGGGATCCGCACCATACCCGCGTCGTGCTGGCACTGACGGTGGCCTGCGCGGCGGCTGCGGTGTTTGCCTTGCCGCATGCGCGCTTCGACCTGAATCCACTGCACCTCAACGATCCCAACGCCGAATCGGTGACCACTATTGAAGACCTCGCCGGCGCCGGCGACCAGCCGTTGTACGACATTTCGATGGTTGTCGCCGACGGTGACGCCGCGGCGCGAACGGCACGCGAGCTGGGCCGTCTGGACACCGTTGCGGAAGTGTTGAGTGCGCGCGACCTGGTGCCGAGCGCGCAGGACGAAAAACTCGCGGTCATCGACGATCTGCGCTGGAGTCTCGGTGGCGAACTGGAGGTTGGCACCCCCACGCCGCTCAGTCCGGCAGATGTTCGAGCCCGCCTGGCGGCACTCGAGGCGGCTTTGGAGCAGCGCGCGGCAACGCCGGCGGCGGCGCCGGCATACGCTGCGCTGCGCGCTGCGCTCGCTGCCCTGGATAGACGCCTGGCTACGCTCCCGGCGGCTGAAGCCCAGGTCCTGCTGGGTCAGGTCGAAGACAAACTCATGCGTCATTTCGTACCTCAGATCGAGCGCCTGCAGGCAGCGCTGGAAGCGGACAGCGTGACCCTCGAGACACTGCCGGAAGCGCTGCGCCAGCGCTGGATCGCCGCGGATGGCCGTTACCGGCTGGAGATCAGCCCGGCGCGCAATCTCGACGACAACCGGGAGCTGGTGCGCTACGTCGATAGCGTGCGCAGCATCGCCGGCGCGCGCGCTACCGGCACTCCGGTGATCAATATCGAAGCGAGCCGCGCCGTCACGACTGCCTTCAATCAGGCGTTCACCACCGCCGTCGTTCTGATCACCGTGCTGCTGTGGATTGTGCTGCGGCGCGCGCGCGAGGTTGTCGTCGTGCTTGCGCCGCTGGCGCTGGCCAGCCTGCTTACCACCGCGCTGACCGTGGCCCTCGGGGTGCCGTTCAATTTCGCCAATATCATTGCCCTGCCGCTGCTCATGGGCATCGGCGTCGACAGCACCCTGCACATGTTGCATCGCTATCGAACCACCTTCCACGATGGCCGTTCGCTGCTGAGAACCAGCACCGCGCGCGCCGTGTTGTTCAGCGCGTTGACGACCACCGCGAGCTTCGGCAACCTCGCCGTGTCGCCACACGCCGGCACCGCGAGCATGGGCGTCATGCTGACCGTCGGCCTGGGCATGACTCTGCTGTGCACCCTGGTGGTCCTGCCCATGCTGATGCGGCGATTTATCGCCGTGGATCCGATCCTGTGAAACCGTGGGACGCGCGCGCGGCAGCGTGGCTGGTGCGGCCATTCGTGCACTCACCATGGGTGCAGCCGAATCATTTCACCGCCCTGCGCCTGGCCGTAGGGCTGGCCGGCGCATGGTTGTTTGCCATCGGTACCCATGCGAATGCGGCGGCGCTGCTGGTGGTGGTGTCGAACTTCCTCGACCACACCGACGGCGAACTGGCGCGGCTGGGTAACAAGTCGAGCCGGTTCGGCCATTATTTCGATCTGCTCGCCGATGCGCTGGTTACCGTTGGGATGTTTGCCGGCATAGGCATCGGCCTCAGCCACGGCAGCCTTGGTGGCTGGGCCAGCGTGATGGGCGTGACCGCCGGACTCGCCGTGGCGGTTATTTTTCAGCTCCGCAACGACATCGAAAATCATCACGGTAAAGCCGCCACGCGGCAGGCACAGTGGGCCGGGTTTGAAGCGGAAGACGTGCTTTATCTCATGCCCGTGGTGACGCTGAGCGGCGCCCTGGAATGGTTCCTTTGCGCCGCCGCGATCGGCGCGCCGGTGGCGGCGCTGGCGGTGGCCCGGCAATACCAAAGACTGATGAGCAGCGACCGGAGCAGGCCGTGACCGTGCTGGTAACCGGCGCGACCGGATTTCTTGGCAGTGCGGTGGTGCTGGCCCTGCTCGACGACGGCCAGGCGGTGCGGGTGCTGACACGTGCGGACAGCGACCACGGTAACGTCGAAGGTCTCGACGTCGAGATCTGTCACGGCGATCTGCGCGATCCGGATTCGCTGGCGCAAGCCGTGCGCGGTTGCCGCGGTCTCTACCACGTGGCTGCCGACTATCGATTGTGGGTCCGCGATCCGAAGGAACTGTACGCCAGCAACGTCGACGGTACGCGCAACATCATGCACGCCGCTCTCGAGGCCGGGATTGAACGGGTCGTTTATACCAGCAGTGTTGCCACGCTTGGGCTGCATCGCGACGGCACGCCGGCCAACGAAGACACACCGGTCACGCTGGCCGCCATGATTGGACACTACAAGCGCTCCAAATTTCTCGCCGAACGGGTGGTCGACGAGTTGATCAGCACGCGCGGGTTGCCGGCCGTTATCGTCAATCCCTCGACCCCGATCGGTCCACGCGACATCAAGCCGACCCCGACCGGTCGCATCGTGCGCGATGCGGCGCTGGGCCGGATCCCGGCTTACGTCGACACCGGGCTCAATATTGCCCATGTCGATGACGTCGCCGCCGGTCACCTGCTGGCGTTCACGCGCGGCGAGATCGGGCGGCGCTATATCCTCGGCGGCGAAAACCTTTCGCTCCGAGACATACTCACGACGGTGGCGGACTGGTGCGGGCGGCGACCGCCGCGCGTGCGCCTGCCACGGCGTGTCGTGTATCCGGTGGCCTGGGTTTCGCAGGCCTGGGCTTGGCTGAGCCACGGCCCCGAGCCGCAGGCCACGGTCGATGGTCTGCGCATGGCGGCCAAAAAAATGTTTTTTGAATGCAGTCGAGCAGAAGCTGAACTCGGTTATCGCTGGCGCCCGGCCGAAGCGGCGATCAACGACGCGCTGGCGTGGTTCAGATCGACCGGCGTACTGCCACCCGCTTAGCCAGATTCTCTAGCCCGTATCGACCGGCCGCGCCGCGCTACCCGGGGTCACCGAGTACTGCGAAGCCAGGGCCAGACTCGCGCCGATCCACAGCAGGTCACGGCAACGCCGGATCACGGCCGTGGCGACACCGGCGGACGGCACCCCGGTCAATGCACCGACGCCGATCAGAAAAGCCCCTTCCTGGGTACCAAGGCCGGCCGGAATAAAGAACGTTACGGTACGCACAAGCTGCACCATACATTCGATCATCCATACTTCGGCAAACGTCGCCGGGTAACCGACGAAATGCAGGATCACATACACTTCGAGCACACCGAGCACCCAGTTCGCCATCGCCAGCATGAACGACCAGAACAAGCGCACACTGTGCTGGCTGTAGAAATGTTCGAACTGTCGATCAATGTCTTCCGCGGCGGCGATACCGCCGGCGAGTTTCTTACCGAAACGCGAACTGCCGAGCTTGCGCGCAACGAACGTCGACAGGCGCAGCCGCTGCATAAGAAAAAATACCACCGCGTTGAGAACGATAAACGCCAGGCCGGCGAGCGCCACGGCCTTGTGGGTAGCGGTAAACTGCGGGTCCGAAATGAGCATCGCGGCGCCGATTGCGACGAACAATACCAGCGAAAACATGCTCGTGGTTTTTGCGATCACCAGCGAAGCGCCGGCGTCGCGCAGCGGGATCCCCCAGTTCGATTTCAGCAACCACGCTTTGATCGGTTCGCCGCCAAGTGAAGCCGTCGGGGTGATGTTGTTATAGGCCTCGCCGATCATGCGCACGACATACAGCCGTCCCATCCAGCGCGGCGTGAGCGGCACGGCCGGCAATACGATATGCCAGCTGACCGCATCGGCGCCGAAATAAAACGCGTAAACCAGTAACACGAGCACCATGCCAGTCGCACCAACGGCCGCAACCTGCTGCCATAGCTGCTCCAGATCGGTATTCAGCAACACGACTCCGAGCAGGGCCACGCCGACAAACAGAAAAATGAACTTGGCAGCCTTGATCATTCGGTCCGGTCCACGGATATCGGCGCTGCGCACAGCGCCGCTGAGGGTCCGCGACTATCGCACAGGGCCGCCGAGGTCAGCAATTTCGCTGCTGTTCGGCCCGCCAGCGGTGCTAAAATGGCGGCCCACTCGACGCGCCCGGCGCTCGCTACGTTCACCTGTCCTGCCAACGATATCCCAGCCATGTCCTTATCCAGCGCAACGCATATCCTCCCGACCGGCCCGGCCAGCGCTCTGAGCGCGCCGCTGGCGGCACTCGATGTAGCGCAGTTACGTGCATCGTTCCTGGCCAATAACGAGTTCATCGCCATTCCGGGCTGCCTGGCGGGCGACGAGCTGAACCCGCTGCTGCAGGCCCTGCCTGCGCTGGAGCCGCAGGTCCATCGCAACTTTATTCCCGGCCACAAGAAGGGCGGCAGTATTTCGCGATTCGATCTCGATCGCCACGCGCCAGCCTACGGTGCGTTCTACGCCGCGCCACCGTTACTCGAGTTTCTCCGTGCCCTGGTCGGCCAGGATCTGCATTTTTGCCCGAGTGACGATCCGCATACCTATGCGCTCTACTACTACACCGAGCCCGGCGATCATATCGGCTACCATTACGATACTTCGTACTACAAGGGACAGCGCTACACCATTCTGCTTGGACTCATCGACGAATCGAGCTGCCGACTTGAATACGAACTGTTTCGCGACGACCCTGAACACGCAACGATCCACGCCGATATCGCCCTTGCACCCGGCACACTGGTGGTGTTCAACGGTGACAAGGTCTGGCACCGGGTCACACCGTCCGGTCCGGGCGAGCGTCGCGTCGCCCTGACGCTCGAATATGTCACCAGTACGGACATGCATCCGGTACGGCGCTTTTTTTCGAATATGAAGGACGCGGTCGCCTATTTCGGTTTTCGCCAGGTCTTCACCCGTGCGTGGCGGCGCTGAAGGGGCTAATGAAAGTAATCATTCTCGCCGCTGGCGTCGGTCAGCGCCTGGCCTCGACGCACCACGGACCCAAGTGTCTGCTCGAAATTGACGGCCGTAGCCTGCTGCAGCGGCACCTCGACGCTCTCGCCGCGCTCGATATCCATACCGTCACCCTGTGCCTCGGTTACCAGGCTGCCCGCGTCGCTGCGGCGCTCGATTCGCGCGCCGGGCACCTGCTGCACTACAACCCGTTGTTCCGACTCGGCTCGATCGTCAGCCTGTGGTGCGCGCGGCAGACCCTGTTGAGCGGTGATGACGTGCTCGTCATGGATGCCGACGTGCTCTACCATCCGGACATTCTCGGCCGCCTGGTCAACAGCTCCGAGGCGAACTGTTTTCTCATCGATCGCGACTTCGTCGCCGGCGATGAACCGGTCAAGATCTGCCTCGAAAACGGCCGCATCGTCGAGTTCCGCAAACAAATCGCAGCTGGACTTCCGTATAATCGCGTCGGCGAATCGGTCGGTTTCTTCAAGTTCGACGCTGCCACCGCGCAACGCCTGGGCTGCATCGTCGCCGCTTACGTAGCCTGCGAGAAGCGCGAATTACCGCACGAGGAAGCGCTGCGCGAGCTCGCCCTGGAGCCGGGCAGCGACATCGGCGTCGAAGACGTCACCGGCCTGCCGTGGATCGAAATCGATTACCCCGAAGACATTACCCGTGCGGTTAAGGAGATTGCGCCGCGCATTTCGCAGCGCAGATGAAATGCAAATAACGACCGCAAAAACGACGCAGTTGCGCCGGTTGCTGGATTCAACCGCTCTCGAGTTTATCCTCGAAGCGCATAACGGCGTCAGTGCGCGCATCGCTGAAGAGGCCGGCTTCAAGGGTATCTGGGCCAGCGGTCTGGCCTTGTCGGCACAATTCGGCGTACGCGATAACAACGAAGCAAGCTGGACCCAGGTCGTCGACATGGTCGAATTCATGGCCGATGTCACCAGCGTTCCGATCCTCCTCGATGGCGACACCGGCTACGGTAATTTCAATAACATGCGGCGCCTGGTGCGCAAGCTTGAACAGCGCGGCATCGCCGGTGTGTGTATCGAGGACAAGCTGTTTCCGAAAACCAACAGTTTCATCGACGGCGAACGCCAGGAACTCGCCGACGTCAACGAGTTCTGCGGCAAAATCGCCGCTGGCAAGGACTCCCAGAGCGACGACGATTTTTGTATCGTGGCGCGGGTCGAAGCCTACATCGCCGGCTGGGATACTGCCGAAGCGCTGCGCCGCGCCGAGGCCTACCGTGCCGCCGGTGCCGACGCCATACTCATCCACAGCGCCTGGTCGAAGCCCGATCAGATCCTGGAATTCGCCAACGCCTGGGGCGCGCGGGCGCCACTGGTCATTGTGCCGACGAAGTACTACAGCACCCCGACCGAGGTTTTCCGTCAGGCCGATATCAGCCTCGTTATCTGGGCCAATCACCTGATCCGCAGCGCCGTCAGCGCGATGCAGAAAACCGCACAGCGGATCTTTGCCGAGCAGAGCCTGACCTCGGTCGAAGACGACGTCGCCAGCGTCAAGGAAATATTCCGCCTGCAGGGTGCTGATGAACTGGCCGAAGCCGAGCGCCGGTATTTTCTCACTGGCCGGCGCGCGCCGCGCGCCCTGATCCTGGCCGCGAGTCGCGGCGAGGAACTTGCCGACCTGACCCACGACCGGCCCAAGGTCATGCTGCCGATCAACGGCAAGCCGCTGCTCAAGCGCCTGGTCGAACGCTGCAAGAAACAGCAGATCGATCAGATCACGGTGGTGGCCGGCTACAAAGCCGATCGCATCGACGTCGGCGGCATCGACCTGGTCGTTAACGACAGGTTTGCCAGCACCGGCGAACTCGCCTCACTGGCCTGCGCGCGAGACTCGTTCAACGACGATATGGTGGTCATGTACGGGGACCTGATTTTCCGCGGCTACGTGCTGCGCGGATTGCTGGAATCGGACCGCGAACTGACTATCGTGGTCGATTCGCAGGCCGCGCTGCGCGACTCCAGCGGCAGCCCGGACTACGCCTGGTGTTCGGCCGCGGACGACCGTTCACTGTGGGGTCAGGACGTAGTCCTCGAGCACATCAGCGACGACGCCGCGAACGCCGGTCGCGCCCCGGACGGGCGCTGGATCGGCATGTTCGGCACACGCGAACGCGGTCGCCTGTGGCTCGAAGAGGCACTGACGAGCTGGCGGCAGGCGCCGATTTCGCCGAGCTCGGGATCAACGATCTGCTTAACCACATCGTCACGCAGGGCCACCCGATCCGGGTCATCTACATCCACGGCCACTGGCTCGACGTCAATTCGCTGGGCGACCTGGAACACGCCGGCGTGTTTACCGCCGGTCAATCCTGAGACCGCCCCGCATCGATGATCCACGCACGCGAATTTGTCGAAGCCGCACGCGCGCACGGCTTTGAATGGTACGCGGGCGTACCCTGTTCGTTCCTGACGCCGTTCATCAATTACGTCATCGACGATCCGGCTTTGAAATACGTCAGCGCCGCTAACGAGGGCGATGCCGTGGCGCTCGCGGCCGGCGCGACGATCGGCGGCAAACGCGCAGTGGCGATGATGCAGAACTCGGGTCTCGGCAATGCGGTCAGCCCGCTGACCTCGCTCACCTACACGTTTCAGATCCCGTTGCTGGTGATCTGTACGCATCGTGGTGCGCCGGGGGTCAACGACGAGCCGCAACACGAGCTGATGGGGCACGATCACCGGGCACCCTGTTCGAAACCATGGCGGTGCCGTGGTCGGAGTTCCCGCGTGAACAGGCCGCCGATATCGGCGAGCGCTCCAACGTGTCGATCAGTATTTCGCAGCCAAGCTCGCGCCCTACGCACTGGTCATGCGCAAGGGCACCTGCGAACCGTATCCCGCTGACCGCCCGCGAGCAAACCGGCGCGCGCGCGCCCGCATGCAACCGCGCGGGCGCGGTTTCAGCCGCTGCCGGCGCACGGCCAGTCGCGTCACGAGGTATTGAGCGCGCTGGTCGCGAACTGACCGATCCCGGCGCGACGGTGGTGATCGCGACCACTGGGCTTCAGCGGGCGCGAGCTGTATGCGCTCGACGACCGCCCCAACCATCTGTACATGGTCGGTTCGATGGGCTGCGCCTCGTCACTGGCGCTAGGCCTGGCGCTCGCGCGCCCCGATCTGCGCGTCGTGGTGCTCGACGGTGACGGCGCGGCGCTGATGCGCATGGGCAACTTCGCAACCATCGGCGCCTACCCGGCGGCGAACCTCGTTCACGTGTTGCTCGACAACGAAGCGCACGACTCGACCGGCGCTCAGGCCACCGTCAGTGCAAGTGTCGATTTTGCTGCCGTCGCGGCCGCCTGCGCTTATCCCGAGGTGTGGCGCAGCGACAACCCCGACGACCTCGAAGCGGTATTCAATACCGCACCCGGTCGCGGACCGCGCTTCGTACACATGAAAATCCGCACCGGCACGCTTGACGATCTGCCGCGCCCGGCGATCACGCCGGCCGCGGTACTCGATCGATTGATGCGCCATATTGGGTCCAAACCGTGAAAACCATCCTTCTCAATCCAGGCCCGGTGACGTTGAGTGCAGCGGTACGCGCGGCGCTGGCGAATCCTGATCTGTGCCACCGCGAACCCGAGTTCGCCGCTCTGCAGGACGGGCTGCGCAGCAAACTGCTGGACGTCTACGACTGCGCCGACGAGCAGTGGGCCGCGATCCTGCTGACCGGCTCCGGCACCGCCGCGGTGGAAGCCATGCTCACCAGCTGTGTGCCAGCCAGCGGACGCCTGCTGGTGGTCGAAAACGGTGTCTACGGCGAACGCATGCGCCGCATCGCGGTGCCTATGGCATCGCGCATACACGTGTCAGCGGCAGCCCTGGCAGGCGCCGCGATCGATTACGCCCGGCGTGCGCCGACGTGCACTCGCCGACGGCGACTTCACCCACGTCGCGGTGGTCCATCACGAAACCACCACCGGGCGCCTCAACGATCTCGACGCCGTCGCTGCGGCGTGCCGCGCCACGGGCGCCCGCCTGCTGATTGACACCGTGTCGAGCTTAGGCGCCGAAGCTATCGATTTTGGCGCGTGGCCTCTCGACGCCTGCGCCGCGACCGCCAACAAATGCCTGCACGGCGTCCCGGGTACCGCCTTCGTTATTGCCGCGCGCGCGGCGATCACGGCGGCGGGCAGCACGCCACGCTCGGTGTACCTCGACCTGGCCAGCTACCTGACGGCCCAGGATCAGCACGGCACACCGTTCACGCAATCCGTGCAGACCTTCTACGCGCTGGACGCCGCCCTCGACGAGTTTTACGCCGCCGGTGGCTGGCGCGCCCGCCAGCAGCTGTTCATCGAACGCATGACCGCCATCGACCAGACACTGCTCAGCCTCGGCGTGCCACCGCTGCTCGAAGCCGGCGCAAGTTCGTGTGTCCTGCACGCCTATGATTTACCGTCGACGCACACCTACGCCGCGCTGCACGACGCCCTCAAAGCGCGTGGATTCATTATTTATGCGGGTCAGGGCAGATTGTCGGAATCAGTATTCCGCATCTCGGCGATGGGCGACATCGACAGCGACGCTATGGGGCGACTCAAAGCCGCGTTCAGCGAGATCCTGCGGCCGGCCTGAGTCGCGGGGCAGCGGCCGCGTCAGCTCAGGCGCGCCGTACCGTCGGCGTTGCGGTCGTCGAGCCAGGCCATGCGCTCGGCGCACGAAGCGCTCGAAAGCGTCCGCGGTGAGACCGGCATCGCGCAGCATATCGTCGCGCGAACCGTGCTGAATGAGACGATCGGGCAGGCCGTAATTGGCGAGGCGAACGTTCATGCCGGCAGCGGCCAGGCACTCGTTGACCGCACTGCCGGCGCCGCCGGCGATGACGTTCTCGTCGATGGTGACCAGCAGGTCGTGGCTGGCGGCGAGTTCAGCACCAGGGCCTCGTCGAGCGGCTTGATGAAGCGCATGTTCACCACCGTGGCATCGAGCGTTCGCCGCTTCGAGTGCGGTGTCGAGCATCGGGCCGAAGGCCAGGATCGCGAGCCGCGCGCCGCGCCGGCGCACTTCGGCCTTGCCGAGCGGCAATGCGCCTGCATGTCCTGCGCTGGCCACCCGGACCGCCACCGCGGGGGTAGCGCACCGCGGCCGGGCCGTCGAGCGTGTAGCCGGTGTAGAGCATCTGGCGGCATTCATTTTCGTCAGACGGCACCATCACCGTCATGTTTGGCAGGCAGCGCAGAAACGAAATATCGTAACTGCCATTGTGGGTGGGGCCGTCGGCGCCGACCAGCCCGGCGCGATCGAGCGCGAACAGCACCGGCAGGTTCTGATTGGCGACGTCATGGATGACCTGGTCGTAACCGCGCTGCAGAAACGTCGAGTAAATCGCGACTACCGGTTTCAGGCCGTCGCAAGCCATGCCGGCAGCAACGTTGACGCTGTGTTGTTCCGCGATCGCGACGTCAAAATAACGGTCAGGATATTCGTTCTCGAAACGCACCAGCCCCGAACCTTCGCGCATCGCCGGGGTAATCGCGACCAGACGACGGTCGCGTGCCGCCATATCGCACACCCAGGTGCCAAAAATCTCGCTATAGGTCGGCGCTTTCTTTTTTTCCGATGCCACGATGCCGACCCCGGGATCAAACGCGCTGACGCCGTGATACTTGACCGGATCTGCTTCCGCCGGCGCGTAACCTTTGCCTTTCTTGGTGATCACGTGCAGCAGCTGCGGTCCGCGCAGCTCACGGATATTTTTCAGCGTACTCAGCACCGCCGGCAGGTCATGGCCATCGATGGGGCCGATGTAATTGAAACCGAATTCCTCGAACAGCGTGCCAGGTACGATCAGACCCTTGACGTGCTCTTCCGCGCGCCGCGCGAGTTCCCACATCGGCGGCATCTGGGAAAGGACTTTCTTGCTGCCTTCGCGAACCGTCGTATAAAGCTTGCCCGAAAGTATCTGGGCGAAACGGCTCGACAGCGCGCCGACATTCGGTGAGATCGACATGTTGTTGTCGTTCAGCACGACCAGCAGATCGGTATCCAGATCACCGGCATGGTTGAGTGCTTCGAAAGCCAGCCCGGCAGTCATTGCGCCATCGCCGATCACCGCCACCGCCCGCCGCGACGAGCCGTTCAGACGCGCCGCGATAGCCATCCCGAGCGCGGCGCTGATCGAGGTGCTCGAGTGGCCGACGCCGAAGGTATCGTAGGGGCTTTCTTCACGCTTCGGAAACGGCGCCAGTCCCTGCCACTGACGAATCGTGTGCAGACGGTCTTTGCGGCCGGTCAGGATCTTGTGCGGATAGGCCTGATGACCAACGTCCCATACGATGCGATCCTCAGGCGTGTTGTACAGATAATGCAACGCGACCGTCAGCTCGACCGATCCGAGCCCGGATGCGAAATGGCCGCCGCTCCTGCTCACCGAATCAAGCAGGAAGGCGCGGACTTCGGCAGCGAGTTGCACCAGGCTCGATTCCGGCAGTGCACGTACGTCAGCCGGCGAGTCGATAGTATCGAGCAGAGGATAGGTCGGTAGATCGGACATCAGTTGTGCTTGCTCTCCAGCGCCGCGGGCCGCACGGCGGACCGTGGATTATGATGAGCGCTATCGGGCCTTGCAAGTTGGGCTGCGGACTTTACGCAACACGTTTCGACGACCTCGATAGCGCCATTTTCACAGTCCTCGCCAGGCGCCGTCAGAGCTCCCGTCACGCCCGTCGGGGCTGTACTTTTTACCCCTCTTCCAGTATCGTACCGCGCCATTGTGGTATAGACCGCAATTAATTGAAACTCAAAAAGAATTTCCATTCATTCGTTAGGGAATAAGCATGGGCGTTCCGCTAATCCAGCAGTACCGTGTCGGTCGCTATATCCTCGGCCAGAAACTGAAACGTAATCCGCGTTATCCGCTGGTGCTGATGCTTGAACCGTTGTTTCGCTGCAACCTCGCCTGCGCCGGCTGCGGCAAGATTGATTACCCGGATGAGATCCTCGACAAGCGACTCAGCTACGACCAGTGCATGGAAGCGGTTGACGAATGCGGCGCGCCGATCGTTTCGATCGCCGGCGGCGAACCGCTGATCCACAAAGAGATGCCGCGCATTGTGCGCGGCTATACCGAGCGCAAGAAGTTCGTTTACCTGTGCACCAACGCGCTGCTGCTCGACCGCAACATGGACGACTACCAGCCGTCCCCGTACCTGACCTTCTCGGTACACCTCGACGGCAATCGCGACCGCCACGATGCTTCGGTATGCCGCGACGGGGTTTTCGACAAATGTGTCGAGGTGATCAGGAAAGCACTTGGCCGCGGCTTCCGGGTGACCGTCAACTGCACCCTGTTCCAGAACGAGGCCGCCGCTGAAGTGGCCGAATTCATGGACGCCATGATGGCGCTGGGGGTCGAGGGCGTAACCATCTCGCCCGGCTACTGGTACGAACGCGCGCCACGCCAGGACGTGTTTCTCAAGCGCCTGGGCAGCAAACGTCTGTTCCGACAGATATTCGAACTCGGCCGCGGACGCAAATGGCGTTTTAACCAGTCGAGCCTGTACCTCGATTTCCTGGCCGGCAATCAAACTTACCACTGCACGCCGTGGGGTAACCCGACGCGCAATGTGTTCGGCTGGCAGAAGCCGTGTTACCTGCTGGTTGGCGAGGGTTATGCCGCGACCTTCAAGGAACTCATCGAAGAAACGCAGTGGGACAAATACGGCACCGGCGTCAATCCCAAGTGCGCCGATTGCATGGTCCACTCCGGCTACGAGGCGACCGCGGTCAATGACACCGTCAGCCACCCGTTGAAGGCGCTCAAGGTGTTTCTGCGCGGTCCGCGCACGCAGGGTCAGATGGCCGACGAAGTGCCGTTCCATTACGAAGACGATCCGACCACGAAACCGCGCCTGGTGGCCGAAACCACGGCCAGCGGCAGCTGCGGCAAACAACGCGTCGCCTGAGTCCGGCCCGGTCCTGACGGCGGACCTGGCCGCAGCCCTCGGCGGCGCCCGCACCCGGTGTTTACCCTGAGCTGCATTGCGGCACTGATGTGGCTCGGGCTGCTGTGTGTGCCGTGGCGACCCTGGTCGACTCGCGAACAGCTGCACGTGCCGCCCGCACCCGGCGTTGCACCCGCGGACCTCGGCGCGGTGACGGTGTTGATCCCGGCCCGCGACGAGGCCAGGTGCATTGCCGAAACGCTGGCGGCGGTGGCCGCGCAGGGGCCAATCGCGGCCATCATCCTGATCGATGATCAAAGCAGTGACGATACCGCGGCCGTGGCCGCCGCCGTCGAACTCGAAGCACTTACCATCGTTCAGGGCAGCACCCCGCCGCCGGGCTGGAGCGGCAAGCTGTGGGCGCTGCAGCAGGGCTACGAACGTGCAAACACGCCGCTGCTGCTCCTGCTCGACGCCGATATCGAACTGCAACCCGGCACCCTCAGCGCGCTATGCGCGCGCCAGCGTGACGAGCGCCTCGCCCTGGTCTCGGTAATGGCCAGCCTGCATATGCATTCGGCGCTGGAACGTTTGCTGCTGCCGCCGTTTATCTACTTTTTCAAGCTGATTTACCCCTTCGCGCTGGCCAATGACCCCGCTTCACGCGTGGCCGCGGCAGCCGGCGGCTGCATTTTGATCGAGAAAGCGCGCCTCGATTCAGTCGGCGGTTTCAGCGCCCTGCACGACGCGATCATTGATGACTGCTCGCTGGCCGGCATCGTCAAGCGCAGCGGCGGGCGCACCTGGCTGGGCCTGAGTCATGCCGTGCGCGCCATCCGACCGTATTCCGGCCTCGGCGAAATCTGGAACATGGTGGCGCGCTCCGCCTTCACCCAACTACACTACTCGCTGGTGCTGTTGCTGACCTGCTCGGCCCTGCTGCTGGTGAGCTTCGTCGTGCCCGTGCTGGCCCTGGGCAGCGGCGGAGCGGAAACTGCGCTCGGCATCACAGCGCTGTTTGCGATGGGTCTCACGTACCTGCCTACGCTGCGTTATTACAATCTGCCGCTGGTATGGAGCCTGACGCTGCCACTGGCAGCCGGCCTGTTTCTGGCCATGACCTGGCATTCAGCGCTGCGCTACTGGTCAGGTGAACGCAGCCGCTGGAAAAATCGCAGTTACCAGCGCGAAGTGACGTAGGCTGGACGGCTGCCGGGAACTCGCAGCCTTGACGGGACTCGGACCTGCGGTGGGCCTGGGGATCGCGACGATATAACGGCCGGTTCTGCTGCTGCGAATTGAATCAGGAATAAACGAATTGAAAAATCTCATTGCCGCTTTCGTGATGACGCTTCTGGTGTTCCCCAATCCGCTCGCCGCCGAGGCGCCGCAGGCGGTCGTCGAGCGCCTGCATACGGTCCTGCTCGAGGCCATGCGTGACGCCGACAAGCTCGGTTTCAGCGGGCGCGCCGGGCTGATCCGCCCGGTGGTGGATTCGAGTTTCGATTTCGCGACCATCGCGCGGATTGTGACCGGGCGGGCCTGGAAGGCGAGCAGTAGCGACCAGCAGGCGGCGTTTATCGAGGTTTTCAGGGACCTGTCCACGGCCACCTACGCGAGTAATTTTTCCGGTTTTGACGGCGAAAGCTTCGTCACCACGGGCAGCGAACAAGCGCGCGGCTCGGTTATCGTGAAAACCAATCTGGTCAAGGCCGACGGCGAGGAAATCCCCCTCAATTACATGTTGCGCGAGAGCAACGGTCGCTGGCTGATCGTGAACGTGATTGCCCAGGGAGTCTCGGATCTGTCGTTAAAGCGCGCCGAGTATACGGCCGTTATCAAGTCCGAAGGCTTTGATTCGCTGGTCGATCGGCTCCGCGGCAAGGTTAAGGAAACTAACCAGGCACGGTGAACCAGCCGACGTTTCCATATAGTGCGAAGCAGCAACAATTATGGCAAAATTGCCGCCCAATAATCACCTATCCCGCGGAATAACCAACATGTCAGGCAATCGTTCCTGCTGCCATATCGTGGCGGCGCTGATGTCCTTGCTGCTGCTGAACGGCTGTGCATCAACCTCGACGACCGATAACGGCGACCCCCACGAATCGCTGAACAGGAAGTTCTACAACTTCAACGACACGATCGATAAAAACGTTCTTGAGCCGGTTGCGAAAAAGTATGCCGACGTGACTCCCGATCCGATCCGCGAAGGGGTGACAAATTTTTTCGACAACGTCGGTTATCTGAACACCATCGCCAACGATCTTCTGCAGGGTAAGGTCGGCCAGTTCTTTCAGGACTCCGGCCGCTTCGTCGTCAACAGCACCATCGGAATCGGCGGACTGTTCGATCCGGCCAGCAGCATGGGCATGAAGCAGAACAATGAAGACCTCGGCCAGACGTTCGGCGTGTGGGGCGCCAACGAGGGCGCCTATCTAACCCTGCCGCTGCTCGGACCGAGTTCCTACCGCGATCTGCCGTCACCGGTAATGGGCATATTCCTGAACCCGATGACTTATCTGGCCACCGTCGTGACGTTGCCGGTTGCCGCGGTGGGTGCGGTCAATTCCCGCGCCAATCTGCTCGACGCCTCACGTATCCGCGATCAGGCGGCACTCGATCCCTACACCTTCGTGCGTGAAGCCTGGCGCCAGCAGCGCGAATACGAAATCTACGACGGTAACCCGCCGGGCGATGGTTTCGAGGAATATATCGAAGGCGAGGGTGATGCCGCGATCCTGAGAGTTTATTAGGAAACCTCTGAAAAAGCGGCTGCGCCGCCCGCTGACGGCGTTGCGCGCCGTTCTGCGATGCTCATTTACTATAAGTAAACTGCGCTTCTCGAAAGGCACGCGCCTTGCCAGCGGGCATGCTCGCTCGTTTTTCAAAGGTTTCCCCGCAGGATGGGCCTTCTGGCAGTGACACCCTGCTCACTGCGCTCAGATCAGGTTTTCGGCGAGCAGTTCCAGCCAGTGCCGTACCGGCACGTTCGAGGCGCTTTTCAGGTGCAGCTGACAACCGATGTTCGCGGTCACGATTTGTGACGGCTCGCCGGCCATCAACGCACCCAATTTGCGCTCCCTGAGTTCGGTTGCCATGCGCGGATGCAGGATCGAATAACTGCCCGCCGAACCGCAACACAAGTGCGGTTCGGCAACCGCCGTCAGCTGCCAGCCCAGCGCGCCGAGCAGGGTTTCGACACGGTTGGCCAGACGCTGGCCGTGTTGCAACGTGCACGGCGCCTGAAACGCAATCGGTTGCGCGTCTCGCGACTGCACCTGCTCAGACAACGCTGCAAGGTCGACCAACTCGATCGGATCGCGCACCAGCGCCTGTAGCCGTTGGGCGCGCTCGCGGTAGTCCGGTTCGTGCTCGAGCAGCGCCGCATAGTCCTTGAGTTGCACACCACATCCGGACGACGTTGCCATGATCGCTTCGGCGCCGGCTTCGATCGCCGGCCACCAGGCGTCGATATTCTGCCTGGCCTGACGCACCGCCGCCTCGCGATAACCGAGATGCAGCGACAACGCTCCGCAGCAGGCACTGCCCGCCACGTTGACCAGGGTGATCCCGAGGCGGGCAAAAACCAGCGCCGCGGCGGCGTCAATGTCCGGATTGAGGAGCGGCTGCGCGCAGCCGCCGAGCAGCAGAACCCGCCGGGGACCGGTTACCGTGGCTGGCGTCGGGAATCGTCGCGCCGCGGGCAACATGCCCGCCAGCCGCCGCGGTAATATCCCGCGCACGCTGCGCCCTGCCCACACCAGCGGTGCGAACCGGCGTCGGTAAGGGATGACGTTGACCAGTAGCCAGGCCAGCAGGCGTGCCCGCCACGGCGGCGGCGGCATGGCCTTGGCCTCGGGACGCACGAGTTCGATCAGTTCGCCGTAGTTGACCCCCGACGGACACGTCGTTTCGCAGCTACGGCACAGCAGGCACTGGTCGAGGTGCAGGCGGGTGTCGGCGCCCGCCCGCCCTTCTTCGAGCAGCGATTTGATCAGATAAATTCGGCCGCGCGGCCCTTCCAGTTCGTCGCCGCTGAGCTGGTAGGTCGGACAGGTGGCGTTGCAGAAGCCGCAGTGGACACAGCTGCGTACAATCGCCGCGGCGCGCGCGCTGAACGATTCGCCGGCCATGCTGTCATTGACTGGTGCACGCATTGGCCGCTCCTACATCCAATCGAAGTACAACTGCGGGTTGAATATGCCGGCCGGATCGAAGGCGCGCTTGATCCGCACCATCAGGCCTCGGAGTGCGGCGTCGGGAGCAGTGAACACCGGTTCGGTTTCGTCGGCCGCGCGGCGCATGCAGGTCGCATGACCGCCGTGAGCCGCGCAATGCGTGCGCAGCTCTACCGCGCCCGCCCTGGTCTCGAGCCAGCGCTGTGCACCGCCCCAATCGCACAGCGTGATCGCGAAGTCCGGATCCGGCGCCGCCGCCGGCAATGACAAGCGCCACAGGGAACGATCCTCGCCAGCGGGGAGCGGCGGCGCCTGCAGATCGCGCAGGGCCCGCCACTGCGCGACGTCCGCGACTGTATCCGGCGCGAGACGCGTAATGGCGTCGGCGACCGTCTGTTCGCTGCCCGAGACGCGTACGCTGAGCGTGTCTCCATCCGCGCACATGGCCGAGACCGGCCACGGCTGGCGGCTCAATTCCAGCATTCGGCGCCGCGCCGGAGCGCTCGCAAGCTGCCAGTTCAAGGTCGCCTCGCGCTGCGGCCGCGGCAGGACACGCAATGACACGCTACTGATGACCCCGAGGGATCCATAGGCGCCGGTAACGAGTCGCGAGATATCGTAGCCGGCGACATTTTTCATGACCTGGCCGCCGAACTGCAGCACCTGGCCGAGGCCGTTGACCAGTTCAACGCCGAGTACGAAATCGCGCGCGCTGCCGCGATAGGGCCGTGCCGGTCCGGACAGGCCACAGGCAATCACACCACCAATGGTAGAACCGGCGCCGAAATGCGGCGGTTCGAAACCGAGCATCTGTCCGTGCTCGCCAAGGGCGGCGTCGATCTCGACAAGCGGTGTTCCGGCACGCGCTGTGATCACCATTTCGCTCGGTTCGTAACTGACGATGCCGCGGTGTGCGGCAATGCTGAGTTCATCGGCCTCGCCCGCAGCGGCAAGAAATCGCTTGCTGCCGCCGCCACTGATATGCAGCGCCCGCCGCGCCGCCGAAGCCTCCAGGATGCGTTCGATGATTGCGCCGAGAGACGCATTCGGCGTCGCCCGCGCCGCAGTCATCACGGTCTCAACCTCAGCCGCCGGGAGCGCGCGCTATGGTCGGTGTCGTCACCGCGACCGCGCCATTCTGCCCGCGTTGGCGCAGACCGTGGTCGACCAGCACCAGCGCCAGCATCGCTTCGGCGATCGGCACGGCACGGATACCCACGCAGGGATCGTGGCGGCCGTGGGTCGCGATACGGGTGTCATTGCCATCGGCGTCAATGGTGTCGCCCTCGAGCCGAATACTCGAGGTCGGTTTGAGCGCGATACTCACGCGCAGATCCTGGCCGCTGGAAATGCCGCCGAGGATACCGCCGGCATGATTGCTGACAAAACCGTTGGCGCGCAGTTCGTCGCGGTGCTCGGTACCGTGTTGTTCGACGACCGCGAAACCGTCGCCGATTTCGACCCCTTTGACCGCATTGATGCCCATCATGGCCTTGGCGATATCGGCATCGAGGCGATCGAACACCGGCTCGCCCCAACCGGCCGGCATACCGGTGACGACCACGCTGACCCGCGCACCGATCGAATCGCCGGATTTGCGCAGTGCATCCATGTAGGTTTCGAGTTCGGCGACCCGGCTCGGCTCGGCGCAGAAAAATGGGTTGCTGTCGACGGCGGTCAGGTCACTGCAGCCGAGCGCGATAGGTCCGAGCTGCGCGAGGTAACCATGGATCCGCACGCCGCAGACCTCGGCAAGGTATTTTTTTGCGATCGCGCCGGCCGCGACGCGCATGCAGGTTTCGCGCGCAGAGGCGCGCCCGCCACCGCGATAGTCGCGTATGCCGTATTTGTGTACGTAGGTATAGTCGGCGTGATTGGGCCGAAACTTGTTCGCGATATTGCCGTAGTCCTTGGACTTCTGATCGGTGTTCTCAATCATCAGCCCGATCGGCGTACCAGTGGTGCGGCCTTCGAATACCCCGGACAGAATGCGCACGCGGTCGTCTTCGCGACGCTGCGTGGTGTGGCGTGACTTACCCGGTTTGCGCCGGTCGAGATCGACCTGCAGGTCCGCCTCGCAGAGCGCCAGCCCCGGCGGACAGCCATCGACGATGCCGAGGTAAGCCGGGCCGTGGCTTTCGCCGGCGGTGGTCAGTGTGAACAGTATGCCTGTAGTGTTTCCGGACATGTCGGCATTCTAGCAGGGTGGTGAAAAACTACTGCGGATACCGTGGGCGGCGTTGTGCGCTCGCCTAGCACGCAACCGAGCCTGCCGCGGCGTGTCACTCGAGAACGGTAAGGTCCGCCGCGCCGAGGACGAAGATGCCTTCGCCGCCATGCTCGAATTCCAGCCACGTGAACGGCAGGCGCGGGTAGTGGGCCTGCAGCTGCGGCCAGATCTCGCCGACTTCGACGACCAGCAGTCCGCGCTCGCTCAAGCGCGCGCGAGCGCCGCGCAGGATGCGATCGACACAATCCAGTCCGTTGCGACCGGCCACCAGCGCGCCGGCAGGTTCGGCCCGGTATTCGGCCGGCAGCGCCGCCATGCTCGCGAGCGGTACGTAAGGTGGATTGGAGATGATCAAATCGTATTGCGTCGGCTGCGGCGGGAACAGGTCGCAGGCCTGCAGCGTGACGCGGGACTCGACGCCGTGGCGTTGGCAATTGAGCGCCGCGACGGCCAGCGCATTGGCACTGATATCGGTCGCATCGACTTGTGCTTCGGGTAGCGCCAGGGCGATCGCAATCGCGATACATCCGCTGCCGGTGCCGATGTCGAGGATCCGCTTCGGCATCTTGCCATCGAACCACGGCGCGAAACCGAGCGCGATGAACTCCGCGAGCGGCGAGCGCGGTACGAGCACGCGTTCATCGACGTAGAATTCGTGGCCGGCAAACCACATGCGGCGGGCCAGGTAAGCGGCCGGGCGGCGGGTTTCGATGCGTTCGCGCACCAGCGCCTCGACCGCGGCGATCTGCTCGGGCTCCAGTCGCGTCGCGAGCACCGATTCGTCGCAATCGTAAGACCAGCCCAGGGCCTGCAGGACCAGGAACAACGCCTCGTCGGCGGCGTTGTCGGTGCCATGTCCGAAATGCAGGCCCGCCGCCTCGAAGCGCTGCGCCGCGATGTCGGTCAGCTCGGCTGCGTTCAGGTGTTTTTGCTCGAAAGTTCCAGCACTACTTCGTTCATGCGTTTGACGAATGCAGCCGGGTCGTCGAGCTTACCGCCCTCGGCCAGGATCGATTGCTCGTACAACAACGCCGACCAGTTGCCGATCAATTCGTCGTCGGTCATGGTCTCGAGCATGCGAACCATGGGGTGGGTGAGATTAAGTTCCAGAATGCGTTTGCTGTCGGGCACAGCCTGTCCGGCGGATTTCAGGATCCGTTCCAGATTTGCACTCAACTGCTCGGCACCGGAAACGAGGCACGCCGGGGACGTGGTCAGGCGATGGCTTTTGCGCACATCCTCGACCTTGTCGCCGAGCGCGGTTTTGACTCGCGCCAGGATATCGGCCTCGGGGCCCTCGACATTCGACGCTTCGGCCTCGGGTTTTTCCGTCGCATTATCCGCGGCCCCGGCAATATCCGCATTCACGATCGACTTCAGCGGTTTGCCATCGAATTCGGTCAGATGGGTAACCAGCCATTCGTCGACCGGGTCATGCATGAGCAGCACTTCGATACCCTTGTCGCGGAAGTATTCGAGGTGCGGGCTGTTGCGCGCGCTGGAGAAACTTTCGCCGACGATGTAGTAGATAGCGTCCTGTTCGGCGTCGGCGCGCGACAGGTAGTCGGCGAGGCTGACTTTGGCGGCCTCGACATCGTCGTGGGTGGAAGAAAAGCGCAGCAGCTTGGCGATCCGCTCCTGATTCGCACTGTCCTCGATCACGCCTTCTTTCAATACCCGTCCGAAGGTGGCCCAGAACTTTTCGTAGTCGTCACCGGAGGCCAGGGTTTCGAGCAGGGTCAGGATCTTTTTCACCGACGCCGCGCGGATGTTCTCGAGGATCTTGTTTTTCTGCACGATCTCGCGTGACACGTTCAGCGGCAGGTCGTTGGTATCGACGATGCCGCGGATGAAACGCAGGTAGCGCGGTAACAGGGCTTCGGCATCGTCCATGATAAAAACGCGCTGCACGTAAAGTTTGACGCCGTGACTGGTGTCGCGCTCGAACAGATCGAACGGCGCCTGCGTCGGGACGTAAAACAGTGAGGTATATTCGAGCTTGCCTTCGACTTTCGAGTGCACCCAGGTCAGGGGATCACCGAAGTCGTGCGACACGTGTTTGTAGAACTCGCGGTACTCTTCGTCACTGATATCGCTCTTGGCCCGCTGCCACATCGCGGTGGCCTGGTTGACCACCTCGGTACCGGTTTCGTCACCGGCTTTGGGCATCCGCACCGGCAGGGAGATGTGATCGGAATAACGTTTGCACAGCTCGCGTAAACGGTAGCCGTTGGCAAACTCCTTGGCGTCGTCCTTGAGATGCAGAACAATCTCGGTACCGCGCTTTTTACGCTTGACGGTCTCGACCGTGTACTCACCCTTACCCTCCGATTCCCAACGCACCCCCTGCTCGGCGTCGAGTCCGGCCTTGCGCGAGGTTACGACCACGCGCTCGGCAACGATGAACGCCGCGTAGAAACCGACACCGAACTGGCCAATGAGCTGTGAGTCACGCTTCGCGTCGCCGCTCAGCGAGCCGAAAAACTCCCGCGTGCCCGATTTCGCGATGGTGCCGAGGTTGGTGATCACATCCTCGCGGCTCATACCGATGCCGTTGTCGCGAAAAGTGATCGTGCCGAGCTTTTCACTGAAATCGATGTCGATACCGAGTTCGCTGTCGCCCTCGTACAGGCTGTCGTCGGCGAGCGCCGAAAAACGCAGTTTGTCGGCCGCGTCGGCGGCATTTGAAATCAGCTCGCGCAGAAAGATCTCGCGATTGCTGTACAGCGAATTAATCACCAGATCGAGCAGCTGGCGTACTTCGGATTCGAATCCCCGTTGTTCTTTGGCGGTGTCGAGTGACATGCTTATCCCTTGTATCTGGCGGTGGCGGCCGCAAAATTTCGACCTGTTCGGAATCTAGGCGGCGTCTGGCCTGAGGTTCCCTTTGCCTCGCGGCGACGGCGTAGTGCTCGTGAACGCCGGCGCCAGCGGACCTGGCGCGGCAAACCTATGGTCAGCGCGCTCGAATTTCAAGTCCGCGTCGAACAATCGGCCTCGAAACGGTACCATGTGGGCCTCTTTGCCGAGCGCCAACCTGGTCAATTTAGAACCGGTCTCAGTGACTGAAAATGCACAAACCGCTCACCCTGCCAGGGGTCGCGCGCCGGCTGACGCTGAGGGCGTCGCGCCAGACGCCGGCCATACGCCGGTCATGCAGCAGTTTCTCGGCATCAAGGCCGAGCACCCTGACAGCCTGCTGTTTTATCGCATGGGCGATTTCTATGAGCTGTTTTTCGACGACGCCAAACGCGCGGCGAAACTCCTTGACCTGACCCTGACCGCGCGCGGCACCAGCGGCGGCGAACCGATACCCATGGCCGGCGTCCCCGCGCATGCCGCGGATACCTATCTGGGACGATTGCTGAAACTCGGGGTCTCGGTCGCGATCTGTGAACAGATCGGTGACCCGGCAACCAGCCGCGGCCCGGTCGAACGCAAAGTCACGCGCATACTGACCCCGGGTACGATTACCGACGATGCGCTGCTCGACGAAAAGCGCGACACCCTGATCGGGGCGGTGTGCCTGCTTGACGCCAACTATGGCCTCGCGACGCTGGATCTCAGTGGCGCTCGCTTTACCCTCATCGAGGTCGCCGGACTCGCCGATCTCGAAGCCGAACTCGAACGCCTGCAGCCGGCCGAGATACTCCTGCCGGATCACGCCGAAACCTTGGTCGATAACACCTGGCTGGCGCGCGCGCGCAAGCTGCCGGGGTGGCGATTCGACGCCACTGCCGGCAATCGTAGCCTGTGCGAGCACTTCCGCACCGACAACCTTGATGGCTTCGGCTGCTCGGGCTTGAGCGCCGCGATCGCGGCGGCGGGCGCGTTACTCGGCTATTGCCGCGAAACCCAGGGCGGTGAACTCGAACATATCGTCGCGCTCACGGTCGAACACGTCGCGGCGACCATACGCATGGACGGCGCCACGCGACGCAACCTGGAGCTGACCGAAGCGCTGTCCGGACCGCGCAGCCACACCCTGCTCGGCCTCATCGACAGCACCAGAACCGCCATGGGAGCACGCCTGCTGCAGCGCTGGCTGTCGCAACCGAGCCGCGACCACGAACGTCTACGTCACCGCCACCACGCCGTGTCGAGCCTGCTGTCGACGATCGATATCGAGGCGCTGCGTGCCGATCTGCGCGCGGTCCACGATATCGAGCGCATCAGCTCGCGCATCGCGCTGGGTAACGCTCGCCCCCGCGACCTGTCGCGCCTGCGCGAGGCGCTGACGATCCTGCCGCCACTCCGCGAGCAGGTTCGCGAGCAGGCCAGTCCGCGGCTCGACGCGCTGCGCGACGCCATCGAATGTTTCCCGGACCTGCTTGAACATCTCCACGCGGCAGTGGTTGAAACGCCTCCACAGCTGGTCCGCGACGGCGGCGTCATCGCCGACGGTTTCGACGCAACGCTCGATGAGTTGCGCCACGCCAGCGCCGATGCCGACGCCTACCTGCTCGATCTGGAACGCCGCGAGCGCGAGCGCAGCGGCATTTCCAATCTCAAAATCGGCTACAACCGCGTGCATGGCTATTACCTGGAAATAGGCCGCGCGCAGGCCGCGCGGGTACCCGAGGATTACCAGCGTCGGCAAACGCTTAAGTCATCCGAGCGCTACGTCACCACGGAGCTGAAATCATTCGAGGCGCGGATCCTGAGCGCCGCCGAAAAGGCTTTGCGCCGCGAGAAAGAACTCTACGATGCGCTCATGGTGCATGTGCAGGCGTACGTACCGCGCCTGCTGAAAAGCGCCGCCGCCATCGCCGAGCTGGACGTGCTGGCGGCATTCGCGGAACGCGCCGACGCGCTGCAATGGGTCTGCCCGGAGTTCTGCCAGCAGCCCCGGCTGGCCATCGAAGCCGGCCGTCACCCGCTGGTCGAGCAGTTCGGCGCCGAGCCTTTCGTCGCCAATGACCTCGCACTGGACGAGCAGCGCAAGCTGCTCCTGATCACGGGCCCGAACATGGGCGGCAAATCGACCTATATGCGCCAGAACGCCCTGATCGCCCTGCTCGCCCATATCGGCAGCTTCGTGCCGGCGGCACGCGCGGAGCTCGGTCCGATCGACGCCATTTACACGCGCATCGGCGCCGCCGACAACCTCGCCGGCGGGCAAAGCACGTTCATGGTCGAAATGTCAGAAGTGGCCAATATCCTGCACAACGCGACCGCCAACTCACTGGTGATCGTGGACGAAATCGGTCGCGGTACGAGTACCTACGACGGCCTCGCGCTGGCCTGGGCGACGGCCGAGCACCTCGCCCTGCACAATCGCGCCTACGCCCTGTTCGCTACCCATTACTTCGAACTGACCGCCCTTACCGACAGTTGTTCGACGGTGGCCAATATCCGTCTCGATGCGGTCGAGCACGGCGAGGACGTGGTGTTTCTGCACAGCGTCAGCGACGGACCCGCGAGTCGCAGCTTCGGACTCGCGGTGGCGCGCCGCGCCGGGGTACCGCGCGCGGTGCTGGTCCGCGCCCGTGCGATCCTCGACAACTTCGAGACCCACCCGCAGGAGCCGATCCGGGATCCGATCGGCCAGGGCAGCGCCCAACTCGCCCTGTTCAGCTCCGAACATCCCGTGATCGAAGCCCTGGAAATGATCGACCCGGACAGCCTGAGTCCGCTCCAGGCGCTGGAAACCTTGTATCGGCTGCGGTCCCTGATCGACGACTAGCAGGGTGGTGAAAAACTACTGCGGAGGTCGTGCGGCGGCGCTGTTGGCGCCACCGGCCGGACCTGGGAACCCGGCCTCGTTTACGCGCCTTTAATTGCTTTCGGCCTGGCCCAAGCTGCGGCTATAATGCGCGCCGTTCGGATCAATGCGAAGCCAAGCGTCATGACATTTGTGGTTAACGAGAACTGTATCAAGTGTAAATACACTGATTGTGTCGAGGTCTGTCCGGTCGACTGCTTTCATGAGGGCCCGAACATGCTCGTCATCGATCCCGACGAGTGCATCGATTGCACCCTGTGCGAGCCCGAATGCCCGGTGGAGGCGATCAAGTCGGAAGACGATCTGACCGAAGACGAGGGCCACATCCTGGCGCTCAACACCGAGCTTTCGCAGATCTGGCCGGTAATCAGCGAAATGAAGGACCCGCCTCCGGACGCCGATGAGTGGAAAGACAAAAAAGGCAAGCTCGAGCTGCTGGAACGCTGAGCACATCTCCACCCGGCGCGATGCCGGAAAGCGGGCTGGCCATCCCTGACCAGCCCGCGAGCAACCGCCCCGGGGCGTCCCTGCCCGTCGCGGGCGACCTTCCATGGTCCGGGACGGACGTGTGCCAGCAGCACACGCAGGGTTAATCTGGGTCATTCCGATATCGTTGTACAGGCCTGGCAGATCCGGGTGGTTTCCAAATATCCCTATATTTATCAAAAATTTATAGAATATTTCGGGCAGGATCTTCGAATCCCCATGGGCGGCGTGGGAAGTTTTCCCAACACCGCATAAGCCTCGCGAGCAGCCTGTCTGCGTCGCCGGCCCACGCGCGCTGCCGGCCGCTCCCGGCAGCAACAATCGGTCCCGGCTGATGCGCTCGCTCGAGACGCAGCGTTGATGCCGCGCATAGGCCAGGTACGCCATGCTGCGGCAGCCGACCGTGGCAGCGTGCCGTCGTGCCGGACGATACCCGTTCGCGCTCGCACCGGCAGCCGACCATCGTGCCTGAACGAATACGCCGGCGAGCCCGCCAACGTTCTATTTTTTCCGTACAAATGGCGTTAAACTCAATTCCTTACTAGCATTCCTTAAACGATCTCGGATGAACAAAGCGTTCTGGAAAACCGACGGGTTCACCGGGATTTCCATCTCCTTGGTATTTTTTCTCGCCTGGTGGTGGGGATCGACCACGCTGGAAAGCCTCGAGCGGGTCGCCTACGACACCGGCGTGCGCATGTCCGAACGTGACCCCGGTGAAGCCGTTGCGGTGGTTGCGATCGACGACGCCAGCATTCAGAACATCGGTCGCTGGCCGTGGTCGCGCGAAGTCATCGCCCAGATGACCGGCCAGCTGCAGGGGGCCGGCGCCAAGGCTATCGGCCTGACCATATTTTATTCCGAGCCGCAGGTTGCCCAGGGTCTTGAGTGGATCGGGGTATTCCGCGACATCACCACCGACCTCGGTAGTGCCGGCGTTGACGTCTCCTCGCTGCTCGCCGCCTTCGAGGCCGCCGAACTCGAACTCGATACCGACAAGATCCTTGCCGAGGCGCTGAATCTGTCCGAACGCGTCGTGCTGGCGATGCAGTTTGTACCTGGTGTGCCGGTCGGTAACCCGGACGAGCCGCTGCCCGAATACGTGCTCCGCAATGCCGTTCCCGAGGACAATATCAACGACCCCAGCGGCCAGTTCCCGTTGCCCGCGCAAACCGTGCTGGCGGTGCCGCCGATCGAGATCCTCGGTTCCGAAGCCCGCGCCATCGGTCATCTCCTCGCGCCGATCGATGTTGATGGCGGGGTGCGCTTCGAACCGCTGGTGGTCGAGCATTTCGGCGCTTTCTTTCCGTCGCAGTCGCTGATGCTCGCGGCCGCTTACCACAACCTCGGTCCGCAGGATATTCGCGTCAATCTCGGTGAAAGCGTCGAACTCAAGAACCTCAAAATCAAGACCGACCGTCGCCTCAACATCAATCCGTTTTTTTACGGTGAACGGGAAGGCGGCCGCCCGCCGTTTGACGTGTACTCGTTCTACGATGTCCGACAGGGCGACGTGCCGCTGGAAAACTTCAAGGACAAAATCGTCCTGATCGGAGCAACCGCGTTCGGGGTCGGGTCATCCCTGCACACCCCGATCGGTGACGTTGGCGGCCCGGTGCTGATCATGGCGCACACCGTCGCCAGCATCCTGAATGAAGATTTTTTTGTCGCGCCGGAGTGGGCCGGGCTTATCGAATTCCTCGCCCTGGTTCTGATCGCGGCCTATCTGATCGCACTGTTGCCGCGACTCAACGCCGGCCCGGCGGCACTGATCAGCTCGGGCATGTTTATCGCCGTGCTCAGCACCGAGCTTGGCCTGATGACCGCGCAGGCGGTGTGGCTCAAGCTGATGACCGCGGCCAGCCTGCTGGTCGTCGGCCATGTGCTGCTGACGACCAAGCGTTACCTCGTGACTGAAGCGTCCAAACGCCGTCTCGACATCGATTCCGCGCAGAGCAACAAGCAGCTCGCGCTGCAGTTTCAGCAGCAGGGCCAGCTCGATATGGCCTTTGAGTATTTTCGCCGCTGCCCCGTTGACGAATCGTTGCTCGAAGGCGTGTACGGCCTGGCCGGGGACTTTGAGCGCAAACGCCAGTTCAACAAAGCCGCCGCCGCCTACGAATACATTGCGAGTAAAAACCCCGAGTTCCGCGATATCAAGAACAAGGTCAACCGAGCCAAGCAGCTCAACGACACCATCGTGATCGGCGGTTCGGCTTCCGGCAGCAACAGCTCGACGATGCTTCTCGACGGCAGCATTTCGAAACCCATGCTCGGTCGCTACGAGGTCGAAAAAGAACTCGGCAAGGGCGCCATGGGTGTTGTCTACCTGGGCAAGGATCCGAAAATCAACCGGGTGGTGGCGATCAAGACCATGGCCCTGTCGCAGGAATTCGAGGCTGACGAACTCGATGAGGTCAAGGAGCGGTTCTTCCGTGAGGCCGAAACCGCCGGCCGCCTCGACCACCCCAACATCGTCACCATCTACGACGCCGGCGAAGAACACGACCTCGCCTTCATCGCCATGGAGTTCCTCGCCGGGCATGACCTTGCGCGCTACACGAAAGCGGATTCCCTGCTGCCGCTGCCAACCGTCATGGGGATCATTTTCAAGTCGGCCATGGCGCTCGACTACGCGCAGAAACACAACGTCGTGCATCGTGACATCAAGCCCGCCAACATCATGTATGAACCGGAGTCGAAGCAGGTCAAACTGACCGACTTCGGCATCGCGCGGATCACCGATTCGAGCAAGACCAAGACCGGCATGGTGCTCGGCACGCCGTCCTATATGTCCCCTGAGCAGCTCGCGGGTAAGAAGGTCGATGGTCGTTCCGACCTGTTTTCGCTCGGCGTCATGTTCTACCAGCTGATCTCCGGCAAACTGCCGTTTCACGGCGACTCGATGGCGACGCTGATGTACAAGATTGCCAACGAGGCGCATGTGGAAATCAACGAATTGCGTCCCGACCTGGCCAAACAGCGACCCTGCCTGTCGGCCATTATCGACAAAGCCCTGAAGAAGGATCCCGACCAGCGCTACCAGACCGGCGCCGAGATGGCCCGCGATATCCAGCGCTGCGCGAAGCAGACGCAAGCGGCCGCGGCCGGCTAAGGTCAGTCCGTGGCCAAACACCCGATTGAAGTTGCCAACATTTCGGATACCGGCCAGAAACGGCCGCATAACGAAGACAGCTCCGTGACCGATACGCGGCTGGGCCTGGCCATCGTTGCCGACGGCATGGGCGGCTACAAGGCCGGCGAGGTCGCGAGCGCGATCGCCGCCAAGCTCATACTCGACGATGTCGCCGCCGGCATCGACCTCGGCAAACATGCCGAGGTCGACGAAGCAACCGGCCTGAACCACGCTTCAATTTTGCTGCGTGACGCAATTAGTCACGCAAATTCAGATGTTTATCGGACCGCCCAGGAAGTACCCCAGTGCCAGGGCATGGGTACGACAGTGGTCGTTGTGCTCTACCACGGCAACAAGGTGAGCATTGCCCACGTCGGCGATTCGCGGGTTTACCGCCTGCGCGAAGGCGAGTTTGTCCAGATCACGCGCGACCATTCGCTGATCCAGGAGCTTATCGATCGAGGGTTTTTTACGCCCGAGGAGGCGGCCGAGAACACGCCCAAGAATCTCGTCACGCGGGCGCTGGGGATCGAACTCAACGTCGAGGTTGACGTTCAGGAACAAGACGCCGTTCCGGGCGAAATCTACCTGCTGTGCTCGGACGGGCTCAATGATATGGTAGATGATGAAGAAATTCACTTAACCCTCAGTAAATATAGTGCTAATCTTGCAGAAGCGGCCCGGGAATTGGTCCGTCTCGCGAACGAAAAGGGTGGCAAAGACAACATTTCCGTCGTACTCGTGCGACCGCAGTCATCTGCCGGTGGCGCGACGGGTTTGATGGCTAAATTCAATAGCTTTGTTAGAAAAGGCAGCTGAATAGGACAGAACGATGGCCAAAATGGTTCTGAGTATGAATGGGGCGGTCCAGGGGGAGTTCCCGCTGGAAAAAGAACGGATATCCATCGGTAGAAAACCCGATAACGACATCCAGATCGACAATTTGGCCGTCAGTGGCAAGCATGCGCTGATCATCACGATCCTGGACGATTCGTTTCTGGAGGATCTCGGCAGTACCAACGGTACCTACGTCAACGGCAAGCTCGTCAAAAAGCATGCCCTGCGTAACGGTGACGTCATCGGGCTCGGCAAACACGAACTCAAGTACGTCAACGACCACGCGACCGCTGACGACGAAGAATTCGAAAAGACCATGATCATACGGCCGGGCTCCGCCAGCGCCGCCGTGGCGGCCGCCAAGGCCGCCGAAGAAGCAGCCGCACCTGCGGTCAAGGCCGGCGCCGCAGCAGCGACGAAACCCGCCCCTGCCACCGGCGGCATGCCGCTTGGCAAACTCCAGGTGCTGAACGGACCGATCGCCGGCAAGGAACTGGAACTGACCAAGGCGCTGATCACCTTAGGCAAGCCCGGAACCCAGGTAGCCGTTATTTCGCGGCGACCCCAGGGCTACTTCCTGACCCACATTGAAGGCGATGGCAAGAACGACAACTACCCGGTCGTGAACAGCTCGCCGATCGGTCCGCAGGCCTACGCCATCCAGAACGGCGACATCATCGAACTGGCCGGGATCAAAATGGAGTTCAATCTCGTCAAATAGAGTCGACGCCGGCTCACGCGATGCCCACCTTACGCCGCTTTCGCGGCGTCTGCCCCAACAGCAGCGTACCGTCACACGACGCGAATACTCGCGTTGAGTGGCCGGATAAACTATTTCGTCTGGTGATCGAATACCCCGTCCCAGTCGGCGCCGGGCGGGTGTTTGCGAAAATGTGCAATGCGCTCCGCGTAGGCTTTGTAGAGACCGGGAGCGCGTGACATGCGCTGCAGATTGACGAAATTGAGCTCGGCCATGTCCCACTGCTGGGTGCGATAAATCTTCATCGTCTCGGCGTGCAGCTTGAGCTCCTTCTTGAGTGCTGAATCGACCTGCTCACGCAGGCATAAGGGCTCATAGATGGCGACCGGCTTGGCCTTGCCTTTGACACGTACCCGATCGAGCTCGCGATAGGCGTATTCCGGCACCGCGGCAACCGTGGTTTCGCTACAGATAATTTCGACCCCGTAGTTTTTGGTCAGGCCCTCGAGCCGCGATCCAAGGTTGACCGCATCACCGAGCACCGTATAGGCCATACGAAACTCCGAACCCATATTGCCGACACTCATCACCCCGGTATTGATACCGACGCCGATGCGCACCGCCGGCCAGCCGCGTTCGGCAAAGGTTTTGTTGATCTCATCGAGGCGTTCGATCATCGCCATGCCTGCTTCGAGCGCATGGCGGGCGTGCTCGGCATCGCTCAACGGCGCGCCCCAGAACGCCATGATTGCATCACCCATGTACTTGTCGATGGTGCCACGCGAACGATGGATGATGCCCGTCATGGGGGTCAGGAACATGTTCATCAGTTCCGAAAGATCCTTCGGCGAGAGGCCCTCGGACAGGGTGGTAAACCCGCGCACGTCGGAGAACAGTACGGTCAGCTCGCGACTGTCGGCCTCGAGCGAGTACTCGGAGGGCGCCTTGGCCATCTCTTCGACCAGTTCGGGCGGAATGTACTGACCGAACAGGCCCGTGATCTGACGCTTGCCGCGGGTTTCGACGAAGTACCCGTAAGACATGTGCACGACAAACATCAGGCTGACCATGGCGATACCCGAGGCCAGCGGCAGCACCAGGGCGGCATTGGCCCACACCAGGTGATTAAAGCCGATATACACAAGGATGCCGAAGGCGGTGAACAAGGTCGTGTTGAGCGGACTGAGCAGGGTACCGGCGAGGATCATGCCGATCCCGATCACGACCAGCATCAACACTTCGGCGCCGAGCGCGTATTCCGGCGCCTGCAGAATTTCGCCGTTGAGGATGCCCGCGATCAGGTTGGCGTGAACCTCGACTCCGGGGTAGGTCTCTTCCATCGGCGTTGTGCGCAAATCGAGCAAACCGGGCGCGCTGGTGCCGATCAGCACGATTTTGTCCTTGAGCACGCTTTTGTCCGCCACCCCGTGCAGCACCTGGGTTGCGGGCACGTAGGGATAACTGCCGCGGCCGCCGCGAAACGGCACCAGGGTCTTGAGGCGATTGCCGACCGGGATCGCCGTATCGCGCACCATCAGCCATTCGAGTCCGGGATAGCCGCGGGTGTCGAACAGCGGCTTTTCGAAGCGCGGCACGACCTCCTCGGCGTTGAGGACCCGGCGCACCATTTCCAGGGCCAGCGAGCCGTAGTAGCCATCCTCAAACTGGATCAGCATCGGCACCCGGCGCACCACGCCATCGCGATCGGGCTCCTGGGTGAAGTGCCCGGCGCCGAGTGCGCTGGCCATCAGCGAGTCGAGGTTTCCGCCGTAACCGGCGGCCTTGAGGAACTGCACGTTTTTGCCCTGGAATACCGACTTTCCGAATAATGGCTCGGGTAAGGCGCCGATTCGCTGCGCCTGCACGCCGGGCGCGTCCAGCGAAAAGTAATAACCAAGAACAACCGGGTAGTTCTGGATGGTTTCGGCAAATATGCCGTCGTAGTCGAGTTCGGGACGGATCACCTGCAATCGGCTTAAGAACTCGTCGTTGCCGCTGAGATCCTTTTCGGCCAGCGATTCTAGTACCTGCAGTCCGGAGCTTTCGTCGGATTCGGCGAACACGATGTCGAAACCGACAATGGCAACTTCGAAGGTTTCGAACAACTCCTCGACGAGTTTCGCCAGCTTGTTGCGCGGCCACGGCCAACGCCCCTCCGCGGTCAGACTGACCTCGTCGATATCGACGATCACCACGCTGTCGTCGCGCGTGTTCGCCATGGTCAGCTTGAGGTGCTCGTCGTAGGCGAAGTGTTCGAGTTGCTCGACAAACTCGAGTCGGTGCAGGTGCGCGGCATGGGCAAGAAACACGCACAGGATCAGAGTGCTCAACAGTACGCGGATCCAGTTGTCCTGCATCCTGGCGAAAATTGCTGTCATGGTTTCCTGCGCCTCCGGCCGCAACGCTACTCGAGGGCGGATAAATCAGCGGCAAATTGAGCGAATATCTCGGCGGTCGCGGTATTGATGCCGGCCACCAGCGCAGCCACCGAGTCGTCGGAAAGCTCTATGACGCGCTGGTAGCTGCGGCTGAGTTCCGGCACTTCGCCGGAGCGTCGCTCGACGTCGAACTGCAGCGCTACGGCAGCCTGGCCGGCGCCGCTGCCGGCGATGCGTTCGAGACGCACGATACGTCCGTTTATCGCACGTCGCGCATCGCGAACCGGTTCGCGCACGACACGCACCCCGAGTGCGCCCTCAAGGTAATCGGCAAGTTCATGCTGCAACAGGCGGCGCGGGCTGTCGATCCAGAAATGGTAGGTGTATTGCTCGAGCGAGGTGCCGTCGTCATGTCCGTAGATCAGGGCCCGTTCGCCGTGCAGCCCACTGGCGCGGAACGGCGCGACAAAAACCACTTCGGTGGGCGACAGGCTCGCGGCGGGGGCCGCTGCAGCGGCTACCTGCAAGCGGTAAAACTTGTCACGTGGCGGCGCCGACAGCGTTCCGCAACCAGTCATCAGTACGGCCAGCAGGAACACCAGATAGCGTTGACCTGTCATCGTTGCTGATGCCCTGGCCGTATTGGCCCGCCGGCGAGGTCGAGCTTATGACCGGCAGTCGAGTGCAGTGCGCGCATCGCCTTCATTCCCCACCGGGTTCATCGGTCGAGGAATTGCGCAGCAGTCGCGACGGGTTTTCGCGGATCACCCGCGCAAATTCTCCCATATGCCGCGCGCTGCCCTCGATGTCGTAGAGGATCGTACCGAGGTGCTGGTTGACGGTCTTCAGGGCAATATCAAGTTCCTCCATTGAGGTTTCGGCTGCGCCCACGGTTCCCTTTACCCCGGCAGCGTTGTCGTCAACGAGGTCACCGATCGAACCCAGTACGCCGTTCATCTGCTGGCGAGTGTTTTCGATCCGCCCGACCAGGTCGTTGAGGTTACTTGCAACGTGATTGATATGTTCGAGAAACTCGCGCACGCGTTGCTGGTTGCCGCTATCGACCATGGCCTTTAGGCCCTGGGCGCTTGAATCGAGGTGATTGATCAACTCCACAGCTTCGTTGACCAGATCCTGGTCGATACGCTCGTGCATCATGCGCACGAACGGTGTCAGGTCGTCGCGTCGAAAGCGAATGATCTCGTCGGCCAGCTCGGTAACGCGCAGGTTCAGGTTTCCGAGTAACGGCATCACGCCGTCTTCAGAAAGCCGGTGAAAGTCGGACGCAGCGCGATCGAGCACGGCGAACAGGTCGGTTTTATCCTCGCCGGCGATGGCCGAGCCAGGCGCCAGCAGCTCGCTGGCCTGGCCTTCGTTGATGTGGATCGTGATTGCCGATATCAGTCCGGAGGATTGCACCCGCGCAATGCTGTCGGCGGGGATCGCCCATCCCGATTCCACGCTCAAATCAACGCGATAGCGCATGCCGTCGGCATCGCGTTCAGGGGTGATTTTCTCAATCTGGCCGACCCGGTAGCCTTCGTAGAGCACCGCGGTACCGAATTTCAGGCCACCGACGTTGTTGTAATACACATGATAGTTGTCGGTCGGCCCGCTGCGCCCGGTCACCGCCATCATCAACACGAGGAAAGCGATCGCCATCGTCACGACGAAAGCGCCGACCATGACGTAATTAACGGTATCCCGCTTCATGCGTGAACCGCACCCTGGTATTTCACGATCTAGCCCCCAGTCAGCCGCTGCAGGTAAGCATCGGCGTCGATTTCTTCTGTACGCGGTCGACGATTGAGCAGATCCTGGATGCGCTCACTATCCGACCCGCGAACCTGTTCTACGCTCCCGGTGAGCAGAATTCTGCCATGATCGAGCACGGTTATGCGATCGGCGATTTTAAAAGCACTGTCGAGCTCATGGGTTACGACCACAATGGTCATGTTCATCGTGTCACGCAGCTTGAGGATCAACTCGTCCAATTCCGCGGCTACGACCGGGTCGAGACCCGCGGACGGCTCGTCAAAGAACAACAGCTTCGGATCGGTAACGATCGCCCGCGCCAGCGCGGCGCGCTTGATCATGCCGCCCGAGAGCTGCGATGGCTTTAGCTCGCCGAAGCCACCGAGGTTGACGACCTCGAGTTTCATACGCGCCATGATGCCCATGGTGCCTTCGTCGAGCACGGTATGTTCGCGCAGCGGCAGCATGACGTTCTCCGCGACCGTCATCGAACTGAGCAGCGCCCCGCCCTGAAACGACACGCCCATACTGCGACGCAGGTCGAACAGCTCATCGGCGCTGCATTGGGTGATATCGCGCCCGAGCAGCGCAATCCGTCCACTGGTCGGCGTATGCAGGCCGAGCAGGTGCCTGAGCAGGGTGCTTTTGCCGGAACCGCTGCCGCCCATGATGACCATGATTTCGCCGTAATCGACATTCAGGTCGACTGCGTCGAGGATCAGGCGCCGCCCGTAGTGGGTCACCAGCTTGGTGACTTCGATCGCCGGGCCGGAACTCATCGGTTCAGGAAATAAGTGAACATCATGTCGGCCAGGACGATGTAGGAAATCGACAACACCACGGACCGGGTGGTCGACTTACCGACACCCTCGGCGCCGCCACTGACCATGAAGCCGTTGGTCACGCCAACCAATGCGATGATAAAGGCGAAAACCACGCTTTTGCTTAAGCCCTGCATGACGTCGTTGGCGGTGATAAAAGCAGTCGTCTGATCCCAGTACGCCGCGTAACTGAGGCCCAGTTCGAGATTGCAGTACACCGCACCACCGAGCAATGAAGCGAAATCGGCGAACAGGGTGACCAGCGGCATCATTACAACCATCGCCACCAGCACCGGCGACACCAGGTAGCGCACGGGATTGATGCCCATTACCCGCAGGGCGTCGATTTCCTGGTTGACGTTCATGGTGCCGATGCGCGCGGCCAGCGCCGATCCGGACCGACCGGCGACGAGGATGCCGGTGATCAAGGGGCCGAATTCGCGCGTCACCGATAAAGCGATACCCAGCACAACCTGGGTTTCGGCGCCGAACTGCTTGAGCGTGTGAATACCCTGGATGGCGAGCATGACGCCAATACAGAACGACAGCACAAAAACGATCGGCAGACCGGCGATACCGATTTCGACCATCTGCTGGACAGCCGCGCCGAGACGCACGGGCTGCCGGCGGCGATGCCCGAGCGCAATCCAGTAGAGGCTTTCCAGGGTCAGGGCGAGGAAGTAGCCGAATTCCTCGAGTTGCTCAACACAGGCTCTGCCGACGCGTTCCAGCGCATAGGACCACGCCGGCTGTTGAATATCAGCCATCCGCCTTCAGGCGTGCCGGGAGATCCGCATGGATAGGGAAAACTTTGTCCAGCCGCGCCAGTTCAAGCACGCTCATGGCGGCGTCGCTGACGCCGATCAGGCCGAATCTGAGATCGCTTTTCTTGGCGGTCTGGAAACCCTCGACCAGGCTCGCGACGCCCGAGCTGTCGATGTAGGTCACCGCGCTCAGATCGACCAGGGTGTGGTGCCCCGCACTGAGGCAGGCCAGGATCGCCTTGCGGGCCTCCGGCGAGCACGACAGGTCGACATCGTCGGTCAGCAGGACGATGTCGTATCCGTTTTCAGCTTTTACTTGGTAGGCCATCGAAAAAAATCCTAAGAAAGAACGCTGACTGTGCCCCAACTGCCACACATAAGGATCCGCACCAGCGCCAGCAGCCCTCTGGCAGGCTGTTGAAAAACTACTGCGGAGCCCGTGCGCGGTGTTGCGCACTCACCTGCGGTCCTCATTTATACACATAAACTCCGGTCCTCGGCTCCCGCGCGCCTTGCGCCCAGGCTTCCTCGCTACGTTTTTCAGCAGCCCGCTATTCGCTGATGCGTTTGCTCATACGCAGAACGTTTCCCCCGATATCCTGAAGGTGTGCATACGTGCACTCATCCATGATCTCTTTAATGAAGAATGTCCCCAGCCCCCCCGGCCGGATATCTTCAGGATCGCGCGGTTGTATTGCAGTGAAATCGACCGGTTCGGCGAAATCTGTAAGAACCACCTCGATTTCGTCGCCATTATTATTGATCTCGAGCACTATTTCACCAGAGCGATCGCCCTTGTAGGCGTGCTCCATGATGTTCATGCAGGCTTCGTTGACGGCGATGATCAGGTCAGAAACGAGCTTCTTGGTGCACGGCAGCCTGCTGGCTGCCTGCTGGACCTGGTCACGGACCATCTTCAGACGTTTCGGATCGGCCGCGAAGCGCATTTCGAGCAGGCGGGCGTCCATAGTCAGCGCAGCCGTTCCTCGCAACCGTTACCACGCCGGCCTGGCAGGTCGACACCAGCGCAAGCGCTCATTGCGTCAGTTCAACGACCATTACGGTGATGTCATCATGGGTCTGGTGACCGGTACTTTCCCACTGTTCAACGATTCTCGCCAGGCGCCCGGCGGCCTGCGTCGCTGCCGCCGATTCTATCATCTGTTTCAGACCCGCTGTCTCAAGTTCCTTGCCGTCAGCATTCTTGCTTTCGCTGAGACCGTCGGTGTACAGATAGATGGCGTCACCATTGAGCGCGATATCACGCACCGGGAACTCGATATCGGCGAGCACGCCCAGTGGTGGCGCCGCGGCGGCGATTTCGTCGTAACCCCCGTCACGGCGACGGATCAGTGCGGGTTGATGGCCGCCGTTGGCGATCTCGACCCGACGCGTGGTCGGGTTGAGGAAACCCGCGATGATGGTCACGAACATGCCCATGGTCGAAGTTTCACAAATCTCGTCATTGGCCCAACGTAACAGGGTGCCGGCATCGGGTGCGCTTTTCGCCAGGCAACGCAACACACTGGTGGTTTTCGCCATCAGCAGCGCCGCGTTCATGCCTTTGCCCGACACGTCCGCCAGTGCAAAGTAGATGCGGCCATCGTCCATAGCCTTGAAGTCATAGAAATCGCCCGACACTTCGCGGGCCGGAATGTTCAGTCCGTGAACCGGGAAATCGCTTCCGACGCTGGTCGGCAACAGGCTTTCCTGGATCTGCCGCGCCAGTTCCAGCTCCTTGCGCACCCGTTCCTGTTCGACGAGCTCCTGGGCGAGCTGGGCGTTGTGGATGGCCAGTGCCGCCGCCGAGGCCACGGTCGTCGCGAGCTGGATATCGTTGAGGTCAAACAGGCCGTCCCCGCTGCGCTTGTTCAGCAGCTCCAGGGCGCCGAAGCAGGTACCGCGCACGGACAGCGGCGCACACAGGATCGAGCGGGTAACGAAGCCGGTATCTTCGTCGACGACGGCCGCGAAACTGGGATTGCTGGACACATCGCGAACGATTTTGGCGGCATTGTCCGCCACCGTCTGACCGACAATGCCCTGGTCGGCGTCGAGGCGCAGGCCGCGAATGTCGACCGGACCCGCGCACTCGCGACAAATCAGCGTGCTGGCGTCTTCCTCGAGCAGGAAAATGGATGCGGCTTCGGCGTTCAGATACGCCATGAAATGGTCGATGGCGTTCTTCAGCGTTTCGTCGATATCCAGCGAACTGGCGAATTCGTGGGTCAGTCTGGCAAGGAAAACCGCCGAGGTATCGGCGTCGCCCGCGCCCAGCGCCTGTGCCTGCTCGCCGCTCATTGCGCCAGGCGCCGCAGGCGCTCCAGGTAGGCGCCCTCATCGGGCGCAACGCCATCCCGACTGGCCTGCCACAGGGATTCGCCCAGGCATTCCATCATGCGGTGTTCAACCGCATGGCTATCGTTGGCGCCGCCTCGCAGCAGTTGCTGGTAAAGCGCGCGTATGCCCGCCGGGCGATCGGTTTGCAGTTGTTCGATCAAGGCTATGTGCAGACCCATATGTAAGAACGGGTTAGGTGCCGCGCCGGCGCCGTCAAAATCTTTATGCAGTGCGCCATCGGGGTCATCCAGCGTGGCATGGTATTCCGGATGCTCGCTGATCACCTGCGCCAGCAACTGTTCCAGCGGCTCCATGTTCTCGCGGGCAGACATCTTGCGCCAGACATGGAGAAAAAATTCGCGTGCTTCATCACGCGTTCCGACCAACATCAGCCATGACCCTCGCCGTCGCCTGCAGGGTTGTTTATCGCGGCCGGCGCGAGTCGAGCGTCGTTCGCGCACCGCGCCGGCTCAAGCATAACGATCTTTCTCCCGCCAATCACAGATATCGCGCACGATACAGCCGCCGCAACGCGGATTGCGCGCCGTGCACGTATAGCGGCCGTGGAGGATCAGCCAATGGTGCGCATCGCGGCGAAATTCCGGCGCCACGACCTTGAGCAGTCGCTGTTCGACCGCCAGGGGGGTTTTGCCGGCAGCCAGTCCGGTGCGGTTCGAGACCCTGAATATATGCGTATCGACCGCGATTGTAGCGTCGCCGAAAGCAGTGTTGAGGACCACGTTGGCGGTTTTGCGGCCGACCCCGGGCAGGGCTTCAAGGGCCTCGCGCGTGCTCGGCACCGCACCACCGTGGCGTTCGACGAGGATCCGGGCGGTGTTGAGGATGTTCCTGGCCTTGGCGTTGAACAGACCGATGGTGCGGATATGGCGCTTGATACCGGCCTCGCCGAGTTCGACCATGGCGGCGGCGTCGGGCGCGGCGGCGAACAGCCCCCTGGTCGCCTTGTTGACGCTGACGTCGGTCGCCTGCGCGGAAAGAATGACGGCGATAAGGAGCTGAAATTCCGAGCCGTACTCGAGTTCGGTGGTCGGCTGCGGATTGTGTGCACGGAGCCTGGTAAAAAACTCGCGGCGCGAAAGCTTATTCATGCGCGGGCTGCGACGCCGGCTCGGCGTCCGCCGTTGGCGCGCCATCTGTCGCGCGCCGCCGGCGTACGGCCTCGAGCACCGAAGCGCGCAAATCGCCGCGCGCTGCGCCGCTCACATCGACGTAACCGGCGTCGGCACGCGCACCACGACCGGCTGTGAGTCGCGCCGTGTGCGCCGCGAACCGCGCCCGCGCCTGGTCGCGGGTCGGCGCCAGTCCGGCATCGAGTGGCGCTCGCATTTCGATACAGTCGGTCGGGCACACCGGTACACACAACGCGCAGCCGGTACACCAGCGTTCGACGACGGTATGCATGCGCCCGGCGCTGCCGATGATGGCGTCGACCGGGCAGGCCTGGATACATTTTGTACAGCCGATGCAATCGGTCTCGACAACCAGCGCGACACGCCGCTGTTCATCGACACGCTTCGGCTGGGGCGGGATCAGCGCCTGACCGGTGAGACGCGCCAGAGCTACGCGGGTCGTTTCGCCGCCGGGCGGGCAGCCGTTGATCGAGGCACGGCCGCTGGCCAGGGCCTCGGCGTACGGCCGGCAGCCGCTGTAGCCGCAGCGCCGGCACTGCGTCTGCGGCAGCACTGCGTCAATTTGATCGGCGCGGATACGCTCCCGCTCGGTATCCATCTACCCCCACTCGAGTGCGCGCACGTGCCCTACTTCACGCGCATCCCGGCGCTGGCCCCCTGGTCGGGTTCAATCAGGAATATCTCCGCGCCACCGGGACCGGCGCCGAGCACCATACCTTCGGATACGCCGAAGCGCATTTTGCGCGGCGCCAGGTTGGCCACCATCACCACGTGTCGCCCGATCAGGTCGGCAGGCTTGTAGGCCTGCTTGATGCCGGCGAAAACGTTGCGCTTTTCGCCGCCGATATCGAGACTCAGCCGGACCAGCTTATCCGCGCCTTCGACATCGCTGGCGTCTTCGATGCGCGCGACGCGCAGGTCGATACGCGAAAAATCTTCGATTCCGATCTGGTCCGCTATCGGCTCGCGATCGGAACGGGCCGAAGCCGGCGCCGCGCTTGCCGGCTGTTCTTTTCCTGCTTCGATCATCTTTACTATCTTCTCTTTGTCGACGCGCTGCATTAAGGGTTTGAACTTGTTGATCGTCTGTCCGAGCGGCGCGCGCGCGGCGGCGGCCCAGTCCAGCGGTCCCGCACCGAGGAAGCGTTCGGCGTCGGCGATCGTCATCGGCAGGACCGGCTTGAGATAAACCGCCAGCACCCGAAACAGGAATATGCCCATCGAACACACGCGCTGCAGTTCGGTCTCGACGCCGTCAAGTTTGGCCATTTCCCAGGGACGTCGCTTGTCGATGTACTGGTTGGCGCGGTCGGCGAGCGCCATCACCTCGCGCATTGCCCGGCTGAACTCGCGTGCCTCGTAGCAAGCCGCGATGCTGTCACCGGCGGCCTCGAATTCACGCAGCAATTCGGGTTCGTCGATGTCGTCACTCAGGCGACCGTCAAACCGCTTGCTGATGAAGCCGGCGCAACGGCTGGCGATATTGACCACCTTGCCGACGAGGTCGGAATTGACACGCAACTCGAAGTCTTCGAGGTTCAGGTCGATATCTTCGATCGCGGAGCCGAGCTTGGCGGCGAAGTAGTAGCGCAGGTATTCCGGGTTCAGGTGTTCGGCGTAGGTACTGGCCATCACGAAGGTTCCGCGCGACTTGGACATCTTCTGGCCATCGACGGTAAGAAAACCGTGCACGAACACATTCGACGGCACCCGGAACCCGGCTCCGGACAGCACCGCGGGCCAGAACAGGGTGTGGAAATACATGATGTCCTTGCCGATGAAATGGTACAGCTCGGCGCTGCTGTCCGCGCCGAGGTAGGCATCGAAATCGATGCCCTCGCGGTCGCAGAGATTGCGAAAACTCGCCAGGTATCCGATCGGCGCGTCCAGCCAGACATAAAAATACTTGCCCGGATGACCCGGGATCTCAAAACCGAAGTACGGCGCATCGCGCGAGATGTCCCAGTCCTGCAGGCCGGCGTCGAACCATTCGTTGAGCTTGTTGACGATGCCCGACTGCAGGTCGTGTTCGCGCAGCCACTCCTGAAGCATGGTTTCGAACTGCCCGAGTCTGAAAAACAGGTGTTCCGACTCGCGCAATTCGGGGGTCGCGCCCGACAACGCCGAAACCGCGTCGATCAAATCGGTCGGCGCATACGTCGCGCCGCAGATCTCACAGCTGTCACCGTATTGATCGGCCGACTTGCAGCGCGGACAGGTGCCACGAATGAAGCGGTCCGGCAGGAACATCTGTTTGACCGGATCGTAGGCCTGGCGGATGGTTTTGGTGGGCGATATGTCCGGCCTCGTCGAGGCGCTTGAAGATCAGCTCGGTGATCGCGCGGTTCTCGGACGAGTGGGTCGAATGGTAGTTATCGAAATCGACGCCAAAGGCGGCGAAATCGCGACGGTGTTCCGCGGCGACGCGCTCGATCAGCTGCTCGGCGCTGATCCCTTCGTGCTGCGCGCGCAGCATGATCGGCGTGCCGTGCGCGTCGTCAGCGCAGACGTAGTAACACTCGTGGCCACGCATTTTCTGAAAACGCACCCAGATATCGGTCTGGATGTACTCAACCAGATGGCCGATGTGGATGGGACCGTTGGCGTACGGTAAGGCACTGCTAACGAGGATCTTGCGCGTCGATTCGGGCATGTGCTGGGGTCCGGGTCGCGAGGGCGGCTTTCTGCCGCAGGGCCGCCGATTATAAGGAGCGATGGGCGCGGCGGCCATTGGTGTAAACTGTCGCCCCTTTCGTTCCGGAGCACTGCGATGAACCAGCTCGAAGCCGATATCCGGCGCTGCCTGGAGGCCGATATCGATCCCTACCTCGGCACTGACCTGGTCAGCGCCGGCGCGCTAGGGTGCAATTACGGTCGACGCGGCAAGCCGCGCCACGGTCCACATCGAACTCGGTTTTCCAATCGATCGCTACCGGCCAGTCCTCGAAGCGCGGCTGCAGGACAAGCTCGCGACCATCGACAACGCGCAGATCACGCTCAAGCTGAGCTCGAAGATTTTCGCGCGCGAGGTGCAGAAGGGGGTCAAACCGCTGCCCGAGATCCGCAATATCATCGCCATCGCGTCGGGTAAAGGCGGGGTCGGCAAATCTACGACCGCCGCCAACCTCGCTCTGGCCCTGCTCCAGGAGGGTGGCAAGGTTGGCGTACTCGACGCGGATATCTACGGCCCCAGCCAGACCCGCATGCTGGCCAGCGAAGGACGCCCGGAAAGCCGCGATGGGAAATCCATGGAGCCGCGCATCAGCTACCAGCTGCAGACCATGTCGATCGGCAACCTGATCGAAGAGGATACGCCAATGATCTGGCGCGGCCCGATGGTCACCGGCGCGCTGGAACAATTGCTCAACGATACCAACTGGCATGATCTCGACTACCTGGTCGTCGACCTGCCGCCCGGCACCGGCGATATCCAGCTCACCCTGTGCCAGAAAATTCCGGTCAGCGGCGCGGTCATCGTGACCACGCCGCAGGACATCGCCCTGCTCGACGCGCGCAAGGGCCTGAAGATGTTCGAGAAGGTCAACGTGCCGGTACTCGGTATCGTCGAAAACATGAGCGTGCACATCTGCAGCCAATGCGGCCACGCCGAACATATCTTTGGCGCCGGCGGCGGCGAATCGATGTCCAAACAGTACGGTGTCGAGTTGCTCGGCTCGCTGCCGCTCGATATCCGGATCCGCGAAGGCGTCGACAACGGTCGGCCTACCGTCGCCATCGAACCCGAGTCCCTGATCGCGGAAAGTTACCGTGAAATTGCCCGGCGCATCGCCGCACGCCTGGCTTTGCGGGCACGGGATTTCTCGGCGAAATTTCCCAAGATCGTTATTCAGAACACCTGAGCAAAGCGAGGAGTTGCGGGTCGTGCCGGTCAAATCCGATACCTGGATCAAGCGCATGGCGAAAAGCCATGGCCTGATTGAACCGTTCGTCGCCGATCAGGTGCGCAGTGTCGACGGCCGCAAGGTTATTTCCTTCGGTACCTCGAGCTACGGCTACGATATCCGCTGCGCGCCGGAGTTCAAGATCTTTACCAACATCAATTCCACCATCGTCGATCCGAAGGCGTTTGACTCCGGCAGTTTCGTCGACATAAACAGTGATGTGTGCGTGATCCCGCCGAACTCTTTCGCCCTCGCGCGGACAGTCGAGTACTTCCGCATCCCGCGCGACATACTGACCATCTGCCTGGGCAAATCGACCTACGCGCGCTGCGGCATCATTGTCAATGTCACCCCGTTGGAACCGGAATGGGAAGGCCACGTGACGCTGGAGTTTTCGAACACCACGCCATTGCCGGCAAAGATCTATGCCAACGAGGGTGTTGCGCAGGTGATTTTTCTGCAGTCAGACGAAAACTGCGAAACGTCGTACGCCGATCGCGCCGGCAAATACCAGGGCCAGAAAGGGGTCACCCTGCCGAGAGCCTGATGCGTCGGGTTCAGGCCGCGTGATCGCGATCGAGCCCGCGTTCCTCGCGCAGCACGGCTGACTGTTTGCGAACGATGTGCTGGATCAGGAGATCGCGATCGTCGTCGCGCATTTCCTCGAATTCGATCGCGATAGCGTAATTGCCACTGTCTGTCTTGCGGCAATCGACGACCTTACCGATTACGCGCATCGGATGATTGGATGGCAACAGGATCATATCGATGGCCAGATTGGCGTTCAGCGCCAGCGGTTTGACCGCCTCCAGGGCCAGACCACCGCCGCTGATGCTGATCTCAACCGGCTCGTGATCGCGATAATCGATCGCCGCCGAGCCCGCGTTCTCAAGGGCGACGACGCGCTCGAGCAGAGTGACCTTGCGGTTGAGCAGTTCGATGGCCTCGGCCACCGCCCTGCTTTCGCCACGCACCGCCTCCAGCAGCTCGTGGAAGCGCAGGTCTATGCCCATCAGCGCGGCATGTACGTTGGACGCCTTGACCTCATTCAGGAATACGTAGCGACGTTCGTCCTGGAGGGCGTCTTCGGTGATCACCCGGTACTTGATTAACGCGCGATCGGCAATGCGGTAGTAACGTCTGCGTTCGTCAGTCATGGTATCAACCCCCTGTGATCATGGGCGAATAGTGGTCGGGTTGAGTAGCGCGTCGGCGCATACTCAGGGTCGGCCCCGGACGCCGTCGCGGATTACGTCGAGACGCGATTTTGGTGCGTCGGCGCGGCGCTCGGGAAACACCGCGGCGGCGGCCGGTTCGCTGAACGGCGATGCCGGTGTCAGCGGCACTGCCGCCGGGACTGGTAGTTGATTGCGCGGCGGCGGGGTGAGCGCAGCGCTGCTCGTCGCCGCCGGGTCCTCGCCGGCCGGCGACGCTGGCGCCGCGACCGGTGTCGACGGTGCTGCCAGGCCGCGCTGCGGCGTAGTCGGCGATGGACTGCGTAGCGACGGCACCGCGGGAACCTCGGGCACGCCAGGGATAGCGGGGATAGCGGGTATCGCGGTCGTGGCGGTTGCCTGGTGCCGAGGCTCCTCCACTGAGGCTGCGGATGCTGCCTGGGTTTCCGGCGCCGCCGCTGGCGGCGCAGCATCGGCCGGCGATAGATTCTGCCTGATCGTGATCTCGACGCGCCGATTGAGGGCGCGATTTTCGCGCGTATCGTTGTCGACCAGCGGGTGTGCTTCGCCGTGGCCTTCGACCACGAAACGCCCCGGCTCCAGCGAGCTGTCCTCGAGCAGGGCATGCACCACCGATACCGCGCGCGCCGACGATAAATCCCAGTTCGACCGGTACAGGGCGGTGCGGATCGGCACGTCGTCAGTATGACCGGCGACCACGATACGGCCGCCAATCTCGTTCAGCGATTCGCGCAGCTTGACCGCTACCGGCCCGAATGCCGGGTCAAACTTGGCCGCGCCGGACGGGAACGAGCCTTTCTCGCGGATCCGGATAATGATCGCCTGCCCCTCGGTTTCGATTTCGATCATGCCGGCGTCGATTTCGTTCTTAAGCGCGGCAGCCAGGCGCGCGGCGTCTTCCAGGAGTTGCTCTTCGGCGCGTCGCTCTTCGGCGGTCTTGCCGCCGGGATTGCCTTCCGGGTTGGTACCGTCGGCGTCGTCGACCAGGGCGTCAGTAAATTCGAGTGACTGCTTGTCTTCGTCCGTGGTCTGCTGGCGCACCTCGTTGATCACCGACGGATCGGGTTTCGCGGCGCTGAACTCCTGGGCGATGATACTGGTGCCCTTGGGCACTTCGATGGCCTTGATTTCGCGCTGCACGCCGAACGCCAGTTTCATGGAGCCGGCGATAGCCTTGAACTTCATGATGTCGAGTTCGGCAAACGAAAGCAGCAGCACAAAAAAACACATCAACAACGACATCAGGTCAGCGAAGGTCGTGATCCAACCGCCGCCACCCCCGTCATCCTTCTTCGGAGGCCGTTGTTCGTTCATTGCAGCGTACTCAGGCCGCCGCCGGCGCCGGCGGTGCTTCGGTGTTGCGTTTCGAACTCGGCAGGTAGGTCTTCAGGATCTCTTCGATGACACGCGGATTGCGACCTTCCTGAATACCCTGCAGGCTGTCGATGATCATCGACTTGACCATGCGTTCTTCCGCGGCGCGCAGACCGAGCTTGTCGGCGATCGGAATGGCGAACACGTTGGCAATAACCGCGCCGTAGAGCGTGGTCAACAGCGCTACCGCCATGGCGGGCCCGATCGATGCCGGGTCGCTCATGTTCGACAGCATCTGGACCAGTCCGATCAGGGTCCCGATCATGCCCATCGCGGGTGCGGCGTCGCCGATCGCCTTGAAAATGCTGCGGCCGGTTTCGTGGCGGTCGACGGCGGCGTTGAGATCGGTCAACAGGGTCTGCTTGACCACGTCCGGCTCGTGGCCGTCGACCATCATCTGGATACCCTTGGCCAGAAAGTCATTGCCGGTATCCTTGCCTTCAAGGGCCAGCAGACCGCCCTTGCGCGCTTCGTTCGCCATCTCGACGGTCTGCATGATGAGATCTTCGGGACGGTCGATCTTGAATATGAAGGCGCGCATGGCGACTTTGAACGCGCCGAAGAACTGACCGAGCGTGAACTTCATCATGACCGCGCCGACGGTACCGCCGACCACGATCAGCAGCGACGGCGCGTTGATGAACATGCCGATCTCACCACCGGTGAGAATCGCCATCAGGATGATGCCGATGGCCCCTACCAGGCCGAGCAAGGTTGCCAGATCCACGCGGTCTCCTTAAATGTTCGAGCTCAGTGACGCGCCTGGACAGCCCGTACCGACGTCGTTGAGCGCACGCCGGAAAAGGCGTGATTTCACTGATCGTGGTATCGGGATCCGGGCGCGAAACTTTAATCGGGGCGGCCGCCTCGCGGGGCGCCGTCAGGGCGCTGATGAATGGCGGCGCGGCGACGCGCCGGGCCGGCCTCGCCGGGCCTGACGCATCCGCCGCGCGAGCGGTCCCGCGCGGCGGCCGCCTGATATACTCATCGGTGCGTGACCCGCGTGCCTTGAATGCCCCTGCAGCCGCCTCGATGGACTATTTACCGGTATTTCTCGACCTGCGCGAACGCACCTGCGTCGTCGTCGGCGGGGGCGCGATCGCGGCGCGTAAAATCGACCTGCTGTTGCGCGCCGGAGCGCGGGTCATGGTGGTCGCCCCACAGCTCGATGCCGCCGTGGCCGCGCTGGCCGAAACCGCCGCGATCAGCGTCCGGCAGCGGCCGTTCCTGGCCTCCGATCTCGAAGGCGCGGTGTTCGTGGTCGCCGCTACTGACGACCGTGCGGTCAACCGGCACGTCGCCGCCAGCGCCACCGCCGCGGCAATTCCGGTCAACGCGGTCGATCAGCCGCGAGACAGTACCGCCATCATGCCGTCCATCGTGGACCGTTCGCCGGTCGTGATAGCGATCGGTACCGGTGGCAGCGCGCCGGTCCTCGCGCGCATGCTGCGGGCCAGAATTGAAACCCTGATCCCGGCCAACTATGGCGAACTCGCCGCGCTGCTGGGCGCCCTGCGTGAACGCGTCAAAGCGGCCGTGCCCGATCAGAGCCGGCGCCGCCGCTTCTGGGAAAGTCTGCTGGAAGGACCGATCGCCGAACTGTTGTTCGTCGGCCGCCGCCAGGAAGCCCTGCAGCGCATTGAACAGGCGCTCGACGGCGCCCGCAACACCACGCCGGTCCGCGGCGAGGTTTACCTGATCGGCACCGGACCGGGCGATCCCGACCTGCTCACCTTTCGCGCCCTGCGCCTGATGCAACACGCCGATGTTATCGTCTACGACCGCCTGGTCGGCGACGGCATCCTCGATCTGTGCCGGCGCGACGCGGACCGCATCTACGTCGGCAAAGCGCGCGCTCAGCACGCTGTACCGCAGGACGAAATCAACGCGCTGCTGCTGCAGCATGCGCGCGCCGGGCGCCGCGTAGCGCGGCTGAAAGGCGGTGACCCGTTCATGTTCGGCCGTGGCGGCGAGGAAATCGAGCAACTCGCGGGCGCCGGCATCGATTTCCAGGTCGTACCCGGGATCACCGCGGCGCTGGGCGCGGCGGCATACGGCGGGATCCCGCTGACCCACCGCGACGTGGCGCATAGCTGCCTGTTTATCACCGGACATCAGCGTGACGCGGCGTTCGAGCCGAACTGGTCGTCGCTGGTGCAACCGCACCAGACCCTGGTCGTGTATATGGGCCTGGCGTCGCTCGATCGTCTGTGTCGCGGCCTGATTGAACACGGTATGGCGGATACCACGCCGGCGGCGTTGATCGAGCGCGCCACCACGGCGCAGCAACGGGTGCTCAGCGCTACCGTGGCGACCCTCGCCGCGACCGCCGAGACGGCCGGTTGCGGCTCTCCGGCAACCATCATCATCGGTGCCGTGGTTGCCCTGCGCGACGCGCTTGCGTGGTTTGAACGGCGGGCGCCGGATTGATACCCGGATCAGGACTCCTGTTTCAGCTCCAGCGCTACGGAATTGATGCAATAACGCTCTCCGCTCGGCTGCGGGCCGTCATTAAAGACATGGCCGAGGTGGGCGTCGCAGGACGCGCACACGACCTCCGTCCGGGTCATGCCATGACTGTGGTCGCTGCGCAAATGAACGTTACCGGTATCGACCGCGCGCCAGAAACTCGGCCAGCCAGAGCCGGAATCGAATTTGTGTTCGGAGCTGAACAACGGCGCATTGCAGCAAACGCAGCGATAAAGTCCTTGTTCCTTGCAGCCGTTATAAGCTCCAGAGAAAGGCGCTTCGGTGGCCTGCTGGCGACACACCGCAAATGCTTCCGGTGACAGTTCGGCGCGCCATTCGTCTTCGGATTTGATGATTTTTGTCATACACGTGCTCCAGTGTGTTGCGGTCTCATCCGGACCGCGCGGACTCGACCGTGAGCATGGCTCGGCAGCTTGCTTCGATCGTAGCGGCCCCGCGGCAATGCGCTATTATACGAACAGTCGCGCCGCCTGACAGCGGCGCCGGGCGCAAAGACCGCGTTACCACGCGATCCGCGCGCAGCCACAGCGGTAAAACAACCAGGAGATCGCACGTGAGGGTCGCACTGCTTGAAGACGATGTAGATCAGGTCGCCTTATTTACCGAATGGCTCAAAGCGGCAGGCCACACCTGCGAGCATTTCAATAACGGCAAATCGTTCGTTCGGAATATCAAACACGATAGTTACGACGCGCTCATCCTGGACTGGATGGTGCCCGACATGGACGGCTTCGAAGTGTTGCGATGGGTGCGGGAAAACTTTGAATGGCCGATTCCGATCGTGTTTGTCACGGCCAAGGATTCCGAAGACGACATCGTCCGCGCACTCGAACAGGGCGCCGATGACTACGTGGTCAAACCGGCCAAACAGCGCGAACTCATCGCCCGCGTTACCGCTGTCGTACGTCGAGCCGCGGGCGTCGATGAGTCACAGACCACGATCGAGCAGGACCCGTTTGTGATCGATCTGGGCAATCACCAGATCCAGCGCGACGGAGAAAAAATCGAAGTCACGCAGAAAGAATACGAACTAATCGTGTTCCTGTTCCGGAATATCGGCCGGGTGTTGTCGCGTGCCCACATCCTCGAGAGCGTGTGGGGGCGTAATCCGGATATCAATACGCGCACCGTCGATACTCATGTCAGCCGCATCAGGTCAAAACTGGCGCTGGCGCCGGACACCGGCTGGAAGCTGTCGTCGATCTATCAGCACGGCTACAGACTGGAAAAAGTCGCCCTCAACTAAGGCGCTTCTGAACCAGTCATGGCCGCGCATCTTGCGATCAAAACCGCTCGGCGCCGCCCGGGGGATTGGGGGAGGGAGGATCGGGCGAACGCCGAGCGTGTCATGAGTATTGCTGAACAATGCTCTGACTCGCTTTCAGTCTAGTGGCGGTGCGAGTGAACCGTTGTGATAGCAGTCACACATCGATAGCGTCACCCACCTGCCATAATCGCGCGGCGCCAAACACGCCACTGCTATCGCCGAAACGCGCACGTACGACACGTGTACTCAAGGTATCGGAAAAGGCTCGCGTAGCGAGGTAGGCTGCGGTCGCCGCGCACAGCCCCGCCAGTTGCGAAACCCCGCCACCAAGCACGATCACTGCCGGATCAAAAATATTGACAACGGTGGTCAGGCACGCGCCAAGCTGATCCGCGTAGGCAGTGAGGGTCGCGCCGGCGATGGCATTGCCGCCAGCGGCCGCGCGAACGACGTCTTCGACCGACCTCGCGCGGTGACCGCCGCGCTCGACAAAGCTGCGTAGCAGGCCGGGACCGCTGAGGAACGTTTCTACGCAATTGTCGTTACCACAGTAGCAGCGCCGCGCCGCAGCTGATGTGACGCGCCACGGCACCGGGTTGTGGCCCCATTCTCCGGCGATGGCATTGGCCCCGACCACCAGGCCGTTGTTGACGAAAAGACTGCCGCCGGTGCCGGTACCGAGGATGACGCCGAAGGCCGAACTACAGCCATCCGCCGCGCCGCCGTGAACTTCGGACAACAGCAGACAGTTGGCATCGTTTTCGATGCGCACCGGGCGCGCCAGCGCGATGCGCAGGTCGGCCTCGAACGGCTGTCCGATCAGAGCCACCGTATTGGCGTTTTTTACCAGTCCGGTAGCCGGCGAAATTATCCCCGGCATGCCGAGCCCGACCGGGCAGGCGCCGGTCACGGCTTCCAGCGAGCGTACCAGCCCGGCAATTGCCGCACAGATGCTGTGGTAATCCTCAGCAGGGGTGGCAATGCGCTGCCGCGCAAGGATCGAACCGTCAGCCGCAAGCGCGATGCCTTCGATCTTGGTGCCGCCAAGGTCGATGCCAATGCGACAGTTCACCGTGGCCATCGTTTTGCCGCGGGATCGCCCAGTGCGGTAGAATTGCCCTGTCGTTTATGCATTTCGACCTCCCCTCCAACAGGCAGACCATGGATACAGATTTCGGTTACAGGCGGCGCAGTTCGGTCGGCGTACGCATCGGTGATATTACCGTCGGCGGCGACGCGCCGGTGGTGGTGCAATCAATGACCAACACGGATACCGCGGACCCGGTCGCAACCGCCAAACAGGTCCAGGCGCTCGCCGCCGCCGGCTCGGAACTCGTACGCATCACGGTCGACACCGAAAACGCGGCGCGTGCGGTGCCGCGCATTCGTGAATTACTCGATGCTACGGGTTGTCGGGTTCCCCTGATCGGCGACTTCCACTACAACGGCCATACCTTGCTGGAAAAGTACCCGGAATGTGCGCAAGCGCTGGCCAAATACCGTATCAATCCCGGCAACGTCGGTTTCGGGCGCAAGAAAGACGCCCAGTTCGCGACCATGATCGAGACCGCCATCGCGCGCGACAAACCGGTTCGGATCGGGGTCAATTGGGGCAGCCTCGACCCGGCCCTGGTGGCCAGGATGATGGACGACAACGCGGCCCTGGCACAGCCGAAATCGGCCAAGATCGTAACCCGCGACGCGCTCATCTTCTCGGCCCTCAACAGCGCGGCCAAAGCGGAGGAAATCGGCCTCGCGCGTGATCGCATTGTGCTGTCGTGCAAAGTCAGCGACGTGCAGGACCTGATTGCGGTGTATACGCAGCTGGCCGGCCAGTGTGACTATGCGCTGCACCTCGGGCTGACCGAAGCGGGCATCGGTTCGAAAGGTATCGTCGCCTCGACGGCGGCGATGAGTATCCTGCTGCAGGCCGGGATCGGTGACACCATTCGCGTGTCCTTAACGCCCGAACCGGGCGGCGATCGAACCCGCGAAGTGATCGTTGCGCAGGAACTGCTGCAAACCATGGGCCTGCGTTCTTTCACGCCACTGGTCACCGCCTGCCCGGGCTGCGGACGCACGACGAGCACGGTATTTCAGTCGCTGGCCGGCGATATCCAGGCCTACGTGCGTACCCAGATGCCGGCCTGGCGCGAGCGCTATCCCGGCGTCGAGGATATGAGTCTCGCGGTCATGGGTTGCGTGGTCAATGGACCGGGCGAAAGCAAGCACGCCAATATCGGCATCAGCCTGCCCGGGACCGGCGAGGCGCCGGCCGCGCCGGTCTTTGTCGACGGCAAAAAGACCGTCACCCTGCGTGGCGAACACATCGCGCGCGAATTCAAGCAAATCCTCGATGACTACGTGCACAGCCATTATGGTGCGGATGCCGCGCGCGGCCAGCAGGAGGAAACACCTGCCGCCTGAACAGCGGCCGCGCCCAGCAGCGCGTGCCGCCGGAAGCTGGACGTGAAACAGCAGCATCCCGCTTCACTGTTACTGGCGACGCTGACCGTAGTCAGGGCTTTCGCCCGCCTGTGTGCGCTGCGGATCGGTCCGCAGGACATTCCGCGCTCAAGCGCACTGCTGCTCCTCACCACGCTCGTCAACCTCTCGCTCAGCACCCTCATCAATCGCATCCAGCTCGACTTCGGCTCGGCGCTGCTGGTGGCAGTACTGGAGATGAGCGTGCTGCTCGGACTGACCAGCGCGTTGCTGTTTTACGTCTCGCACACGGCGCGCGCGGTGCAGACTTTGACCGCGCTGATGGGCAGTGGCGCCGTGGTCGGTGCGGTTGTTTACCTGATCCTCACGTTAGTGCCGCAGTTGCCCGAAATACTGCGCCTGGCGATCTTCGCCTGGAACCTGATCATCATGGCGCATATCCTGCGCCACGCACTGGCCGTGCACTTCGCCATCGGCTTCCTGATCGCACTGGGCTATGCTCTGTTTCTTATCCAGCTGATCGTGTTCATCGGCCGTACGCTCGGCGCCGGCGCAGCCTGAGCGCTTCCCGGCGCCGCTGAAGGGTTGCGGATTTACCAGACAGGACACCAGATGCACGTTCACGTTCTTGGTATCGGCGGTACGTTCATGGCCGGCATGGCTCGTCTCGCGGTCGAACTTGGCCATCACGTGACGGGTTCCGATGGTGCGCTTTACCCGCCCATGAGTACCCAGTTGGAAACGCTCGGCATCGCGGTCAGCGAGGGCTATGACCCGGCCTGTCTTGATCCGCGTCCGGACCTGGTCGTGATCGGCAATGCGCTGTCGCGCGGCAACCCCGCCGTCGAGTACGTGTTGGATCACGAGTTGCCGTATCTGTCCGGCCCTGAGTGGCTGGAACGCCACGTCCTGCCGGGACGCCATGTCATCGCCATCGCCGGTACCCATGGCAAAACCAGCGTCTCGAGTCTCGTGGCCTGGATGCTCGATGCCGCCGGGCTCGATCCCGGCTTCCTGGTCGGCGGCGTGCTGGAGAATTTCGGTCGTTCGGCGCGACTTGGCAGCGGCCGGCATTTTGTTATCGAGGCCGACGAATACGACACCGCGTTTTTCGACAAACGCTCGAAATTCGTGCACTACCACCCGCGCACACTGGTTATCAATAATCTCGAATTCGATCACGCCGATATCTTTCCCGACCTGGCGGCAATCCAGCGCCAGTTTCATCATCTGGTCCGAACCATGCCGTCCGCTGCGCGTATCATTCGGCCCGCGCCGGCGCCCGACATCGACACCCTCCTTGCCCTTGGCTGCTGGTCCGAGGTCGTGTCGTTCGGCACCGATATGGCCAGCGACTGGCGATTCTCCTGGCAGGACGGCGTCGAGCGCCGCATCACCCTGGTCGCTCCGGATCGACGTGCATACACCGCCCGTACACCACTGCTCGGTGAACACAACGCCTGGAACGTCAGCGCCGCGGTGTGCGCGCTCGACCACGCCGGCGTCGGCGTCGAGACCGCGCTGGCCGCGCTCGACACCTTCGCCAATGTCCGGCGTCGTCTGGAATTGCGTGGCGAACAAGGCGGCATCCAGGTGTTTGACGATTTCGCCCACCACCCGACCGCTATCGCCGCGACCATCGCCGCGTTACGCGGCAGCGTCGGCGCGGCGCGCATCATTGCGTTGCTGGAACCGCGTTCGAATACCATGGTCATGGGCGTTCACCAGCACAGCCTCGCGACCGCGCTGGAAGGTGCCGATCGGGTTGCGATCCTGGTACCAAAGGCGCTGCCGTGGGATATTGGCGCGGTCATGGCCGGCAATGATCGCATCGCACTATTCAGGGACGCCGAAGCGCTGGTCGAGTATGTCGCCGCGCTGGCCCGGCCCGGTGATCACATCCTGGCGATGAGTAACGGTGCGTTTGCCGGCATCCACGACCGCATCCTGCAGCGGCTGGCCGCACCATGAACGGTGGTCCGACAGACGATGCATCACAGTTGGTACCCATTTTTCCGCTCGGTACCGTGCTCTTCCCTGGTGGTCAGCTGCCGCTGCGCATATTCGAAGCGCGCTATGTGGATATGGTCGGCAACTGCATGCGCAACGCCAGTCCTTTCGGCGTGGTGCCGATCAGCGACGGCTCGGAAGTCGGTCGTGACGCCCGATTCCACAACAGCGGTACGCTCGCGCGCATCGACAACTTTGACCAGGGCGACGATGGCCTGCTGCACATCCTGGCGCGCGGGCACGAACGCTTCGAGCTTGCGAGCCATGAAATGCGCGGCGACGGCCTGGTACTGGGTACCATCACCGTGTACGGCGAAGGCGACGAGGAACCGCGCCCGGAGTTTGCCCACCTCGGCGATCTGCTGCGGGAGATCTACGCTTCCCATCCCGAACTGAGCGTCCCGCAACCCTGGCACCTGGATCGCGCGTCCTGGATCGCCTACCGCCTCGCTGAACTGCTGCCGCTGAGTATCGAGGCACGCCTCGAGATCCTGAATCTCGCGGCCTCGCAGAACAAACTGGCGCGCGTCTCGGCGTATATCGAGGCGCACAACAAGCCTGAACCCGGCGCGGCCAGGCACTGAATTGGCGTGCTCCGGCATCCGCGCAAACGCGTGTTGATGCGCCCGCGAAACTGTGCGACTTTTACCGCTACGCTGGTTACCGAACGCTTCAAGGCGTCAATGATAAAAAATAAAATCAAGCACTTGCTGGGGCCTGCGGCAGGTGCGGCAGCGCTTCTCGCGGGGGTGCTGCTGAGTTCGGCCGTGCTCGCTCCGGCGCACGCCGCCGGGCTCAGAAATCAGGACAGCAATTATGAGTGGCGGCTGTGCCCGGCCGGCCGGCTGCTGCCGATCCGCCCGGGATATACCGAGGCCGCTACCGATTCAGACAACACCGAAATCCGCGCCGACAGCTCGCGGTTACTGAAAGACGGGCTCAATCAGTTCACCGGCGACGTCGAGGTGATCCGCGGCGACAACGCCCTGCGCGCGGAAGTCGTCAACTACGACGAAAACACCGGCATCTTCACCGCCGAAGGTCGCACCCACATCTGGAACAGCGGTCTGATGTGGATGGGCGAGAGCGCGGTCTACGACCTCAATTCGGAGGTTTCCTCACTGTACGAAGGGCGTTACGCCCTGCTCGGCGGTCGCGGCCAGGGCTATGCCACGCATATCGAAAACGATCGCCAGGCCGACGTCACCATCCTCGAGGACGTCGAGTACTCGACCTGTCCGCTGTCCGACGAAGCGTGGCGGGTATCCGCGGCAAGAATCAAGCTCGATTACAACAGCGATCGCGGCTCGGCGACCCATGCCATTCTGCGCGTGCGTAATATTCCGGTGTTCTACTTTCCTTACGTCAATTTCCCGATCAGCGACAAACGCAAATCCGGTTTTCTGGCACCCTCGTTCGGCACCACCAACGATTCCGGGTTCGACGTCCAGATACCCTACTACTGGAATATCGCGCCGAACTACGATGCCACGCTGACGCCCCAGATACTCACCGATCGCGGTGGCATGATGGGCGGCGAGTTCCGCTACATGGAGCAGACTTACTTCGGCACGGCGACCGGCGAATATCTGCCCAGCGACAACCTGCGAGATGGTCAGGACCGCTCGTCGTTTTCTGCCGAGCACACCCAATACTTTGATGGCTACCGTGGGCTCCTCGACGTGGTGTTCAACAACGTTTCAGACGAAGAATATTTCGAAGACTTCGGCGGCAATATCGCCGCGACCAGTCAACGCTTTCTGGACCGCCGCATCACCTACCGCCATCAGCTTCAGCGCACCCTCATGGGCGCGCATGTGCAGTCCTATCAGACAGTCGATGATTCACTGCCGCCGGGCGTCGGTCCGTATCGAATTTTGCCATCGGTGTACGTGCTTCACAGCTTTGCGCCGCGCGGCCCGCTGGAGCCTTCAATATTCGCGGATACGACCTATTTTAGGAAGGATACGGTCGTTAGCGGCACGCGGTCGAACGTCGAACCTTCGCTCACCTACGTTTACAAAAAGCCCTACTTGGATATCCGCCCGCAGCTGAGTGTGAAACACACTCAGTATTTTCTGGATGATCCGAATCGGGTCTTCGACGACAATGAATCGCGCAGCATTCCAACCTTAAGCATCGACGCGAAACTTTTCGCCGAACGCAGTTTCTCGCTACTTGGAAAGAATCATCTACAGACCTTCGAACCGCGATTGTTCTACCTGCTGACCCCAAAAATCGGGCAGGAGAACCTGCCGGTATTCGATACGGGCGAGTATTTCGTTTCATTTCAATCGATATTCTTACGCAATCGCTTTGCCGGCGGCGATCGAGTTGGCGACGCCAACCAGATCAGTGCTGGGGTCACGTCGCGCGTCCTCGATACGGATCACGGACGCGAACTGTTTCATATCAGCTTCGGCCAGATTTATTTTTTCCGTGATCGTGAAGTTACCCTGCCGGGCGTCTTTACGAGCGAGGACAACCAGTCAGAGATCATCGCCGAGGCCTCGGCCAGTCTCGGCGACGACTGGAATATTCGCGGCACCTTGCAGTGGGACCCCAACGAACCTCAGACGGAAAAATCGGCGATTGCCCTGCGCTATCACCCTAACCTCGAAACGGTGGTTAACATGAGCTATCGCTTCCGGCGTGCGGTAACCGATATCGAGCAAACAGATCTTTCGTTTCGTATTCCGGTACTTGAGAACGTCGCGCTGATCGGGCGCTGGAACTACTCGCTACCTGGCAAACGTACTCTCGAAGCGGTTGGCGGTCTCGAATACGAAAGCTGCTGTTGGGGCACGCGCCTGGTCGCCCGGCGTTTTCTGCGCAATGCCGATGGCGCCTTCGATACCGGCATCTTTGTCGAGTTTCATCTGCGCGGACTGGGTGGCTTCGGACAGAAGTCCGGCACTCTGTTGCAGCGCGGTATTCCCGGCTACGAGGACCCGTTCAATTAGGGTCATTGCCGGTGCCTGCGCGCACCCGGTATTCTCCAATTTTTCTCCGATCGGTTACAATCGCCGGTGCTTTCCGACACCTCGGCGGCGACCCATTACGGAGCGCGGCGGGATTCTTCGGCAAGCCCGGTACTTAGGCTTATGATCGCGTCCAATCTATTGAATTCTATCTGGAAATATCTGCCCCCCTGGAGCCTGCTGGTGCTTGCCAGCGCGGCTTCGGCGATGGAGCTCGACCGCATCGTGGCGGTCGTCGAAGAAGACGTCGTGATGGAAAGCGAACTCGATGAACAGATGAATCGAGTCCGCGCCCAGTTGCGTCAGCAGGGCACCCAGATGCCGCCGACATCGGTGCTCGAACGCCAGGTCATGGAACGCCTGGTACTGGAAAAAATCCAGCTCCAGGTGGCCGACCGCGCGGGTGTCGACGTGACCGAGGAAGCCCTCGACCGGGCCGTCTCCGACATCGCCGAACGCAACGAACTGACGATCGACCAGTTCAAGGAAATCCTCGCCTCCGAAGGCTTCGAGTTCGACCGCTTCCGCGACCAGATCCGGCAGGAAATCGTGATCGCGAAGCTGCGCAAATCCGAGGTCGACAATCGCGTCAAAGTCCGCGACCGGGAATTGGAAAACTACCTGCGCAACGAATCCAACGCCGACGCCGACAACGTCGAGTACCGCCTCGCGCATATCCTGATCGCGACGCCCAGCGGTTCGAGCGACGACCAGGTGCGCGCGGCGCGCGCGAAAGCAGAAGACGCTCTGCAGCGGATCAATAACGGCGAGGATTTCAAATCGGTTGCCATCAGCGTGTCGGACGGCCAGCAGGCCCTCGACGGTGGCGATCTCGGTTGGCGCAAAGGCAGCCAGATCCCATCCCTGTTTGCCGATTCGGTGAGCACCATGGAGATCGGTGATACCTCCAGCATTATTACCAACCCGAGCGGCTTTCACCTCGTCAAACTGACCGATCAGCGCAGCGGCGACAAAGTCATGGTCGAGCAGCACCTCACCCGCCATATTCTTATCAAGCCCAACGAACTGCTGTCGCGCAGCGGCGCTCTGAACCGCATCAACCAGATCCGGCTACGTATCGAGAGCGGCGCCGATTTTGCGCGGCTGGCGCGAACCAACTCCGACGACCGCGGTTCGGCGCTCAAGGGCGGCAGTCTGGGCTGGGTGACTGAGGGTCGCATGGTGCCGGAGTTCGAGGAAGTGATGCTCGCTATCGACGTGGGCCAACTCAGCCAGCCGTTCGAATCGGAATTCGGTTTCCATATCCTGCAGGTCACCGAGCGTCGCCAGTACGACGGTACCGAGGAAGTCAAACGGGACCGCGCCATGCGCGCCATCCGGCAACAGAAAATCGACGAAAGGCGGCAGTCATGGCTGCGTCGTCTGCGCGACGAAGCCTATGTCGAATACCGTACCGACGAGTAAACCGAACCCTGCGCGCATCGCCCTGACTCCCGGAGAGCCGGCCGGCATCGGTCCGGACCTGGCCATCATGCTGGCGCTCGAAGCGCCGCTTGCCGCGATTGCGCATTTCGCCGATCCCGGGCTGATCGCAATGCGCGCCGAAGAACTCGGGGTCGGGTTACGCATCATCGAGTTGCGTCGCGCGAGCGACGCGGTGCCAACGGCGGCCGGCAGCATCCAGATTGTCCCGGTCAGTGCTGCCGCGCCGTGCTCGCCAGGCCGACCGGATACGCGCAATGCGCGTTATGTGCTGGATTGCCTTGACCAGGCGGTGGCAGCCTGCGCGGACGGCAACCTGTGCGCGCTCGTCACCGGACCGCTCAACAAGGCCGTGATCAACGACGCCGGGGTACGCTTTTCCGGCCACACCGAATACCTCGCCGAACGCCTCGCCGTGGCCCTGCCGGTCATGCTGCTGGCGACCCGTGACCTGCGCGTCGCCCTGCTGACCACGCACGTGCCGCTACACCAGGTGCCAGCTCTGGTCACTCGGGAACTGCTCGGCGCGGTGCTCGACATCGTGCATCAGGACGTGCGCCGCAAGTTCGGCATCGAGCGGCCCCGGATCTGCGTTTGCGGCCTCAACCCGCATGCCGGCGAACAGGGTCACCTCGGTGGCGAAGAAGCTGCGGTACTGGTCCCGGCCATCGCCGACGCACGTCGGCGTGGAATCGAGGTCGAGGGCCCGCTGCCGGCCGATACCGCCTTTACCCGCGAACAGCGCCGCCGCTTCGACGTGATCCTGGCGATGTACCACGATCAGGGCCTGACCGCGCTCAAGGCGCTCAGCTTTGGCGATGCGGTCAACATCACGCTGGGACTGCCGATCGTGCGCACTTCGGTCGATCACGGCACGGCCTTCGACCTCGCTGGACGCGGTGGTGCGGATCCGGCCAGTCTGCGCGCTGCCATTACCATGGCCGCCGAGCTGGGAACCGCACATGGCGGATGAATCGCGCGCTGCCCGCCACCGTCCACGCAAACGCTTTGGACAACACTTCCTGAACGATCAGTATGTCGTCGATCGCATCGTCGAGCTGATCGGCGCCCAACCGGGCGAGACGATCATCGAGATCGGTCCGGGTGGCGGGGTCCTGACGCGCCCGCTGCTTGCCTCCGGCGCCGACGTCACGGCGATTGAAGTCGATCGCGACCTGAGCCAGGCGCTGCGCCTGGAATTCGCCGCCGCGGCGAACTTTACCCTGTACAACGAGGACGTTCTCGCCTTCGACCTGGCGCGGCTGGAACCTGGCCCGCGGCCGTGGAAAATCGTCGGCAACCTGCCCTACAACATTTCCACGCCGCTGATCATGCACCTGCTCGAGTACGCCGGGAACTGCGCGGAAATGACATTCATGCTGCAGCGTGAGGTCGCTGAGCGGCTGGCCGCAACGGCGGGAAGCGCGGCCTATGGCCGGCTCAGCATCATGGCGCAGCGCCGCGCACGTATCCACACGCGCCTTGACGTGCCGGCAGCGAGTTTCACACCACCACCTAAAGTCGAATCCAGTGTCGTGCAACTGGTACCCTACGCTTTGACCTGCGCGGCCGGCGTCGAGCGGTGCCTCGATGACCTGGTCCGTCAGGCCTTTTCCCAGCGCCGCAAAACCGTGGCGAGATCGCTCAGGGACCGGGTTCCCAAGGCCATGTTCGCGGCCTGCGGAATCGATCCCGGGGCGCGCCCCGAAGTCCTGTCCGGTCACGATTTCGAACGCCTCGCCAA
>CALOBG010000037.1:0-3851 GCA_942490995.1 uncultured Gammaproteobacteria bacterium
CGGTGCGCGCGCTGACCCTTGACGATGGCGAACACCAGGTTCAGATCGAGCGTACGGCGCGCGGCTGGCGGTACGTGGCGCCGCGCCAGGGACAAGCGCGTTCCGACGCTGCTGGCGACTATATCCAGTCGCGTATGGCGATGCTGTCGGCGGCACGCATCGAGCGCAGTTTCGCCGCAGCCGAACTCGACCCGAGCAGCTTTGGTCTGCACGCGGCAGTGCTGCATGTGGTGCTGTATCTCAACGGCGACGACGCGCCGACCCGTCACCTCACGGTCGGCGCCGCCACGCCCGACGGCTTTGGCCGCTACGTGCACAGCGTTGCGGCTGAAGAGATCCTGGTTCTGCCCGGCTATCAGATCCGCAACCTCGAGGAGCTGCTCACCGGCGCCGATCCATGAGGCGCTCGATACAGCGCGATATCGTTCAGGATCCGTTCACCACGCAGCGGATAAATTGCCGGCGTCGGGCGCATGTTGCGCCCAGGAGTAAGAACATGAACACAGGTCTGAAATCATCGTTCGTCGCGGCCGGCGCCGGCTTGTGCCTGCTGCTGCACGTTGGTGGCGTGAGCGCCCACGACCGTGGGCACCATCGGCACGGTCAGCATGGCTATGGCCATTACCAACCGGTGGAGGTACACCATCATTATCACTACGGCCAGGCGCAGGCAGTTGCACCGTATGGCGCGGTTTATGCAGCGCCGGCGCCGCAGGTCGTTTATGCGCCGGTCGCGCCGCAGCACTACAGCGCCGGCTATAACGCAGGCTACGTCTCGGAACCGACCTATGCCGCGCCCGCTTACGCGCCGCGGTCCTATGCGCAGTCACCGAATTTCGGTAACGCCGTTGGCGGCGCCCTCGGTGGTTTTGTCGGCTCCAAGCTCGGTAAAGGCTCCGGACGCCTGGCGACCACCGCGGCCGGCACGGTCGCCGGTTACCTGCTCGGTGGACATATCGGTAATCAATATCGCTACTGAGTGTCGTGCGCGGCGCATGCGTCGTGACAGGGTTCACGCGCATGGGCCGTGCAGCGATGGATAATAGGTGTCCCGCTCATCGAGGAATTCGACATGTCGTCAATGAGGTACAGGTTCGCGCTTTTACTGCTCGTTTTTGCGGGCACGCTGCCCGCCGTATCCGTGGCGCAGGCGCCGGATCAGGCGGCGCTGCGCGAAATGATGGAAAAAATGAAGACCATGGAAATGCCGGATGAGGCGCAGATGAAGCTGATGGTCGATCAGGCGGCGAAAATGCAGACCTGCATGGCCGAAATCGACATGGGCCGCATCGAAGCGATGAGCAAGGAGAGCGAAGCGTTGATGGATGACGTCAAAGCCCTGTGCCGGTCCGGTAAACGCGAACAGGCACAGAGCCAGGCAATCGCTTACGGCCGGCGCGTCGCGGCGTCGCCGGAACTGAAGAAACTCGCCGAATGCAGTGCCGATATGCGCGGATTGCTGCCGCAGATGGCCCGTCTTTCACAGCAGGCCGCGGAAGTCGGCGCCGATGCGCACGTCTGCGATCAGCAATAAAGTTGTAACGGGTTGGTCAAAAGCGCCGCGCACGACCTGCGCAGTAGTTTTTCACCAGCCTGCTAGGACAGATCGGGATGAGTCGCGATGAAGTGCTTGAGGACCAGGTTGAGTTTGTCGACCTCGGCGCTATCGCCGTTGCTGGCCGCGTGCGCGATGTCGTCGAGGATCATGCGCTTGATCATGCGCTCGCCGTGTTCGTTTTCGACCAAATAGGAGGCCAGCTCGGTCGCGATGATCGGTGGCACGTGTTCGTGCTCGGCGATGGCGTTGATTTCGGCCTCGGTGAGACGCAGGTATTCAATACAGTCGCGTAAACAGATCATGAGTTTGCCCTCGACCGCTTGGCTGGCAGCGCCCTGCGGCGCGCGGTGCAACAGCCTCAGTCCCGCATAGGGCTATTATCAGGCGCGGATCCCGTCCACGGACTTGATCCAGGTCATGGCCCGGGCCATCGCGGCCATGACCTGGATGGTACCGGCACCGGGCCGCCGCCAGCGCGACGGCCCAGCGCCGTGCAAGCCCGCTTCAGCTCAGGCGACGCGTGCCAGGAAGGCTTTCAGGTCGGCATTGAAGCTCGTCGGTTTCTCGAGCTGGCAGAAATGCCCGACATCCTTGTACATCTTCAATTCCGCGTTCGGAATATTCTCGGCCAGGAATTTGTTCAACTCCGGCGGCGTCGCGCCGTCTTCTTCGCCCGCTATGACCAGCGTCGGTTGCTTGATGTCCTTGAGGCGATCGGAAATATTCCAGTTGAAAACCCCGTTAGGGTCGGCCATCGAAGCCCAGAACACGCCTTCGGTGAAGTTGCTTTCAGTGCGAAAACAACCTTCCATGAAGGCCTGGATTTCGGGACGCTCGGCTTTCGACTTGGCCGCTACAGCGGAGTCGAGCAGGCCACTGAACACCGCGCGCCAATCCTTCTGCATGGCCTCGGCGACTTCCGGCGGGGTGTCGGCGCCGATATTCGTGCCGCTGCTCAGGATCAGGTTGGCGATGACGCGGTCGGGAGCATCGAGGCTGGTCTGCATTGCGACCATACCGCCAATCGAGTTGCCAACCAGTACGGCGCGCTTGACGCCGGCGTCATCGAGGATCGCGATGACGTCTGCGGCCATTTCGCCAATCGCATAACCGGCTTCGGGTTTGTCGGACTGACCGTGGCCGCGGTGGTCAACGACGATGCAGCGGTGGTGCTGGGCAAAAACCGGTACCTGGTTGGCCCAGATGAAATGGTTCGTGCTCCAGGGATGGAGAAATACGATGGCCGGGTCGCCGGCGCCGAGGCTTTCGTAATGCACCTTGACGCCGTTGCGGTTGATATGGGGCATAGCTCTAATCCTCTTTGTTGGTGTGCGATTGCCGCTCCGCAGGCCGGGCGGCTAAGGAAGCAGTTTTTCTCAGACGCGACCGACGACGGTGTCGCCGAGCCGGGCGACGTAGTCGAGGATCTCCTGTTTGGTCGCGACCAGATCAAACAGCTGCTTGTCGGAGCGCGAGGGAAACAGCACGATCAGCCGATCGACCCCTAGATCCGCATAGCGTTTGGCCTGATCGTAGTCGATATTTCCGAACGGGGTGACGCTGATCTCGAGCGCGCCGAGGTCCTCGGGGCGCTCGTGGGCGCGTGCGGCGCTGGCCAGACCGGCGATGCAGTCGGTGGTTTTTGCAGGGTCCAGTCCGAAGCCGTACCAGCCATGGGCGTAGCGTACGGACCGCTCAAAGGCACCGGCGACATGGCCGCCAAAAATCACCGGTGGACCACCCGGCTGCACCGGCTGCGGCATGGCCTTGACGTCTTTGAAGTTCACGAATTCGCCGCTGCACGCAGGCGCCGGGTCGTTCCAGATACTGCGCATCGCGTCGAGGTACTCGAGCGTGCGCCGCGCCTTGTCGGCGAACGGTATGCCGAGCGCCTCGAATTCCGCTTTCAGATAACCGATGCCGACGCCGAACATCACTCGGCCATTGCTCAGGACATCGAGGCTCGCCATCTCCTTGGCCAGCACCAGCGGATTACGCTGCGGCAGGATGATGATGCCGGTGCCGAGGCGGATGGTTTTGGTCTGGCCGGCCAGCCAGGCAAAGCTGATATTGGGGTCGAGCATCGGGTAGTCGGCCGGCAGGGGCGAGGGCGGCTGCTGCGGCTCGGGGAGCACCACGTGCTCACCCGCCCACAAGGATTCGAACCCGGCCGCCTCACAGGCCTGCGCCACGGCCAGCGAGGCCGCCGGGGTGCTGAGCGGACCCATATTGATGCCGAAAAGACCGATGTGCATGCGTGACTCCCTCCCCTTGCGGATAGGCCGAATAGGAT
>CALOBG010000038.1:0-10988 GCA_942490995.1 uncultured Gammaproteobacteria bacterium
TCACCGCGTCGGCGATTAACGCAGTCGTCTGGTAGCGCGGGGGAAGCGCGCCGCGCATCGCTGGCGTGAACCCGGCAGATTACGCGGCTTGCCTATTTGCGGGCGAGCGAACCCACCCGACGGTGTCGGTGGTGAGGGTCGATGGCAGGGAAAGCGGTCTGGTTCGTGGGGGCGGCTTATCGCGCCGCGACGTCCAGGGCATGGCAGGCGGCGATGAACTCCCGCTGATGCGCACAGGCACTGCTCATCGCGAGCTTGACCCTGCGCACGCTGACCGTGACCACCGCGCCGATCTTCAACAGGCGCAGGCGGATGGTCGTCGCACAAGCACGCGCGAGCGTGGTGCCTGCCAGTCCGATGCGGCGCACGGCGTGCATCAGCACATAAGCCGCCGACGCCCACCACAGGCGCAGCTGGTTACCGCGCAGGGTCTCGGTCGAGAGCCGGTCGGCGAACAGGTCGAGCTGGCATTCCTTGATGCGGTTCTCGGCCTCACCGCGCGCGCAATAGAAGTCCTCGTACAGCGCCCGTGCCGCCCAACGTCGCTTCGACAACGAGGTCACGATGAAGCGCGGGTTGGATTTGTCACCGGTATGCTCAGCCTTGGCCACCACACGGCGTGACCGGCTCCAGCTCTTGCGTGTCCGATACGCGAGCTCGCGGAAACAGCGCGCCGGGCTCTGCGTGGCTGCCGACGTCTCCGCCACCGTCTGCAGTTCACTGCCTATCGCCCGTACCAGACGGGCGTTACGCGCCAGCCCGAACACGTATTCCACGCCATTTTCCTCGCACCAGCCCATCAACGCCTCGCGGCAGAAGCCCGAGTCCGCTCGCAGCACGATGCGCGTCTTCGGCCACCGCGCACGCACCTGGGCGACGATGCGTTCGACCTCCTCCACCGCCCCCGCCGCACCGTCGATGTTCGCCGGCCGCAGCTTCGCGGCCAACAGATGCTCGCCGCAGTAGATGTACAACGGCAGGTAGCAGTAGTGATCGTAATAGCCGTGAAAGAACCGTGCTTCCTGATGGCCGTGCAACGCCACGTCGGTCGCATCCAGATCCAGCACGATCTCCGCCGGCGGCTCGCGGTAAGCCTCCAGGAACAGCGCCACAAACAACCGTTCGATCGCTTCCTCATCGGGACGGATCTTGTGATAGCGATGCGCCCCGCTCGCCGGATAGCACTCCAGACGGCTCAGCGTGCTCTTGCCCGCCAGTGCTGCACAGTCCTCGCGTAACCGCGGCGACAGCTTGCCCAGCAGCGCACCCATCACCGGGTCATGGCGTAGCTCGTCGTGGTCGTTCAGGTCTTCGTAACCCAGCGCCAGCGCGAACACCCGTTGACCGACCAGCGTGCGCAACGAGTGCTCGACCAGCTCAGCCTGCCGCTCGTCGATGAAGCAGCGCGACAGCCGGTCGATCAGACCGACCGCCGCGTCCGCCTTACCCAGCAGCAGCGCGCCGCCATCCGAGCTCACCGTTCCGCCATCGAACGCCGCCACCACGCGGCGGCGTCCAGCCCATGAAAACGTCAGTTGTTCAGCGGTACACTGTGTCGGCATCGGGAACCTCCTCTGAGGGGTCGTAACTCGTTCACACAAAACAAGTTTGATCCTCTCGGAGGCCCGATGCACTAACTACGTGTGAGAAATCCGGGCTAGCAGCCTGTTAAAAAACACTGCGAGCGCCGTTTACGGCGTTGCGCACTCAGCGGCAAGGCTCATTTATCCACATGAACTCCGCTCCTCGCTTCGCGCGCGCCTTGTAACCGGCGCTTCCGGCTCACGTTTTTCAACACCCTGCCAGGTAAAACGGCGCCGGGTGCCGGCGCTTACAGAACCAAGCTGGGGCCGCCGTATTTGCTCCAGTGTTCGTTGTCGTAGTACTCGCGCCACTCGTAGATTTTGCCGTCCTCCGTCAACTCGAACATGCCGCACACCGGCAGCTTGAGCTGCCAGGTATTGCTGCCATCCCAGTCCCACTGGTCGAGTCGCTCGGTGATGACCCGATTGCCTTTGCCAAACACGTTGAGCAGCTTGAACTCGACGTTCCTGGCCGGGGCGAAGATCGAGGCGATCATCTTGCGCACGTTGTCCTTGCCGCGGATCGCCTCCAGCGGCTGGTTCAGGTAACACATGTTGTCGGCGCACTGGGCCATGCAGGCTTCGACGTCGCGGTCGTCCCAGCCCTTGAGAAAGGCCCTGACCGCAGCCTCGTTGCGCGCGATTTTAGGATCTTTGCTTGCGTTCATTTCTAGTCTCCCGCTATAGCTCGGAAATTACGGTGATGGTGGCGCGTCGTCGAAGGCGACGGCGGTCAATCGAGATGCAGGGTCGGACCACCGTTTTCGAACCACATGCGGTTGTCGAAATAATCGCGCCAGCCGCAGATCAACCCGGCTTCGTTGACGTCGAACATGCCGATGCAAGGCAGCCTGAGACCCCAGCCGCGACCATCGAAATCCCAGCAGTCCAGCCGCTCGGTGACGACGGTGTCGCCGTAACCGAAGCAGTTGCGCAGCTCCCAGTTGACGGCCTTGGACAGATCCATGATGCCGGCGACAATTTTGCGCACGTCGCGCTGGCCGACCACCGGTTCGATGGGCTGGTTGATGTAAACGATGTCATCCGACAGGCAGGCCATGGCCCAATCCGGATCGACCGCGCCCCAGGCATCGATGAATTCGCGGACCTTGGCAACGTTGCGTTTGACGGTGGCTGTATCGGCCATGAAACCTCCCCGGCTGGTGTGGTGAAACTGAGGGACCTGACGATAGAGCGCCACCGCGCGCCGCCCAAGGGACAATCCTGACAAGTTCTGTTATTTTGGTGACATCTGGTCATGAGCGACGCGTCAGCGCATGGATCCCGCCGCGATCGAAGAACTGCCCATGCCGGCCACCTACGGGCGCCATCTGCTGCGCCTTTTCGAACCACAAAAATTACTGCAGGGAACCGGGCTCGCAGCGGCGGAACTCGACGACCCCGATCGCCGGATCACCGTGCGCCAGGCGCTGCGCTATATTCGCAATACCCTCATCCTGGCCGAACAGCCGGACTGGTACCTGGCCTGGGCCAATACCCTGGCCGATCACTTCCACGGTCCGATCAGCGTTGCCCTGATGAGCGCGCCAACGCTCGGCCACGGACTTGATGCCTTTGTGCGCTATTTCCCCTCGCGTATACCCTACATGCACATGCAGGGCCGCTATGACGGCAGTCGATTCCTGCTCGAGCTGTGCCCGCTGATCGATCTGGGCCCGTGCAAACCGATGCTGGTCGAAACGCCGCTGATCATCGTCCAGCAGCATCTCGAGACCGTTTACGACGTCGAGCTCGGTGAAGCCACCCTGGAACTCGACTACCGGCCGGCGCTCCCGGCCGGCGCTTACGCCCGCTACTTTCACTGCCCGGTGCGCTTCGAGCAGACCTACAATGCGCTGGCCATTCCGGCCGCCTGGCGCGACCTGCGCAATTTAGGTTACATCGAGTCGACCTGGGCACACGCCATCGGCCAGTGCGAGGTCACCATGTCGTCCTCGCGCGAGCGCGAAACTCTCGGCGCGATTCGCGCCTGTTTGTGCGAATCGTTCGCCAACCCGCGGCGAAAACGCCCGCTGCCGACGCTGGATGCGGTAGCGGCCCGGCTGCACCTGGCGCCGCGAACGCTGATCCGGCGTTTACGCCGCCTCGGCACCAGCTACCTGAAAATCACCGACGAGTTTCTCAGCGCCCGAGCGCAGGAACTCCTCGCCAACGACCGCATCACGATCAAGGAAGTCGCGGCCGCGCTCGGCTTCGATAGCCCGGCCAATTTCGGCAAGGCCTTCAAGCGCTGGCACGGCCTGTCACCTGGCAAATACCGTGCCGCCCAGCTTGGCCAGCAGGAGCCCGGGGACGGCTCGCAAGCGGCTGGCTGAGCGGATCGGAACTGCATCTTGGAACCTGTCGCGCTCCGTGGTTAAAATCGGGCCGCATCATGGACAAAAAAAACTACACGATCGGTCGCGCCGGTGACGTCAAACTGAACGACGAAACCGTCTCGCGGCACCACGCCTGCCTCGAAGTGGACGGTGATGTGCTGGTACTGCGCGACCTCGATTCGCGCAACGGGACTTACGAAGTGCTGGGCCAGGAACTCAAGCCGTTCAGTGTCGGCCCGGTAACCTCCGGCCAGGTGTTTGCATTTGGCGAATGTGTACGCAGCGTTGCGCAATTGCTGAAAACGGCGAAGCTGCAGGAGGCGCTGGCCGGAGGGGCGGCAAAAAACAGTGAAAAACCCGTCGACGATCCCCTCGACACCACCCACATCGGTTCCGCGGTCGCGCCACGTGGCGGCTTGAGTACAACCAACATTATCGAAATGCTCGATCGTGCCGAAGACGAACTGGCGCATGGCCGGACCACCAACGAAGTGTGCATGAATCTCGGCATCACGATCCCGCGTTACGAACGCTGGTGTCGCGAATACGGCGCAACACGGCGCGAACGGGAACGCTCGCTGCTGGCCCTGCAGCGCGAAAACGAACATTTACGCAAGCTCGTCGCCAACCTTTCGGACCGGCACACCGATGGCGCCGGCCCGGCAGGAACCAAACGCCGCCAGAGCTGAGGCTGCCGCTGAACCCTGGCGACCCCGCCCCGGGCAAGCCACTTTCGATAGCCGGCTCGCTCAGCCGGCGTTCTGATTGTCCTTGAAATCCGCCACCAGTCCCGACGAAAACCTGGTGCCGCCGTTCAGCAGGCCCACCAGCGGGTTGATGGCCGGCGACGTCTTCGCGCGCATCGCACCACCGCACACGGGCAGGAGCCACGCGGCTCGGCGCCGACGTGAATACTATTGCCGCCGCTTCTACACTGATGGTGTGCCGCGACCCCGGCTCCTTGCACGCGGATGAGCTGATGTGAAAACCTTTCGGAACGGGCCCGAGGCCATGGTCCTGGCAGCCATGATAATCGGCGCAGCCGGCTGCGATATTTTCCATCGCTGGGATGCCGTGGTGTATATCAATAAGTTCGACCTCGGTAATTCGATCGACATCGGCACGTTCGACACCCTCGAGGCATGCCGCGAAGCCGCGCTGAACAAGCTCGCCGAACTCAAGGCCGGCGAGCTGAGCAGCTATATCTGCGGCGAAAACTGCCTGGTCAAGAACGGTTTCGACAATACCCGCATGTGCGCGCGCACGTCGCGCTGAGCCTGCGTCCCTTGACCTCTGCAGTCGTTTTTCACCAGCTTCACGATAGATGCGTACAATACCGCTGCAGCAGAACAGCGAGGGTTGGCGATGGATCTGGGTATCAAAGGCAAATGTGCGGCGGTCGCTGCCGGTTCAGCCGGCCTCGGCCTCGGTGCGGCGAAAGCGCTCGCCGCCGAAGGCGTGCGCGTTGCTATCTGCGGACGCAGCAGCGAACGCCTGCGCGCCGCCCAGAACGAAATCGGCCACGAGACGATTGCCATCGAAGCCGACGTCGCTTCCCCGGACGGCGGGATCGCGTTTGTCAACACCGCCATCGAGCAGCTCGGACAGATCGACATCCTTGTCACCAATGCCGGCGGTCCGCCACCCGGCACGTTCACCACCACCAAACCCGAGCACTACCGCGCGGCGTTCGATATGAACTGCATGTCGATGATCGAGATGTGCCGCGTCGCGATCCCCGCCATGCGCGAACGGCGCTGGGGCCGGGTGTGCGCGATCACCAGCATCGGCGTGAAACAGCCGATTGGTTTTCTCCTCGCAAGCTCGGTTGCGCGCGCCGGACTGACCAGTTTCCTCAAGATCACCGCCCGCGAAGTGGCGCCCGAAGGCGTCACCGTCAACTCCTGTCAGCCGGGTACCCACTGGACCGACCGCGTGGCAAAGATGGTTTCAGACAAAAACGCCGCCGCCCACAATATCCCTGTCGGCTGCACCGGCGACCCTTACGATTTCGGCTACGCGGTGGCGTTCCTGTGTTCGCAGCAGGCCCGCTTCATCACCGGCACCGGACTGCTGGTCGACGGTGGCCAGGCGACCGGCCTGCTCGATTGAGCGGCGACTCGCGCCTGCGCGCGCTCGGCCCGGCGCACCCGCCGCCCGGTACGGCATAAATCCACACCATGGCCAACCCCGACCACGCTCGCCAAATCACCTTTGACGGCGCCAAAAACGTGCGCGATCTCGGCGGCCTGCCGGTCGCCGGCGGCGGTGCGACCCGCTTCGGTGTCATTTACCGCGGCGACGGCCTGTCACGCCTCAGCGATGCGGACGTCAAACGCCTGGCCGATCTTGGCATTCGCTCGGTGGTCGATCTGCGTTACGACGAAGAGCGCGAACGGGCGCCGGATCGGTTCTCAGCTACCCACACACCGAAGATCTTCTGCCGCGGCTTTCTGCCGCGCGGTTCGGTGGAACTGTTCAAGGCAGTCAACGATCACGGCGCCGACGAACGCACGGCCTTCGAACTGATGCGTACAAACTACGCGCGGATCCCGTTCGAACACGCGCCAGAGTTTCGCGACGTGATGCATTATCTCGTCAGTCCCGGCGCGGCGCCGCATCTCGTGCACTGCACCAGCGGCAAAGACCGCACCGGCATCGTGGTGGCTTTCGTACTGCGCGCGCTGGGCGTGCAGGTCGACGACATCGTGACCGACTACGAGATGAGCAACGGTGACTTTCAGCCCGTGGATATTTTTGCGCCGACCGCACGGGCCGATGCGATCGCGGTGGTGATGGCGGCGCGGGCCGAATACATCCTCGCAAGCCTGGACGCGATCGACGCGCGTCACGGTTCGTTCGACCGTTACCTGGAAGTTGAACTCGGCTTCGGCCGAGACGACCGCGAGACGCTGGCGCACCTCATGCTCGCCTGACGACTCGATCAGTTGAGCATGCGCGCCATCTGCGTGCGCCAGCGCTTGACGCGCGGATCATCGCCCAGGCTGCTGAACAGGTCGACCAGGGTTTTGCGGATCTTGTCGTCTTCCCAGTCGCGATGCCGGGTGAGCAGTTCGAGCAGCGCCGCGACCGCGTTGTCGAGATCGCCGGCCACAGCTTTGCCGGCCGCCGCTCGAAACGCAACAGCGACGGCGTCATCGCCGGGAAAACTTTGCGCCGCGGCCAGGTTGAGTCGCGCGACGAGCCGCTGTACCTCGTTGTCGACGGCGAGATTGGCCGGTAGCTGATCGAGCAAAGCGCGCGCTTCTTCGAAGCGTTCCGCGGCGAGATAACATTCGGCCAGCAGGGGGTGCAGGCGAAAATCCTGAGCGTCCTTGGCCAGCGCCGCTTCCAGCGCCGCGGCCGCCGGCTGGTGCCGCCCCGCTGCGATCGCCTGGCGCACTTCGGCCAGCGGATCGTCCGCCACCGCAGCGAGATAGGGTTTGACCAGCTCGCGCAGCGCGTTCAACGGCTGCGCGCCGACCGCCTGGGTCACCGGCTTGCCGTCACGGAAAACCATCAGTGTTGGCAGGCTGCGGATACCGTGGCTCTGAGCCAGCGCCGGTTCCGCGTCGGTATCGATTTTGACCACGCGCAGGGCGCCGTCGAGTTCGCTCGCGAGCTCGTCGATCAACGGCGCCAGTGACCGGCACGGTCCGCACCACTCGGCCCAGAAATCAACCAGCACCGGTTGGCTACGCGAAGCCTCGATCACGGCGCTGTCGAAGTTGCCGGCCGTGCCGACCGTAGTCCATGCATTAGTCACGATAGGTGTGCTCCTTAAGGAGGCGTTGATAGACAGCCAGGGTGGGCGGATATCCGCGCAGTGCCGGAACTTGTAGGTGCGCGCGTGAATGGTATCCTGCGGCGAACCATTCTACCGGATACCCTGGCCACGACATGAGCGCGGATTTGACCCAATTGCCGCCGAGCCAGCGCAATGATGCGCGCACGGACACTGCGAGCCGCCGCTGGTACGGCGGCGGACGCGGAACGTGGCTGCTCGCGCTGGCCTGCCTGTGCAGCAGCGCGCTCGCCGCCGCGCCGAGTTACACCTTCGAGAAGCCCGCTTTCCTCGGCGAACCGCAGGTTGTACGTTCATTACTGGGCGCGACCTACGCCTATATGCCACCGTCGAGTGACCTGGCCCGGCGCCTGATGATCACAACCATGCCGGTCAGCGAGATCCGACAACAGCTCGGCACCCTGACCGAGGTACAGTGCGCCAACCTGTTTCTCGATGAGTTGCGTCTCAGTCACGAGCGATTTTTTGTCACCAGCATGGCCCGACCACTCACCGTCGGCAGCCGCGAATTTATCCAGTTCCGCTGGACCGGTGATAAACACCGCAAAACCCTGACCGGGGTCCTGAGCTGCGGCCGCATCAAGGGCAATTATTATGTTATCCATTTTGTCGACGAACTCAGCGCGGCGACGCATTCCTTTCCGAGTATCCGATCCAGCCTCAAGACCCTGACCCCGCTCGCGCGCTGATCGTGAGCGGCCGCTACTACCGCTACTACGCCCTGCTCATGACCGGCTTCGTGACCGTGCTGCTGTGCTCGAATCTGATCGGTCCGGCCAAGGTCTGTCAGATTGAGTTCCCGTTCGCGCTGCCCCTGATAGGCGCGACACTGGTGTTCGGCGCCGGCAATATATTTTTTCCGATCAGCTATATCTTCGGTGACATCCTCACCGAAGTTTACGGTTATGCGCGTGCGCGCCGGGTGATCTGGGCGGGATTCGGCGCAATGCTGTTTGCAACCCTGATGTCGCAGGTCATTATCCACCTGCCGCCGAGTCCGGCAGAGCCATTCAACACGCTACTGCAGCCCGCCATAGAAACCGTATTCGGATCCACCTGGCGGATCGTGGTGGCCTCGATCGTGGCCTTCTGGGTCGGCGATTTCGTCAATGCTTACGTCATGGCGCGTATGAAGGTATGGACACGTGGCCGCCATCTGTGGACGCGCACGATCGGTTCGACGATCCTGGGTCAGGGCGTCGACAGCCTGATTTTTTATCCGATAGCGTTCTTCGGGATCTGGAGCACCGACAGTCTGATGACCGTGCTGATGTTCAACTTCGTGTTCAAGGTCATGGTCGAAGTGGTGATGACGCCCGGCACCTACCTTATCGTCGGCGCTTTGAAGCGCGCCGAAGGCGAAGACTACTACGACGAAAAGACCGACTTCACGCCGTTTTCACTTGCCGATTGACAATACCTGACCGCGTTCGTCGCCGGCAACCCGCCGCAGGCTGCGCACCACGATCACGAACAGCCCGACCACGGTTACCGAACCGAACAATGCAATCTGGGTTGCGGTTGCCGCGACGATCCCGGCTGAGGCGCTGAGTCCAAAGGCATTCATGCTGAGCACCGCAACCAACTGGTAGGTGCCGAGGTAGCCGGGCGCGGTCGGTACCAGTGTGCTCAATGATGCCGCGCCCATCAGCAGCAGGGCCTGGGTCAGCGAAAGCTCGATGCCGACAGCGGCAAATACCTGCGCCAGTGCGGTAGTCTCCAGCCCCCACACGGTGGCGGTCAGAACCATCGCCAGCAATGCCGAACGACGGTTGAGACTGGCAACACCGGTGCAGAAATCAGCGATGACAACCGCCACCGGCGTCGGCAGGCGCAAATACTCGAACGTTCCCGAGCGCAGAATGGCGAGACCGAGGATAAGTACACCGATGACGGCGCCGGCATTCAGCGCAATCAGTTCAAAGGTCGGCAAGCGCGTACCGATAGCGCCAAGCTTGAGCGCCACCAGTCCGCATACCAGGCACAGCAAAATGGCCGCCAGGTCGAGACAACGTTCGATGACGATCGAGCCGAATACCCGCGCCCGGCCGATCCTCAAACGCCGCTTGGCATACGCGGCGCGGGCGACTTCGCCGAGGCGTGCCGGCAGGATGTTGTTCACGGCATAGCCGACCACCAGCGTTTCGCCGACCGCGACGAGCGGCGCCGGCGCCAGCTCCCGCAGCAGCAGCTGCCAGCGCAGTATGCGCAAACCGATCGCACACCAGTACACCGCGATCGCAACGGCGATCACACTCCGATCGGTCGCTGCCGCCAGCGCGCGCAGCTCGTCGAGCCTGATCTCGCGCAGCGCCAGCCACAGGAATATGCCGCCGACGCCGACACCGAGCAGACCGATGGCTGTATTTCTGGCGCCGCGGGTCATTGCTGCAACGAGCTCAGTGCGGGCGAAAGCGGAATCTGAACAGGTACCACAGGGCCTTGACGCCGTCTTTCCAGTTTATCTTCTTGCCTTCGTCGTAGGTGCGGCCGTAGTAGGCGATGCCGACCTCGTATATCCGCCAGCGGCGGGCCAGCGCAACCTGGGCACTGAACTGCACTTCGAAGCCGAAATCGTTGGCCGTGATCCGTAAGGACTGCAGCACTTCACGGGTGAACATCTTGTAGCACACCTCGATATCGGTGAGCTGCTGGTTGTACAGGGTATTGAACAGGAACGAGATCAGCCGGTTGGCCATGTAGTGATGAAAATAAAGTGCGCGGTGCGGGCGGCCATAGAATCGCGAACCGTAGACCACGTCGGCGACGCGGCGGCTGGCGATCAGTTCGTACATGATTTCCCAGTCGGTCGGGTCGTATTCCAGATCGGCGTCCTGGATGACAACGATGTCACCACTGGCGGCGGCGAGGCCGGTCTGCAGCGCGCCACCCTTGCCGCGATTGACGTCATGGTAGAGCACTCGAAAGCGATAACTGGCGTTGCCGTCGATCTGGCGCAGCTTGCCATCCCCGTCGAGCTCCAGTGCACTGTTGCTGCCGGACAGTCCCTCGAGCTGTTCGCCCAGCCATTCGCGCGTGCCGTCGCGGGAGCAGTCGTCGACAACGATGATCTCCTTGTCGACATGCGGGAGTGCGCCTACGACCTTGACCAGGCAGGCGGCGATGGTGTGGCGCTCGTTATAGGCAGGAATAATGACCGTCAGGTTCATGCTTGGGGTTACCCAATGGCTGGTGCGTACTCGCTAGTATATCGACTGCTCGGCGCCAAACTTCGACGCGGCGGGCCTGACAGCGTCCCGC
>CALOBG010000039.1:0-19573 GCA_942490995.1 uncultured Gammaproteobacteria bacterium
GGGCCATGCGGCAGGCCCATATCGATGATTTCGCCCGGTCCGTGCTCACCCAACGAGGCCGGCATCTCGATGGTCGTGGTGCGCTGTTCATGAGTTTGCCGGCGTGCCGATCCTGGGTGTGTGCCTCGGACACCAGAGCATGGCCCAGGCGTTCGGCGGGCGCATCGTTCATGCGCGTCAGGTCATGCATGGCAAGACCTCGCTCATTCATCACAGCGCGGCGGATATGCTGCCGGCATCTCGACAACCCCTTTACCGCCACCCGTTACCACTCGCTGGTCGCCGAGCGTGCGTCGCTGCCCGACTGCTTCGAGATCACGGCCTGGACCGCGACGCGACGGCGGGATCGACGAAATCATGGGTACAAACACCGCCACCTCGTTGCACTACGGTGTGCAGTTCCCAGTCGATCGTTACTGACGGAGCATGACCCTGCTCGGCAACTTCTTCGAGCCAGCCGGCGTGGCGGCCTGAGTCGACGATGGATATTCAGCGCGCCATCTCGACGGCCGTCGCCGTCAGCGACGTCGGCTTCGACGAGATGCACGCAGTGATGGAGACGATCATGTCCGGCGACGCGACGCCGGCGCAGATCGCGGGTCTGCTCATCGCCTTGCGCATGAAGGGAGAAACGATCGACGAGATCGGTGCCGCCGCGGCGCGCGCCATGCGCGAGTTCGCCGCCCACGTCGAGGTCGTGTATCAGGCCCCTGATCGACACCTGCGGTACCGGCGGCGACGGCATCGGCACGTTCAATATCTCGACCGCCGCGGCATTCGTCACCGCCGCCGCCGGCGGACACATCGCCAAACACGGCAACCGCGCGGCGAGCAGCGCCAGCGGCAGCGCCGATGTACTCGAAGCAGCCGGGGCCCGCATCGATCTCAAGCCGGAGCAGGTCGCGGCCTGCGTTCGCGAAGTCGGGGTCGGTTTCATGTTTGCGCCGGCGCACCACGGCGCTACCCGGCACGCCGCCGGTCCACGCCGTGAACTCGGTACCCGCACCCTGTTCAATGTGCTCGGACCGCTGACCAATCCGGCCAACGCCGATCGCCAGCTGATGGGGGTGTTCGACCCGGCCTGGGTGCCGCGCGCGGCGGCAGTGCTGCAGCGTCTCGGGGTCGAACACGCGCTGGTGGTCTGCGCCGCCGACGGCATGGACGAGATCAGTATCGGCGGCATTACCCACGTTGCCGAGCTGCGCTGACGGCAAAGTCGAGCAGCTTTGAGATCGACCCGGGCGACGTTCGGCATCGCACTGCAGCCCTGCGCCGCTCGCCGCTGCCGACGCCACCGCCAGCCTGGCTATTATCCAGCGCGTGTTTGCCGGAGAAGCAGGACCGGCCAGCGATATCGTCGCACTCAACGCCGGTGCGGCGATCTATGTCGGCGGATTGGCCGAGGATCTCGGCGCCGGGGTCACACGCGCCCAGGCGGTACTCGCCGACGGCAGCGCGGCACGGGCCTTCACGCGCTTTATCGATTACACCCAATCCTGCCCCTGAACGCGGTTGCCGAATCATGTCCGACATCCTCACTGAAATCGTTCAGCACAAGCGCGACGAAGTTGCCGCGCGCAAACGCGAACACGGTCTCGCCGCGCTGGAAACGGCGATTGCGATGACAGCGCCGCCGCGCGGCTTCCTGCGCGCGCTGGTCGAAACGGTCGAGCAGGGACGAGCCGCGGTGATCGCAGAGTGCAAAAAAGCCTCGCCGAGTAAGGGCGTGATCCGCGCGGATTATGACCCCGCGCAGATTGCCGCGAGTTACCAACGCGGTGGCGCGGCCTGTCTTTCGGTGTTGACCGACAGCCACTATTTCCAGGGTTCTGACCAGGATCTGATCAGCGCACGCGCAAACTGCTCGCTACCCGTGATCCGAAAGGATTTCATGATCGACCCCTACCAGGTTGCCGAAGCGCGCAGTATCGGCGCCGACTGCATCCTGTTGATCGTCGCCTGCCTGTCGGACGCCCAGCTCGACGAGCTCGCCAGCGCCGCCGGTGACTTCGCTATGGACGTGTTGATCGAAGTCCACGACCGCACCGAGCTGGAACGTGCCCTGCGCCTGCGCAGCCCGTTGATCGGCATCAACAATCGCGATTTGAAGCGCTTCGTCACCGACATCGAAACCACCATCGGCCTGCTCAGGGACATTCCCGATGACCGTTTCGTGGTCACCGAGTCCGGCATCAACAGCCGCAACGACATCGAGCGCCTGCGCGGTTGTGACGTAAACGCCTTTCTGGTCGGAGAAGCGTTCATGCGTGCCGAGGATCCAGGTGCGCGACTGGCCGAACTGTTTGCCTGACAGGCTGGTGAAAAACTACTGCGCAGATCGTGCGCGGCGTTGCGGGCTCGGCAGCCAGCCTCATTTACACCAGTAAACTCCGGTCCTCGTCTCGCCCGCGCCTTGCGCCCGACCTTCCTCGCTACGTTTTTGACCAGCCTGTCCATGCTGGTGAAAAACTACTGCGGAGGCCGTGCGCGGCGTTGCGGATTCGCCTGCGGACCCTGGTCGGTATTATCTCTACGCCCGGCTGCTCAGGTGCTGGCGAATACCTGTTCGGGGTTGCGGAAGGCCTTGAACTCGAGGCAGTTGCCACTCGGATCCTGAAGAAAAAAGGTCGCCTGTTCGCCGACTTCGTCCTTGAAGCGAATATGTGGCTGGACGCGGAATTCAACGCCGATATAGCCCATGTGATCGACCGCGCGGTGCCAGTCCTCCCAGCTCATGATGAGACCGAAATGGGGCACGGGAATATCATGTTCGTCGACCACCTTGCTGCCTGCCTGCGCGCTATCGCCAAACAGGTGGGCGGTGATCTGGTAACCGAAAAAATCGAAATCGATCCATTGCTCCGAACTGCGGCCAACGCGGCAGCCGAGCACGTCGACGTAGAAGTTGCGCGCGGCCTCGAGATCATGAACCTTGAATGCGAGATGGAACAGCGGCCGCTGCCGGAATTCTTCGACCGCCGCCGGGCGCGGTTTTTTATCGGCCATCACGGGCACCATAGGTTTTGAATTTTTCGATGACGTCGCGCATCTCGTCCTCGCCAAGCAGCACCGGCTCACCGCCGATACGGCTCAGCATATACTGCCGCGCGAGCTGTTCGACTTCCACAGCCAGGTCGATCGCGGCGTCGATGTCGGTGGCGGTGGTGATCAGCCCGTGATTGGCCAGCAGACAGGCGTGGCGACCAGCCAGGGCCGCGACCGCGGCGTCGGACAAGGCCTGGGTGCCAAACGTGGCGTAAGGCGCGCAGCGGATATCGGCGCCGCCGGCGACCGCGATCATGTAGTGAAACGGCGGCAGGTCGCGACCCTGGCAGGCGAGGGCGGTGGCATAGGCCGAATGGACGTGGACCACGGCGTGAATGTCGCTGCGAGCGCGGTAGATATCGCGATGGAAACGCCATTCGCTGGATGGTCGCGATGCGGCCGGTGGGGTCGCGTCTGCGAGCGCCAGGACTACGACAGCGTCGGCCTGCAGGGCCTGCGGCTTGACGCCACTGGGTGTGATCAGGACGTCGTCGGCGCAACGGACGCTGAGGTTGCCGGCCGTGCCGTGATTGAGCCCCAGGCTTTCGAGACGGCGCATGCCGATGCAGATCTCCTGCGCAAGCTGCTCGCGGCTAGTCACCAGTAATACCCTGCGCCATGAGCATCAGTGCAGGAACAGGCGATAGGCCGGGTTGTTCGTTTCATCCTCGTAACCCATGTCGAGTTTGCGCAGCATCGCCTCGAAGGCTTCGTCGTCCGCGCTGGGGACCTGGATACCCATCAGCACTCGACCGTATGCCGCGCCGTGGTTGCGGTAATGAAACAGGGTGATATTCCAGCGCCCGCCGATGTGACCGAGAAAACGCATCAGTGCCCCGGGACGCTCCGGGAACTCGAAACGCAACAGGCGTTCATCGCTGACGTCACCGCCGTGACCGCCAACCATGAAACGCACATGCATTTTCGCCACTTCGTTTTCGGTCATATCGATCGGCTGGTAACCTTTCTCGGTCAGGTTCTCAATCAACAGTCGCCGTTCCGTGTCGCGATCCTTGACCTGCACGCCGGCGAACACGGTGGCCGAATCGCGATCGGAGTAGCGGTAGTTGAATTCGGTGATCAGTCGCGGACCGAGAGCATGGCAAAACTCGCGAAAGCTGCCGGGCCGCTCCGGGATGGTGGCGCCGATCAAAACCTCGCGGCGCTCGCCGAGTTCGGCCAGTTCGGCGATATGGCGCAGGCGATCGAAGTTGACGTTGGCGCCGCTCAGGATCGCGATCAGATCGGCGTCCTCGCTGCCTTCGCGCTGCACCCATTGCTTGAGTCCGGCCAGGGCCAGGGCGCCGGCCGGTTCGGCAATCGATCGCGTGTCTTCGAATATATCCTTGACCGCCGCACAGATCTCGTCATTGCTGACGGTCAGGACCTCGTCGACATACTTCTGCGCGAGGACAAAGGTTTCGGCGCCCACTTCACGCACCGCGGCGCCGTCGGCGAATATGCCGATCCGCTCCAGCACGACGCGCCGACCCGCTTCGAGCGACCGTTTCATGCTCGCCGCTTCCTCGGGTTCGACGCCGATGATGCGGACCTCGGGGGCCAGCGCCTTGACGTAGGCGGCGACCCCGCCGATCAGACCACCGCCGCCGATCGGCACGAAGATGGCGCCGATCGGCCCGCTGTGCTGGCGCAGGATTTCCATCGCCACGGTGCCCTGCCCGGCGATAACCAGCGGGTGGTCGTAGGGCGGCACGTAGGTTAATCCGCGCTGCTCCGCGAGCTTGTGCGCGTGGACACTGGCTTCGTCGTAGGTGTTACCGTGCAGAATGATTTCGGCGCCGAGCTCGCGCACCGAGGAAATTTTGATCTCTGGTGTGGTTTTCGGCATCACGATCGTGGCCGAGGTCTTGAGGAACTGCGCCGCCAGCGCCACGCCCTGGGCGTGGTTGCCGGCCGAGGCCGCGATCACGCCGCGTTCGAGGTGCTCGCCGACAACGACGCCATCAGGGTATAAGCGCCGCGGATCTTGTAAGAGAAAACCGGCTGCATATCTTCTCGCTTGAGCCAAACTCGGTTGCGTACGCGCCGCGAAATTGCCGGCGCCGCATCGAGCGGTGTCTCGCGCGCAACGTCGTACACGGGCGCGCGCAGGATCATCTTTACGTAGTTGTCTAGCATCCGCTTAAGATACCATCTGAGCTCGGTGAGTAGCCGTTTTTTCGCGGGTGGGGCAAACATGTCGGTGCAGGACAAGCACAAAAAAGCGGTCGCCGAAGCGGCCCTGGAATTTGTTGAAGACCGCGCCTTGATCGGCGTCGGAACCGGCACGACGGCGAATTTTTTTATCGACGCCCTGGCCACGATCAAACACCGCATCGATGGTGCGGTGGCGAGTTCGGAGGCGAGTGCGGCACGTTTGCGCGAGCACGGCGTCCCGCTGCTGGAACTGAACGCCGTGACGGAGCTGGCGGTATACGTCGATGGCGCCGATGAGGCTACCGCCGAACGCGCACTCATCAAGGGCGGCGGCGGCGCCCTGACGCGCGAAAAAATTGTCGCCCAGGCGAGCCGCCTGTTTGTCTGCATCATCGACGAAAGCAAGCTCGTCGAGCGGCTCGGGCGGTTTCCCCTGCCCCTGGAGGTGATCCCGATGGCGCGCAGTTTCGTCGCCCGCGAAGTGGTCCGGCTTGGTGGGGTACCGGAGTGGCGCGAGGGGTTTATTACCGACAACGGCAACCTCATCATCGACGCGCACAAGCTCAGCATCGAGGACCCGCGCGCGCTGGAGTCTGAAATCAATCAGATCCCGGGTGTGGTCACCTGCGGCCTGTTCGCGCAGCGCCCCGCCGATGTGTTGCTCATCGGTGACGCCAGTGGTGTGCGCCGTATCGAGTAGAAGCGCTGGACTTATTCAGCGACGCCTCAAATTTTCCCTGCTTCCGAGGTCTCTGCCTGCTCGTCGTCCGCGGGGATGGTCAGCCGGCACAGCAGCAGGCCGAGTTCGTAGAGCAACCATATCGGCACGGCGAGCATGGTCTGCGAGATCACGTCCGGCGGGGTGAGCACCATGCCAAGCACGAACGCGCCGACAATGATGTAGGGGCGCTTGTTCGCCAGCGCGTCGACCGTCGAGATGCCGGTACGCACGATCAGGTAGGTGGCGACCGGCACTTCGAATGCCGCGCCAAACGCCAGGAACAGTTTCAGCACGAAATCGAGATAATGACTGATATCGGTCATGATCGTCACGCCTTCCGGAGCGATGGCGGTAAAAAAACCGAACACCAGCGGGAAAACCACGAAATAGGCGAAAGCCACACCGCAATAGAAAAGCAATGTGCTGGACAACAGCAGGGGCAACGCCAGGCGGCGTTCATTCAGGTACAGACCCGGCGAAACGAAGCCCCAGACCTGGTAAAAAATATACGGCACGGAAATAAACACCGCGACGAACACGGTCAGCTTGAAAGGCGCCAGAAACGGTGAGGCGACCTGGGTTGCGATCATCGTCGCATTCCCCGGCAGATGCGCGAGCAGGGGTTCGGCGAGCCACACGTAGAGCTGATTGGAGACCGGCATCAGGCACAGCAGAACGATGAATATGCAGGCCAGCGTCCTGAGCAGTCGATTGCGCAGTTCGACCAAATGCGAGACGAAAGTCTGCTCGGTCGGATCCGGGCCGGACGGATCGGCCGCCTCGGGATCGGGTGCTGGGTTTTTCAGATCTTTGGATGTCATCGCGCAATTATCGCCGGACCACGGCACCTTGGCGGAGCTGCTGCCTCAATAGACGCTTGCCTGCGGCGCCCGTACCGGTCGCTCAAACTTCCTCGGCCTTGCTCGCCGGTTTGCTCTCGGTTGCGGTTGTTTCATCGCCGCCGCCAGGCGCCTGCACGGCCGGTGTTTCGGGCAGTACCGCGGTCCGTGCAAGGTCCTTCAGGCGCTTGTCTTCGGCGAGAAAGTCGCGGTTCAAGGCGCGGTATTCTTCGCTCTGAGCTTCGGCCTCGATTTCGCGGCGCAGGTCGCGCGCCATACGCTGGATTTGCCCCGCCCATTGTCCGGCAGTGCGGATCATGGTCGGCATTTTTTCCGGCCCGATCACAAGCAGCGCCACGATCCCGATCAGGGCGAGTTCCCAGAATCCTATGTCGAACATTGGCCGGACACGCTCCCGGGGGAAATTCAGACCCGTTCTTTCTCGGTCCGCGCCTCGCCTTCTATGACGCGCTTGTTATCCGCGCTTGCGGCCTCGTCATCGGCCGGCGGCTCTTCCTTCATGGCTTTGCGAAAATCACGGATCCAGCCGCCGACATCGCTGCCGACCCCGCGGATCTTCTTGGTACCGAAGACCAGTGCGACGATAATCAGGACTACGACAAGTTCTTTGATCCCGAATCCCATATGTTTCTCCAATCCGACCGTGTAGGGAACGGTCGCTTATTTCTATTTGGCCCCGCGCGCAGCTTTCTCGGCAACCCCGGAGCGGCCGAAACGTCGTTCCAGTTCGGCCAGGACCTCAGCGGGCTCTATTTCCAGGAACTTGAGCATAACCACGGAATGAAACCATAAATCCGCTGTTTCGTATATGACCGCCTTGCGATCATCACCTTTCGCCGCGATCACCGTTTCGGTAGCTTCTTCGCCGACTTTTTTCAGAATACGGTCGAGACCGTCGCTGAACAGGCCCGCAACATAAGACTCTTCCGGGTTCGCGCCGCGGCGCGCATCGATGACCGTACCCAGTTCTTTCAGTACATCGCTCATGATCGGACCTCCGCCTTCAGCCGCTACCGTAGATGTCGTTCGGATCGCGCACCACGGGGTCGGTTTCAACCCAGGCCTGTTGTTCCAGACGCCGGTAAAAACACCGCGCACGCCCGGTATGGCAGGCGATCCCGCCGACCTGTTCGACCAACAGCAGGATCGCATCGGCATCACAATCGATGCGCACTTCAACCAGCCGCTGGATGTGTCCGGATTGCTCGCCTTTGCGCCACAGCTGCTGACGGGAACGCGACCAGTACACTGCCCGCGCCTCCTGTATGCTCACTTCCAGGGCGTTTCGGTTCATCCAGGCCAGGGTCAGCACCAAGCCGCTGGCGTGGTCCTGGGCAATCGCCGGCGCCAGGCCCTGTTCGTTCCAGGCGATTTCATCAAGCCAGCTCACAGCCGCACCTCCACGCCGCGGGCGCGCATCGCGCGCTTTGCCTCGGCGATGGTGTAGTCACCAAAATGAAAAATGCTGGCCGCCAGCACCGCGTCGGCATGACCGGCGGTAACCCCGTCGGCGAGATGTTCGAGTTCACCGACACCGCCTGATGCGATCACCGGGATCGGCACGGCATCGGCGACCGCGCGGGTCAGCTCGAGATCATAACCATCGCGGGTGCCGTCGCGATCCATGCTGGTCAGCAGGATCTCACCGGCGCCGTAATCAGCCATGCGCCGCGCCCAGTCGACGGCGTCGATGCCGGTCGCGTTGCGTCCGCCGTGCGTGTAGACCTCCCAACGCTGGTCCATCTCGCGGCTGGCCCGCGCGTCGATTGCAACGACGATGCACTGTGACCCGAAGCGCGTTGATGCCGCGCGCACGAAATGTGGGTCCTTGATCGCCGCGGTGTTGATCCCGACTTTGTCGGCGCCGGCCATCAGCATGCGGCGGATATCCTCGACGCTGCGAATTCCGCCACCAACCGTCAACGGGATAAAAACCTGCGACGCTACGGCTTCGACCACGTGCACGATGGTGTCACGTTCATCGCTGCTCGCGGTTATATCCAGAAACGTAATCTCGTCGGCACCCTGTTCATCGTAACGGTAGGCAACCTCGACCGGGTCGCCGGCATCACGGATATCGACGAAACGCACGCCTTTGACAACGCGGCCAGCGTCTACATCGAGACAGGGAATAACCCGTTTGGCGAGACCCATTCAGGGCGCCGGCTGGTCGCAGAGTTCGTCCGCCAGGGTTTGAGCTTCGGCGAAATCGAGCGACCCTTCGTAGATCGCCCGGCCGGTGATGGCGCCGTTGATCCCTTCCTGGGACACTGCGCACAGTTGCCGTATATCGTCGAGGTTGGTCACCCCACCGGAAGCGATCACGGGGATTGTCAGTTCCTGCGCGAACGCCACGGTCGCTTCAATATTCAACCCCGTCATCATGCCGTCGCGACCGATGTCGGTATAAACGATCGAAGCGACGCCGTCGGCTTCGAAATGCTGAGCGAGGTCCAGCGCGTCGTGTCGCGAGAGTTTCGACCAGCCATCGATCGCCACCTTGCCATCACGCACGTCGAGACCGACGATGATATGCCCCGGAAACTCGATACAGACGTCGGCAACAAAATGTGGCGCCGTTACCGCCTTGGTGCCGAGGATCACGTAACGCACGCCGGCGTCCAGGTATTGCTGGATGGTGTCTTCGTCGCGGATCCCACCGCCGACCTGGATCGGCGTCCGCGGGCAGGCCTCGGCGATGGCGTGAATGATCTCGTGGTTGACCGGCGCGCCGTCGGTTGCGCCGTTCAGGTCGACGATGTGCAGACGACGCGCGCCGGCCTCCACCCAACGCCGCGCGACCGCTACCGGGTCATCCGAATAGACCGTGTCCTGCGACATGTCGCCCTGGCGCAGGCGCACGCACTTGCCGTCTTTTAAATCTATGGCGGGGATCAGGAGCATGACGCAAAACGCAGGTGGGAGCAGTGCTGATTGGTGACTGGGCGAAGACGGATTTTTCGATCACAGGTAGCTTTGTCAAAATATTAGCACATGGACCGTCGAAGATCGCCAGATAGCGCCATATGCGATCCGCCGCCGAGCGCGGCAACCCGGCCTCGAACCCGACCCCACGTCCAAGGCCAGCCACCACGGGCCGCGGGCGTCAGTGGGCTTCGTCCCAGTTCAGTCCATGACCGACATCGACGATCAGGGGTACGTTCAGATCGGCCGCGCCCTGCATGATGGCGCTGACCCGGTCGCCGAGCTCCTGCACGGCATCGGCGTCGACTTCGAACACCAGTTCGTCATGGACCTGCATGATCAGGGCCGCCGGCATGCTCGCTTCGGACAACCATGTCGCCACTTCGATCATGGCGCGCTTGATGATGTCCGCGGCACTGCCCTGCATCGGCGCGTTGATCGCGGTACGTTCGGCGTATTGGCGGATCTGCGCGTTACGGGCCTTGATGTCGGGCAGGTACAGACGCCGGCCGAACACCGTCTCGACATAACCCTGCTCGCGTGCCGATTCACGGGTCCGCTCCATGTAATCGCGTACGCCGGGATAGCGCGCGAAGTAGCGTTCGATGTACTCCTGCGCCGCGGCGCGTTCTATGCCCAGTTGACGACCAAGTCCGAATGCCGACATGCCGTAGATGAGGCCGAAGTTGATCGCCTTGGCCGCGCGCCGCTGCTCGTCGCTGACCACCTCGATTGTGGTCGCGAAAACCTCGGCCGCGGTCGCGCGGTGGACATCGAGCCCGCCTTCGAAAGCCGCCACCAGACCCTTGTCGGCAGACAGGTGGGCCATGATGCGCAGCTCGATCTGGGAATAATCCGCGGCCAGCAGGCAGCGGCCCGGCGGCGCCGCAAAAGCCTGGCGGATACGTCGCCCTTCGGCAGAACGGATCGGAATGTTCTGCAGGTTCGGATCGGACGACGATAATCTGCCGGTCGCCGCAACCGCCTGATGGTAGCTGGTGTGCACGCGACCGGTATCCGGGTTGATCTGCTGCGGTAATTTGTCCGTGTAGGTCGACTTGAGTTTACTCATCGCGCGGTGGTCGAGGATCAGGCGCGGCAGGGGATAGTCGTGGGCGAGCTCCTGGAGCACCGACTCCGCCGTCGACGGCTGGCCTTTGGGCGTCTTCGACAATACCGGCAGACCGAGTTTATCGAACAGGATGGCCTGGATCTGTTTCGGCGAGCCGATATTAAAGACCTCGCCGGCCAGATCGTGTGCCTCACTTTCGATTTCCGCCATACGCGCTTTGAGCTCAGCGCTTTGTTCGAGGAGCATGCGCTGGTCGACGTACACGCCGCGACGCTCGACCTCGGACAGGATCGGGACCAGCGGTATCTCGATATCGCGATAAACCTCGCCAAGCCGGCCGGTGCCGGTGATCTGCGGATACAAAGTCTGGTGCAGACGCAGGCAGACCTCGGCGTCTTCGGCCGCGTACGGAGCGGCCTGTTCGAGCGAAACCTCGGCGAAGCCGATCTGCTTGGCGCCTTTGCCGGCCACGTCCTCGTAATGGATGGTGTGATGGCCCAGGTAGTTCAGGGCCACGGAATCGAAATCATGACGCGAAGCGGTGCTGTTGTTGACGTAGGACTCGAGCATGGTGTCGAAACGAATACCGCGCAGTTCGATGCCATGATTGAGCAGAACGCTGCGGTCGTACTTGAGGTTATGCCCGAGTTTGGGCCGCTCGGGATCTTCGAGCAGCGGTTTGAGCCGGGCCAGCACTTCGTCCATGGGCAGCTGTTCGGGCACGCCGACATAATCGTGGGCCAGTGGCACGTAGGCAGCGCGGCCGGGCGAACACGCGAAGGAAAGTCCCACCAGCCGCGCCTGCATGTAGTCGAGGCTGGTGGTTTCCGTATCGAAGGCGAAATAGTCAGCCGCGGCGAGGTCTTCGATCCAGCGCTCCAGGGCGGCCATGTCGAGGACGGTTTCGTATTCGGCCGCGCTGTTGTCGGCCTGTGCCTGGTCGACGATACCGTTCAGCTTGAGGTCTTTCAGCCAGGTGTTGAATTCGTAGGTCGTATACAGGTCGACGAGACGCTGTTCGTCAACGTCGGCGACAACGAAATCCTCCGGCCGCATGCCGATGTCGATGTCGCGCACGATCGTGACCAGTTTGCGCGACAGCGGCAGCTGCGCGATCGCATCGCGCAGGTTATCGCCGATCTTGCCCTTGATCTCGTCGGCGCGGTTGATGATTTCGTCGAGACTGCCGTATTCGTTGATCCACTTGACCGCGGTTTTGGGACCCACTTTGGCTACCCCCGGGATGTTGTCGACACTGTCGCCTACCAGGGTCAGGTAGTCGACGATCTGGTCGGGCCTGACGCCGAACTTGGCCGACACGCCGGGCACGTCCAGCAGGCTGTCGTCCATGGTGTTGATCAGGGTGACCCGTTCGTTGACGAGTTGCGCGAGATCCTTGTCGCCGGTCGAAATAACGACCTGCATCCCTGCCGCCGTGGCGTGTTCGGCGAGGGTGCCGAGGACGTCGTCCGCCTCGACGCCGGGGACCTGCACCAGCGGGTAGCCGAGGGCGCGGATGATGTCGTGCAGGGGTTCGATCTGGGCCGCCAGCTCGTCCGGCATGGATGGCCGGTTGGCCTTGTACTCCGGGTACCATTCGTCACGCAGGGTCGGCCCGCGTGGATCGAAAACAACGCCGAAATAATCCGCCGCATAGGCCGCCCGCAAGCGTTTCAGCATGGCGATTACGCCGTGCATGGCGCCGGTCGGCTGGCCTTTGGAATTGGTCAGCGCCGGCAGCGCATGAAAGGCGCGGTACAGGTAGGACGAACCGTCAACGAGGACGAGAAGTTTGTCGGTCATAAGCGTGTGATCATCGTCAAACGGTGGTCCGGGTGGCGCTGCGCAAAGCCTGGTTCGGTGCTATTCTAACCGCCTGCAACGCAATAAAACCGCGCATAGAGACATAACGTATGAGAGTCCCCAGTCTAGCGATTTCCTTCACCTGCATGCTGCTCGCCGGGCACCTTCATGCCGCCGAACCGGACGCCGAGCAGTTCGTTGATGTGCCGCCGCCACCACCGGCGCCGGCGGGATCCTACGACGAAGACGTGGATGAGACGCTGGAGCCCGAAGTCACGATCATCAAAAAAAATGATTCCACCTACGAGGAATATCGGCTCAACGGCAGGCTGTATATGGTCAAGGTTATCCCGGCCATCGGGTTTCCGTATTATTTCGTCGATCGCGACGGCGACGGGCTGATGGAGACACGCATGAACGATCGTGCGACTCAGATCAAAGTCCCGCAATGGGTCATATTCAGCTGGTAAGGCCTGACGGCAACGCAGCCCTGAACGACCCGCTGGCGGTCGTCGCGCGGCGCGACTTCACGTATGTCTGTTTTTACCGAGGTCACGCGCGCAGAACTTGAAAATTTTCTCGACGCCTATGATCTGGGCGCACTCGTAGACTACGCCGGCATTGAAGCCGGCATCGAAAATACCAATTATTTTGTCACCTGCCGCACGCAGGCCTGCGTCCTGACGCTGTTCGAAACCACGCCGGCGGCGGATGCCGACTACTGCCTGTCGTTGATGGCCTACCTCGCCGAGCGCGGTATTGCCGTTGCGCCGCCGCTGGCCGACCATGCCGGCAGGTTCCTGTCGCGTCTGAATGGCAAGCCGGCCGCCCTGGTCAAACGCCTGCCTGGCGCGAGTGTCGAGCGTCCCGCGCTCGCCCACCTCGCGGCTATCGGCCGTGCCCTGGCGCAGATGCATAGCGTGGTAGCGGACTTCCCCGCCCGGCGTTCCAGCGAGCGCGGTCGCGACTGGCGGCAGGCGGTCGCGCTCGAGCTCCATCAGCGGCTGGAACCGTCACAGCGCCGCCTGGTGGAGGAAATCCTCGCCGAGGCCGACCTCGAACAGGATACGCGGCTACCCGGCGGCGTCATTCACGCCGACTTGTTTCGCGATAACGCCCTGTTCGTCGACCAGCGGCTGAGCGGCATCATCGATTTTTACTACGCCCACAACGGGCCGTTTATTTATGATCTCGCGGTCACGGTTGCGGACTGGTGTTTCAATCCGCTCGGGCGCTTCAACACCGGGCACGCGCAGACGCTGTGCGCGGCCTACACGGACGTCCGCGGTATCGATGCCGCCGAACGCAGCGCATGGCCGGCGGCGTTTCGCGCTGCCGGAGCGCGCTTCTGGCTGTCACGCCTGAAGGACGCCCTCGACCCACGCGACGGCGCGCTCACGCATATCAAGGATCCGACGCCGTTCCGCCGAGTATTTGAATTCGGGCGCGATTGTCCTGAGCAGCTGGATGCGGTGTGGGACTGAACGGGCACGCGCCACGCACGTCACCAATCGTAGCGGAAATTTCCGCGCGCCGACTCTGCAGTTTCAAGGCAGATGCGCCGCCCGGTGGCATAAAAAAAGGCCCTGCAAGCAGGGCCTTTTCCTCAGACTGTCATGGTGACGGTCAGCTCTTGGTTACGACCAGGTCAACACGACGGTTTTTGTACATGTTTTCCTTGGTGTCGTTAGGCGCCACCGGTGAAGCTTCGCCGTAACCGATCGCGGAAAGGCGATTGCTCTTGATGCCTTTACTGACCAGGTAGTCGACCACCGAACTGGCGCGCCGCTCCGACAATGCCTTGTTGTACTCGGCGGTGCCGCGGCTGTCGGTGTGGCCTTCAACCCGCACGTGCACGCTCGGGTTATCGTTCAGCGCCTTCACTGCGCGGTCGAGGATGGTCATCGACTCGGGCATCAGCTTCGCACTGTTGGTGTCGAAGTTGACGCCGGTCAGCGAGATTAGAACGGTGCCGACTTCCGGGCAACCGGTGGCATCGACCTTGGTGCCGGCCGGAGTGCCAGGGCATTTGTCGTTGGCATCGATGACGCCGTCGCCGTCGGAATCTTTAGGCGGCATCGGTTTCGGCTTCGGTGCCGGTCTCGGTGCCGGTGCTGGCGCCGGTTTCGGTTCCGGGGTGCGATCCTGGCACAGGAAATAGGCCAGCCCGGCACCAACCACGGCGCCGGCGGCCATCGGGCCGGCGTCATCGCCGCCGAGTCCGCCTGCGACCACGCCCGCGCCGAGCACGGCGCCAAGGACCGGACAAATCACTTCAACGGGCTTGATGTCCTGGTTCGCGCAACCGCTCGCCATCGCGCTGATGACCAGGATCAGAGCGAGTCTTGAAAGTTTACTCATTGCCGGTGTCCCCAATAGCTTTTGGTGTTGTTGGTCTGTTCGTGCCCGGCGCCGGAACCTGTGCGCCTGCGTCGTCTTTGGGCTTTGCTCGCCGCCAGATCCCGCGCCGTGGCGGACGCAGCCTTCAGCCAGTCAAGGCGGAGGCGGCGTCGTCAAGTTTCGTCATTGCTGTAGCAAAAACGCAACAACAATTCCGCAACAGCAATATTAACACAAATTTTCCAGATTCCCAGCATTCCGGGCGCGTCCGCGAACAGACGGATCAGAGCAGGAACTGCGAGGCCAGACCGAGAAAAGCAAAGAATCCCACGACATCGGTAACTGTGGTTACAACCACGCCGCCGGCGAGAGAGCCGGGTCGATAGCCAGGCGGCGCATCAACATCGGAATGGCGGTGCCGGCGAAGCCCGGCGGTGAGCAGATTGAGCGCCATCGCGCATCCGATCACGACCCCCAGACGCGCGTTGTCCGAACTAGGCGCCTGCAATGAGGGCGACGACCAGCGCCCCACAGGCAGCCGTTGAGTACACCAACCGCGCGGCTTCCCGCAGCAGCACCGCGCGCGCGTTCGCCGCACAGACCTGTCCCAGGGCCAGGCCGCGCACCACGATGGTAGCCAGCGTCTGGCTGCATGGCGATCTGGCCCATACTCGCCACGATCTGCATCAGTACCGCCAGCGCCACCAGCTGTTGAATGGTGGCCTCGAACCAATCCGATCACCCACGCCGCGAGAAACGCGGTCGCAAGGTTGAGCGCCAGCCACAGCGCGCGCTGCCGCGCCGTCACCCACAGGATCGGCGCGAACATGTCGTGGTCCTCGTCCAGCCCGGCGGACATAACCGATCGGACTGCCGCCAAACCACGGAAGGATCATTTTGTTGATGACCGGCTGGACCTGGAACAGCAGGAACGCAGCCAGAAATATCGTTGCCGCACCAAGCAGAAAAGCCGGCGATCGTCTGCTTCTTCATGGTTAATACCGGTTCTTCCTTGCACTCCCATGCGGTTGTCTATACCCAAGATCCGCAACCGTCCGATACACACCGGAAACCGTCGCCGTCCAACAGCGTAGCAGCACAACTTCGCGAACGGAATGCCCTTCGCATCAACGCCACAGCAAAAGACAAACGTTTGCTTTCCGCGAGGTTCCGCAAGAACCGGAAGCATTCGTTTGAGCATTCGAATTTCGTACAATAGACGTCAACCACGGTCGTCGAGTAGAATCTTTTACAGGTTAGGAGAGGTGCGCAAAAGCCGCACCCTGGTGTCGCGGGCTGAACAGCTTTCACTTCGTCTTGCTTGCTGAGGCTCCGATGAACTTCATCAACAGTCTTTCGATGTGGCAGTGGGTGGTGATAGGCCTGGTGCCGCCGGCTATCATTGCGTTGTACTTCTTGAAACTGAAGCGGCAGCCGCTGGAGGTCCCCAGCACGTATCTTTGGAGCCGAACGATCGAGGATCTGCACGTCAACTCGATCTGGCAGCGATTACGGCAGAGTCTGTTGCTGTTCTTGCAGCCGCTGCTGGTGAGTGTTGCTGATGTTCATGGCTTGCGTTCTGGCCGGGGTGGCGAGCGAAGCTGACCGGCGACCGGTTCATCTTCCTGCTCGACACTTCTGGCCAGCATGAGCCGCTACGGATGTCGAGCCATCGACGCTGGACGCGGCCAAGAGACAAGTCGTGGGCCTGATCCGACCAGATGAATGCGATGCCGCCGCGATGGTCATCTGCTTCTCGGACGTTGCTCCGGACGTCGAGCAGTCGTTCACGGACAACCGCTCGCTGTTGCGGCAGAAGCTGGAATCGCATCCAGCCGACCAGCCGCACCAGCGATCTTCGCGACGCCCGCGTGCTGCGGCGGACTGGCGAATCCGGGCCGTACCAGTGACGCAGAAAAGCCGCGACCGATGTCCAAGTTGCCGACGCGCTGCCAGCCACGCTGTACCTGTACACCGACGGTGGTTTTACGAACGGGCCTGGGATTTCTCGCTGGGCAACCTCGAACCGATCTTGTTCCGATCGTGGGTCGAGTCGCCGGAAAATGTGGCGATCGTGGCTTTTCCGGCGAACGTAAACTGGAAAAGCCGGACCAGACTTGCAGACTTTGGGCCCGCTTCCCGGTGGAAAGACAGCGGCACTCGAGGACGTGACGCCTTTACGTGTCACTGTACCTGGACGGTGAATTGGGCAAGGAAAGCTGCTGGATGTCACGATGCGTCGGCCGGCGGGGACCGCTGGCGTCGATTTCGACCTGGATCGGACATCGAACAACGTCCTGAAGCTGGAACTGGATCACCAGGATCCAATTGACGCTGGACAACGCCGCCTTTGCGTCGTCAATACCGTGCGCGACCGCGCGTGCTGCTGGTCACTCCTGGCAACGAAGTCCTGCTGCTGACGCTCGACACAGTTGAAGCGCTCGAAGTCTGGCTAGACATGAATGTCGCGGATCCGACAGATCTGAGAGACAAGGACATCAGGATCTGGCCGCCGCAGGTTACTACGACTTGCAGTCATCTTCGACCAGTACGCGTCTCAAGAAGATGCCGCAATCAAATACGCTGTTCATCAGCTGCTTGCCGCCTGTCGAGGGCTGGTCGCAAGGGGAAGCGCAGATGTAGCCAATGATCATTGACACGGATCGCGTTCACCCGATGACGCAGTACATCGAGATGGGCAACGTCGCCATCTCGAGGGCTCTGCCGCGACGACACCAACGCTGGCGGCGCGACGCTGATCGATTCGGATGTCGGATCCTGTTCTCGATCGGGCTGCGGGGAGGATTTGAGGAGGTGGTGCTGGGTCTCGAGATTATCGGTGCGAACGGATCGCCCGGCGTGAAACCGACTGGCCCATCCGTCGTAGCTTCCCCGTCTTCGTCATCAACGTCGTTCGCTACCTTGGCGGTGTTTCCGGCTCGACAGCCACGCCCAGCGTCAAACCCGGCAACCCGATCGTCTTGCGAACGCAATCGGCGGTCCCGCGTATGACGGAAGCACCCAACAAAACACGGAAGGGAAGTCCTCCGCGAAAGCCGCAGAACACCTTGTTCACAGCAACACCGATCTTCTGGGCGTCTACGATGTCTTCGAAGACCGTAGTAAGCCGCCTGCCCAACAGTTCGCCGTGAATCTGTTTGACAGCCGTGAAAAGCAATCTCAAGCCAAACAAGACCATCGAAATCGGCCACGAGGAAGTCAAGGGCCAAGGCGGCCTCGAACCGGCCCGCAAGGAATCCTGGAAATGGCTACGCTGATCGGAATGGGCGTGCTGGTCTTCGAATGGTACGTCTACAACCGCGTGTATCTGTGAGGTGGGAAAGGTCACAGGTCTCGGTGTTCACGTTTCGTGCCGCTTAGAACTCGCCCGTACGCATGGCGTTGATGAAGTTTGAAGTGTCTTCGGGTAACACGAGGAATGCGGACATCTCGAACTGGACCGCGATATACCTTCTTCCCTGAAACACTGAAACCCGAAAACCAGGGGTTTCGCACTTTGGTCATTCGGATTTTGAATTTGTCTCGGATTTTGGGTTTCGTGCTTCGGATTTCTTCCTACCCCTGCTCTGCTTGCGAGATTTCACCTGGTCTTGCGTGTCCTTGCCGCACGACGCGGGCGTATCGCTGGTGCCTGGAACGATCAGCGGTCCGGGAGAGTTTTCTTCGACGATCCCTTCAGTTCGTTCGCGTCAATCCGACTCGACCTCGATCAGCCGTTTTGTCATGGCCTCCAGCAGCGTCGCCAGCCGCGTTTCCAGGATGTGGCGTGTTGTTTCGATCGATTTATCGATGATGCACCGCACCTCTTCGTCGATCTCGCGAGCGGTTTTCTCGCTGTGAGTGCATGCGTTCGTCGATGGCAACCGTCAGGAACGCGGGGCCTGCAGACTCGCGATAGTTCACGCGTCCCAGACCGCTCATGCCGTAGTCCATCACCATGCTGCGAGCGATGTCGGTGGCACGCTCCAGATCGTTCGCACCGGTGGAAATGTCGTCAAAGACCATCTCCTCGGTGACCGTGCCGGCCAGCAGAACCTGAATTCGGCTTTCCAGTTCCGTCTTGGTCATCAAGAACCGGTCGCCTTCCGGGCGTTGCATGGTATAGCCTAATGCGGCGATGCCGCGAATGATGGAGACCTTGTGCACGGGATCCGTGTTGGGCAAGCTGTAGGCGACCAGCCAAGTGCGCCCGGATTCGTGATAGGCAACGCGCTGTTTCTCATCATCACGCATCACGCGTTGCTTCTTCTCCTCGAAGATCCCGGTGCGGGCCCATTGGTGTTCTGCCGAAGGTTTCGTAGTCCATGAAGAGGTTGACCAGTTCGCCGTTGCCGTTGACGGCGTGGCACCACTTGGCGAATTTTTCGGAGGTCAGCGGGAACTCTTCCCAGTTTTTATTGGAGAAGCGGAAGGCGATGTCGTCGGAGAGTCGGTAGTGGAGGAGGAGGCCGAAGGGTTCTTGCGGCCGACGACGCCCTCCGGCGTGGCGTAGACGTAGTTGGGTGAGCGGCCGTCAAGGAGCCAGTCTACGCCTTCGCAGCACATGCCGAGGTAGCGGGGGGAGGCCGTCGGGGCGGCGTATCGACTTCTTCGCGGGCGAGGTCGTTGTTGAAGATGAGCTCGGTGTTG
>CALOBG010000040.1:0-18537 GCA_942490995.1 uncultured Gammaproteobacteria bacterium
GATCATATGCTGCTGCTGTTTTCGCACGAGCAAATCGCGATGCAGAACGCAGGCGCCCGCGTGCTGCTGATCGTTGAACCCGAGGAAGTACTGACCCGCCTGTTCCCGGACCCGGCGCTGCGCCGGCGGGTCGAGGCGGGCGAGCGCCGTCTCGCCAATGCAAGCCGCCTGCGCTTTACGAACGCGGCGGGGACCGACGTGACCTACGAGCTCGGCGGCAAGCAAATCCTCACGGAGTACGGCTACACCGCGACGGCCGGACGCTGGGACCACTGGCCGGGCGGTTTCCTCGCCACGCTGGCCGCGGATAAGGGCGTCAACGGCCGCGTCGTGATGGATGTCGGCGACATCGTTTATCCCCTGATGCGCTTCGTGAAATCCCCGCTTGAGTTCATCGTTGAGGACGGCGCAGTCACCGCGATCAACGGCGGCAGGGACGCGGACGAACTGAAGGCGTTCATCGCCAGCTACGAGGACCCTCGCGCGCACGCAATCTCGCACATCGGCTGGGGGCTCAATCATCGCTGCGAGTGGTCGGTGGACCTGCCGGGTATCGGCATGGATGGGCGGGCGTGTTACGGCAACGTGCTGTTCTCCCTCGGTCCCGACACCGAGTTTGGCGGTACCAACGACACCCCCTGCCACCTCGATCTGCCGATGCGCAACTGCACGCTCACGCTCGACGAGGAACTCATCGTCGACGAAGGCCGCATCGTGCCGGCCGACATGCGTGTCTCGTAATCGCGGACCCTGAGCCCGGCATGATCATCGACGCGGGCCGGGCCCGGATCTTCGTGCGCGAACAGGGCGCAGGCGAGCCGCTATTACTGGTGCACGGGCTCGGCATGAGCAGCGAACTTTGGGTACACCAGATGCCGGCATTCGCTGAACGCTTCCGCACCATCGCCGTCGACCTGCGCGGGTTCGGTCAGTCGAGCAAACCCGATTACGCGGGCGCTTACACGATCGAGACGCTCGCCGAGGACATGGCGGCGGTGATCACCTCGCTCGGCATTGCGGGGTGTCACTTCCTCGGCACTTCGATGGGCGGGTTCGTGGGCCAGGCACTCGCGCTCGCCCATCCCGGTTTGTGCGCCTCGCTGGTGTTGTGCCACACAGCGCCGCGCATGAGCATACCGGCAGACATCCTGGCCGCAAGGGTCGCGGCGCTCGCGCGCATGCCACTCGAAGAATACGCCGAGATCGTGATCGAGCAGGCCCTGTCCCCGAACGCGGGTCCGGAGCTGCGTCGCTGGGTCGCGGACATGATCGCCAGGAACGACAAACGCGCCTACACGCAGGTATTGACTGAAGGTCTCAAGGATTTCGATGCGAGCGACCGGCTCGGGGAGATCTCGCAGCGCACACTCGTCATAACCGGCGAACTCGACCAGGTGCTGCCACCGCAAGGCGGGCGGGAGATCGCCAAACGCATGGCGAATGCCCGCCATATCGAGATCCCGGCCGTCGGCCATCTCGGCTATGCAGAAAATCCCGCGGTGTTCAACGATGCCGTCATATCGTTTCTGAGCCAGGGAACCTCTGAATAGACCGGTGTCAGCCAAGCACGGTATCCACTGTTCGGTTCAAACACTTGGTGGAATGGTGTCGACTCGCACGCGTGCTGCATTCGAACATTACACCTGGCGAGCTCATTGCAGCGGGCTGCTTCAGACTCCGTCGACGGGGTGACCGCGTTGTTGCCTCCCGCTGGCTGACTTGGCGGTGCCGCGGGTCGCTCTGCTTGCTTGTAAATTCGCAGGCGGTAGGTAATCACGCCGCTCTCAGCTTTTCCTTTCGAACCATCGCCTCTGTCCGGTCAAGGGCGCGCGTAAGGCGATCGAACATTTCATCGATCTCGGGTTCGGTGATGATCAGCGGCGGGCACAATCCCATGGTGTCGCCGAACGCGCGGGCCATGAGCCCTTCTGCCTCGCATGCTGCCGCGCAATATTTACCGACAGTGCGCTCGGGGTCGAAAGGCAATCTGCGCGATTTATCGGCAACAATTTCTACCGCTCCGAGTAATCCGGCAGTTCGAGTGTCACCGATCAGAGGATGATCGCCGAGTGATCGAATACGCTGCTCGAACCTGGGAATTATCGATCGTACGTAATTAAGCATGTCACGTTCTTCAAGCAATTCCATCGTACGCAGGGCCACGGCTGCAGTGACCGGATGTCCGCCGTAAGTCATGCCATGTGCGAAGATCCCAAGCTTGCGACTTTGCTCAACCAGCGCTTCGTAAATGAACTCCGGTATGACCACCGCCGCAATGGGCAAATACGCTGAACTGAGTTGTTTGGCGAGGGACATGGTGTCGGGCTGAATACCGAAGGTCTCGCTGCCGAACATATTGCCGGTGCGGCAGAAGCCACACACAACTTCGTCGGCGATGAACAAGATGTCGTAGCGGCGCAAGACTTCCTGCACTTTTTCGAAATAGCCGACCGGCGGCGGTAGCAATCCGCCGGCGGCCATCACGGGTTCCGCAATGAAAGCCGCGACCGTGTCGGGTCCTTCGCGCTGAATCAGCTTGTCGAGGTCAATCGCCAGTCGTGTTGAATATTCCTCCTCCGTCTCCCCGGGCTGGCCGTCTCGGTAGTAGTGCGGGCACGATGTATGCAAGATATTGGGAATGGGCAGGTCGAACTCTTCGTGGAATGCCGGCAGCCCGGTCAGACTGCCGGCGCCAATCGTTGAGCCGTGATAGGCTTTTTCGCGCGAAATAATTTTTTTCTTCGCCGGCCTTCCAATCGCATTGTTATAGTGCCAGATGAGCTTGATCTGAGTGTCGTTCGCCTCAGACCCGGAATTCACAAAAAATACCTTCGAGGCATTGAACGGTGCCATCGCTACCAAGCGCTCGGCCAACGCGATGGTGGGCAGCGTACTGCGGCCCATGAAGTTATGGTAGAAGGGCAGCTTACTCATCTGTTCGTGGGCGGCCGCGACGAGTTCGGGCTCGCTGAAACCAAATGCGGCGCACCACAACCCAGAGATGCCTTCGATGTATTCACGGCCCTGGTCGTCGTAGACATAGATACCTTTGCCACGCTCGATGATGAGTGGGCCTTTCTCCTTCAACATGGCGAGATTCGTCAGGGGATGCAGCACATTGGCGACATCGCGAGCGGAGTTGGAAGCTGTCTTGTTGGTCATGATGAATTCCCCTTTTGTCGTTGCCCTGGATAGCTGACTGTGGCGTGCAATTAACTTGTCTCGCGCCGATTGGTCATGGTCGTGGGCTTCGCCGTCACCGTCGGCGCGGCGTGTAGCATTCGCGGTCCGCACGGAACGGCTATGGAACGCCCGCGGTGATGGCACTTGGACGATCCCGGCGACACCTGGAGCACCGACTGCCGGACTATTTGCGTTCGCCCGCCATCTCTTCCAAGACGGTTTTGAACGCGCCCAATGTCAAGCCGATATCGTCGCTCGCGTGCGCGGCCGATAAAAAGCCCAGACGGCCGCCGTAAAAATAAATGCCGTGCGCGAGTAATCGTTGATGCAGATCTCTGATGAGCTCGTGATCCGCGTCTTCGGCCTGGCGCGCCGTTCGAACGCGTTCACTAGTGAAATGGATATGAAAAAGGGATCCGATGCCGGTTACGTCGGCGGCGAATCCGCTATCCGCGATCACCTGACGCAGTCCCCTGCGCATTTGTTCCCCGATGGCATTCGTATGCTTGAGCGCGTTGGTTGATTTGAGCGTGCGCAATGTCGCAAGGCCGGCAGCGAGACTCATCGGGAAGCCACTGAAGGTGCCGGATTGAAATACATAGGTGTCCGGGTTCTGTGCAACCGATAAACAGTCCATGACCTCCGCGCGTCCGCCAAACGCCGCCAGCGGCATGCCGCCGCCAATAGCTTTGCCGAGCACAGTGAGGTCCGGCTTAATGTTGAATAATTCCTGCCCCCCGCCCATCGACAGGCGAAAGCCCGTGATGACCTCGTCAAAGGCCAACAGGATGCCGAGTTGGGCGGTTTTTTCGCGCAGAGCAGCCAGGAATTCATGCTCGGCCGGGATCGCGCCTGCGAAACCCAACATCGGTTCAATCAGGACAATCGCGAGGTCGTCGGCATATCGCTCGAGGAGTGCATTACAGGCTTCGATGTCGTTGAACGGCAGGACGACGGTCAAGCCGAGGATCTCGCCGGGAATATCGCAATGATAGGGCACCGCGTTCGGCGCGTCGGCGTTACCGCGCGTATGTGCTGATGCAGCAACCGAGATCATCACGTTTTCCGACTGGCCGTGATAAGCGCCTTCGAATTTCGCAATCATCTTGCGCCCTGTGTGGTGGCGCGCGACGCGAATTGCGGCTTGCACGGCCTCGGTGCCGGTCGGCAGGAATCGAATGCGCTCCATGCTCGGCAGATAAGTCTGGAGTAACTCGGCCAGCTCGACCTGCCGCTCACACACACCGACATTCGGGACGGCTTCATCGACCGCGGCATGCACCGCCGCGATGACCTCCGGATGACGGTGTCCGAGCACCAATGGCCCGGCACCGAGCATGTAGTCGATGTATTCATTGCCATCGACATCACGAATCCGAGACCCCTGTCCGGAGTTCAGATAGAGCGGATGCGGTGCGCGATTTTGAGAATAGGCGGCGACCCCGTCCGGCATCACCTCGAGTGCGCGCGCGTGCAGGCGCTGCGATTGGGCGGTTTTGAAACCCGGCGTTGTTGCTGCTGACATTAGATTGGTTTCGTTCATGCTATGAGTCCTGTAACGGTAGCCGGAGACCTGATTCACCACAGTGCCGTGCTATCAAGTCCAATGGTCGAGTGTGCGACGCTGAAGCATTTCGCGATAGGTTGCGGTAGTCTTCGGCAGGAGTTCACCGGTGCCCCAATTGACGATGACACCGTACTGGCGAATCAGGTCGAAAACGTCGAGCTCGCCGGTCTGGTAGCGTTGCGCGACACTCACGGGATCTTCTTGCAGCCAGCCGCGTCGTGACGCGCGGATTCTCTCGCGCTGCGCCACGGTAGCCACGTCATCGACCTCGTATTCCGCGACGTCTTCATCGATTACCTTGATGACAACGCCGTAGTCCTTCGCGGCACGCGCCACCGAAACGTATTCGTCCGCGACATCCTCGCAGACCAATTGCGGATCGCGTTCGGTCGGATCGCCAAAGCCGCCACCGCCGGCAGATGGCCGCCGGAACGTATCGCCCGACGCGATCTGAACGTTAGAGAACATGGCGCCGAGAAACTCGGCTTCATTGTGACCCTTGCGGGTCAGCCACAGGCCCTGCGGATACGAGGGCAGTCCTCCGTTGATGCCCCACGCAACCGCGCGCTCGCGATCACAAATATAGGAAATGATTGTGGGACCCGCATCCGTCAAGGTGCCGGTCTTGAACAGGCCAATACCGCCCCGGTGTCGGCCTGGCCCGCCGGAATCGGTGATCAGGTTGCATTCGGAGTAAATGATCGGCGCCAGCCGCTCCTGACCCTCGATCGGTTGCACTCGCAAGCCGGCACCAAACAGCGAAGATGAGGCACTGACTCCATCGCGTCCTTTACGCCCGCCCCAGCCTCCGGGCATGTAGTCGTAACACATAAAAAATGGCGCGCCGGGCAAACTCGAATTGGTGCCCCCGATTTCCAGATACTCAAGGTTGAAGGCGCAAGCCATACCACGCTCGGGCATGATGCCTGACCATATCTCGAAAATAGAGTTCATGATGCGCTCAAAGGTCATCACAAACCCGGTAACCGCAATCGGCCATCGCGCATTCACGACGGTGTCCTCGGGCATCGTGGTCTTGATTGCACGATAAAAACCGGAGTTCAGCGGCACGTCGGGGAAAAACGACTTCATGCCCGACACTACCGCCGAGAATGTCGCGCCGAACGCGGAGTTATAAATCGTGCCGATGGTGCCGTGCGAACCGGTAAAATCATAGTGCACGGTATCGCCAGAGATGGTCATCCTGGTTTTGATCGGGATCAGTCCCTCGCCGACCGAAGGATCCTGATCGAGATGGTCTTCGGTTTCCCACACACCGTCTGGCAGTTCGGCCAGTCGCTTGCGAGTGAAGTATTCGACGTAGTCCTGGGTTTCCTTGAATGCGGTAACGACGGTTTCTCGGCCATACTTTTCCACCAGTCGGAGTATTTCGTCCTCCGCAACGCGGGTTGCTTCTGATTGAGCGTGCATGTCACCGATGACGTCGCCCGGTACCCGGGTATTGCTGGCAATAAGTTCGGCCACGTCATGGAGATAAACCCCTTTGCTCCAGATGCGCACGGGCGGGATCCGGATCCCTTCGCCGAAATGCTGCTTCGCGCTGACATCGAATGACCCTGGAACGCTGCCACCAACATCGGCCCAATGGCCATTCGCCTGACTATAAGCGATCACTTCTCCGTCACAGAAGATGGGGCGAATTACGCGCACATCAGAAAAATGCGTGCCACCCCGATAGGGGTCATTAATCATAAAAACGTCGCCCGGATGCATGTCTGTCTTGAACGTTTCGATAATTGCTTTGCAGGTAAAGTGGAGTGTGCCCACATGCGCGGCGAGGTCGCGGGTTCCCTGGGCTATGGTGTCGCCGTTTGCGTCGCAGATGGCTGACGAATAGTCGCGATTGAAAATCACAAACGAATGGCAGGTGCGTATGACCTGCTCACCCATTTGGTCGACGGTGGAGATAAAAGCGTTGCGCAGAACCTCGAAGGTTACCGGGTCCAACGTATATTTCGGCATGTCGATTGTCATTATCGTTCCCCGGAAATATGCATGCGGATGTTGAGCCACGGATCAATAACCGCCTTCACCCCGGGCGGGATGACGGTGGTCGAATCTAGCTGCTCGATAATGGCAGGCCCGACTATAGCCATGCCCGAGCTCAGTGCGTCGCGGGCATAAATGGGAGTATCCACGGCGTCGTCGAACTCATCGAAGTAGACCGGGCGCCTGGCGAGCGGCTCGGGAGTGCGCGCGGTGCCGGTTTCGTGTTCGGGTATCGCAGCCTTGGGCGTCGTCCCGACGGCAGTCAGGTTGAGGCGATAGATCTCAACCGGCGCATCGTCGCGGCGGTAGTTGTATTCGCGTTCGTGGCGAGCATGGAATGCGGTTACAACCTCGGCGACAGAGGTAAAATGGTCGCCTAATGGAACCCCAAGAGCACGCCACTGTCCCTGGTATCGCATGTCGATCGATCGCTGCAGCAGCATGTTGTCCGGCGCTACGCTTTCCGCGCCGAGTCGCTCGATCGCTTCGCTTTCGAGTGCTTTAAATTCGCTCTCTATGGCGGATGGATCTGTCTCCGAGGCAAGTGCCAGGTAGGTTGTCGCGAGGTCGTGGCGAATATCCACGAGCAGACACCCCAGCGCGGAGGTGATACCGGGGTTTGGTGGCACGATGACAATCGGGATCGCCAGGTCTTTGGCCAGTGCCGCACCGTGCAATGCGCCAGCGCCGCCGAATGCTACCAGCGCAAAATCGCGCGGGTCGTAGCCGCGGCGGATCGAAATGACACGGACCGCGTCGGCCATGTTTGCATTGGCCACGCTGATGATCGCTTTCGCTGCTGCAGTCACGCTGATGCCAAGCGGCGCGGCAGTCTGTGTTTCGATGGCAGTTTTCGCCGCCTCAGTATCCAGGCTCAGTGCGCCGCCCACGAGCCCGGCCCCCAGTCGTCCGAGCACCAGGTTCGCATCGGTATTGGTGGCCTGCTCTGCGCCCTGTCCGTAGCACGCCGGGCCGGGGTTGGCGCCGGCCGAAGCCGGTCCGTTGCGTAACGAACCGGCTTCGTCAATCCAGGCAATCGAGCCGCCGCCGGCGCCAATGGTCAGAACCTCGATACTCGGAAAGCAGATCGGATAACCGTACTCAATGTACCAGTCCTTGGTCACGCGCGCCTCGCCTGCATAGACCAGCGAGACGTCACAACTTGTACCGCCCATATCAAGTCCGATCGCGTTGTCATAGCCGCACAGTCCGGCAATGTGCCGACTGGCGATGGCGCCAGCTGCGATGCCGGAACCGGCGAGTCGCGCGCCAAATTTAGCCGCCGAGCGCGCCGTCATGACGCCGCCCCCACTGTGCAGCAGCAACAGATCGTTGGTGTAACCTCCGGCCTTGAGCTTGTCGCTCAGGCGTAACGCATACTCCCCGACCAATGGGTTGAGTGCGGCATTCACCACCGTGGTTGAAAAGCGTTCGTGTTCGAAAATTTCCGGTAGCACTTCGGCGGAAGTCGATATGGCGACGCCCGGTAGTTCGTCCTCAAGGATGCGTTTCATGCGCAGCTCGTTGTCCGGATTGACATATGAGTTCATGAAGCACACGGCAACCGCCTTGAACCCACGCTTGCGGAGCTTCCTCGCAACCGTTCGCGCCGCGGTGTCATCCAGAGGGCGGGTGATTTTGCCCTTGAAGTCGGTTCGTTCCGGCACCTCGAAGCGGTCGCGGCGTCTAACGTAGGGCGGCGCGACGTCGTGGTAGGCATCCCAAAGATCTTCGCGGTCACCGCGACGGATCTCGATCACATCGCGGAAGCCCTGTGTCAATACCATCGCCGTCGCTGGCAGGCGACGGGTGATCAGCGCATTGGTCGCAACTGTGGTGCCGTGCGAAAACAAGGTGACCGTGTGCAGATCGACCTCGGCCTGTTGCAGGCCCTGCATGACGCCATCGATGGGATCGGGTGTCGAGGCAATTTTGGCCACACGTATGGCGCCGTTGCGCTCGTCGAGAATGCAGATATCGGTGAAGGTGCCGCCAATATCAACCGCGACTCGTAAGCTCATCACCATCGCTACCTTATCCTTTTTGCATGTTACTGACGTTCTAATTCCGCCCGACTCTGGTTCGACCTGGTCGGCGCGGGCCGTCCGGTCCTGCGTCGGTCCGAGATCCGATCCGCGTGATCCGTATCCATGATTTTAGCGAACGTACGGGCGACGGTGACCGATATTCTATCGGCCGGCGATGATGCTCCCGCGCTCCACAGTGGCGCGGGCCCAAGAGTGGCAAGCGCCAGTCATACGGAGGTTGCGCACGTGTTCGCCACACCCACGTTGATTGTGAGGGTTGATACTGACGATACGTGGGCCTGCAGTCTTTCAGATTATTGCGACTTCCCCAGCACGGGATTCGACGTTTTGAACCTGGTCTACACACGTGATTGCGGCGTTGCACAATGTCAATTTCTGCAATGCCGGGGTCGCGATTTGCTAGTTTGAAGGTGCGCTATACTCGGCGGCTCAATCGAGCGTCGCTACGGTTCCAGATGATTTTACCGGCAAGGCAGAAACCATTTCGCTCCTGTGGAGAGGAACCTGCGCAACTGGTCCACGAACGTGACGCCCTTGGAATCTGTCCCCGTCTAGTTCTCGGCGCGGAGTCGAGCGTGAATGCAGTGATCGCACTGTATGAAGAGCAGGTCAAAAAAGTTTGGAAGCAGTCCTATGCCGATTACCACACGTTGACATTTCATGTCGGGGGGGCCGAGCTGTGTCGTATCAAGGGCCGTCGCGGCATCGCGGAAGTCGGCGCGCCCGGTAGCGTTTCGCTGCAGCACTGTGCAGAGGAAAGTCTTTGGACTGCTGCCGGCAGGTGCCGATGGGTGCAGATTTATCTGCCTGTTGCCTTCGTTGCGGCGATCGCCGAAGAGGTGTTCGAGAAGCCCGAAAGCATGCTGGTGATCGATCGGGCAACCGGTCTCAAGGACCGGATGCTGGTGCGGCGGATGTACCGGATTCTGGCCAGCTTGCATACCGATCCGGCGCCAACCGCAGAGGAAATAGACGACTGGGCGACCGACCTGTCGTGCCTGGTGTTGGCGAATCACTCCAATATTCATTGCCACCGAGAATTACAGGGTCGCGAGCGTCTCAGCGGTGCGAAGTATCGATTGGTTACGGAGTTGGTCGAAAGCCGCCTCGGATGCTCGATCGAAACGAGCGAGATGGCCCGAGTGGCCGGCATGAGCACCTATCACTTCTGCCGCGCATTCAAAAACCTGTCGGGCGAAACGCCCTATCAATATGTCATTGGCCGGCGTGTCGAGAAAGCCCGCGAGATGCTCGAAACGTCGAAACGATCGCTAGCCGAGATCGCATACGACACGGGCTTTTCCAGTCAGGCGCACTTGACCGATACCTTCAGCCGCGCGCTGGGAGTCCCCCCCGGGGTCTACCGCAGCAAGGTGGTCCGGACCTGGGCCGATTAACGTAGCGCGCATTGCGTGTCGGGGATTGACCGCGCCGCGACGCAATCGGCGCAGACATTCACGCCGCGGGCGCCGCTGGTCAGAACCAAGCTGCTGGGCGCCCATGATGCTACTGTCGTGTAGGTGGGAAGTTGCAGGCGCTGTGGATCATGACGTGGGCGCGAGCGGGATGGCCAACGTTCACAAGGACGAGCCGGTGGCGATGTGACTGTGTGTACGGACTCGGTTCCAAATCCACGGGGGACAAAACGATGATGCCTTTTGACAAGCCAAGCGCAATGCGGGTTAGAAGCCGGGCCCGGAACGCAACTAACCTGACGGCGTTGTTCTCGGACTCTTCGGCGCGAAAACAGTTTGCGCGGGAGCGCGCAGCGACTGGCTGGCTGCTGGTTGTCGGTCTATCTCTAATGGCCGGAACCGCAACGGCTGACGACGCTGCAGAGCTCGATGGAGCCACCTTGTATGCCGAACATTGCGTTCACTGCCATGGCCCTGCCACATTCGCGCCGCCGCTGGACGCGTTGTCGAAGATGACTGCGGAAGAGATCCACAAGGAGTTGTGGTTCGGTGTCATGGCGGAGTTTTCCAACGGTATCGACGATGCCCAGCGTTGGGCCATCGCAAGCTGGATTGCGGCACGCAATTCAGCCAAGGACACGCGCGCTAGCGGCGTGCCGTTGTGCAAGGCGTCGACACCTTTGCAACCAGATCCGGCGCATGATTGGCCGGGGCTCTCCAACGACAATCAGTTCAAACGCCATGTCGCCGACGCCGCGCTAACGCAACAACGCGTTCAAGGAATTCAACTTGACTGGGCGGTGGCGTTTCCTCAGGTGCATTCGTCAACCGGTGCGGGCCAGGCCATTTCAGTGGTCGGCGATCGCCTGTTTGTCGGCAATCTCAATCAATGGGTGTATTCGCTCGATACGGCCAGTGGATGTGCTCATTGGGCGTTTCGTGCCGAGTGGCGAGTGCGTTCCAATGTTGCCGTCGCGGACGGCATCGCAGTGTTTGGCGATCTCGCTGCAAACGTCTACGCCGTTGACGCAGCAACGGGCCAACTTTTGTGGCGAGATAAGACGGATTGGACGCCGACTTCGCGGATCACTGGCAATCTGACTGCGCATAACGGGACAGTCTATGTTCCCGTATCGTCACTTCAGGAAGTGCTCAATCTTAGTAAAGGGAAGGAATACTCCTGCTGTACGTTCCGGGGCAGCGTGGTCGCCTACGATCTCCATAGCGGTGAGCGGCGCTGGAAAACCCATACCATCGATCAACAACCCCGGTTTCTGGGCAAGACCCAGAAAGGCTCGAATCGCTACGGGCCCTCCGGGGTTGTGGTGTTCTCTGCGATCACGGTCGACGACAAGCGCGGACTGCTTTACGTGCCGACTGGAAATCAAATGACGGAGCCGCGCGTCGACGAATCGGATGCTGTGATCGCATTGGACATGCGAACAGGCATGAAACGATGGGTGGCGTCGCTCGCGCCGGAGCAAATGGGAGGAGCGGATATTTATCACCTTGGCTGTGAGGCATGGGTGGACCCCGAGCGGCCGACTTGTTCGCCGGAGAACCCGCAAGGCCAGGGCGACCGGGATTTCGTCGCGCCGGCCGTCCTGGTCGATGCGCCAGACGGCCGCGAGCTACTACTGGCCGGTTCCAAGGACGGCATGCTGTACGCACTCGACCCGGACGATCACGGAAAAGTCGTATGGCAAATCCGTGTGGGCCGTGGCGGTGAGGTTGGCGGCATTGAATGGGGTTTCGCGAGTGACGGCAAAAGAGCCTATGTCCCGGTTGTCGATATGAATGCCGATATGCAGGCCGACGGCTCCCTGCATGCCATAGATCTTCTCAACGGCCAGGCCGTCTGGCAGGTGTCCGGTTTGGCGGCTGAATGCACCGGCAAACCTGCGCCGCCGTGTAACAACGCGTTCACCTCGCCGGCAACGGTGGTTGGTGGATTCGTATTCACGGGAACCAACGATGGCGTGTTGCGCGCGTTCGATGCCGATACCGGCAACCAGGTATGGACCTTCGACACGGTGCGGGAATACGCCGCCGTTAATGGCCGGCCGGGCTACGGTGGGTCGCTCGCAGCGTTCGGCGGGGCGGTCGTCGTTAAGGACCGTCTCTATATCATGTCCGGCCACGATCTGTTGAACATCGGATTACCAGGGAATGTCCTGCTGGCATTCAAAATCCCGAAATAGTGTCGCAGTTGATTAGGGAAGCTCTGCAAGCGTGGGTGAGCATGCCCGCAGGCGAGGCGCGCGAGCTGGCCCGCGGCACAGAGACAAGCGCAAGCCGTATTTCAGTGACGTACCGAACCTTCACAAAAACGCGACAATACCGCCGTGTCGTTCTCGGAGATAGGCCTTGAGCAAGTACGAACCTTTCAAAATCGATATTCCCGATTCGGCTCTCGTAGATCTGCGCGAACGCTTACAGCGAACCCGCCTCGCGCCAGAATTCGCCAACGACGACTGGCAGTACGGTACCAACGGTACCTATTTGAAAGAACTTATCGAGTATTGGGCTACGGAATACGATTGGCGCACCCATGAATCGGCGATCAACAGCTTTGCGAACTACAAAACCACGATTGACGGCATTCCGATCCATTTTATTTACGAAAAAGGCAAAGGCCCGAATCCGACCCCGTTGATCTTGAGCCATGGCTGGCCGTGGACCTTCTGGGACTGGCATAAAGTCATTCGCCGCTTAACCGACCCGGCGGCTTTCGGCGGCGATCCCGCCGATGCTTTTGATGTCGTTGTGCCATCGTTACCCGGATTTGGCTTTTCTAATCCGTTGACGACGCCGGGGATCAATTTCTGGCGAACCGCCGACTTGTGGGTCACCCTTATGCGCGATGTCCTCGGCTACGACAAGTTCGCCGCCGGCGGCGGCGGCGATTGGGGCGCGATACTCACCGCCCAGCTCGGCCACAAGTACGCTGAGCACATGACCGGGGTCTATCTGCACCTGATGGCCCCGCTCGACATTTTTAATGGCAGCCTGCCGGATGAATCCGAATATTCTGCAGAAGAAGCGGGTTGGTACCAACGCAATCTGGATTTCTTTGCAGCCGAAAGTGGCTACTCGGCTATCCAGAGCACCAAGCCCCAGACGGTGGCATTTGCGCTGAACGATTCCCCGGCGGGATTGTGTGCCTGGATCCTGGAGAAGCGCCGCACCTGGAGCGACTGCGGTGGCGATGTCGAGCGTCGATTCAGCAAGGACGAGCTGTTAACGACGATGTCTATCTACTGGTTAACCCAGAGTTATGGCACCTCGGCGCGCTATTACTACGAGTGCGTGCACAATCCCTGGCGGCCCGCGCATGATCGCAAGCCCGTTGTCGAGGCTGCGACCGGGATCGGCGTGTTTCTCAACGAAGTGATCCTGTTTCCGCGGCGCTGGGCCGAGCACTATTACAACCTGCAACATTGGAATGTCATTCAATCCGGTGGCCACTTCGCACCGATGGAAGAGCCGCAGGCCCTGGTCGAGGACATGCAGTCATTTTTTCGACCCTTGCGACGCTGAGCGCCGCGCAGTTCGAGTTCGCGTTTGGAGAGCGTAAGTGCAGCCCACAGTACCGACTGGCACCGCCGGGGACCCGGCGCCTCTTACTAATCGGTGTCCGCAGTACTCACGAACTTGTCGTAGCGGATCCGTGAGGCGAACATGCCATTCGCCTTGAGCACGTCTATGGCTGCGTCGATCATTGCGGGCGGTCCGCACAGGTAGGCTTCGGCGCTGCGAAGATTATCCGACATGCGATCGATAACCTCTGTGATCAACCCGCTTTCCCCGGACCAGGCGTCGCCAGCGGCAGGCTCCGATAGCGCCGGAACATAGGTGAATGCGGGGAGGTCCTTTGCGATGGCCTCGATTTCTGCTGCGCATATCAAATCGCCGCGACTGCGAGCGCCATAATAAAAAACAATCTCGCGCTCCGAGTGCGCCGCAGCCAGCGCGCGCAGCATGGCCAGGATCGGCGCCATACCTGAACCGCCAGCGACCATGACGATGGGCGCATGCCCTTCGTTCAGACCGAACTGGCCGTAGGGACCGCGCAACATGAAATCGTCGCCGGGCGCGAGTCGCTCAGCCATGAAGGTCGAAAAGATTCCGCCGGGAATGTGCTTGATCAGGAACTCGACGCCGCCCGTCGCACCAGGCAGATTGGCCATCGAATAAGCGCGCCAATCGTCCGTGCCGCTGACATTCAGTTCTGCAAACTGTCCCGGGTCGAATTCGAACGGCGCCGGCTCGCGGATCTCGAGGACCAGGCGCCAGATGTCGGCAGCGACCTTGTCCAGTGCGGCAACCGTGCACTGGTGTTCGCGAATGGCGCGCGCCGCGCTGAGTTCGGACTCCTCGTAATCGACAAGATCGATGACGACATCTTCGAGCGGGTAGGCCGAGCATAGCAACGCCATGCCGGCGTCCCGCTCGTAGTCCATCAAGGCGAAGCCCGACGCATCCGAGACATCGACTTCGCCGGACGCGATTTGCGCCTTGCAGCTGCCGCAGGCGCCGTGTTTGCATCCGTAGCGCAGCCCAACGCCTTCGCGCAATGCCGCGGTGAGGATGCTTTCATCCTCGCCGCAGGTGAACTCGATACCGAACGGCGCGAGCCGAACGGTATGATTCACGCAGCCTCCAGGCTCTGGACCGGCGGCGGCGGCGGTTTCTGAACTTCGTATTGGCAGCGCCGGACGTCGTCCAACGTCCACAGCCGCTTGCCGTCCAGGGTCGGCTGGGCGATCAGCGTCTTGCCATCCTCACGCACGAAACCCATGTCGACGGTGACGTCGGCTAGATCGAAACCTTCGTAGCGGTCGAGAAAGCCCTCAAAGCCTTTGTAGTGCTCCGGCTCATTCATGAAGATCTCCTGGCAGCCGGCCGAGCAGAAAATATAGTTCTCGCCATTGTGCACATGCGAACGCCCGGTGTGGTTTTTCGGCGTCGGGAAGATGGTTGGCAGCTGACAGACCTGACAGAAGTTTGGCAGGCCACCGAGCTCCTTGATAATCAATGCGCTCTCCGACGGATCTGTGCACTGGTTGTAGGCTTCCCAGAACCAGCCGTAGTTTTCGTACCAGCCGGGGTATTTTTTCTCGAACCAATCCATGTCTGCCGTCGTCATCGGGTCATACCGATGGTAGAAGACCGGCCACGCACCAAACAGGTAGATCGCGGCGGAATGGGACAGGTAATCCTGGTCGGCCATCATACGGTCGAGATATTTTGGCTGTTTGATGCCGTAGCGTTCGAGCTTCTGGTAGAACCCACCGTAGAATTCGTCGAACAGCCAGCGCATGTTCATTTCCTTGGCCGATTCCTGGCGGTTGGTGACGAAATAGTCGGCGAACAGATTGTTGCCAATACCGAAACTCATGTGCGTGCGCCACGACCATTTGTCGAGCGTTTGCTGGATCAGCGGGATATTGCGGTCATCCTGTAGCAGGGTCGCGAGCGTCGCCCAACCGTTCGCCATATGACGCGCCTCATCCGACTGGATGGTAAGCATGGTCGAAGCGAGCATGTTGTCGCCGTGCGCCGCGGCGGCAGTCGATAACCCGACGAAGAAGATGTTCGAGTAGGCCGTTTCGACGAACATCTGCAGGCCGATCGACGTTTCCACCGGATCACAGGTCATAAAATCCTCGCACAGCGCGCGGAAGATACCGCCGCCGACACTGGTGCCGGCCGCGCGCAGCGCGACGTCATATCCGGCCGGGTCGCGCCAGCTGCGCATATGATGGCGCAAGGTATTCATTTCGAGCTGGGTATGCCGCATTTCGTCGAGCACCTGCATCATGTAACCCTGACGCAACTCCATCGGTGCGACAGTACGGGCCATACGCCCCATCTGGCGACCGGCCGAGTATTCGATCGCAGAAAGGTTCGACAGTCCGAATTTCATGCCTTCCATCCAGCGCGCGTCCGGCTGGCCGCTGCTCAGCCGGCTCGACGCTTCAAGAATGGCGTAGTGGCGGTTGTCTTTCTCCTGCTCCATATCGAAGTATTCGCGCACGAAAGTTTTGAACGGGTCGATCGGTTTCAGGCCTTCGAGATGAAAGCGGGTTTTCTCGACGAGCTTGTCCGCGGCTGGAATATAGGTCGGGTCCCAATCGATCGATTTAACGCGATCGTAGGCTTTAGTCAGTGATCCACTCATGTCGTATGTCCTCTGCGTGTGCGCTCAGGCACGTCATGTTTTCGGGCAGCGTGCCGTGGTCAGTCAGCCATGGCTTCCTTGATCGAGACACGGCCATCGTCGACATCCACCTGCCCGGTATAGCTCGCCAGCACGACCAGCAGGGTCGGTACGCTATAGGGCCGCCCGAGTTCCTCGGTGATCGTATCGATATTGAAATTGAGGCGCGTGGTGCCGATGACCGTGATGTAAGCACCGTGATCCTCGACCGTCGCGCCTGGATTATCGACGCAGGCCGCGGCGGCGATCGCGTCGGCCTCCTCGCCGGCCATCAGCTTGGCGCTGACGACGTGTGTTTCATGCAGGGTCTGCGTGCTCATGCCGCAGCCTCTGCGGGCACTGCAAGACCGGTCTCGGCAAGCAGTGCGCGCCAGTCTGCGACAACGCGCGCCTGACCCGCCGCGAACGACTGCACCGGCACTTCGACAGCTTCGAACAGCGGGGCCAGGGCCTCCATTGCAGCGAAGGCGCGCGGTGTCCACGTCGCCAGCCAACCGTTCATGATGGTGCCATTCGCGGGATCCTGCGCAATCAAAAAGCGTACCAACTCGGACGCCGAACGCCGGCGCACCTCGCGATCCGACTCCGCACCTTCTACGATCACCGGGGTCACCGAGTCGCCATGGCGGGCCGCGAACCGCAACACGAACTCGGTATTGAACAACGCAGCGACCAGCGGCTCGTGGATCAGGTTGATAACAAAATTGATCTCGCCCCAGTCGCGGCTGCCCATCAGCAATTCGATGAGCTCGCGGGTCGGTTGCCAAAGCGGTGATTCCATCCACAGGCTCTTGCACGCATCATCGCTGAAGCCATCGATAACGGATTCGAGTTCCATGCCGTAGAGCGCGATATCCTGGGCATGACGATCTTTTTCCAAGCCCTGGAAAACCATTGGGCTCGCAACCACATCGGAAAGTGCTTCGCGCTGCGCATAGCACATTGCCATGAACAGGCCGTATTCGGGAAAGCGGTAGACGGCATAGTGTGTGGCCAGGAATTCGCGCCAGCGTGGCATGAATCCGTTGAACAGACCGGCCCGTTTCGCACTGGCAATGTTGCGCTCGATACTGCCGCCGATAGCGGCCTGGCGCGTGACATAGGGCCGGAACCATTCTTCGTTCGGATCGCGGTAAGCCCACCAATCACTCGCTTTCAGTACCGTCGAATGTTCGTTCCAGGCCGGGCACCCGTTGATGTCGCGGTTGAACCACCCCTGCGACGCGTAGTTTTTCGGATCCCACTGCACGTGCATCGTCACTTCTTCGTACTGGGTCGCGCGCCGCTTGGCGGGCTCGAAGTAGCGGAAAGGAATGACCGCGCCGCGGGGACGTTGTGCACTTTCTGTCATGTTGCTCGCCTCCGGTGAACGGGCCCGCCGCATAACGGCAACCCGTCATTAACCTTATCTGCGCCGCGAGGCGCCGATCTACATTGACCTGTATTGACACAAGTATCGGTATGGGCGTCTAGGGTTTCATTTATTGATAATCAAGTCAATATAGATTTTGAGCATCTGGCAGTCCGCCAGACATGGGCGTTTCTGGGGCTTTTCTACGCGAACTCCGGCTTTCGAGCCAGGCTCAAGACGTGGCCGGTAGTGTCGATGACTGATACGCTTATCGATAACTCCGCCACGGCCACAAGACCGATGAATGGTTCGCACTCCGCCGCATCGTGAACGAACTTGCACGCAAACGGGCAACCCGGACCTCGCCAGCGCTGCGCCGCGCCCAACTCCTCGCCTGTGCGGTCAGGGTATTCGCGAGGCTCGGCATCGGCGGCGCCGTACACGCCGATGTCGCGCGCGAAGCCCGCGTATCCGTGCCGACGGTGTTCGGTTACTTTGCGACCGGTGATGCGCTGAAGGAGGCTGTGGTCGCCGAGGTTGACCGCTTCCTGGTACTGCTGGTCAACACCGCGACACGCGAGTCCGCCACCAGCGAGAACCGACTCAAGACCATCCTGCGCGCATTCGCTCGCGCAGTAGATGAAGAACCTGATTACCTCAAGGTCTGGATGGACTGGAGTACTGTCATCGCCGCGCCAACCTGGCCGAAATACGAAGCGTTCCAGGACCACATCCTCGAG
>CALOBG010000041.1:0-11010 GCA_942490995.1 uncultured Gammaproteobacteria bacterium
ATAATTAATGAACAAATCCAGACCCCACACTGAGAACACCGCCCCGCCACCGGAACCGAGTGACGAGACCGGCACGGCGACTGAGCAGGAGCAGCCCAGGGCGCGTGAAATCGGCGGCCCGAAGGGCCTCGAGCCGACCCGCTACGGCGACTGGGAACGCAAAGGTCGCTGCGTCGACTTCTGATTTGAACCGCGACCCGGTTCCCGGCGTAGAATTACCGGCGCCGTAATTTTTAAGCGAAAGCAAGCTCATGGCAGACAACCCACTTTCCCCGCACCTGCAGGTCTATCGCCCGCAGCTGACTTCGGTCATGTCGATCACCCATCGCGTGACCGGTGTTTTTCTTGTCCTCGGCACCGTCATGCTGCTGTACTGGCTGGTCGCGGCTGCAACCGGGCCCGAGCGTTATGCCGAGATGCAGCGCTGTTTCGCTTCGACTCCGAGTCAGTTGATCATGTTCGGCTGGACGTTCGCGTTTTATTTTCATCTGCTCAACGGTGTCCGGCATCTGCTCTGGGACAGCGGCTGGGGCCTCGATATTCAGACCGCCTACCGCAGTGGTTATGCGGCCATCGCCGGCGCACTGGTCATGAGTGGTCTGACCTTTGCCTGCGTCGTGGCACAGGGAGGTGGCGCATGAGTCTGCGCAGTCCGCTCGGACGCGTGCGCGGCCTCGGTTCGGCGCGTTCCGGCACGCACCACTGGTGGCACCAGCGCCTCAGCGCGGTCGCCCTGATCCCGTTGTCGGCATGGTTCGTCACCGCAATCCTGGCGCACATGGGCGACAGCCACGATGAAGTGGTGGCATGGATAGGCTCGCCGTTCGTGACCGTGATGTTGCTGGCACTGGTGATCAGCGTTTTCTATCACGCCAAGCTCGGCGTGCAGGTCGTTATTGAAGACTACTTTCATACCGAGTACCTGAAAGTAGCGCTGCTCATCGCGACCAAGCTGGGCCTCGCCTTCGCGGCGTTGCTCGGGGTTGTCGCGATCCTGAAAATCTCTCTCGCAATGGCCTGACGGAACACCACATGCCTGCTGAATATCAACTGATCGAACACAAGTACGATGTCATCGTCGTCGGCGCCGGTGGCGCTGGCCTGCGCGCCACCTTCGGCATGGCCGCCGAAGGACTCGCGACGGCCTGTATCACCAAGGTGTTTCCCACCCGCAGCCACACGGTAGCCGCGCAGGGTGGCATGAGCGCCGCGCTCGGCAACATGGGCCCGGACGACTGGCGCTGGCATATGTACGACACGGTCAAGGGTTCGGACTGGCTCGGCGATCAGGACGCGATCGAATACATGTGCCGGGAAGCCATTCCGGCGGTGATCGAACTCGAGCACTACGGGGTGCCGTTCTCGCGCACCGAATCCGGCGAAATCTACCAGCGACCGTTTGGCGGCATGACCACCAACTATGGCGAAGGCACCGCCCAGCGCACCTGCGCGGCGGCCGATCGCACCGGGCACGCGATCCTGCATACCCTCTATCAGCAGTCGCTCAAGCACGACGCCGAGTTTCTTATCGAATATTTTGCCGTCGACCTGGTCATGGACAAGGACGGCGTGTGTCGCGGCGTCATCGCCTGGAACCTCGAAGACGGCACCATGCACCTGTTCCGCGCGCATTCGGTAGTGCTCGCCACCGGTGGTTACGGACGCGCGTATTTTTCCTGCACCTCGGCGCACACCTGCACCGGCGACGGCAACGGCATGGTCCTGCGTGCCGGCCTGCCGCTGCAGGACATGGAGTTCACCCAGTTCCATCCGACCGGCATTTACGGCGCCGGCTGCCTGATCACCGAGGGCGTACGCGGTGAAGGCGGCTACCTGACCAACGCGGACGGCGAGCGCTTCATGGAGCGTTACGCACCAAACGCCAAGGATCTCGCCTCGCGCGACGTGGTGTCGCGATCGATGACCATCGAAATCAACGAAGGCCGCGGCGTAGGGCCGGACAAGGATCATATTTTCCTGCACCTCGAGCACCTCGGCGCCGACGTGATCAACGAACGCCTGCCCGGCATCGCCGAATCGGCGGAAATATTTGCCGGCGTCGATGTCACCCGCGAACCGATCCCGGTGCTGCCGACCGTGCACTACAACATGGGCGGTGTGCCAACCAATTACCACGGCGAAGTGGTGACGCTGAGAGACGGCGATCCGGATGCCATCGTCCCGGGCCTGATGTCGATCGGCGAAGCGGCCTGCGTCTCGGTGCATGGCGCCAACCGGCTCGGATCGAATTCGCTGCTCGATCTGATCGTGTTCGGACGCGCCGCCGCCAAACGCTGCGCAGCGACGATCAAGCCCGGTGCCAACCATGCCAGCCTCGATGCCGACGCCACCGAGCGCGTGATCTCCCGCTTTGACGGTCTGCGCTACGCCGACGGCTCCGAGTCCACTGCCAAGCTGCGCAACGATATGCAGCGCATCATGCAGACCCACGCGGCGGTGTTCCGCACCGGCGAGGTTCTCGAGCAGGGCAAAGCCAAGCTGCGCGAAGTCTGCGCCGCCTTTGCCCACGTCAAGGTCAGCGATCGCTCGATGATCTGGAATACCGATCTGGTCGAAACCCTGGAGCTCGCCAATCTGCTCGGCAGCGCCCTGGTCAGTATCGATGCCGCCGCCAACCGGACCGAAAGCCGCGGCGCCCATGCGCGCGAAGATTTCCCCGATCGCGACGATGAAAACTGGATGAAACATACCCTGACCTGGCTCGACGATGCCGACAAGGTGAAGTTCGACTATCGCCCGGTGCACCTCTACACCCTGAGCGACGATGTCGAGGTCGTGCCGCCGAAGAAACGCGTTTACTGATGCAAATGATGGTTACCCCATGGCGCAATTGAATTTACCCAAGAACTCGAAAATTACCGCTGGCAAAAGCTACGACCATGCCGAGGGCGCCAAACGGGCGCGCACGGTCGCGGTCTACCGCTGGGATCCGGACAGCGGCGACAACCCGCGCATGGATACCTACCGCATCGACCTGGACAAATGCGGGCCGATGGTGCTCGACGCCATCATTTACATCAAAAACGAAATCGATCCGACCCTCGCCTTCAGACGTTCGTGCCGCGAAGGTATCTGCGGCTCGTGCGCAATGAATATCGACGGCACCAATACCCTGGCGTGTACCAAGTCGATTGAATCGGTCAAGGGTGATGTCAAGATCTACCCGCTGCCACATATGTCGGTGTCCAAGGACCTGGTGCCGGATCTGAAACATTTTTACGCCCAGTACGCCTCGATCAAACCGTGGCTGCAGTCCGAAACCGCGCCGCCGCCGGACAAGGAACGCCTGCAGTCGAAAGAAGACCGTGAAAAGCTCGACGGCCTGTACGAGTGCATCCTGTGCGCATGCTGCTCGACGAGCTGCCCGAGCTACTGGTGGAACTCCGACCGTTACCTCGGCCCCGCGGTGCTGCTGCAGGCCCATCGCTGGCTGGTCGACAGCCGCGACGAAGCGACCGGCGAACGCCTCGACGATCTCGAGGATCCGTTCCGCCTGTATCGTTGTCACACCATCATGAACTGCACCAATACCTGCCCCAAGGGCCTCAATCCGGCCAAAGCGATCGCGGAAATCAAACAGATGATGATCGCGCGCAGTCTTTGAGCACAGCGCGCCGCCGCGAACTCGTGACCGGCGCGTGGTGCGCAGGTGAGAGCAGGCATGTCTGAAGCAGAAGTCAAACGCCTGCGCTGGCGCTGCCGGCGCGGCATGCGCGAACTCGACCTGCTCCTCGACCGCTGGCTGAGCCGCCACGCCGCGGCAGGCAGTGACGCCGAGCTGCGCGTGTTTGCGGAGTTCCTCGACAGTACCGATATGGACCTGTACGACTGGATCACCGGTCGCGCGGTGCCGAGCGAGAAGGATTTTGCGACGATCGTGAACGAACTGACACTTTTTCGTGACTGACACCGTCACCATGCGTGAACACTGGCGGGGCGTGCTCGGGCTGGAGGCCGGCGACGGGCGCATCGAAAGCTTCGGCGATCGCGCCGACGAAGCGGCCGCTATCGGCCGGGAAGCCAGTAAAACTCCGCTCAGCGAGCTGGCCGTGGTCGAGATTTCGGGCGCCGATGCAGACAGCTTTCTGCATGCCCAGTTGTGCGCCGACCTGCGTCGGCTCGACCCCGGCGCCAGCGTCCTCAGCGCCTGGTGCTCGCCACAGGGACGCGTGCTTTACCTGCTGCGAGCACTGCGTACACCCGGCGGCTTCATGCTGCTGGTGCCGCTCGACCAGATCGAAAGCCTGCTCAAGCGTCTGCGTATGTTCGTGCTGCGCGCTGCTGTCGAGATCACCGACCATAGCGCCAGCCACGTGGTCCTGCGCTGCGACCATTGGCACGGTACGGCACCAGCGACGGCCGCGCTGGTGGCGCGCGAGCTTACACAGACCTGGCTGCTCGCCACCGCCGACCACGCCGCGGCCACGTGGGCGGCGATAAACGCTCGCGCGGTCGGCGAGGCAGCGGCGAGTATCGAGGATATCCGTCGCGGCGTGCCGCGTCTGGCGGCTGCCCTCAGCGACGTGTTTCTGCCGCAGGAACTCAATCTCGATGCGAGTGCCGGACTCAGTTTCGAAAAAGGTTGTTACCCCGGCCAGGAAATCATTGCGCGGGTCAAATTTCGCGGCAGCGTCAAGCGCCGACTCGCCCGGCTCGCAGCCGTCGGCGCGTCGCCCTCGGCTCCTGGCACGCGGCTTGTCGATGACCACAATAAGGCCGTCGGCACCGTGCTCAACGCAGAAACCGCCGGCGCGGATGGCGTTGAAATCCTCGCCGTGGTCAATCGTGACGCCGAAACGCTGGCGCTCGCCGAGCACGCCGGACAATTACTTCAGCGCCTCGAACTCCCGTACAAGATTGACGACTGACGCGCGCATTCCGAGCCGCCACGGCCGCATCATCGAACGCGGCGACTTTTGCGCCAGCCGCTGGTTGCCCGGGCCGCATCTGCCGACCATCTGGGCCAGCGTCGGCCGGCGGCCGCCGCGCGTGCCACTGCGTTTCGAACGCGTCGAGCTGGCGGACGGGGATTTTCTCGACCTGGCCTGGACCGGTCGGCGCGAGGGTCCGGTGGTGCTGGTCCTGCACGGCCTCGAAGGCAGCCATGAGTCCAGTTACGCGCGCGCCATACTCCACGCCCTCGACGCCGCCGGCTATCGCGCGGTGCTGCTGCACTTTCGCGGCTGCAGCGGGGAACCGAACCGCCTCGATCGCAATTACCATTCCGGCGACACCGGCGACCTCGCGTTGATTGCCGCGCATATCGCTACCCGTACCGGTCGGCCACCGTATGCCGCGATCGGCTATTCGCTGGGCGGCAACGTGCTGCTCAAATGGCTGGGCGAAACCGGCGCGGCTAATCCGCTCACCACCGCGGTGGCGGTTTCCGTACCGTTCGACCTGGCCGCCTGTGCAACGCGCCTCAACCAGGGTTTCTCGCGCCTGTACCAGCACCGCCTGGTGCGCAGCATGCGGGACAAATACCTGGCGAAATTCGCCACCCGGCCGTCACCGCTGGCGATCGCCGACGTACGGCGCCTGAATACGTTCTGGACCTTTGACGACCAGGTGACCGCCCCGCTGCACGGTTTCCGCGACGCCGACGACTATTACCGCCGCTCGAGCAGCCGCCAGTTCTTGTCGCGGATCGCGGTGCCGACCCTGATCGTGCACGCACACGACGATCCGTTCGTGCCGGCCACCGCGATCCCGAGCGCGGCGGAACTCGCGCCCGCCACCACGCTCGAATTGACCGCGCGTGGCGGACATGTCGCCTTCATCGGCAGCAGCGGCGCTCGCGCCGGCGACTGGCTCGAATCCAGGATCCTCACGCATTTACGCGACCAAAAAGCACAGCGTGCCAACAACGGCTAAAATCGCCCCAACATGATGATACTGACCCCGCGCTGGTTTTTCGCCGCTACTGCCCTGCTGTGCGCGGCACTGCTCGGTTATGGTTATTACCTGGAATTCCACGACGGCCTCGAGCCGTGCCCGATGTGCATATTCCAGCGCCTGTGCTTCGTGGCGATCCTGGTCATCGGTGTGCTCGGCGCGGTCCACGGCCCGCGGCGAGCCGGCATCTACGCCTACGGCAGCCTCACCACCGTGGTCGCGACCATCGGCGCATCGATTGCCGCGCGCCAGGTGTGGTTGCAGCATCTGCCGGCCGATCGCGTCCCCGAGTGCGGACCCGGCCTTGAATTCATGCTCGAGGTTTACCCGCTGTTCGACGTTATCAGGACTGCCCTCAAAGGCACCGGCGAATGCGCCGCGGTCGACTGGACCTTCCTCGGCGCCTCGATCGCCGAATGGTCGCTGCTATGCTTTCTGGGTATCGCCGCCACGCACTGCGCATTCATGGCGCATCGCCTGCGGCGGGGTCCGGCGACCCGCTAAACTGCAGCCACCGTGGTTTTATCAACCCGCCAAAGGAACGCTATATGCCCGCACATTTCCTCAATCCGCCTCTGTTGATACTGGCGGTGACCCTGGTCCTGAGTGTCTCGAGCGCCGCCGCTGTTGGTGATGCGTTCAGCGCGGGCGCGCTGCGCGGGGTCATGCGCGTCAATGTTCACGTCGAAGGGATCCCGGCGAAGTACGAACGCTATGGTTTGACCGCCGAGGAACTGGGTCGCAACACCGAACGGCGGCTGCGCGAGTACGGCATCGACGTGGTCGATGAGCAGGCCGCTCGCGAAGACCGCGAAGCCAGCCAGATCAACGTCCGGCTATGGGCCAACGAAGATACCTTTGCGCAGGTTTCTTATCGCGTCTCGGTCATGCTCAAGCGCAAACTGCCGCTCGACCGGGACGGCCAGGCCTTCGTCGCCGAAACCGTCTGGTCCGACGGTCAGAGCGGCTTACTGAATCCGTCCGATCTGCCGCGCATCTACGCCTACGTCGAAACCCTGATCGAACACTTCATCGACGATCACGGCCGGCATAATCCGGGCGCCTGAACGCCTTCCTGCCCGCCGACGGACGCGCGCGCTACGATGCGCTGCGACTCGCGGCCGCGGCCTGCGCGTCGACCACCGCCAGCGCGCTCATGTTCAACACCCGCCGGACCGTTGCTGACGGGGTGAGGATGTGGGCGGGATAATCGCAACCGAGCAGGATCGGGCCGACGGCAACGCCTTCGCCGAGCACGGTCAGCAGGTTGAGCGCGATGTTCGCCGCATCCATGTTCGGCATGACCAGCAGATTGGCCTGACCCTCGAGCCTGGAATCGAGCAGTGCGTTGGCCCGGATCGCCGGCACCAGCGCGGAGTTGGCGTGCATTTCACCATCGATTTCCAGGTCCGGCTCGGCCGCCTGGATCACGGCCAGGGCCTCGCGCATACGCAGCGCGGAAGCGGAATTACTGGTGCCGAAATTCGAATGCGACAGCAGCGCGACCTTGGGTTCGAGGCCGAAGCGTCGCACCTGGGCGGCGGCAAGGATGGTCTGGTTCGCGATCTGTGCGACGCTGGGTTCGGCGTTGACGTAAGCGTCGGTCAGAAAATACGTGCCCTTGCGCAGGACCAGAACGTTCATGGAAACCATTTCCCGCTCCGGATCGCCGTCACCGAGAATGTCGCGAACATGAACCAGATGGTCGTAGTACTCGCTGGCGAGGCCGCACAACATGGCGTCGGCCGCACCCTTGCGCACCATCAGGGCGGCAATCACGGTGGTGTTCGCGCGCAGCACGTCGCGGGCGTCCTGTAACGTGACGCCCTTGCGCTTCATGATCTGGTGATAGTCATCGACGTACTCGCGGTAGCGGGCGTCTGATTCCTGGTTGATGACTTCGAAATCGCGCTCGCTTTTCAAGCGCAAGCCGAGATCGCGGATACGCTTGTTGATGACTTTGGGCCGGCCGACCAACAGCGGACGCGCGAGGCCGTCGTCGACGACGGTCTGCACCGCGCGCAGCACGGTTTCGTGTTCGCCATCGGCGTAGACCAGGCGCATCGGCGCCTGCCGGGCCTGTTCGTACATCGGCCGCATCAACAGCACCGACTGGAACACGAACCGCGACAATTGCCGGCGGTATTCATCGATACTTTCCAGCGGCCGCGTAGCGACGCCACTGGCCATCGCGGCTTCCGCCACGGCCGGCGCGAGCTCGGTGATCAGGCGCGGGTCGAACGGTTTCGGAATGAGGTATTCCGGCCCGAACTTCAGCGCCCCGCCGCCGTAGGCCGCCGCCACCACGTCGGAAGTTTCCTGCATGGTCAGCGTCGCCAACGCCTTGACGCAGGCCAGCTTCATCGCCTCGTTGATAGTGGTTGCGCCGACATCGAGCGCACCGCGGAACAGGTAGGGAAAACACAGGACGTTGTTGACCTGGTTGGGATAATCCGAGCGACCGGTGCACAGGATGGCGTCGGGACGCACCGCCAGTGCGTCCTCCGGCAGGATCTCCGGGGTCGGGTTGGCCAGCGCGAGTATCAGCGGTTTGTCGGCCATGGTCTTGACCATCTCGGCGCTCAACACCCCCGGCCCAGACAGGCCGAGGAATATATCCGCGCCCGCAATGGCCTCGGTCAGGGTACGATGGGGCGTATCACGGGCGAAAAACGCCTTGTGCTCGTCCATGTCGTTCGCCCGCCCCTCGTAGATAACCCCGGCGCGGTCAGTGACAAGAATATTGGCGCGTGGCAGACCGAGTGAATCGAGCAGCCGCAGACAGGCGATCGAGGCCGCGCCGGCCCCCGAGGCGACCAGCCGCACTTCACCGATGTCCTTGCCGACCAGGGTCAGCGCGTTCAGGATCGCGGCCGCGGCGATGATCGCGGTGCCGTGCTGGTCGTCGTGAAAAACCGGAATATTGACCCGGTCCTTGAGCTTCTGTTCGACAAAAAAGCATTCCGGGGCCTTGATGTCCTCGAGATTGATGCCGCCGAAGGTCGGCTCCAGACTGGCAATGATCTCGACCAGCCGATCGGGATCGGTTTCATTGATCTCGATATCGAAAACATCGATGCCGGCGAACTTTTTGAACAGAACGCCTTTGCCTTCCATCACCGGCTTGGCGGCGAGCGGTCCGATATCGCCGAGTCCAAGCACCGCGGTGCCGTTCGTGATCACCGCCACCAGGTTACCGCGCGCGGTATACAGTGAAGCGGCGCCGGGGTCTTCGGCGATGGCTTCGCACGGCGCCGCGACACCCGGTGAATAGGCCAGCGCCAGATCGTTCTGGTTGGCGAGCGGTTTGGTTGGCGCGATTTCAATCTTTCCCGGCCGCGGCTGCAGGTGGTATTCCAGCGCGCGCTGATAGAGATTTTTGTCTTTGTCACTCATGTCCTGTCCTTGTGCCGTGGTGAGCGCGACGGCGCGGCTTGAATTGCGAAAGCGGCGGTGATGTTCGGCACAACTAAGGCATAGGGAAGCCCGGTGGCAACTGCCCGCGCATGCCGCGCATCAGGGCTTTCATGCCACCTTTCCTGGACATCTTTTTCATCATCTTCTGCATCTGCATGAACTGCTTCAGCAGCTTGTTCACGTCCTGCACCTCGGTGCCCGAGCCGGCCGCAATGCGGCGTTTTCGCGAGCCCTTGATCACGGCGGGAAACTGGCGCTCATGGCGGGTCATGGAATCGATGATCGCACCGAGGCGTGACAGCTCCTTGTCGTTGATCCGATCGCGCACCGAGTCCGGCAGGTCGCCCATCCCCGGCAGCTTGCCGAGCATGGCGGTCATGCCGCCCATGTTATTCATCTGGTCGAGTTGATCGCGAAAGTCCTGCAGGTCGAATCCTTTGCCCTTTTTGAGTTTCTCGGCGACCTTGATGGCCTTGTCCTGATCGACTTTCTGTTCGACCTCCTCAATCAGGGACAGGACATCGCCCATGCCGAGAATGCGTGATGCGATGCGGTCGGGGTGAAACGGTTCGAGGGCATCGGTTTTTTCGCCGGTGCCGATGAACTTGATCGGTTTGCCGGTCACCCGGCGTACCGACAAAGCTGCACCGCCGCGTGCGTCACCGTCACTCTTGGTCAGCACCACACCGGTCAGCGGCAGGGCCTCGTTGAATGCGCGTGCGGTCGCAACCGCGTCCTGGCCCATCATCGCGTCGATCACGAACAGGGTTTCGTGCGGGGACACGGCCGCATGCAGGCGCTTGATCTCGTCCATCATCGACGCGTCGATCGCGAGTCGTCCCGCGGTGTCGATGATCAGGACGTCGTCGAACGCGCGACGCGCCTGTGCGAACGCGCCGCGTGCGATGTCCTCGACCGACTGGCTCGGATCGGTCGCGTAATGATTGGCTCCGACTTCGGCGGCGAGCACCCGCAGCTGTTCGATTGCGGCCGGTCGCTGGATATCGCAACTGACCAGTCCGACCTGCTTTTTGTCCTGGGTCATCAAACGCCGCGCAAGTTTCGCCGCCGAGGTCGTTTTACCGGCGCCCTGGAGGCCGGCCATGAGGACGATCACGGGCGCCTGCGCGGCAAGGTCGAGAGCGGCGTTCTCGGCGCCCATCAAGGCGGTTAATTCGTCGCGCACGACGCGAATGAAGGCCTGGCCCGGGGTCAGGTTACCGATCACTTCCTGACCCAGCGCACGCTCGCGTACCGCGGCGAGAAAGTCCCCGACGACGTCGAGACCGACGTCGGCCTCGAGCAAGGCGACGCGCACTTCGCGCAGCGTCTGTTCGATATTCTCCTCGCTCAGGCGCGCTCGACCGCTGAGATTCTTGACGACTGCGCTCAGCCGACCGGTTAGATTCTGAAACATAGATGACCCATTCGGATTGTTGCTGTGCCGGCGCGCGGATTACCGCAAACCGCGGCTCACCGAGGCCTCGGTCGGGCTCGGCGCGCGCTTCATTACGTTCGGCAATTATGCCATTATCGCAGCCGTGATGACTCGCGACGCGTGCGCATGAACGCCATTACCTTCGGACTGGTAGCCATCGCGCTGTATATCACGGTGGCGGTCCGGACCTCCGCGCATGCGGCCAGTGCCGGCGCGGGTTTCTCGCTGCGTTCGGCGAC
>CALOBG010000042.1:0-5934 GCA_942490995.1 uncultured Gammaproteobacteria bacterium
TGGATGTACCGCACCCGTTTCCCAAGGGTTTGACCCTCGGCGCCGAGTACCGTTACGGCACCGTGGTCGCGGACCTCGCCACGCTCGCTGCTCGGCCGGCGAGTACCTGGCTGAACCGCAGGCCTATCGTGACGCGCACGGCGAGCGGGCCGCGCAGGTGCTGCACGAGGTGTATGACGACAAGGCCGATGGTCGCGCGGCGGAACGGTACCGTGCGCGGCTGCTGGCACTGCTAGCTGACGGCGCCGGCTCGTCGACATAGCGCGGACTCAGGAGTCGGATTGGATTTTCTCGATCAGGACGGTGGTCGAAATCGACGGCGTGCGCGGCAGGTAGACGACCTGGCACAGATCTGAGAATTCGTCGAAGCACCCGGCCCAGTCGTCGCCCATGACCAGGATATCGGCGCGATGCTCGCGAATGTATTCGCCTTTGGCTTCCAGGCTATGTTCGTCGAAGACATCATCGACACAAGCCAGGGCCGCGACGATGGCTTTACGCTCGTGCTGCGGATAAACCGGGCTGCGGGCTTTTTTTGCCTGGTTCAGGCGGTCGGTCGAAACGCCGACGATCAGAAAGTCGCCGAGCGCGCGGGCGCGTTCGAGCAGACGCAGATGGCCGACGTGAAAAACGTCGAACGTGCCGAAAGTGATCACTCGTTTCATGGCGGTCGGCTGCTGCGGGTCCGGCTGCGGGCCTGGCCCGCACCGATATTGTAACCGCGGCGCTGTCGATTACCGACGCGCCGGGCCGGCCTGGTTCAGCGGTAGGCGCCGACGGCCTTGCGTCCGCGCCCGAGCTGACGGACGTCCTGCCCGGTTTTTTCGTGCGCCGAGCGTGCGCGACCGGTCAGCCGGGTGACAAGGATCTCGGCGGCACGGTAGGCCGGCGCGAGCTCGCCGCGCTGTACCGCCGGCGGCTGGTGCAGCAATTTGGTGTAGGTCTGCATCAGGCCATCGATTTCCTGCCAGTCGCCGCGCGCGGACAGCGTTTCCATGGCGGCGCTGCCGAGCACATCGAGCTCGTTTTGCCAGCTACTGAGCGCCGGCTGCGTCGCGGCCCGCATCAGCCGACGCCGACCGCGGTCGGGCCGATTTCGTTCTGCACCACCACGCCGTTGCCGTTGTCGACCTGGCTTTCGATGCCTTTCCAGCCGGCGCGAATTTCACCGAGCAGGCGCTCGACGGTATTCAGCTTGGCGACGTCATTGTCGAGGTTCGATTCCGCCAGCGCGCGGGTCATATAGTCGTACAGGCGGTCGAGGTTGGCAGCGATGTCGCCACCCTTTTCGAGGTTCAGGCTGGCGCGCAGTCCGTCGATGATAGAAATCGTCCAGCTGATATTGATGCCTTTCTCGGCAATCTGTCCACGCTCCATGGCGAGTCGTGAAATACGCAGTTTCTCCAGCGCACCGTCGAGCAGGAGCAGGATGATGCGGTGAGGAGACGCCGTTTCGATGTCGGTGCGAAGACCAAGGCGGGCGTACTTATCGACTGCGCTTAGATGTTGGCTCATAAGATATCTCGTCTGTCTGGACCCACGGGTCGTGAAGTGCACATTGACCTGTATGCGGTCATGGATAAATCAGTTTATCGGCCGCCGTTGGCCTGGCTGTTGATCGCCGCGATCTGATCGAGCTGGGTAGTCAGGAAACTGCTGGTGGCGGTGAGGTTCGCGAGCAGCGCGTCCAGCGCACTGTACTGCTGAACCAGAGCCTGCTCTTTCTGGACCAGGCGGAACTCCAGCGACGTCCGCGCGTTCTCGACCCGGCGGATCTGCGAATTCAGGCTTTGTTCGCGGTTGTCAAACAGGCCGCCGGCAGAAATGAACGATTCCGCCAGCGCCTCAAAGCGGGTTGCCAGTCCATCGGTACTGTTGGCAAAAATCGCCGCGATGCCTTCCGGATCGCTGTTCAGTGCGCTGTTGAAGGTCGTCGCGTTCAACGACAGCTTGCCATCCAGTCCGGTCGATACGCCGAGTTCGAAAAGAAACGTGAACTGATCCGAACCGCTTGATTTGGTGTTCAGCACGCCACGGAATTGCGCCTCGATGCTGAGCAGTGAGCTGCGCTCGTCGGCCAGCACGCTGCGCCGCAGTTCGCCGAGTACCGAAATGACTTCGTTGTAGGTAGAAATAAACTGCTGCACGGAACCGCGGATTTTGTCGTTATCACGGGCGACGGTTAAGTTAACCGTGCCGGCGGATTCGAGATTCAGGGTTACTCCGGCGATGGCGTCGCCGATGGTGTTGCTGGAGCGCGTGACGGTGAAAGTATTTTCCAGCGTGATCACCGCATCGAGATCGGCAGCGTCGAAAACCAGGCTGCCATCGCGGTCGAGATTCAGGTTCTGCATGCTGAACGGGTCGGCCCCGCTGTAGGCGAGCGTAACGAAATTGGCCGAGCCGGTCGCGTCGGCGGACAGGGTCAGGTGAAAGCCGTTGTCGTCCTGCAGGATGGAAGCGGTTACGCCGCTGTTATTGCTCGCACTGTTGATGCTGTCGCGGACCTGTTCCAGGGTTTTGTCACCGATTTCGACGTCGAAAGCGGTCGAGCCGACCGTGATCGTCATGGTCTCGCCGGGCAGGCCGATGGTGGTGGTGCCGGTATCGGCAAATACGGTGGCGGCGGCCTGGCGGTGATTCTCGGCGACCCGCAGCACCTCGATGGCATAGTTGCCCTTGGCTGCGGTAGCGTCGGCGCTGGCGCTGATCACGTCGCTGTCCGAAGAGGTCGCTTTGAAAGCCTTGTAGGTATCGGTATCGGCGAGTTCGCCCATCGCCGATTTGAACTGCGAGACGGTGCTTTTCAGTTTGCCGAAGCCGCTGAGCTGGGCTTCGAGCCCGACCTGGTCGGTACCGAGTTCGACCAGCGGCCGTCGTTCGATCGCCATTAACTGGTTGATGATGCTGCCGATGTCGAGCCCTGAGCCGATCCCGGGTGTACTTAACATGCCTGTGTCTCGAGTTGCTGCGCCGTGCTTGTTATGCGCGGACCCGCCGCTTGCAGTCCAGCGGCGGTCCCGAGCGTGGTTTTCGTCATAGCCGTAGCAATAAGTACGCCAAGATTACGCTTCGGTCTCGACCAGGACGCCGGGCCAGGGTCCGAAATGGTCGGCGAGATTCAGGATCTCCTCGCGCGGGATCTGGCGAATGATTTCGTCGGTTTCCTTGTCAATCACGGTGATGACTGTTTTGCCACTGACCTCGTCGACCGAAAACTGCAGCGACCGCTGCAGGTTCCTGGCCGACCTGGCAATATTCTCGACTGCGGCTTCGAGTGCAGCGGTATCGAGTTTCAAGGCCTGTGCGGACTGTTCTCCGTCCGCCGCCGGTGCGATTGCGTTCGCGGGTCTGCTTGCGGGCGCCGCGCGCACTTCGCCATCCTGCGAAGCAGGCCTCGGCGGGTGCGGCTCAGCGGTGGCCGATTGAACTTTACTGAATGCGACTTGTGTGACCATACCTGGCCCTCGCTAAATATGTGCCCGGGACGTGCGGGTCCCGGGCACAAGCTACTCAAACATGAATGATTGAGATTCAGCGCCTTACTGCAGCAGGGCCAGCGCGGCCTGCGGGATCGAGTTGGCCTGGGAGACCATCGATATGCCGGCCTGCTGGAGGATCTGCGCGCGGGTCAGGGCTGCCGTTTCCATGGCAAAGTCCGCATCCTGGATACGGCCACGTGCCGCGGAGATGTTTTCACGCACGTTTTCCAGGTTACGCACCGTCGAATCAAAACGGTTCAACTTGGCGCCGAGCACGGCCCGGTCCTCGTTGATTTGATTCAGGGCCGACTGGAACGACAGCAACGCGAGGTTGGCGCCGGACTGGGTCGAAATCGACTGTGCATTAACCGGGGCGTCGGTGAGGGTCGTGGACGCCGCGGCGACGCCGGTCAGGGCGCTGCCGGTGGCGGCATCGTTGTAGGTCACCGTGGTGGTGCCGAGGTCATCGTTCAGCACGATGAGACCGTTGGCGCCGGCATCGACCGAGGTCGTACCCGAAGCAAAACCGGTCACGGTGGCGGCATTGGTATCGTTAATCGTGATGGTGATGGCGGCGCCGGTTTCGTTTTTCAGCACCAGGCGGCTCTGGTTGGCGGCACCACCGGCATCACGCACGGCGGTAACGCCGTGTTCGCCGGTTTTGGCGTTGATGTTGGTGATCAGGTCGTCCATGCTGGTGTTCGCGCCGGCGCCGTCGATCGACACGCCATTGATGTTCAATGCGCCGTTGTTGATGGTCAGACCAGCGGCACCGGTAGCGTTGGCATCGGTGACGTCGGTGCTGGCGACGGCGGCGTTGCCGAAGCTGAACGCGGTCACGCCGGTGGTGGTGGAGACGGCGTTGATCGAGTTGATCTTGTTGATCGAGTTGGACGAGGCGGTAACCGCGGTCAATACGACACCGTTCAGGGTGTCAGCCGAACCGTCGAGCGCTGCGTCAAACGTGTTGCGAATGCGATCGGCAAAGGCAGAATCGCTGAGCGCGTTGACGCCAGCATATTCCGAAGCCACACCGAGACCCGTCGGCGACAGGTTGCTGACCGCGACGTTGATGGTTTCGTTGACCTGGGTGCCGACCTGGATGTCGGCGCTGAAGCCGCCGGTCAGCAGCTGCTGGCCGTTGTAGCGCGTCTGGTTCACCACGCGGCTCAGTTCGTCGATGATCTGCGTGACTTCCTGGTTCAGCGAGGCGCGGTCAGCTTCGGTGTTGTAGCTGGCGGCCTGCAGGGCGAGGTCGTTGGCGCGGATCAGCGACTTGACCATTTCGTCCATGGCGCCTTCCGCCGTCTGGGTGATGGAAATACCGTCGTTGGCGTTGCGGATCGCGACCGACAGACCGCTGACCTGCGAGCTCATGCGGGTGGCGATGGCCATACCGGCCGCGTCGTCCTTGGCCGAGTTGATGCGCAGGCCCGAGGACAGGCGCTGAATGGTGGTGGAAAGTTCGCCCTGCGTCTTGTTCAGGTTGCGCTGGGCGGTCATCGACATGATGTTGGTATTAATTGTCTGCGGCATGGGTGTTCCCCTATCGCGGATGCCCGCGGCTGGCGCCGGCATCGTTTATCTTTGACGGATATATCGCGTAAATCGCGTATTCACCGCCTCCGAAGCAAGGTATCGGGAAGCGCGGCAAAGAACTTTAGGGATTCGGCAAAGCTTGCCGGGAAGTCGGCAATACGGCGCCGCGGGGCGGCCGACCAGCGCTGTTTCGACCGCCGCGGGCGGGTACTTGAGCGGCCACCAAGGGCCGGACGGCGGCGAGCCTCCGCAGCCACGGGCGAAATTGCCGTGGCTGCGGACCTGCCGCCGAGGAAAGGCTCAGCGCGTGCGCTTCAAGGTGTTCTGGTCGAAGTGGCGTTCGTCGAGCCCGGTTTTGAACTGGTAGTTGTTCCACTGCAGCTCGGTGCTTTTGCCGGTCTGGTGATTGGCCATGTTCATCGTGCCCGGACGCCAGTACTGATCGAGATACTGCTGCCAGCCATCGGCCTCGAGGGTCTTCAGCAGGGCGTTTTTGCGATCGTAGTAATCGATTTTTATCGGTTGGTACATGGTTTTGTCCAGCCATACCACCTGACGGGTATAACCGGAGTTTTCGTACGCCGGGTAGGCCTCGATGACAAAACAATCACGCTCGCCGAGCTTTTCATCGCGCAGCCATTTATAGGTGTATTTGTCGACTTCCTGGGAGGTCAGGTCCTCGTAGGCAAACTCGCTGCCGACGAACGGACCCGATTTGTTGGCCGAAGCGATACGTTTCACCCGCTTCAGGGCCGGCAGGTACAGCCACTGGTCGTCCGGGGTCAGCGAATGGGTGTAGCTCAGGAACGCCGTGCCCTTGATGTCCTTGGGCGCGTCGAACACCGACAGGCTCTTGTCGCCGTCGCCGATGACTTCCAGCGAGTCGATGCGCAGTTCCCGCTCGCTTTCATCG
>CALOBG010000043.1:0-13669 GCA_942490995.1 uncultured Gammaproteobacteria bacterium
CGGCGGTCCGGGGCCGGTCTGGACGATGGCGTCCGGGTCCAGGCCGTAGAGGTTCGCCGACGGTGCGACCGACGGTGCGGAGGCGGGCACGCGCAGATGTTTTTTGGCCGCGCCCGCGGTGCGACCGAGCGATTGCACGGCGTCGTCGGGCAAGTCGTCAGGCATCTCCAACTCGTACGCCGGTGCCATGTCCATCGCCGCATCGGCCATCATTGCCGGTGGCGCCCGCTCTTCGTTCGGCAGCGCTGCGCTCATTGGCATGGCGTGTGGTGACGGGGACTCAAGCTGCGGATAAATTGCGCCGCGCAACTGCTGCATGACAAACGCGACACTGACCAGGAGCAGGGCAAGCACGGTCAGGTTGCGCCACGCGCCGACCAGCCAGGCGATGCGGCCGGCGGGCAACACCCGCAACAGCGCGATGGTGAGCAGCAGGTGCAGCCAGACGTAGCGCGGTGCGCCGGGTGCGTGCCAGATCAGCACCAGGGTAACGAGCGCGACCGCCCCCGCGCGCCAGTTCCACAGGCGTGCAACGGCGGTGGCGATGACCAGCACCATGAACAGGTCGAGCAGCGTCCAGCGACTCATCCAGGTGTCAGGTACGTTATCGACCCCGCCGACGCTGAACACGTCCCAGCCCGGCGGCAGATGCAGGCTCGCCCGCACGCTGTGGAAGTCGTGCGCCCAGCCGCTGATCGCGAAGTCCGATATCGAGGTCAGCATGCGTCCCTCGGCCTGCACCTCGACATCGCCACGCCGCACCTCCACCCCCTCGCGCTCGCCGTCCTCGGCGCGCGTGATCAACTGCGGCGAGCCGTCGATGAGGACCTGTCCAAGCTGCAGCACCGGGCTGCTGTCGAGCCGCCACTGGCGCGTGATCTCCCCGCCGATCTGATCGCGGGTGGTATAGCCGGTGCCGTCGAAATCCAGCCACAGCGTGCGGTACAGATTGAGCTTGTCGGGTTCCGGATCGGGGTTGCCACGTCGCGTGACGGTCAGTTCCACGGCTTGCCCCCGCGGCCATTGCGTAGGCCGGCAGGTGCGCCCACTCCGCTGGCAGGCGGGTCTGCCGTGCATCGACAGCGGGAACGCCGCTAAGCTCGACCACGCGGATATCGCTGCGTGCTTCAAAGGTCCACACTTCCTGGTCCGGCCACGGCGCCGCCTGGGCCGGGATTGTCACGCGCGTGACCCACTGCGGATGGCGCGCGCGCACCACCAGGACGTGACGCCCCGGTCGCAATTGCACGGTCAGCATGCCGTTGGCATCGAGCCGTGCCGGCAGCGGTCCCTCGAGGTCGACGGCGATAAAACCGTCCGGCAGCGGTGTGCCGACGAGCTGTTCGCGCGCTTCGCCGGTCACATCGAATTCGATGCGGGTATACAGCTCCATCGGGCTGTCGTCGACCAGTCGGCGCATGACCGTCAGACCGAGGCGGTTCTCCTGCGATGCCGCGCTCGTCGAGCGGCTTCTGCCACCCAGCCAGATGCGTCCTTCAGCGTCGATGTCGGGCGCAGCAACGGCCACGCCATTGACGGACAGGCTGACCAGCCCGCTATCAAGCGGCACGGCCACGAATTCCGGCAGTCGAGGCCAGCCGAAGCGACCGCTGATGGTATAGGTACCGGGTGCGAGTCTGAGGCTCGGTCGCGCGTCATGTTCCACCACCGCGCGAGCCGTGTCGTTGACCATGACCTGCTGCGGCCAGGACTCGGCGTTGCCCGGCAGCGCGATCCAGCTTTCGGCAAACACCTGCCACTCGGCGCGGAAGCGCCCGCCATCAGGTTCGAGTTCCAGCGCGACAGCGGCCGGCCATGCGCAGCGCCGCTCGCTGCCACGGTCGGCCAGCAGCGGGCAGTCGCGGTCGGGGTGCGCGGCGAGCACCCAGTCGACCCAGGGCTGTAATGGCGCCGGCACCTCGGCGGGTTCCAGACGCTCGATGGCCGACACCGTACCCAGCCACAGGACGCCGCTCAACAGCGTCAGCCAAAGCGCCTTGATGCGCGCCATTACTGCCCTCGTACCCCGAGTACCTCGCGCCGGAAGGCGCGGATCACCGGCAGCCGATCGAGCCACGCGCTGGCGTCGGCGCGCGAGGGATCGAGCGCATTCGGGGCGCCGGCGAATCCGAGCGGGATCTGACTTACGAATTCCGGCGGCTCGACGGTGTCGTCGAGGTAGTGAAACTCAAAGCCCGGCACACACAGCCGATCGTTGATCGGTACGGTGACCGTGCGTACGCCGTAGCTCATGATCTCGGTGCCGAGGGTCTGCGGCGGAATGATCCAGACGTGGCGCGCCGCGGCGATGAACAGGTACTGGATGCGGCGGTTTACCGACAGGATCCGATAACGCATCAGCTCGCCGCCGTACATGCTGCTCGACGAGTGGCTGTGCTCGATAACGCCGCGCGCGAAGTCCGGCTCGTAGCCAGGCGCGATTCGTAATGACTCCGGATCGTCGGCGCGCCCGAAGGTCGCCACTGAGCGACCACCGTTGACGCGATTGCGCGGCTCGGCGAGCGCGCGCCGCCGTGGCGCGCGAAAATCGTCATAGGGCTGAATGCGATCGACCGGACCGGACCGCAGAATGCGTTCAACGGCGACGTTGTCCCCGCGCGCCGGATGCGCGGCGGCATTGATGGTTTCCAGGGCATCCTGGATCTCCAGCGGCAGATCGGTGGTTTCCTCGATCGAGTCGATGTATTTATAACCGTTACGGGTAACCACGGCGACATCGCCTTTGCCGATCCAGTTTTCCGCCGGCACGAAATGTGATGCCGAGCGCCACACCAGCGATACGTCCTTGTAAAAAATGCGTGCATGCAGGACGCGCGCGCCGGCCGCCGGCATCACCCAGGCAACCAGGAAACGCAGGCTGGGGTTCTGGCGTACGTTGGTGAGGTAGTACACCGTGTCGAACAATACGAACTTGTAGCGCGGCGTGTAGCCGCCGCGCAGCAGCGCTTCGGGTGCGCCGCGCGCAGTGCCGTCGGCGCGCAGGCGCACACCAGCGGCGAGCGCGGCCTTGAATTCCCGCGCCACGGCCGCCGGCGACAAGGCGGCAAGGCTTACCGCCGGCGCCACCTGGTACGGGATCACGGCGCCGGCCTTGCGACCGCGGCCTGAAGTTGAGTGTCTGGTCACGCTGGCGCGCCGCATACGGCGCGGATCCCCCCCCGATACAAATGAGCCTGCCCCGCGACAGTTTAACCGACGCGGAAGCGGGGGAGAGCAACGGAATTCTCTCAGTTCACGTTGTCATTGCGCCGTGACGAAACAACCTGACCGTTGGCCGGTTCCTATATTTCCCGCCGACCGCGGTAGCCGAGTACCAGCAGTGCCGGCGCCATCAGCAGCACCGCCGCCGGCAGCGGCACGGCAATACCGTATTGGAGGTGATCCACTTCCCAGTCGCTGCTGTTAGGCATGGTCATCACGATGCGGGCAATGCCGAGGTCGTGCTGGACACCGAAAAAGCGATCTTCGGCGGTACCGCCAAACGTATCGCCGTCGCCCAGCGTCCCCGGCAGGATCGAGACGATGAGCTGATTAGCAGCGTCGAAGGCCTCGAAAATAACTTCACCGAAACCGAGCGGGGCGGGATTGATAACCTGGCCGACGTCGGTCCATACCAGTCCGGCGTGCGTCGGCAGGCGACCGAGGGCGGCGGCGTCGAATTCGAAACTGATACTGGTGGTTGCGAAGTTGGTATACAAGGAACGGCCGCCGCTGCCATCGTTATCGATGACGCCATCGTCAGCGTCGACCGAATCGACCTGCGGATCCATGCCGATAATGATCAGGCCCGGCCCGGCGCTGACCCCGAGGGTATTGAGCGCGTTCTCTTCAAAGTTCTCAAGGTAAAACTGAGTAAAACTGACCGCCGCGAAGGGACTGTCTGAAGCCTCAAGGTACGCGCTCGGACCGAAGCCCTGGGTAGCGGCGTTGGCGCCCAGGCTGGCGAGCGCCAGCGTTATGCTCAAGCACCAGCGGTGCGCCGCAGCCGTAGACGTGGCGGTATGTTGCATCGTTGTTCCCCTCAAGCGTTGGTCGCTTTTTATTATCGGTCTGGTCTCGGTTCGCACCGAGCTTGAGTCGGATGCTAACTGTCGCTGACAGGGCCGGCTGTGACGAATGTCCGGTTTCGACAATGACGCGCGCCACGCCGCCCACGGTATCCGCAGTGGTTGTTCCCCCGGCATGGGCAGGCTGGTGGAAAACGTAAACCGGGAATGCCGCGGACAAGGCGCGCGGGGTGCACGGTGCCTGGCTTCGGCTAGAATCAGACCACCACCCGCGACACCGTGGAGAACGATATGCGTTATGGATGGGCAGTTTTACTGTTGGGGATGCTCGCTACGACGGCCTCGGCGCACGCCGACAGCGCCAGCGACGCTATGGCCGCGCGCATATCCGCACAGCTTGCTGCGCCGGGCCGCGATCGTTATGACGCGGCCAAGGATCCCGGTCGCAAGCCGTTCGAGACCATGCAGTTTTTTGGCGTCCGTGCCGGCATGACCGTTCTCGATGTCATTGCCGGCGGCGGTTATAACACCGAGATCCTGGCCGCGGCGGTTGGTCCTGACGGCGTCGTTTATGCTCAGAACGGGCACTTCATCCTGCGCCTCATCGACGGTGCGCACCACGCGGCCATGCTCGGCCGCCTCGCCGACGAGCGCCTGCCAAACGTGCGCTACATGATGGTCGATATCGACGATCTGCCGTTTCAGAACAGCATGGACATGGTGTTCTGGGGATTCAACATGCACGACATTTACAACGCCGATGGCGAAGCCGCGGTGCTGGATTATCTGCGTGCGATGCACGCGGCGTTGAAGCCGGGTGGGACCCTCGCGATCAGTGAACATGTCGGCGTGGCCGGGCAGGACAACGCCGAACTGCATCGCCTCGAGCCGCATATCATCGATGCCCTGCTGACCCGTGCCGGATTCACAATCGAGGCGAAATCAGACCTGTTGCACAACCCGCAGGACGACCACACGCGCTCGGTATATGCCGACGGCTTGCGCTACGCCACCGATCGGATCCTGGTGCGGGCGCATAAACCCGAGTAGGCAGTTCTCGGCGTCACTCTTTTTTCAGTAGCTGCCTGGCCTTGTCCGCGGCCGCGTCGATCGCAGCGCCGGCTTTTTCACCCATGCCGGATTTCGCTTCCAGTGCATCCGCCTTGGCCTTTTCGAGCATATTGGCGCCGGCATCGGCGGCATCGGCGGCATCGGCGATTTTTCCTTTGCTCTGCGCGCCGGCGTCGCGCGCCGCCGCCATCGCGTCGGCCGCCATGTCGCTGGCGGACTCGCTGGCCTCGACTGCCATTTCGGTGACTAACTCGGCGCCTTTCTCAGCCGCGGCCGCGCCCTGTTCGACGGCGTCGTCGGTGGCTGCCGCGGCGCGGCTACCGGCGACTTTGGCGGCATCGAGGGTGGCGTCGGCAGTGGCGCTGATGGCCGATTCGGCCTGCTTGATTTGGGCGCCGGCTTCCTCGGCAGCCTCTTTGCTGCAGCCGCTAAGGGCAATGCAGGTGGTTGCGATCAGCAAGGCAATTGATCTGACAGGCATGAATGCAGTCCTTGAGGCGTAAAAATTCTGCGGGAATCTGGCCGACACCCGTCAACGGTCGATATTCAGATCTGCTGCGCGTAGGTTAACACGCGGCGTATCACCAGGTGAGATCGTCTGGCACCTGGTAATCCGCGTAGGGGTCGTCGACGTCTGCAGTCGTCGCGGCATTGAGCAGGACTACGACGTCGGCATCGCGTTCGCGCAGCTTCGCGGCGATCGCGGCGGGAACCAGGGCGTACCCGTCATCCAGGCGGGCGACCGCAAGTTTACCGTTGGCGAGTGCGGTCTGCTGTGCGCCGGTAACGAAGAGTTTGTGCACCAGTTTGCCGTCGGCGAAGTTGTAAGGAGAGTCGCCAGCGTCGGTGTCGATGCGATTCGATACGATCAGCTGACGCAGCTGTGCGGCGCGGGCCTTGACTTCACGCTCGTGCTGCTGAACGCGCGACAGTTCGCGATCGCGTTCAAGTTTTTCGGCCTGCGCCAGCGTGGCCGAGCGCTTGATGTCGTCGTCGCCGGCCGCGCCGCGCAGTTGCTGTTTACCCTGTTTGTGTTTGGCCTTCTTGAGCCGGGCGGCGCGGTCTTTCTTGACCGCACCCGCGGCGAGCAACTGTTCCTGTAGCGATTTCGCCATCCTCAAACCTCGTCTGGCAGAGACCCTGAATTATACGCCAGCGCGTGCCACGTTCAGGACGCGACCCGTGCCACGCGCAGACCGAGTGGCCACGACAGCGGTCGGCAGGCGTGCGCCTTGCCCCAGTGCGCGGCGAGGCGCGCGGCGAGCGCGGGCATCGGGTCTTCGTTGCGTGCTTGGCGGTAAGCCTGCACTGCGGACCACGACGCGATATAGCCGACAATGGCATCGAGATCCCAGTTAACCTCGATCCTGAACGGCGGCGCATCGAGCGCCTCGAACGGCAGCGGAATGGTGCGATAGTTGTCGTCCACCCAGCGCCGTTCGGGCGGCCAGTAGGGGCCGATGACCTCGTGGTAGAACCGCTGTACAACCGCGTCGAGGGTAGGGCCGAGTTGCGGCGTTACGGCCAGGAAGCTGTAGGTCCAGGCCGCGACCAGCGCGCCGGGACGCAGCACGCGGTTGACTTCGCGGTAGAAGCGCTCGAAGTCGAACCAGTGCAGGGCCTGCGCGATCGTCAGCAGGTCGACGCATCGATCCGGCAGCGGCGCCGCTTCGGCGGCAGCCTGCACATAGTGCACGCCGGGGCGGGCCGGCGCCTGGCGCAATTGTTCGCGACTTTGATCGGTCGCCACGACCACGCGCGCGCGGGCGGCCAGCGCGGTGGCGGCCTGGCCATTACCGGTTGCGCAGTCCCACACCAGCGGCCGCGGGGCAGTGTGGCGGAGCAGGTAGTCGAACAGTTGCGTCGGGTAGGTGGGCCGGAATTGGCGATAGATGTCGGCCTGCGCGGAAAAATAATCCTTGTCCATCAGGAACCCGTCGCTGGCCGCGCGTGTTTATGCGTAGACGGGGAACGTTTCGAAGTGACCCTTGAGGACCTTGTCGGCAACGCCGAGTCCCAGCCAACCATCGATCGCGGTTGCATAGACACGGCGAAAATCGGTCGTGTAAACCAGGTTATCGGTAGCGTCGAGCACGTTGAGATCGGGCGGACTGCCGTAGTGGCCGCCTTTGACGCCTTTGCCGGCGAGCAGCATGACATTGGCGGTGCCATGGTCGGTGCCGAGGTTGGTGTTTTCGCCGGCGCGCCGCCCGAACTCCGAGAACATCATCACGCTGACGCGGTCGCCATAGCCGAGGCGGTCGACGTCGCGCAGGAAGCCGTGCACCGCATCGGCGGCGTAGGTCAGCAGCCGTCGATGCAGGTCCGGTTGCTGAACGTGGGTGTCAAAAGCATTGTTGCGGAAGGCCAGGTAGTAGAGCTGCGCCGGCAGACCGGCTTCGATGCAGGCGGCAATTTTCGGAAACTGCGACGGCACGATGCCGTAATCGACCGGCGTCTTGTAGCGCGCCCAGGCCTCGCGCACCAGCGCCGAGGCCTGGTTGGCGCTGTGCGATACGCTGTTCAGGAAATCGAGCGCGTGGTTGCCGGTCGGCTCGCTGTTGAACTGCTCGATAAGCGGCTGTTCCTGGATCAGGGTCCGGCGCTGAAAACGATCCGGCTCGTCGAACACGACCGGTGTATGCACCCGGCTTTTGACCGCGAGCGATTGTGCGGTATCGATGTTGACGAGGAAATTTGGCCGCCTGGTCGGCGCCATGTGGTCGGCGAGGCGCCCGAACCAGCCGTATTCGTCGCCGCCGTTCGGGGACGCCGTATGCCAGTAGGCCATCGAGGTGAAGTGCGAAAACGCCGGACGTTCGTAGCCGCAGCCGTGGATCACCGCAAGCTGTCCGTCGTTCCACAATTTATGCAGGCCGGCCATGCCGGGGTTGAAACCCCAGTGGTCGTCGATCGTGAGCAGATCCGTTTTGCGCAGCCCGATCCGCGGCCGCAGGCGATAGTAGGCATCGTCGCCGTAGGGTACGACGCTGTTCAGACCGTCATTGCCGCCCGACAACTCGAACACGACAAGGATGCGACTGGCGGCGGCCGCTTCGGCGGCCAGCGCCTGGGCCAGCAGTCGTGGTTCGCGGGCCGGGACGAGTGTCAGGCCGGCCAGTGCCGCACCGCCATGGAGGAGTTTTCTTCGGCTAATCACGCGTGTTATCCCAGTTGGTATTCCGGTCGGCTCAGCAACAGGTGTAGCAGGACCCGCAGGGGTTCCTCCATCACCGTGCCCGAGCCGAGTACATCGTTGCTGCCGAGTTCGCGCTCGAAGACATCGGCCAGGCGCTGGCGGCTGGTGCCGTCGAGCGGTACGGACAGAAAGCGCGCGGCAAAATAATCGACCACCGCCAGTGGCGTAGCGAGTTCATTGCGCATGACCATGGTGGTCAGATCGAGGAACGCGACGTCACGCTCGATCGGCTTGACGCGTTCGAGCGCCATCATCCAGCCGCGGTAGCTGCCGTAGCGGGTATTGAACGCCTCGTCGCGATCGACCTGGTTCGAAGCCGCCATCATGTCTTCGCCCATGGCCATGTCCATGTCGACCGGGCGGGTCGCCGAGGCCATGTCCTGTCCCGCGCGCAGGCGTTGGTGCACCGCGCGGATCTCCGCGCCGCTGGGATAAACCGGGTAGCGGTCCTCGGCAATGAATTCGATATCGGGGAACGCCAGGTCGAGGGCGAAATTACCGCGTTCGATGAGCAGGCTCGGTGTGATCCAGGCGCGACCGTGGCTCCAGCCCGCCACTGTCGGCGGATGCATGAGGCGCTGACCGAGGGCGCCGGTGACGAGATTGAAATCCGGCGCGCCGGGCAGGTTGTCGAGGCCGAGCTTGCGATACGTCGAGATGACCAGTTCCACCGGCCCCTTGATGCGCCGGCCGACGACGTCGTCGGCGTAAAATTCGCGCGACAGGAACAGGGTTTCGAGGAACGGCTGCAGTTCGTAGTTGACGGCCTGCAAACGGCGTCCAAGGGCGTCCTGCAGCTCAGCATCGAGGGTGTCCCGAACGAAGTAGCGATACAGCTTGCCGGCGATGAAGCGCGGCGTTGCGGCTTGTTCAAGGATGATGTCGATGATCTCGACACCGTCGAAATTGCCGGTCCTGCCGAGAAACGATTTTTCGCCGGCATCGTGCTGCTCGGGATTCACGTTGAACTCAAGGCCAGTGAAGTTCCAGCCGGTAAACGCACGCGCCGCTTCGCGGATATCCTGCTCGCTGTAGTTGTCCACGCCCATGGTGAACAGCTCCATGATCTCGCGCGCGAAGTTTTCGTTCGGAGAGCCTTTGACGTTGACCCCGGCATCGAGGAACGCGAGCATCGCCGGATCCTGCGCCACGCCGATCAGCAGGCTGCGAAAGTTGCCGAGTCCCTGGTCCTGGAACAGCTCGAGCTGCTTGAGCATCTTGCGGTAGTCGCGGACCTTGTCTTCGTTGCTGGCGAAATGGCCGTGCCAGAACAGGGCCATTTTTTCCTGCAGCGGACGCGGCGTTGTGAGCATGCGTTGCGCCCACCATTGCGCGACCCGATCAGTTTCCAGGCGGCTCGCCCGCAGCCAGTAAAAAAACTTGTTGACGATCGGCTGCAGAGGGCGATTGCCAGCGGCTTTGACCTTGATGCCGAGCGCCTCACCGGTCTGCTCGGCAAGCTTGGTGGTGGCCGGGCGGCTGGGCGGAAACGGATCGAGCCCGGCATCGAAAATACCGGAATGGTCGAAAGCCGCGAGTTGCGCGGGCGGGGCGCCCTCGAAATAGACCAGGTAGCGGACCGCCGCCGACGGCGACATGGCCGCCAGGCGATCGATCTCTGCCGGCGTGCCGCCGAAGCCGGCGCGCTCGAGCAGGTGGGCGGCGGCGGCGCGGTTCCAGTGCGCGGCCGTGATGGGTTGCAGTCGCTCGCCGGCCGTGCCGGCGGCTGTGCAGCTCGCCGCCATGGCGGTGCACAGCACAAAAATTCGAATCACGGTGGACATGCGTTTCCCTGCCAGCGGCGTGAATGGAGAATTATAGGCCCTGCCATGCTGACCGACGCGGCGCTCAGGATCCAGCCCCAGACGGCCCGCCGCTCGGCTGGCCCGGGCATGGCGGGCGCCGGGAGAGGCGCTATAGTGGTAACTCGAACCTTCGAGGCTGGAGCGTCGATGATGGCAGAACCGCCTGACCCGGGCCGCGGGCGAGGTGCAGTTCACGCGACCCTGGCGGACATCGTCCACGAGCTGCGTTCAATACGGACCCACCTCGGCGCCCCGCACGCCGCCGCGCGCCGGCGGCTGCTGCGCGAGGCCAGCACTGCGGCCATCGATGATGTCGGTGTGCTGCTTGCCTATCACGAACTGCTGCTGTTCGCCGCGGCCTTTCCCGACGATCGCCGTACGCTCGATCTCGCCGACAGCGAATTACGCCGCCTCGCACGGGCGACGCGCAACTTCATGCGCCGCGCCCGCCAGCGCGATGTGGCGCGGCTGCGCGATTCCGGCATCGCCCACAGCGAAACCCTGTGCCGCCTGTCGGTCACCAGTTCGAACTGGCTGGCGGCGCGTTTTCCGCGCGACACCGAAATCGCCTGGCACGAAGGGTCCGGCGGCGATGGCCTCGATGCCATGCTGGCAACCGTGGTCGAACCGGCCGAAAGCGATGGCCTGGCGGAGACGGTGCACAGCACCCAGGAATGGGTCGCCGTGGCGCGCGGCGCGGCGACCGCGGGCTCGGATCTGCGCTGGCTGCTCGATCATTTCGCCGCCCTGCGCCTGCCGACGCGAGTCCACGATCACGTTTTCGATTTGTTCGAACTGGAGATCCGCTGGCGCCTCGACCAGCGCATTGCATCGCGCAGCTTCGCGCGCCTGCCGCACGGTCGGCGTCATTACCATTCGCGCGCGTTGAGCCGCAGCGTCGATCTGGCGACGATTCTAGCCACGCCGCTGCCGCATTGCCGTCCGCAGCCGAAAGCACAGGCCGGGCTGCTGATCGACACCGCTCGCGCGGTGCTTGCCGTGCGCCATCGCGAAACCGATCCGGTAACCTTCGCCGAACCACGCGACGTGACGTTTTTTGATCTCGGCCATGGCATCGGCGTGGCCCTGTTCGGTCACCAGCCCGCGCAGCGCGGATTGCTGAACACCTACTACGGCTTCGTACTGGCTAAAAACCGCGTACCCGTCGCTTACGGCGGCGGCTGGATGTTTTTTGATCGCTGCGAAATCGGCATCAACGTGTTCGATACGTTTCGAGGCGGCGAAAGCGCGCACACGTTTGCGCAATTGCTGCGGCTTTATCACCACCATTTCAAGGTACGCGTGTTCACCGTCGAGCCTTACCAGTTCGGCGCCGGCAACCCGGAAGCGATCCGCTCGGCGGCATTCTGGTTTTATTACCGCTTCGGTTTTCGGCCGATCGATACGCGCCTGCGCACCGTCGCCGAACGCGCCTGGCAGCGCCTGCACGGCGCGCAGGCTGAGCGCACGTCGCCGGCGACGCTGCGACGGTTGTGCGGATCGTATCTGGAACTTGATCTGGCGCCGCATCGGCAACGCACGCGGCTTGAGCCCGGCGCCGTCAGCCTTGCCGCCACGCATTGGATCGGTGCCCGCTTCGGCGGCGATCGGGAGGCCGCGCGTAGCTGGTCGATTACATACGTTGAGCGCCTCCTCGATAGTGGTGATCGCAGCCGCTGGCCGGAACCGGAGCAGCGTTCGTTCGCCGATCTGGCGGTATTGATCGCGCCGCTGTCCGGGCTGGCGGACTGGAGCGCGACGGAGAAGCGCGATCTGCTGGCGCTGATGCGCGCCAAGGGCGGCGTGCGCGAACGGCGGTTTGCGCTCGGTTTGGCCCGGCATCGGCGTTTGCGCGCAGCGTGGGAAACGTTCGCGCAAACCGCGGAACGCGCCGGGAGCGCCGCCGATCCGTCGCTGCGGTCGGCGGCAGCAAGCGCATGATCGCCTTTCCGCGTTCGCGCCGGCGTGCCGCCGAGCTGGGTAGCTATCCCCTCGAGTGTCTGCCGCGCGATCCCGGATTGCGCACCACCGAATGTGCGCGGCCGCGTCGGGTTGTGGCGAGTCCGCAGCCGCATGCAAGGTCGACGCTCGCGGCCATCGCCGATCAGTACCGTGAAATCTACGCGCAGTTCCTCGACGTTGCGCCGGCTCCGGCGCGCGCCCCGGTACCGGACGATCGTGCGCGGCGTGCGGCCGACCTCAAAGGATTCGCCTATTTCATGGACGCCGCGCAGGTCGGCTGCTGTCGCATGCCAAACAATGCCTGGGGCGAAGGTGTCACGGCCACCGGCGGGGACCACGCGGTGGTCCTGCTGATCGAGCACGGCCGGCTGGCGGGTCGCGATAATCCCGCCCATGACTGGCTGGCGCCGGCCGGCGACGCGCTTGCGGCCATGCGCGCGGCCGAGATTGCCGTGCTGATCGCCGGGCACATCCGCTGGATGGGTTTCGCCGCGCGCGTCCATATCGCCGGGCACGAACTCGTCGACGTCGAACGCCTGGCGGTGCTGGCCGGTCTCGCGGTGCGTACCGATGCCGGTCTGGCCAACCCGTTTGTCGAGCGCTTCGCGCTTGCCGCGGTTATCACCGACTATGCCGTGGCCCACGACGAACCGTTACACGCTGACGCCATGCGCGCGCGCTCGCTGCGCTACTGGTGGGGGATCAACGGCGCAACTTCGGGACGCGAACGACGTCGCCGCCAGCGGCGCCCGGACCACTTGAGCCGCTATCCGATGGAGCAGGTGCGCCGGGTCGCGCGCCCGACCACGCTGATCCTGGACGACGAAGTGCCGCGGGTGCCGAAGCGCGCGGCGTTTTTTGAGCGCGCCCTGCAGGGCGATCTGGGCGCGAAGGCCCAGCGCGAACGCGGCAATTTTTCGTTCAAGCACCCGACCTCGCGCAGCCTGCTGGCGGCAATACGTGCGCTGGTGCCGTTTCAGGACGGTGCCGTCGCCGCGACGCCGGATCTGCGCTGCGGCGACGCGCGCGACAACGCCCGTGCAATCAAGGCCCTGTCCTACGCCCTCGGTGCGGACCTGACCGGGATCTGCGAAATTCCGCGCTATGCCTGGCATTCGCACCGGCAGGACGGCACACCAATCGAGATGTATCACCGCTACGCCGTGGTCATGCTCATCGACCAGGGCTTTGACACCATGGAAGGCGCCAGCGGCGACGACTGGATCTCCGGCACCCAGTCGATGCGCGGTTACCTGCGCGGTGCGGAAATCGCCGGCGTGATGGCCGCGCAGGTGCGGGCGCTGGGTTTCCCGGCGCGCTCACAGACCAACGCGGACAGCGATGTGTTGCATATCCCGCTGCTGCTGTGGGCCGGGCTCGGCGAACTGAGCCGCATCGGTGAGCTGGTCCTGAATCCGTTCGTCGGGCCGCGCTTCAAGTCCGTCGTGGTAACGACCGATCTGCCGCTGGCGGTCGATCAGCCGATCGATTTCGGTCTGCAGTACTTCTGCAACCATTGCTACAAATGTGTGCGCGAATGTCCCTGCGATGCGATTTCGTGGGGCGACAAAGTGATGTTCAACGGCTACGAAATGTGGAAACCG